>NZ_JASLDS010000070.1 GCF_030151385.1 Soonwooa sp.
AACAGCAGCGTTTTCGCTTCCGATTTTGGATATGATTGACGAAACGAGTCGCAAAATCCAATTTTTGGTGCTTTGTCCGACGCGAGAATTATGTCTTCAAATTACGAAAGACATAAAAAACTACACCAAGTATTTACCAAATATCAAAACAACTGCGGTATATGGTGGTAGTAGTATTATGGAGCAAATCCGTTCTTTAAGAGATAAACCACAAATTATTGTGGGAACTCCAGGACGTGTTATCGACCTTATTAACAGAAAAGCTTTAGACTTCTCTAGCATCCATTGGTTGGTGTTGGATGAGGCTGACGAAATGTTGTCTATGGGTTTTAAAGATGATTTGGAAACAATTATCAGCGAAACACCAGAAACAAAACAAACTTTCTTGTTCTCTGCTACGATGAACAAAGAAGTTGAAAGAATTTCTAAAAACTATTTAACGAATCCACATCGTATTTCGGTAGGTTCTATTAACGAAGTTAAAAAGAACATCAAACACGAATATTTTGTAGTAGGTTACCGTCAAAAGAAAGAAGCGCTAAAGCGTATGATTGATGCTAACCCTAACCAATATTCGATTATTTTCTGCCGTACAAGAATGGAAACACAAGAGGTTGCAGACTTCTTGATGCAAAATGGTTACGCAGCAGATGCTCTTCATGGTGACTTATCACAAGCGCAACGTGATACAGTTATGAAGAAATTCCGTTTGAAAAATATCGATATTCTTGTGGCAACAGACGTTGCAGCAAGAGGTTTGGATGTTGACTCTTTAACGCATGTTATCCATTTCTCATTACCAGATGATCCAGAAGTATTTGTACACAGAAGTGGTCGTACAGGACGTGCTGGGAAAGATGGTATTTCTTTAGCTTTGATTAAACCTGAAGAAAGTAGAAAGCTTAAACAAATTAAAGCTTCTACAAAAATCGAAATCAATGAAGGGAAAATCCCAACAGGTGACGATATTATGAAAGCACAAGTTAATGGTGTTTTCGAAAAATTGTTAAGCGAAGAAGGTGCAGAAGATGTATTTACATTTGATGATGCATTGATTCCTGATTTGTCTCAATTTTCAAAAGAAGAGTTGGTGCACAAGTTACTTCAATTCCAATTGAAAGAATTAGGAACTTACTACAAAGACAGAAATGACTTGGTGGAAGCTAAATTCAATGGAGGAGATGACAGAGGAAGTCGTCGCGAGAGAGGAAGAGAGCGTGAGAGAAGAGGCGAACCTCGTGAAAGAAGAGAAGGTGGACGTGATGGTGGAAGAGACCGTAAGTCTAGACGTAATTCTGAAAACATGGTGAGATTTTTCTTTAACTTAGGAAAAAGAGACCAATTGAAGAAAATGGACATGTTGGAGATTCTTAACAAAGCAACTTCGAAGTCTAAAAAACGTGCAGATATTGGCGATATCGAGATTCTTGAGAAATTCTCATTCTTCGAAATCGAAAAATCTTTCAAAGATGAAGTTCTTAGAGGGCTTGAAACTCAGAAATTTAAAGGAAAAGATATGCGTGCGGAAGTCGCTAACTAATCCTCGTAAAATACTAGTAAAGACCTACATCCAGCGATGTAGGTTTTTTTATTTGTTAATGATTTATTAACATTGGCTTATTATTGAGGTTATGCTTATTTTGGATATTTGTGGATTCAAAATATAAAATAATATAAAATGGGAATTGGGAATATTTTCAGAGCATTCCAGCCGAAAGACAAGATTTTTTTTGATTTGTTCGAGAAGGTGACAGACACATTGGTGGATATGTCAAAGACTTTTCATGAAGGATTGTTGGAGTTTGATGTCAATGATGAGTCAATGCTTAACCAAATGAGTGACTATGAGCACAAGATGGATGATTTGACACATGAAGTTTTTGTACAATTGGGTGAAAACTTTATCACACCATTTGACAGAGAAGACATCAGTCAATTAGCTGCTGGACTAGACGATATCGCAGATTATATCTATGCTTCTGCAAAGTACATCTACCTTTACAAAACGCCTGAAAATAAAGTATATTCTGAGTTTTCATTATTGATTCACAAATCTTGTGTTGAGTTGAGAAGAGCTATCGAGAATCTTAAAGATTTCAAAAACCCTAACGAGGTTAAAGAATCTTGTATTAAGATTAACTCTTACGAAAATATTGCTGACGATGTATTAAGTCAAGCAACTGTTAAGCTTTTCGAGACTAATGATGCGATACTTATCATCAAACAAAAATCTATTCTTGATTATCTTGAAATAGTAACGGACAAAGCTGAAGATGTTGCTAACATCATGGAAAGTATTGTTATTAAATACGCTTAAGTCTATTCATTAACCAAATAATTACGAATGGATTTTCCAGTTTTACTAATTGTCATTATTGCGTTAGCGTTAATATTTGACTATATCAATGGTTTTCACGATGCCGCAAACTCTATTGCGACAATTGTGTCAACTAAGGTTTTAACACCTTTCCAAGCAGTTTTATGGGCTGCACTTTGGAACTTTGCAGCTTTCTTTATCGCAGCTTATGTTATCGGCGAGTTCAAAATTGGTAACACGATTGCCAAAACCGTCAACGAAAGTTATATTAACCTAGAAGTAATCTTTGCGGGTCTTATTGCAGCGATTGCATGGAACTTGCTGACGTGGTGGTTTGGTATTCCGTCATCATCGTCACATACCTTGATTGGAGGTTTCATCGGAGCTGCTTTGATGCATGCTTTGTGTTTAGATTATCAAGCGCTTAGTACTGCTCATCCAGATGCAGGATTTTTTCATAATTTATTAGAAGCTTTCAAGCAACTCTTTACACAAGATGTTGTTAAGTTTAAAGTCGTTATTCCAATTTTCTTGTTCATCTTTATGGCGCCATTAATTGGTATGGTGATTTCGATTATTATCACGTTGATTATTATTCAGCTTTATAAAAGATCGAATCCACACAAGGCAGAAAGGCAATTCAAAAAAATGCAGTTGGTGTCTTCGGCATTATTTAGTTTAGGTCACGGGCTTAACGATGCTCAAAAAGTTATGGGTATTATTGGTGCAGCCGTTATCTATTACCATGTTAATATGTTGGGAGATCAATACGCATTGATGAAACCTGCTGTAAGATTTGACTTCTTTACACAGCATTATATTTGGGTGCCTTTGGTGTCTTTCATCGCAATCGCATTGGGAACAATGAGCGGTGGTTGGAAGATTATCAAAACAATGGGTACCAGAATTACAAAAGTGACGCCTTTGGAAGGTGTAGCTGCTGAGACGGCAGGTGCGATTACATTATTCATTACAGATCACTTTGGTATTCCAGTTTCTACAACTCATACTGTAACAGGATCTATCATTGGTGTAGGTTTGACCAAAAGAGTTTCTGCAGTAAGATGGGGTGTTACAGTAAGTCTATTGTGGGCTTGGGTGTTAACAATTCCTATTAGTGCTATTGTTGCTGGAATTACATATCTTATTGTAATGGCTTTCTAAGTTTTAGAAAACTTTAAATTAAAATATAAACTTTGTCTTCGTAAGTCGACAAAGTTTTTTGTTTTATAGGCTTTTAGAGCTGTAGAAGATTTACTTAAACCGTTTTAAAATTGTATTTTTGTGTAAAATTATTTCGGTCTATGAATTTTTTAGATAAATATCAGAATATTGTTTCTGAAGCAGTTGAAAAACACCAATTTAAAGAAGATCCAGCAGAACTATATGCACCAATGAACTACATTATGGCGCACGGTGGCAAAAGAATGCGACCAATTATGGTGTTGATGGCTTGCGAATTATTCGGTGGTAATTTAGAAAATGCTTTGAAGCCTGCTTTGGCGATTGAGTATTTCCACAACTTTACACTAATTCATGACGATATTATGGACGAGGCGCCGCTTCGTCGTAACAAACCAACGATTCATACTTTGTATGGACTTAACATTGGTATTCTTTCGGGAGATAATTTGCTGTTCAAGGCTTATCAGTATTTTCTAGATTTGGAGCCTATACTTTTCAAAAAGTGTTTGAAGATATTTACAGATACTGGAATTGTCGTTTGCGAAGGTCAGCAGTTGGATGTTAACTTCGAAAGCATGAACGATGTTAGCCATGATGATTATATTAAAATGATTACTTACAAAACGGGATCTCTTAGTGCAGCATCTTTACAGATTGGTGCGCTGATTGCAGGAGCAAGTGATGAAGAGTCAGATTTGCTTTATAATTTTGGTAAACATTTAGGAATCGCATTCCAAATTATGGACGACTATTTGGATGTCTATGGCGACCAAGCTGCGGTTGGAAAAAAACATGCTGGCGATATCTACGAAAACAAAAAAACAATTCTTTATCTAACGGCTTTGGAAAATGCTAATGATGATGAGCGTAAAGAGTTGGATTATTGGTACAGTAAAAAGACCGACAATGTTGATAAAATCTATGGTGTCGAAAAGATTTTTCGTATGACGAAGGTTGAAGAAAAAGTGCTTCGTTTGGTACATCAACACAGCGAAATCGCTTTAGAATATTTGGCTAAAATTGACGTTCCTGTGGAGAATAAAAAACCGCTTTTGGAACTTGCAGAATATCTATTAAGAAGAGAAAAATAAATCATGATTTTAGGACATTATATTATTAAAAAATATAGAAGTCTTAACGGACAAGGTCTAGGAACTAGATTTATTATCGTTGGTATCCCTCTAATACCAATACAAAGCTTTTACTTTCTTGATAAGAAGAAAAGTTTTGAAGTTGATTTGTATTGGAGACAGGTCGTTAAAATCTATATGATAATGATATCGATTATTATATTGTGTTTTATGTTTGGAAGTAATGCAGGCTATTATAGTAATCATAATACTTTCAAAGTGAAAGTGGGATTATTAGTATTGGTTAATGTTTTAGTTCTATATTTTTTAGATTTTTATCCAAAGAAAGATAAACAAATAAGGCTTCTACTAGAGGATGCTGTTGGTATTAATGCTCTTCCTAAATTTTTAGGTCACGAAATGGCTTACAATATTCAAAAAGGCTTTATTCAAAGTTTTGGTGGAAATTGGAAAGATAAAATATTAAGTAAAGAATATAGTTTGGGTGAAGTTCCCTTACTGTTTTCAATAGCTGTGTACGAGCAGTATTTATTTAAAAGTGAAAAGAATCAGAAAATGGTTGATTTACTTTTTAATGAATATAGTAAGATCAAAAACTTAAATTAAATCGAGGTTTCATTAATTCATTTACTATTTAGAAAAATAAATTTTAATTTTTATTAAATTCATGATTTTCAGAACAGAAGTTGACATCAATGCCGTTGAAGAAAAAATCCAAATCGAAGATTCTATCTTTTCGATAGGTTCGTGTTTTGCCTCGGAGATTAGTACCAAATTGGCAGATGGACAGCTCAAAACTTTCCACAATCCGTTTGGGACTTTGTTCAATCCGTTTGCGATTAACCGTGCATTTCAGAAGATTTACGCAGGGAAAGATTATACCGAGGCAGACCTTATTCTGGCTAATGATTTGTTTATTAGCTTGGATCATCATTCGTCGTTTGACTCTCGTTTTTCGCACAAAACTTTGGAGCAGATCAACACGAAATTGCAGACGGCTAATGACTTTTTGCAAACGACAAAATGGGTTGTTATCACTTATGGAACGTCCTATATTTACGAGTTTTTGCCAAAAAATAAAATCGCAGCCAATTGTCACAAAATCCCACAAAAATTCTTTAATAAAAGATTTTTGAAACACGAAGAATTGTGTCAAAATATTGCCGAAACTATAGAATGCATCAAGGATATTTGCCCAGATGATGTTCAGGTTTTGTTCAGCTTGTCACCCGTTCGTCACACCAAAGACGGAATGACCGAAAACAGCTTGAGCAAAGCAAAATTGATGACAGCAATCCACGAGGTTGTGCCCAATTATAACAACTGTCATTATTTGCCGATTTATGAAATTTTGATGGACGATTTGCGCGATTATCGTTTTTACAAAGACGATATGTTGCACCCAAATTCGCAGGCGGTTCAATATGTTTGGGAGAAATTTGGACAAGCTTTTTTTGCCGATGAAACAAAGCTTTTCATCAACGAAAATAACAAAATTCAGTCCGCGCTTCAACACAAATCTTCGGATGAGGAAAGTCCAAAACATCAAAAGTTTTTAGAAACTTTAAAACAGAAAATCCAAGATCAGCGTCAAAAAGTTAAACATTCGATTTTCTCGGATTTAGATTTTTAGGGCAGCTATTTCCGCCGGAGCCTGTACTGAGCTTGTCGAAGTGCTCCCGCTATTGATTTACGAATTACGAATTAGGAATTACGAATTGTTTTCGCTAAGCAACTAAAAACTAACAACCGCCAACCAACAACAAAAAAATGATTGATACACATACACATTTATATTCAGAACAATTCGATGAAGATAGAGCCGCGATGATTGATCGTGCCGTGGACAAAGGTGTTGAGCAATTTTTGTTGCCTGCTATCGACTCCGAAACGCACGAAAAAATGTTGCGGTTAGAAGCTGACTATCCTGAGCAAATGTATGCGATGATGGGACTTCATCCTTGTTCTGTACAACCAGAATCTTTGGAAAAAGAACTCGAAATCGTAAAAAACTATATCGATCAAAGAGATTTTGTTGCCATTGGAGAAATCGGAATTGATCTTTATTGGGATAAGTCCACTTTGGATATTCAAATAAAGGCATTTGAACAACAAATCGACTGGGCAATAGAAAAAGATTGGCCAATTGTGATCCATACACGCGAAAGCTTTGACGAAACTTTTGAAGTTCTAGACCGGAAAAAGCATCCCAAACTTCGAGGGATTTTCCATTGTTTTTCAGGCGATTTGGAGCATGCAAAACGTGCTATAGATTTAGGATTTATCCTTGGTATTGGTGGTGTTGTTACTTTTAAAAATGGAAAAATTGACCAATTCCTTAACGAAATTCCGTTGGACAAAATCGTTTTGGAAACAGATTCACCTTATCTTGCACCTGTACCATTTCGTGGAAAACGAAACGAAAGTGCATATGTAGCCTTGGTTGCTGGGAAGTTGGTGGATGTATATGGCGTTTCATTTGATGAGATTAATCAAAAAACAACAGAAAACGCGCTTAGAATGTTCAATCTAAAAAAAGATTAATGCAAAGCATATTTGAAAATATAAGATTTTATAATCCTGAAGAAGTGCAAAGCGCCTTGCTCTCGATGCAAAAACATCCGATGATGCAAGCTTTGTTGCGTTTCACATTTCCTCAAAAATCTGAGGAAGAAATTTCTTCGGTTCTAAAATCAATTAACAGTATAGAAGATTTTCAGTCAAAAGTCATTCGTTTTTGTATTCAGAATATATTATCGCAATCCTCGGAGGGATTAAAGGTTTCAGGTTTAGAAAATCTTGATAAATCTAAAACTTATCTTTTTATATCCAATCACCGTGATATTGTATTGGATACGAGTTTGCTTAATTTGGCGTTGTTGGAAAATGACTTTCAATTAACCGCTTCGGCGATTGGCGATAACTTGGTGCAACGCGATATTTTCATGGTTTTAGCAAGGCTGAATCGTAACTTTTTGGTGAGTCGAGATGTGTCGCCAAGAGAACTTCTTAAGAGCAGTCAAATGTTGTCAGAATACATTAAGTATTTGGTTTTGGAAAGTCATCAAAATGTTTGGATTGCCCAACGCGAAGGCCGCACCAAAGACGGAAATGATAATACGCATCCAGGTGTTCTGAAGATGTTGGCAATGGCAAATGGCAAAAATGATGTTTGCGATTATTTCGAAAAGCTTAATCTTTTGCCTGTAAGTATTTCCTATGAATTTGATCCAACTGACAAGCTGAAAACGGTTAAAGCGCATCAATCCAAAGATATTCCGAAAGATAAAAATGAGGATTTTAATAATGTGATGGCGGGTGTGTTAGGACAGAAGAAACATATTCATATTCATTTTGGGAAAACGATGGAAACTGACTATTCTCGAATTAAAGCAGAATCCGAAAACGCAAACCAAGAAATTCAAAATCTTGCAAAGGCAGTTGACAAGCAAATAATTGGAAATTATCACTTGTTCCCGACCAATTTTATTGCTTATGATGTTCTTACAAAAGGTAATCGTTTTAGTGGTCGCTATTCGGAGAGTGAACGTGATTTTTTCGTGCGCCGTTTAGAACTTAATATTGATAAAAATCAAGAATCTTTCCTGAACCACTATTTAGGAATGTACGCAAATCCGGTAAAAAATAAATTGGATTTGGGTTTAGAAATATAAAAAAGGAAGCAAATTTTGCTTCCTTTTTTGTAGCTTACTTCTTTCTAGTAAAATTACTCTTGTTATTTGGCTTTTTGTAAGATAATCCGCTGCGTTGTTCAGATTTGGATTGTTTGTTAGCAGCAGGTCTTGGTGGTCTAGCAGCCATTGGCTTGTTGTTGCTATCACGTTTTTGCTCAACCAAATTATCGGTGTGGAAAGGATGATTCTTCTCAACCGGAATTTTTTTACCAATCAATTTTTCGGTGTTTCTTAGGTTGACAAGATCCAATCCATCAACAAAAGAAAAAGAGGTTCCTTCGTTGCCCGCACGACCAGTACGACCAATTCTGTGGACGTAAGTTTCGGCAACGTCGGATAATTCGAAGTTCAAAACATATTTTAATTCGTCGATATCAATACCACGTGCTGCAATGTCTGTCGCAACAAGAACACGTGTTTTTTTCGATTTAAAATTGTTAAGCGCATTTTGTCTTTGGTTTTGTGACTTGTTACCGTGGATGGCTTCAGCAGAGATTTTTGAAGATTGCAACTTACGTGCAATTTTGTCTGCGCCATGTTTAGTTCTTGCAAAAACCAAAAGTTGGTCAATCTTTTTATCTTGAAGAATGTGTATTAACAAATCAAGTTTATCATCCTTTTCAACAAGATAAGCACTTTGTTGGATAGTGTCAGCCGTTGACGACACTGGTGTCACTTCGACCTTTACAGGATTGTGCAGAATGCTGTTGGCAAGTGCGCTAATCTCTTTAGGCATCGTCGCTGAGAAGAAAAGCGTTTGTCTTTTTTGAGGAATAAGTTTGATGACTTTTTTAACATCGTGAACAAATCCCATATCCAACATTCTGTCGGCTTCATCCAAAACAAAAATCTCTAAATCTTTGAGACTGATAATTCTTTGGTTGATGAAATCTAGCAATCGTCCTGGTGTTGCAATAAGGATGTCAACCCCTTTTCTAAGACTTGCTTCTTGTGCACCTTGTTTAACACCTCCGAAAATCACCAAAGATTTTAGTGGAAGCGCTTTGCCATAATCTTTGAAGTTTTCTTCAATTTGTATAGCGAGTTCACGCGTTGGCGTAAGGATTAAAGCTTTTATCTTTTTGTTGCTAGGCGAATACCTAGACATTAAATTTTGTAAAATCGGAATCGCAAAAGCTGCGGTTTTTCCTGTTCCTGTTTGGGCACAACCTAAAAAGTCTTGTCCTTTAAGAATGGTTGGAATAGCTTTTTCCTGTATGGGCGTTGGCTTTTCGTATCCTAAAGTTTGGACAGCTTTTGTAATAGGTTCTATTAAATTAAGGTCTGTAAAATTCAAATGAATATATTTATTTTAAAAAAGAAATTCCTTCGCGATGAAGGAATTTTATGTTGCAAAGTTAGGTTAAATAAAATAAAGACTTATTCTACTTTTTTCCAATCTTGATTTTTGCGCAGTTCACGGATAAAATCGTAAACTTCTCTTAGGTTTTTGCTTCCATTGCCGCCGTAATCTTCGATGTTTTTAGATGTTCCATCTTTGTATTTGATGCGAAGAAAACTTGTTGCCATATCTGTGATATTGCGGTCTCCATATTTATTGTTGAGACTTTTGGGATTTAGTTTGTTTAGCAGCGCTGTTAACTTTTTGTAATCCTCCGCTTTTATTGTCGTTTTAAAAGTCCCTTCTCTTGGTTTCGAAAAATCATCTTTTGAAAAATTTTCTCCAAAATTAAAACGTTCTGCTTCGAAAACTGCGGTTCTATCTGCATTAATTGTCATTTTGAAAACGGAGCAAAAACCATAACATGGTGTTGTTTCGAATTCTATCGTCGAATATTTGGATTGGTTTTTCTGTGCTTGACAAGACATTAAAACAACAAATGCAAAAAGACTTAATAAGTATTTCATAATTTTTATTTTCTGAAAAGCTTTCAATTTTCGTTCCAATAATATTATTTGAATCGGTAACCTAAACCAACTTGGAAAAAGCTAGCTTTTATATCGGCGCCTTCTTTATTAATTTTAAAAAAGTTAAAATTATATCGGGCATCAAAAAACAAATTATTTGGTAGCTTATATTCTGTACTTAAAAAAGGAAAAATATTTAATGTGCTAATGTTATCAATTTTTCCATCTTGATAAAATCCGTCATGGAATGAATATTTAACATTTGGATTCAAGTTAATACCGAAATTAAGTCCCGCTGAAACCGAAAAAGGCTCTGCGATATAATACTTCGCTGAAATCGGAATTTGCAATTGTGGTAAATGTACGTTTGCTTTTTGAACGCCCATGTTGATAATTTCGTTTCCGACCATACTCGTTACGTCATAACTGAATTTTCCGCCAAGTTCGGTGTACAAAAGCTCACCTTGTACAGAAAATTTGTCGTTAATTTTGTGTTCAGCAACACCTCCAACATAGAAGTAAGATTTGCTGTCAATATTCTCATCGAGAAGATTAATCGTTGATAAGTTGTAACCTGCTTTTACGCCGAAAGTTGTTTGCGCATAGGAGGTTGCTAAAAATCCTAAAGCAAGAATTGATAGTAGTTTTTTCATAGTTTATTGTGATGTGATTGTTATCCGTGTAGTTTTTTCCAGATGGCGTCTTTTAGCTCCATCAATCCTTCGCCAGTAACACCTGAGAAGAAAATTGGTTTTTTGCCTTCCGGGAATTCAGAAGATATTTCTGCTTTTAATTCGTCATCCAACAAGTCCGCCTTAGAAACCGAAATAATATAATCTTTATCCAAAAGTTCTGGATTGTATTTTTTTAATTCATTTTCTAAAATCTCAAATTCTTTATAATGATTTTCCGAATCTGCAGGGATTAAAAAAAGTAGGATAGAGTTACGCTCGATGTGACGTAAGAAGCGATGACCAAGACCTTTTCCTTCCGCAGCACCTTCGATAATCCCAGGAATATCTGCCATTACAAAGGATTTGTAATTTCTGTAATCCACAATTCCTAAGTTAGGCGTAAGCGTAGTAAACGCGTAGTTAGCAATCTTTGGTTTTGCCGCAGAAACTGAAGCCAACAAGGTCGACTTACCAGCATTTGGAAAACCAACAAGTCCAACATCAGCAAGAATTTTTAGTTCGAAAACAACAAAACCTTCTTCGCCTTCCATACCAGGTTGTGCATATCTCGGTGTTTGATTGGTAGATGATTTGAAGTGCTCGTTACCAAGTCCACCTTTACCACCTTTCATGATGATGATTTCTTGACCATCTTCTAGGATTTCGCCAAGGATTTCGCCATCTTCATTTTTTGCAATGGTGCCGATGGGCACATTGATGTAGATGTCCTCACCAGCTGCACCAGTTAACTGATTTTTAGCACCGTTTTCACCACGACCAGCTTTCACGTGACGTGTGTAACGAAGCGGAAGAAGCGTCCATTCGTGACCGTTACCTTTCATGATGATGTCGCCACCACGACCACCATCGCCACCGTCAGGACCACCTTTGGGAATGTATTTTTCGCGACGAAGATGGGCTGAACCTGCGCCTCCGTGACCTGATGTACAATGAATTTTAACGTAATCTACAAAATTGGACATTTGTTTTCTTTTTTAATTATATATGATAAATTATGAGTTACAAATTTAGAATTAAGTACAAACCTAACTCATAATTTATAACTCATAACTAAAAAAAATTACTTTGTAATTTTTTCAACTTCAGCAAAAAGTTTTTCTGCGATGTCTGATATTTCTCCAATACCATTAACCTCTACATATTTGCCTTGTTGTTTGTATAGTTCTGCAACTTCTGCCGTTTTTGCATAATATTCTTTGATGCGGTTACGGATGATTTCTTCGTTGCTATCGTCAGTTCTTCCACTTGTTTCGCCTCTTTTCAAAAGTCGTTGTACAAGCGTTTCGTCCTCAACTACCAAGGCTAGACAAATCGTGATGTCAGATTTTAGTTCGTCTTTTACAATTTGTTCCAAAGCTTCGGTTTGTTTTGCAGTTCTTGGGAAACCATCAAAAATAAAACCTGCGGCAGTTGTCGGTTTTCTTAGTTCGTCCACCAACATATCAATGGTCACTTGGTCTGGTACTAACTCGCCTTTGTCGATGTAAGATTTCGCAAGTTTTCCTAGTTCTGTTTCATTTTTGATATTGAATCTGAAAAGGTCGCCAGTCGAAACTTGTTTAAGATTAAATTTTTCAATCAAATGTTGCGCTTGCGTTCCTTTTCCGCTTCCCGGAGGACCGAATAATACTAAGTTAATCATTTTTTATTTAGATTTATTTGGAATACGATGCGAGACCGTATAGAAATTTAGTGGTTGATACTTCCGTCTTCTAATTGATAAAGGTCTTTTAGGTTTCTTCCCAACTCATCATAATCCAATCCGTAGCCTAAAACAAATTTGTTAGGGATTTCTTTCCCAACATAATCGATCTTGAATTCTTTTTTGTAAACATCCGGTTTTAGTAACAAAGATGCTACTTTAATCGATTTTGGACGTTGTGTTTCTTTAAAATAAGTGAAAAGATTTTCAATTGTATTACCTGTATCCACAATGTCTTCCATCAAAATAATGTGACGGTCCTTGATGTCTTTTGTTAGCTCCATCTCTTTGAAGACAATCCCCGAAGATTCTGTCCCAACATAAGAACTCATTTTGATAAAACCAAGTTCGCACTCGCCAGGATAAGCTTTGATAAAATCAGAGAAAAACTGAATAACACCACTTAAAACCCCGATGAAAACTGGACGTTCGTCTTTGTATTCTTCATAGACTTCTTTCGCCATTCTATCGACGATTGTTAAGATTTCTTCGTGCTTTAGATAAGGGACAAAGGATTTGTCGTGAACTTTTATACTTTCCATAATTTTTTAAGAAAGCACAAAATTACGCATTTTAATTTATTATTAATAATTAGAAATATGACTTATGTAATAATATTAAAATTTTTGACTCTGTTTGATAACTTTATTTATTTTTGCAGCCCTTTAACTATTAATATGAATAAAAAACTATTTATTTCTACACTTTCGATATTGTTGTTTAGCCAAAGTATTTCGGCACAAGAAACCAAAATCTCTTTTGAAACTTCGGAAGGTTTTACTCTCGGAAACTTTAATGGACAAAAAGGATGGAGCAATTGGGGGTATGTGGACGAGACGCATTCTCAGGTCGTTAACACGATAGCAGCGGACGGCGCAAACTCGGTTGAAGTTACGGCAGATGAGGCGCAAGAAGAGAATTGGGGAGGCATTTTCTACAATGCACCAGCTTATAGAAGAATGTCAATTTCGGCAGACATTTATCTAGATAAGTTAACCTCTGCGGATTACGATATGTTGACGCTTTACAGCATGGATGTTGATGACTACGAGCGTATTGGAGGTTTCTACTATAGTTATAATGCAAGCTTAGAAGTTGGCGATGATACGACAAGCGTTATCAAAACTTGGCAGGCTAAAAAATGGTACAACTTAAAAGTTAACATCGATTTTAACACAAAAAAAATCGAGTATTATCTTGATAATGTTAAACTTACAACCTCGACTTTTAATTCTGAAATTAATTCCATTAAAGAGTTTGATTTTGAGTTCGATAATTATAAATCGGGTTTCAAAGTGGATAATGTTAAAATCCAAAATCTTGATAATCTAGCAACTGCTGAAATTGATAAAAATGTGTTTCAAGTTTATCCAAATCCAAGTTCCGATTTTATAAATATTAAAGGAGTAAAAGATGTAGAGCAGATTTCGATTTTCGATGGCAGCGGAATTTTAATTTATCAATCAAATTCTTTTGCTCCTATTGATGTTAAAGCTTGGAAATCTGGTTTGTATTTAATTAAGATTAAAACTAAAAATACAGAAGTAACGACTAAATTTATTAAGCAATAGTCTTTATAGGATATTTTTAGATTTCAGAAATATTATCTTGTTTGTTTTAAATTTTTAGAAAAATATTTTGCTTGTTAAAAATTATTTATAAATTTGCTTCATCAAAATAACAAAAATGTATAACAATCAATTACATCATTATTATCATCATACTTGCACTCAGGCGAGCTGATAATGATATGTAGTTGACAGAAAATATCAAAATCCCGTTTGAGTAAATCGAACGGGATTTTTTATTTTTAATCGGCAGAATCCGCGATTTACTCAGGCTTTAATTCAATAAAAAAATGAGTAAACTAAAAATTGCCATTCAAAAAAGCGGACGACTTTACGAAGATTCCATCAAGCTTTTGCGCGACTGCGGCATTTCTTACAATGACGGAAAAGACCAACTGAAGGTTTCTGTCGATAATTTTCCGCTTGAGATTTTTTATCTGCGTAACTCCGATATTCCGCAATATGTCGAAGATGGTGTTGTGGACGTTGCAATTGTTGGCGAAAATCTTTTAATCGAAACTTCAAAAAATATTGATGTTGTTGAGCATTTAGGATTTTCGAAGTGTCGTGTATCAATGGCAGTTCCCAAAGATATTGATACAGACGATTTATCTTATTTTAATGCTAAAAAGATTGCAACTTCTTACCCGAATACCCTGCGTCGATTTCTAGACGAGAATAATATTAAGGCCGATATTCACGTCATTTCTGGTTCGGTGGAGATTGCGCCAAATATTGGTCTTGCGGAAGGCATTTGTGATATCGTAAGTTCAGGTTCAACTTTGTTTAAAAACGGACTTCGCGAGACAAAAGTGATTCTAAAATCCGAAGCGGTTTTGGCAAAAAATCAAAATCTTTCAGAAGAAAAAGAAGCGATTTTAGGGAAATTGTTATTTCGAATCCAAGCCGTTCAGAAAGCTAAAAATTCAAAGTATATTTTGCTAAATGTCCCGAATTCTAAGATTGAATCGGTTTCTAAAATCTTGCCCGTTCTTAAAAGTCCGACCGTTATTCCTTTAGCAGAGGAAGGTTGGAGTAGCATACATTCTGTTATTGACGAAAGTCGTTTTTGGGAAGTTATTGACGAGTTGAAGCAAGCTGGTGCGCAGGATATTTTGATTATCCCGATTGATAAAATGGTGATTTAAAATTTCGATTATGATAATTACTAAATATCTTCAGAAAAGCGATTGGAAGAATCTTGTGCAAAGACCAACGCTGGAAAAACAAAACTTAAAATCCCTAATTGCGGAAGTTTTTGACAATGTTTCTACAAATGGAGACGAAGCTTTGAAATTTTTTTCTAAAAAATTTGATAACGTTGATATTGCAGATTTTAAAGTTGCAAGAAAAGAAATTGAAACGGCGAAAAGTTTAATTTCCGAAGATTTGAAAAAAGCGATTCAGCAAGCGAAATCGAATATCGAAATTTTTCATGCGTCGCAAAAAGAATCCATTAATAAAATCGAAACAACTTCTGGTGTGACTTGTTGGCGAGAATCTCGCGGCATCGAGAAGGTTGGAATCTATATTCCTAGCGGAACGGCGCCTTTGTTTTCGACCGTTCTTATGTTAGCAATTCCTGCAAAATTAGCAGGTTGTAAAGAGATTATTTTGTGTTCGCCGCCGGACGAGAAAGGCGAAATTAATCCTGCGATTTTGTACGTGGCGGAACTTTGTGGTGTTACTGAAATTTTTAAAGTTGGTGGTTCGCAAGCGATTGCTGCGATGACTTTTGGGACAGAAACAATTCCTCAAGTTTATAAAATTTTTGGTCCCGGAAATCAGTTTGTAACAACTGCGAAAGAAATGGCGACCGAATTTGGTATTGCTATCGACATGCCTGCTGGTCCTAGCGAAGTTTTGGTAATTGCAGATGAACAAGCGATTCCTGAGTTTTGTGCGGCAGATTTATTATCTCAAGCAGAACACGGCGCTGATAGCCAAGTTGTTTTTATTTCTGATAACGAACGGGTTTTTGAAGATACTTTAAACGAGTTAAAATTACAATTGCAGAATTTACCTCGTAAAGATTTGGCAGAAAAAGCTATTGAAAATAGTCAATTTATTTTGGTTAAAACTTTATCCGAAGCTTTTGAAATTTCTAATTTTTATGCGCCCGAGCATTTGATTTTAGCTGTTGACAATCCAGCGAATTGGACTTCTAAAATTGTTAATGCTGGTTCTGTTTTTCTTGGGAATTATTCTTGCGAAAGTGCTGGTGATTATGCTTCTGGAACCAATCATACCTTGCCAACCAATTCGTTTGCTAGAAGCTATTCTGGCGTTTCTTTAGATTCTTTTTTAAAGAAAATTACTTTTCAAAATATTACAAAACAAGGTATTCAAAACCTTGGAAAAACCATCGAAGTTATGGCGGAAGCAGAAGGTCTTTTTGCACACAAAAATGCGGTAACACTTCGATTAAATCAAATTAATCAAAACAAATAAACTTTTAAAAAATGGAAAATCCGATACAAAAATTTGTTCGACCAAATATTCTTGCACTTCAACCTTATATTAGCTTTAGAGATACTTTGTCAGACGGCGATTACACGCTTTTAGATGCCAACGAAAATCCGTTCGGGACTTACAATCGTTACCCAGATTCGACTCAGAAAAAACTAAAACAAAAACTATCCGAAATCAAAAATATCCCAAGTTCGCAAATTGCTTTGGGAAACGGAAGCGATGAGTTGATTGATTTGATTATTAAAATATTTTGCGAGCCTAAAAAAGATGCAATCGTTGTGATGAATCCATCTTTTGCAATGTATAGTTTTTATGCAACAATTAATGAAAACAAGATTGTCACACTTGATTTAGATTCTGGTTTTCAATTGAAAAAAGAGGATTTTTTAAATAAAACTAAAGATACAAAAGCGAAAATTTTGTTTTTATGTTCGCCCAACAATCCAACAGGGAATTCTATTGACGATTTGGAATTTTATGTTAAGAATTTTGACGGAATTGTCGTTGTTGATGAAGCCTACATAGAATTTTCAAACCAACAATCGATTTTGGATAAGTTAAATGAATTTGAGAATCTGATTGTTTTACAAACGCTCTCAAAAGCCCGTGCTTTAGCTGGTTTAAGAATTGGAATGGCGTTGTCGTCGGAGTTTATTATTTCTCTAATTAACAAAACAAAAGCGCCTTACAATATTAGTGAGGTCAACATGAGAACTGCACTTCAAGAATTGGAAAAAGTTGAAGAATACGAAAGTCGTTTACAAGAAGTTTTAGTTCAGAAAAATATTTTAAAACAAGCTTTTGAAAACTCTTCAAGTATTAAAAAAGTTTATGATTCTGATGCTAACTTTTTCTTGGTGGAAGTTGAAAACTGTGAAGCTTTTTACGAAGATTTAATTCAAGCAAAAATATTGTGTAGCAAACGTTTTCCAGCGATTCCGAATGCTTTAAGAATTAATGTCGGAAGTGCCGAAGAAAATCAAGAACTGATACAATTGTTAAAATAAGATTTTAGAATTAGGATTGACTTTTTCCATCATTCATAATTCAAAAATTGCAAATCATACATAAAAAAAATGAAAAAAATATTGTTCATAGATCGCGACGGAACCTTGATTTTGGAACCCGAAGATTACCAAGTTGACAGTTTCGAAAAGTTAGAATTTTATCCAGAAGTTTTTACTTATCTCGGACGAATCGCTAAAGAATTGGATTTCGAATTGGTAATGGTGACCAACCAAGATGGTTTGGGAACCGAATCGCATCCAGAGGAAAAATTTTGGCCGATTCAAAATTTCGTTATTAAAGCTTTTGAAAATGAAGATGTGAAATTTGATACTATATATATTGATAGAACTTTTGCGCATGAAAATGCACCAACACGCAAACCAGCAACTGGTCTGTTGACGAAATATATTAATAATCCAGATTATGATTTAGCGAATTCTTATGTAATTGGTGACCGAATTACCGATGTTAAATTGGCACAGAATCTTGGTTCAAAAGCGATTTTTATCGCAAATGATGAAACGCTGGGCGCAAATGAAATTAAGCAAAATGAAAATCTTGACGAAGTTATCGCGTTGAAAACAGCGTCTTGGAAAGCTATTTATGAGTTTTTAAAACTTAAAAATCGTTTTGCATCCATCGAAAGAAATACCAACGAAACAAAAATAAAAATTGAATTAAATCTTGATGGAACTGGTAAATCCGAAATTTCGACTGGACTTTATTTTTTTGATCACATGCTTGACCAAATTTCACGTCATGGCCAAATGGATTTGAAAATAAAAGTTGATGGCGATTTGCAAGTTGACGAACATCATACGATTGAAGATACAGCGATTGCTTTGGGAGAAGTCTTTACCAAGGCTTTAGGAGATAAGTTGGGAATTGAGCGTTACGGTTTTACGTTGCCAATGGACGATTGTCTTGCGCAAGTTGCAATTGATTTTGGTGGTCGAAATTGGTTGGTTTGGGAAGCGGATTTTAAACGCGAAATGATTGGACAAATGCCAACGGAAATGTTTTATCACTTTTTTAAATCCTTTAGCGATGGCGCAAAAGCCAATCTCAACATCAAAGCGGAAGGAGCAAATGAGCACCACAAAATAGAAGCGATTTTTAAAGCTTTTGCAAAAGCCATTAAAATGGCTGTAAAACGAGATTCAGAAAAAATGATTTTACCATCAACAAAGGGACTTTTGTAATTTACGAATGATGATTTAGGATTTACGATTTCTTAATTCGTAAATCGTATATAGTAATTCTAACATCGTAAATCAAAAATCGTAAATCAAAAAATAATGATTGCAATAATAAAATACAACGCTGGAAATGCAAAATCGGTTTTTAACGCAGTGGCGCGTTTGGGTTATGAAGCCGTTATCACAGACGATTTCGGTATAATAAAAAATGCTGAAAAGGTTATTTTTCCGGGTGTTGGTGAAGCAAGTTCGTCGATGAAGTATCTTAAACAAAAAGGTTTAGATAACATTATTAAAAACCTAAAACAGCCTACTTTGGGAATTTGTCTTGGTCAGCAATTGATGTGCGAGTTTTCGGAAGAAGGAAATGTTGATTGTTTAGGGATTTTTCCGATTCAGGTTAAGAAATTTCCTGTCAAAGATATTGTTCCGCACATGGGTTGGAATACGATTTATGATTTTCAAAATATGATCTATAATCTTCCTGCAAAATTATTTGATAACATTAATAGAAATTCCGATGTCTATTATGTCCACAGTTATTATTGTGAATTGTCCAATTTCACGATTGCTAAGACGAATTATATTTTAGAATTTTCCGCTGCACTTAATAAAGATAATTTTTATGCAACTCAATTTCACCCCGAAAAATCGGCTGAAATAGGAGAACAAATCTTGAAAAACTTTTTAGAAATTTAACTATTTACGAAGTATGATTAGGTTGTAAATCGTAATTCTAACATCGCTAATCTAAATTCTAAAATCGTAAATCAAAAATAAAAATATGAGAATTTTCCCTGCAATAGACGTTATCGACGGAAAGTGTGTTAGGCTTTCACAAGGCGATTACAATACTAAAAAAATATACAACGAAAATCCTTTAGAAGTTGCAAAAGAGTTTGAGGATTTCGGAATTGAATATTTGCATTTGGTTGACTTGGATGGTGCAAAGTCCAAACAGATTATCAATTACAAAACTTTAGAACAAATTACTTCTAAAACCAATCTCAAAGTGGATTTTGGAGGAGGTATAAAGTCTGACGCTGACATTAGAATTGCGTTCGAGTGTGGAGCAAACCAAATTACAGGCGGCAGTATTGCTGTGCAAAATCCAGCTTTATTTGAAGAATGGATTCTTAAATATGGAAGTGAAAGAATTATTTTGGGCGCGGATGCAAAAGACCGAAAAGTTGCGACACATGGCTGGCTAGAGACTTCTGAGTTGGACGTTGTTAAGTTTATTCAAAACTATGAACAAAAAGGAATCGAATATGTGATTTGTACGGACATCGCAAAAGATGGGATGTTACAAGGCGCTTCGAATGATTTGTATACTGAGATTTTAGAAAATACTGAAGTTAAACTAATTGCTTCTGGCGGCGTGTCTTCAATTGATGATTTAATCCAATTAAAAGAACTCGGTTGTGAAGGCGCAATCCTAGGAAAAGCAATTTATGAAGGAAGAATTTCACTTCGTGATTTACGATTGTTGATTTAGGGATTTGAGATTAAATCGTAAATCAGAATTCTAAAACCGTAAATAATTTAATCGTAAATCTAAAATCAAGTAATCGTAAATATAAAAAAAGTGTTGAAAAAAAGAATAATTCCGTGTCTTGACATAAAAGATGGAAGAACGGTGAAAGGTGTTAATTTTATTGGCTTGCGTGACGCTGGCGATCCTGCTGAATTGGCAAAAAAATATGTTGATGAAGGCGCTGACGAATTGGTGTTTTTAGATATTTCGGCAACCTTAGAAAAACGAAAAACACTTGCCGAAATGGTAGAGAAAATTGCCACAACTATAAATATTCCGTTTACTGTTGGTGGTGGAATCAATTCAGTAGAAGATGCTTCTGAAGTGATTAATGCTGGTGCAGACAAAGTTTCTGTGAATTCTTCTGCTGTAAAAAATCCGCAATTGATAATCGATTTAGCTGCTCAGTTTGGTTCACAATGTGTGGTTGTTGCAGCGGATACGCGTGATGTCAACGGAACACAAAAAGTCTTTGTGAATGGTGGAAAAGTAGAAACTGATTGGGAAACTTTGGATTGGGTGAAAAAGGTGGAGACTCTTGGTGCCGGCGAAATTTTGTTAACATCGATGGATGGTGATGGGACAAAGGCGGGTTTCAAAATAGATATTACAAAACAAGTTTCCGAAAGTGTTAATATTCCTGTTATCGCTTCTGGCGGCGCTGGAAAAATGGAAGATTTCGCGGAAGTTTTTAACAAGACAAAAGCGAGCGGCGGATTGGCGGCGAGTGTTTTTCACTTCGGTGAAATTCCGATTCCTGAACTTAAAAATTATTTAAAACAACAAAATATAGCAATACGATGACAATCAATTTTAATAAATCTAATGACGGCTTGGTTCCGGTGATTATTCAGAATTATCTTAATAATCAGGTTTTGATGTTAGGTTATATGAATGAGGATGCTTTTAATAAAACTCAAGAACTTGGAAAAGTGACATTTTTTTCGAGGACTAAAAATAGATTGTGGACTAAAGGCGAGGAGTCTAGCTTTTTTTTAGAAGTTAAATCAATGGCTGTTGATTGTGATAACGACACGATTTTAATAAAGGCAAAACCGCACGGACCGACTTGTCATACAGGTTCTATGACTTGTTTTAATGAAGTTTCGAATCATGGATTTATTTATGAATTAGAACAAACTATCAATGATCGAATCGATTTTGATGAACAGGAATCTTACACCAATCAATTGTTCAAAAAAGGAATCAATAAAGTTGCTCAGAAAGTGGGCGAAGAAGCTGTGGAATTGGTTATTGAAGCAAAAGACAACAATGATGATTTGTTTTTAAATGAAGCCGCAGATTTGATGTATCATTATTTAACTCTTTTAAAAGCTAAAGGTTTTCAACTTGACGATGTTGAAAATATTTTAAAATCTAGAGAAAACGCGCCTTGAAGACCAGAATAAATCTATGGCGCGGAAAATCGCGTTAGGGATTGCAGCGAAAATCCTTTGCTGAAAGCAAAGATTGTAGCGGAAAGCCCGACCGAAGGGAACGCCCAAAAACAAAAAAAGCTTGAGGTGTTAAATAATAAAAATAGTCGAATTGATGCCTAATTATTATTAGTTTACCTTTGCAGAAATAAGAAAATATGTCGTTTGAGTCATTAGGATTGTCGCACAATATTATAAAATCTGTCAATAAATTGGGTTTTCTAAAACCTTTTCCAATTCAGGAGCAAGCTGTTCCCGTTATTTTGTCTGGAAAAGATCTTATGGGAATCGCGCAAACGGGATCTGGTAAAACAGCGAGTTTTGTAATGCCTATTTTAGAAAAATTGCAGAATGGAGACGTTAAGAAAGACCGTAATATTCAGGTTTTAGTGTTGGTGCCGACACGAGAATTGGCTATACAGATAGAAGAGGTTTTCAATGCTTTTATCCCGACTTTGAAACGTGATATCAAAACGATGGCGGTGCATGGCGGCGTTTCTATCAATCCTCAAATGAAAGGAATGTACGGCGTAGAAGTGCTTGTCGCGACGCCGGGACGATTGTTGGATTTGATCGATCATAATGCGTTGAGTATTTCTAAAATTTCTCAGTTGGTTGTGGATGAAGCGGACAAAATGTTCCAGTTGGGATTTGAGGAAGAGATGAATAAACTTTTCAAAATGATGCCTGTTGCTAAACAAACTTTGCTGTTTTCTGCGACGCTCAACGAAAAGGTCGACGAGATTAAAAAACGATTAACGATTAACCCGACTTTGGTTGAGGTAAAAGCTGAAGAGGTTAATATCGACAATATTACGCAATTGGCTTATTTGGTGGAGCCTGAGCAAAAAGGACCTTTTTTGAGATATTTGATTAAAGAACAAAATATTCAGCAAGCTTTGGTTTTTGCGTCTTCTACAAGAAATGTTGATAATTTGGTTGAAAAACTAAAGAAGAATAAAATCCCTGCAACGGCTATTCATGGTAAAAAATCTCAAGGTGCTCGTACAGGGAATCTTAAGGGTTTTAAGGAAGGCGAAGTTCAGATTTTGGTGGCGACAGATCTTATCGGACGAGGGATTCATATTGACGATTTGGCTTGTGTTATCAATTACGAGCTGCCGCGATCTCCGCTGGATTACGTCCACCGAATTGGTAGAACGGGACGTGCCAACGAAAAAGGAACGGCGATTACGATTTTGACACACGACGATTTGCAACATTTTAGGGTTATTCAGAAGAAAATGGGTAAACGAGTTGACCTTATCCATACTGAAGATATCGACCTTCACGGTTATTAAAATTTAATAAATAAAACCAGTCTTCGGATTGGTTTTTCTATTTTAGGAAAAGATGTATTTCCAATAGATTATTGCGCCAACAACGACTGCTAGGATAGAAGCGATTAAAACGGCGGCGCCAGCAACATCTTTTATAATGCCGATGCGTTTGTCAAAATTGGGTTCGATAAAATCGCAAATTTGCTCGATGCAAGTGTTTAGTGCTTCGGCAACCATAACAGAAAAAGTCACGCTAAGAATCGCGATAATTTCCCAAGTTTGTAGTTTGAAATAGAAAATCAAGATGAGGTTAACAAAAAGTCCCAAGCAATGGATTTGGAAATTTCTCTCGTTTTTTAACAACCAAAAGAGACCTTTAAAAGTATAATAGAAACTCTTATGTAAAGCTGGTTTTTTCATGAGAAAAATTTTATTTTTTGTTAAATCTTAAAATTCTTTACAAATATAGATAAATCCTAAAATTGTAGAGTCTGTTTAAATTTTATTGCTAAAATTTTTATAGCAGTTTGGGATGGATTTTTTGTTTCGTGTTTGAAGATTTAGCGGGCTAAATCAAAAAAAGGAAATGAAAAATAGGCGCAAAAGGGCATTGAAAATTTAGCATAGATGCTTTTGTGACTTGTTAATTTTATGTTTCGATAAAATTTTAAACTCACTCTTGGTAATTAATTACAAATCAGACCGCCAATTTGCCATAATTTTTTATCTTTGTGAATCGAAATAATTAGCTTTTATGAGATTTATTGTTGCCAGTGGCGAATTGCAAAAAGCCTTACAAACGGTTAGTGGTGTGATTTCTGGTTCGCAATCCAGACCAATTTTGGAAAATTATCTTTTTGAATTAGATCAAAATAATTTAAGAATTACAGCTTCCGACGGAGAAACAACTTTGATAACTTCTATCGAGGTGATGTCCGACGATGCTGGAAAAATGGCGGTTCCTGCCAAAATCTTCCAAGATTTCCTAAAGACTTATGGCGAACAACCATTGACATTAGTCGTGAAGGATGCACCAGAAGGTAATGGTAGCGTATTAGAAATTTTGGACGAGAAAGATAACTTCTCTGTTGCACTTGACAATGCAGAAGATTATCCAGAATTGCCAGAATTTGACGCTTCTCAAAAAGTGGTTATGCCAGGTGGCGTTTTGGCAGATGCGTTGAGCAATACATTGTTCGCGACAAGTAACGATTCGCTTCGTCCGGTGATGACAGGTGTTTTGTTCCAATTTGCTGAAAACGAAACCAACTTCGTGTCAACGGATTCTCACAGATTGGTGGTTTACAAGAGAACAGATCTTGCAAATGCAGAACCAATGGAATTCATCATGCCTAAAAAACCTTTGGCGATTTTCAAAAATATCCTTAACAATTCGGTTGATGAAGTTGTTATTGAGTTTAACGAAAATATGGCGAAGTTCACGTTTGGTAACAATGTTTGGATTTGTCGTTTAATTGATGGGAAATATCCTAACTACAACGCGGTTATTCCTAAAGAAAATCCAAATGTATTAACGATTAACAGAAGTTTGTTATTAAGTTCTATCCGTAGAGCCTCGATTATGTCGAACAAATCTACAAACCAAGTGCGATTCAAGCTTTCGGGCAATGTTCTTCATTTGCATGCGGAGGATACAGAATTTGCAAACAAAGCGGATATGCAAATCCCTTGCGATTATAACGGAGAAGATATTAACATCGGATTCAGCTCTAAGTTTTTAACAGAAATGTTATCTGTTTTGGGTGCTGACGATATCACTTTCAAAATGTCTCAACCGAATCGTCCAGGTATCATCGAGCCGATTGATGGACTCGAAGACAACGAAAACATCTTGATGTTATCAATGCCGGTTATCGGATTATAAAGTTTAAAAAACAGAAAATAACAATTTGAGATTTGAAAAATTCAGGTCTCAAATTTTGTTTAAAATAAGATTTTATTACAGAAGCGTTTTTGAGTTTTTATTAAATTTAATAATAAAATATCAGCCTTCTAAAAATTCAAACTCAGAAAAATGAAAATTTCAAATAATTGGCTTAAAGATTATATTAAAACCAATTTGACTACGGAAAAAATCGGTCAGTTTCTTACAGATATTGGTCTGGAGATAGAAGTTATCGATAAGTACGAAAGCGTTAAAGGAAACCTAGAAGGTATTGTTGTAGGGAAAGTTTTGACTTGCGAAAAACATCCCAATGCAGACAAGTTAAGCAAAACGACAGTTGATGTAGGTAACGGAAAAATCCTAGAAATTGTTTGTGGTGCTCCAAATGTTGCTGCTGGACAGACTGTGCCAGTTGCCGTTGTTGGAACTAAAATATATGATAAAACCGGAAACTTTTTCGAAATTAAAAAAGCAAAAATTCGTGGCGAAGTTTCAGAAGGGATGATTTGTGCTGAGGACGAGCTTGGTTTGTCAGACGATCACGGCGGCATCATGGTTTTGGATGAAACTAAATATAAAGTAGGAGAGAATTTCGCAAAGTATTTTGAGTTAATTAATGATGAAGTTTACGAAGTTGGTTTAACGCCAAACCGTACAGATGGAATGTCGCATTATGGTGTAGCAAGAGATTTGCACGCATATTTGTCATCCAATGCTTTTCCGTCAGAGTTAGAAAAATTGTCGACTGTGGTCTTGACTTCGGAAGGTTCTCACGATTTCCAAATCGATATCGAAAATTCAGAATTGACGCCACGTTATCTTGGTGCTGTTGTTGAAGGACTAAAAGTTGAAGAGTCACCATCTTGGCTTAAAGATAGATTAAAAGCGATTGGTCTTGCGCCGATTAACAATGTTGTGGATATTACCAATTATATTTTGCACAGTTATGGTCAGCCTTTGCACGCTTTTGATGCTGATAAAATCGTTGGTCACAAAGTGATTGTTGGGAAGTCGCCAGAAGGAACGGTTTTCAAAACTTTGGATGGCGTAGAGCGCAAGTTGAAAGGCACCGAAATCATGATTAAAGACGGAAACCAAAAGCCAATGTGTATTGCAGGTGTTTTTGGTGGTGAAGAAAGTGGTGTGTCGGATTCTACGACTAAGATATTTTTAGAAAGTGCTTACTTCAATCCAGTTGCGGTGAGAAAAGCTTCTAAAGCGCATGGACTTAATACCGATGCTTCTTTCAGATTTGAGAGAGGTGTTGATCCTAATAACACAAAAACAGTTTTGACAAAAGCTGTTAAAATGTTGGAGGAAATTGCTGGTGGTAAATTGGTTGGTGAAATTTTGGAATCTTATCCAACGAAGATTGAACCTTTCTATGTGGTGCTTCGTTATTCTAAAGTTGATCAAATTTTAGGTGTTAAAATTCACCGTGAAAAAATAAAAGAGATTTTAAAATCTCTAGAAATTACTGTTCTTAACGAAATCGCAAATGGACTAGAATTGTCTGTTCCTGCATATCGTGCGGATGTAACGCGAGAAATTGATGTTATCGAAGAAATCTTGCGTATCTATGGTTACAACAAAATTGAAGCGCCGAAGAAAACATCTTTCACAACGGTTAGCTTGCATTTGGATGATCAAGATGCTTTAGAAAACGCTTGGGCAAGAACTTTGCAAAGTCAAGGTTTTAATGAAGTGATGAACAACTCTTTGACTTCTGTTAAAGACGAAACCAACGCTGTTAAGCTTCTTAATCCCCTAAGTAATGAACTTTCGACAATGAGAAAATCTTTGTTAGAAGGACTTTTGCAAAATGCGGCTTATAATATTAATCGTAAGAATCCAGATATTAAGTTTTTTGAATTAGGGAAAATTTATCACAAATTCGAAAAATATGAAGAAAGAAAGCAACTGGCGATTTTAACATCGGGAAGAAACGTTTCCGAAAATTGGTTGCAACCAAAAAGTGCTACAGATTTCTTTATGTTGAAAGCTTATGTTAAAATTCTTCTTGATAAATTAAACATCGAAACAACAGAAAGAGCTTTGGAAGATGCACGTTTTTCTGATGCTTTAGAAATTGTTTCTGGTGACAAAACTTTGGTGAAATTAGGAAAAGTGGCGCCAGCTTTGCTTAAAGATGCGGACATGGATCAAGATGCTTTCTATGCAGAGATCGAATTGGAAAATTGTCAATCTTTAAGAAATACTGGGAACTTTAAGTTTGTTGATATTCCTAAATTTAACAAGATTAGAAGAGATTTAGCAATGTTGGTTGACAAGTCTGTGACTTATGGAGAATTATACGAATTGGCGAGAAAGAACAAATCGCCTTTCTTAAGAGAAATCAACTTGTTCGACGTTTACGAAGGTAAAAATCTACCAGAAGGTAAAAAGTCTTACGCCATGAGTTTTGAACTTCTTAACGAAGAAAAAACTTTGGAAGATAAAGACATTTCGGAAGTGATGAATTCGCTAATTAAGTCTTTCCAAAAAGAATACAATGCTGAATTGAGAGCTTAATTCTCTTAGCATTAAATAAAAAGTCCAAAGCTAATAACTTTGGACTTTTTTTGTTTTTAAAACTGAGATTTAACCTGAGAGTCCATTCCAGAACTTGTTCCTTTAATGTTAACATCTGGTGTGGTTGGCACCTGTGCGTTGGCTAAAACCGAAATTCTTTTTTTAAGATCTTCAAAATTACTCGCTTCTTCAATTGTCATATTGTTAAACAAGTAGGTTTTGTTAACGTCATTTCTATTAAAAATTTCTGAAATCGAATCTGCATGAGCGTCATCTCTAACTTGTACACTCGCCGAAAAATGCTCGTCACCGCTGTTGTTAAGGTAAACGATGTACTGAGAATTTTCGATTCCCGCATTTTCTAAGTCGTTTTCTAGAGTTTTGTAGTTGCTGTGATTATTAAATAATCCTGTAATAATACTTGCCATAATTTGATTTTTTTTGGTGTTATATTTTTAGATTATCAAAAACCGAACAACTACAAACTTAAAGAACGTTAAATTTTTTCGTTTTTAATTTCGTCCACGATTTCAGGATTTAACAATGTCGATGTATCCCCGAAATTACTGAAATCACCTTCCGCAATTTTTCTCAAAATACGACGCATAATTTTTCCAGATCTCGTTTTTGGAAGCGCTGACACAAACTGTATTTTGTCAAGTTTCGCAATAGGACCAATTTGGTCAGAGATTAATTGATTAATTTCTTTTTTAAGATTTTCGCGGTCTCTGCTTTCACCAGTTTCTTTCAAGATAACATAACCGTAAAGTGCATTTCCTTTGATGTCATGCGGATAGCCGACAATCGCGGACTCGGCAACTGCTGGATGTTGGTTGATGCTATCTTCAATCGGAGCAGTCCCAAGATTGTGTCCCGAAACGATAATAACGTCGTCCACACGACCTGTAATTCTGTAATAACCGACTTCGTCTCGCAATGCGCCATCACCAGTGAAGTATTTTCCTGGGAAAGCCGTGAAGTAAGTTTCTTTATAACGTTGGTGGTCGCCCCAGATACTTCTTGCGATGCCTGGCCAAGGGAAGCGAATGCAGAGATTTCCAGTAACTTGATTTCCTGTGATTTCGTTTCGTTTGTCGTCCATTAAAACTGGTTGTACGCCAGGAAGTGGAAGCGTCGCATAAGTAGGTTTTGTCGGTGTCACAAATGGAAGAGGAGAAATCAAAATTCCGCCAGTTTCTGTTTGCCACCAAGTATCGACAATTGGACATTTCTTTTTACCAACATGATCGTTAAACCAATGCCAAGCTTCGTCATTGATAGGCTCTCCAACCGAACCAATTACTTTTAAGCTCGATAAATCATGTTTGTCTACCCATTCAACATTTTCTTTTGCTAAAGAACGAATTGCCGTTGGCGCCGTATAGAATTGAGTGACTTTGTGTTTTTCGATAACTTCCCAAAAACGGTCAGGTTCTGGATAGGTTGGCACACCTTCAAAAATTACCGTTGTTGCACCGTTAATTAATGGACCGTACAAAATGTAAGAGTGTCCTGTAATCCAGCCAATGTCCGCCGTACACCAATAGATATCGTTTTCTTGATAGTCAAAAACATTTTTAAACGTAAATCCCGAATAGACCATATAACCAGCGCAAGTGTGCAGCATGCCTTTTGGTTTTCCTGTCGAACCTGATGTATAAAGGATAAATAAAGGGTCTTCGGCATCCATGATTTTAGTAACATAATCGGAAGAAGCTTTTGCTAAATAATCGTCCATCC
Organism: Soonwooa sp.; assembly: GCF_030151385.1. Taxonomy (GTDB): domain Bacteria; phylum Bacteroidota; class Bacteroidia; order Flavobacteriales; family Weeksellaceae; genus Soonwooa. Next base: position 29,233 of record NZ_JASLDS010000070.1, read on the forward strand.
AAAAGTCGCGACCTTCTTTCATATTAACGGCGCCATTGGTACGCTTTACAACCATCACTTTTTCTACGGTTTCGCAAGAGTTTAGCGCTTCGTCAACAATTGATTTTAGGTCTAAGGCTTTACTACCACGATAACTTCCATCGGAACAAATAATAACTTTTGCGCCGCAGTCGTTTGCTCGTGAAGCGATTGCAGAAGCTGAAAATCCTGCAAAAATAACAGAATGTACTGCACCCATTTTTGCACAAGCTAACATTGCAACAGCAAGTTCTGGAATCATCGGAAGATAGATGCAAACGCGATCGCCACGTTTTACACCCATTTCTTCAAGGACATTTGCCATTTTGCAAACGCGTTCGTGCAAGTCACGATAAGTGATGTGCTGGGCTTCTTCTTTAGGATCGTTAGGTTCCCAAATAATGGCTGTTTTCTCACCGCGAGACTCTAAGTGACGATCGAGACAGTTTTTGGTAATGTTGAGTTTTGCATTTTTAAACCATTTAATATTGGCTTCTTCCATGTCAAATTCTACAACTTTGCTCCATCGTTGGTACCAAACGAAATTTTCGTCGGCGATTTTGTCCCAGAATTTTTTAGGATTCTTGATGGACTTTTTGTATTGTTTAAAGTATTCGGGAAGATTTTTTATTTGATAATTGTTCATATATAATGAGGATTTTATTTTTTATAAATTTTAATTTTTTCGATAAGTTCATCGATTATGCTTTCGTCATCAATAGTCGATGGAATTTGGAATTCTTTGCCGTCCAAAATCGTACGAATTAACTTTCGCAGGGTTTTTCCAGAACGGGTTTTGGGCAATCTTTTAACGACCATCACATTTTTAAGACTAGCTACAGCACCAATTTTTTCACGCACTTTTTGGATGACTTCTTTTTCAACTTGCTCTTCGGAGATTTCGGAGCCATTTTTAATCACAACCGAAGCAAAAGGAATTTGACCTTTCAGGTCATCGTCGATACCAACAACCGCACATTCGGCAACATCGGGATGCGACGACACAACTTCTTCCATTTCGGAAGTTGACAATCTGTGTCCAGCAACATTAATGACGTCGTCTACACGTCCAGTGATAAAAACGTAACCATCTTCGTCCACAATCGCGCCATCGCCAGAGAAATAATAACCATCAAACTGTGATAGATAACTATTTTCGAATCTTTCATAATCTTTCCAAACGCCAAGCAAAGCACCTGGAGGAAGCGGAAGTTTTATCGCTAAATAACCTTCGTGATGGGCGTCGAGTTCGTAACCGTTTTCATCAAAAATTCTGATATCATAACCAGGAATCGGTTTTCCTGCCGAAGCTCTTTTAATTTTATAATCGTCAAAACCTGTCATCAATCCCAACATTGGCGACCCAGATTCTGTTTGCCACCAATGGTCGATGGCTGGCACGCCGATATGTTGGTCAAACCAATCCAAAGTCGCAACGTCGCAACGTTCGCCAGCGAGGAATTGCTTTTTTAAACTTGATAAATCATATTTTTTGACCAATTCTCCATTCGGGTCTTCTTTTTTAATAGCTCTGATTGCAGTAGGTGCTGTAAACATTATCGAAACTTTATAATCCTGAATAATGCGCCAGAAAGTTCCTGCGTCGGGTGTCATCACAGGTTTTCCTTCAAAGATTACAGTTGCATTACGGTTGATTAAAGGTGCATAAACACTATAACTGTGACCAACAGCCCAACCAAAATCCGAGGCAGCCCAGAAAGTTTCGCCAGCTTCAATTCCATAAATATACTTCATCGAAAATTTAAGAGTTGTTGCATAACCACCAGTGTCGCGAACAATTCCTTTTGGTTTTCCCGTCGTTCCAGAAGTATACAGCAAGTACAAAGGATGTGTCGACTTTACCGAAACACAATCAACGGCACGAGATTTTGAAACCAATTCTTCGTAATCGATGGTACCTTCAAAATATTCGGTTTTATTTTCGACAAGATTTCTATTAAAAACGATAATATTTTCAACTTTGTCTTGTGCCAGTTCGATGGCCTTTTCAACCAAAGGAAGATACGGAATTCGCTTTGCAATTTCGACGCCAGCAGTTGCGGTAATTAAGACTTTGGGTTTGCAATCGTCAATTCGGACAACCAATTCTTGTGGTGCAAAACCTCCAAAAACAACATTGTGTATCACACCAATTCTTGCACAAGCCAACATAGCGAACATCGTCTGCGGAATCATCGGCATGTAAATAATGGCGGTGTCGCCTTGTTTTAGACCTAAAGATTCTAATCCTCCTGCAAGTTTTGAAATCTCTTCTTTGGCTTCCGAAAATGTGTAGGTTTTCTTTTGGTTGGTAACGGGAGAGTCGTATATAATGGCAACTTGGCCACCAAAACCATCTTCGATATGTTTGTCAATACAGAGATGACACATATTGAGTTCGCCATCTGCAAACCATTGGTTGTAATTATTTTCGTCAGGAGAGGTTATTGTTTTAGGAAACTTGTACCAGCTGACTGCTTCGGCTTGCTCTTTCCAGAATTCTTCTTTGTTGTCTTTACTTTGCTGAACTAACTGGTCTGCATTCATCTTTTTTCATTTTATATTTAGCAATTCTACATATTTGGTGTAATAGTTATTATCAGGACTTTTTTGATAAATTCTATTTTGTTTTTATGCTAGTTTTAAAGTTAAGAATTTTTGACTTTTAAATTGAGTTTCAATCCAAAATTTTAAACTGTTTTAACATAAAGATTTGTTCAAGGATTTCTTGATGAATAATTACTCAACTTTTCTTAAGTTTCTTCTTTTGGGCTAAAATTTAATTCGCCTTTTAAAACGCCTTGTTTTCAGTATTTTTTTTTGTTGTGAAAGAAATTTTATCTAGAAGTTTTAAATTTTTCTGTCGGATTTAGTGTTTTATGATCTAAAATTAAATTTTATTTAGATAAAAAATCTTTAATTAAAATTTAATAAACAAAAAATATCTAAAATATTTGTTTTGTAAAGTTATTATGTTTTACATTTGCAGCTTTAATTAGATATAAGTCAATGAAAATAGAAGTTTCCTCAGAAAAACATTTGCATTACGCAGAGGAAATCAAACAGGAGATGGCGGACTCGGCCAAAGTTAGAGGGACTGGCATTGCACAAAGAACAGTAGAGTTTTTGTGTCAAAAAATGCTGGAAGGAAGTGCTGTCTTGGCGATTGAAGACGATGGTCGCTGGATGGGATTTTGTTATTTGTCATCATGGAGTGATGGTGCATTTGTAGCAAATTCTGGAATGATTGTTTCTCCCAATTTTAGGAAAAGAGGTGTCGCTAAAATGATGAAAGCGAAAATCTTCGAATTGTCTCGCGAGAAATATCCCGAAGCTAAAATTTTTAGTCTAACAACAGGGCTTGCGGTGATGAAGATTAACTATGACTTAGGATATCAACCTGTAACATATTCGGAGATTACGAAAGACGATACTTTTTGGGAAGGCTGCAAAAGTTGTGTCAACTACGATGTGTTAAAAAGTAAAAATAGAGAAAATTGCCTATGTACGGCGATGTTGTATACACCGAACAAAGAGCGAGCTTTATTTAATTCTAACAATTCAAAAATTACGAAAGATGAAGAAAAGTGTGGTCTTGGCGTTTAGTGGTGGACTTGATACTTCATATTGTGCAAAATATTTAAGTGAAACTTTGGGTTACGAAGTTCACGCTGTAACTGTTAATACAGGAGGTTTTAATGATGTAGATGAGGTTGAATTAAAATCTCGCGCCGAAAAACTAGGTGTGGCAACTTATACTTTTATTAACGCTGAAAAAGAGTACTATAACGATTGTGTTAAATATTTAATTTTCGGAAATGTCCTAAAAAATAATACTTATCCGCTTTCTGTAAGTGCTGAGAGAACAGTGCAAGCACAGAATATTGCGAAATATGCTAAAGAAATTGGAGCTTCTGCAATTGCACATGGCAGTACTGGTGCGGGGAATGATCAAGTTCGGTTTGACTTGATTTTCCAAGTGATGTGTCCCGAAATGGAAATTATTACGCCGATTCGTGATATGTCTTTATCGCGAGAAGAGGAAATTCAGTTTTTGAAAAATCATGGCTTTGATATCGATTTCGAAAAAGCGCAATACTCAATTAATAAAGGACTTTGGGGAACTTCAGTCGGAGGAAAAGAAACTTTGAAATCGCGTCACAGTCTTCCCGAAGATGCGTTTCCATCACAAGTTGAAAAACAAGAACCATCTGAACTAGAAATAGAATTCAAAAACGGTGAAATTGTCGCTGTTAATGGCGAAACTTTTGCGCATTCAGTTTTTGCGATTCAAAAGATTGAATCTTTGGCAAGTCCTTATGGAATTGGCCGTGACATCCACGTTGGCGATACGATTGTGGGGATCAAAGGACGTGTTGGATTCGAGGCTGCTGCTGCATTGGTAACGATTAAAGCGCATCATCTTTTGGAAAAACACACGCTTTCAAAATACCAACAAACCATAAAATCGCAATTGTCAGATTGGTATGGAAACTGGCTTCACGAGGCGCTTTTCCTAGATCCAGTGATGAGAAATATCGAAGCTTTTCTTAACGATTCTCAAAAGACAGTTAACGGTAAAGTATTTATAACGCTTTATCCTTACCGATTTGTGTTAAACGGAATTGAGTCCGAAAACGATTTAATGTCTGATAAATTCGGAAGCTATGGCGAAGCCAATCGCGCTTGGACGGGAGATGATGTTAAAGGATTTACTAAAGTTTTGAGTAATGCTTTAACGATTTATCATCAAATTAACAGTTAGAGTTTTAAAGATTTGGGCAACTTTTCCGCCCGAACTTGTGCTGAGCTTGTCGCAGTGCTCCCGCTTTTTCTTTTTTTTTTTTTTTTGAAAAAAAGAAAAACGCTCCGTTCAGGTTGGGCTGCGTGCAATTCGCTGCAAAAAAATATAATTGCAAAATAAGTCCCTAAGGGACGGTTTAACAAAGAATAGGAAGATTTCGTATTCATATTAAAAAATCCAAAGGAGTCCCAGCGGGACGATTTAATGTAGGATAGGAGACAACTCCTATCGAATACGAATAAACAAAATGATTTGAGTGGTGATTCCTATTTCCTATCAATGATGAAAAAAACAAAAAATGAAAAAAACAGTTGGCATTATTGGAGCAAACGGATATACGGGAAGCGAGTTGGTTCGTCTTTTAGCTTATCATCCCGAAGTTGAAACGACTTGTCTTTTTAGTCGTTCAAATTCAGGTGTCAGAATTTCGGAGATTTACCCAGATTTACAAGGGATTTGTGATGCTGTTTTGACTAACGAACTTCAGAAAGTTGATATTTTGTTTTTATGTCTTCCGCATAAAGAAAGTCAAAATTGGCTGACTCAAAATCCAATTGACGCTGAAACTTTAATTATAGATTTAGGAAATGATTTCCGTTTAGAGGGAAATTTTAATGGTAGAAAATTTATCTATGGACTTCCAGAAATCAACAAAGCTGAAATTCAAAATTCTCGAAGTGTAGCCAATCCTGGCTGTTTTGCGACGGCAATTCAGTTGGCGTTGTTGCCTTTAACGAATGCGGGGTTATTGACGGAAGTTTATACAACTGGAATTACAGGTTCTACAGGAGCTGGTCAAAAGTTGCAATCAACAACGCATTTCACTTGGCGAAATGATAATATTTCCGCTTACAAAACTTTGACACATCAACATGTGGAGGAGATTTTAATGAATTTGAATTCTAAAAGCTCCAATGATGTAAAGTTAAATTTCGTGCCTTGGCGTGGTGATTTTGCGCGTGGAATTTTTACAAGTTCAACGATAAGGTGCGATAAAAGTTTAGAAGAAGTCAAAGCTTTGTTTCAGGACTTTTATGAGGATGCGAAATTTGTTCAGATAGCGGATGGACATTTAGATATGAAACAAGTCGTTAATACAAACAAGTGTGTTATTGAAATTGAGCAAAATGACGGTTTCACCGTAGTGCATTCTGCTATTGATAATTTGTTGAAAGGCGCATCAGGACAAGCAGTTCAAAATATGAATTTAGCGATGGGTTGGGAAGAAACCTTAGGATTAAATCTTAAACCAATTGCTTTTTAAATTTAAAAAAAGGAGATTTCTGTTTTAGTTTTAAATCGAGTAAAGAGATATTAATATTTAAAACAAGAAATCAAAAAAAAAACAAAAAGAAAAAATGAATTTATTCGAAGTATATCCATTGTTTGACATTAATCCAGTAAAGGCGAAAGGCTCTTTTCTGTGGGATGACAAAGGACAACAATATTTAGATTTTTATGGAGGTCATGCGGTAATTTCGATTGGGCACAATCATCCATATTATCAAGAAAAATTAAAAGACCAGTTAGAAAAAATTTCGTTTTATTCCAACTCTGTACAGAATAATTTGCAAGTGGAATTGGCTGAAAAGTTAGGCGAGCTTTCTGGTTACCAAGATTACAGTTTATTTCTTTGTAATTCGGGTGCTGAAGCTAACGAAAATGCTTTAAAATTAGCATCTTTCCACAATGGGAAGAAAAAAGTGATTTATTTTTCAGACTCGTTTCATGGTCGTACTTCGGCAGCGGTTGCGGTGACAGACAATCCAAAAATTGTTGCACCTGTTAATGCTTCCGATAATTTTATCAAATGTGCTTGGAACGATGTCGAATCTTTAGGGACTATATTTAAGACCAACGAGATTAGTGCTGTAATTGTTGAAGGAATTCAAGGTGTTGGAGGCATTAATTTGCCAGATGAACACTTCATTCAAAGTATCAGAAGTTTGTGCGATAGCAATGATGCGGTAATGATTTTGGATGAAGTGCAGTCTGGATATGGTCGCGCTGGTTATTTCTTTGCACATCAAGAATTTGGCGTTAAACCAGATATAATCACAACAGCAAAAGGAATGGGAAATGGTTTTCCAATTGCTGGGGTTTTAATTAGTCCAAAATTCAAAGCGAGTAGCGGACTTTTGGGAACAACCTTCGGCGGAAATCATTTGGCTTGTGCGGCAGGTATTGCAGTTCTCGACGTTATTAAGAACGAAAACCTTATTGAAAACGCTGAAAAAATAGGCGCTTATATCGAAGATAAAATTAAAAACTTTAAACATATCAAATCCATTAGGCGACGTGGATTGATGATGGGAATTGAGTTGGATCAGCCTTGTGCAGAAGTTCGTTCTGCTTTGTTAAAAAAGCATTTTGTATTCACAGGAAATGCAAATGACAAAAATGTATTGAGGATTTTGCCAGCTCTTAACATCACCGAAAAAGAAGCGGATATTTTTATCACTGCTTTAGAAGATATTCTTCAAAATTTAAATTAAAGTTAGAACAGCCTTCATCATGAAAGATATATTTTAAATGACGTCGGAGGAGGCTGTTGTTTAAAATTATCAAAAATTTCAAAATGAAAAATTTTACAAGTGTTGAAGATATTAATGATCTTCAATCTATGATAAAAAAGGCTTTAGAAATTAAAGCAAATCCTTTGGCAGAGCCTAACAAAGGAAATGGAAAAACAATAGGTTTGGTATTTCTTAATTCAAGTTTAAGAACGAGATTAAGCAGCCAAATTGCAGCACAGAATTTGGGCTTAAATGTGTTAATGTTGAATGCTGCGCAAGAAGCTTGGAATCTAGAATACAATGATGGTGTGGTTATGGATGGCGGAACAGTCGAGCATATTAAAGATGCGATTGAAGTTCTAAATCAATATTGTGACATCATTGCGGTGCGTTGTTTTGCAGGGATGAAATCCAAGGAAGATGACATAACGGAAAGCATTTTAAGCCAATTTGAAAAACATGCAAAACTGCCAGTCGTTTCGTTAGAGTCGGCGACGCGTCATCCATTGCAGAGTTTTGCGGATTGCATTACAATAACCGAGAATTGGAAACAAGAAAAGAAGCCGAAAGTCGTTTTAACTTGGGCGCCACATGTTAAGCCAATTGCGCATGCGGTGGCAAATTCTTTTACAGAATGGATGCAAGCATTGGATGTTGATTTTGTAATTGCGAATCCAGAGGCTTATGATTTGGATCCAAATTTTGTAAAAGACACACCAGTTTTCCACAATCAAGATGAAGCGCTAAAAGATGCCGATTTTATCTATGTCAAAAACTGGTCGTCTTTTGAAGATTATACAGCAATGCCAGAGGTTAAAGAAGACTGGCTATTGAGTTTAGAAAAGTTGAAAGCAACCAGCGATGCGAAAGTAATGCATTGTTTGCCAGTACGACGAAATTTGGAGTTAAGTGATGAAGTGATGGATAGCAAACATTCCATTATTTATCAACAAGCAAAAAACCGAATTTTCTCAGCGCAAACTGTTTTCAGCGAAATCTTAAACGAACTAAAATAAATTTTAAAACAGGAACACGATAGATAGGAGAGGCGAAAGGAAAGACAGAATAATCTCTATCACAAAAACATAAATCCGAAATGAAAGAAAAATTGTATATCATAAAAATTGGCGGTGCCTTAATCGATGACGAGGAAGCGCTAGATCAATTCTTAAATAGATTTTCAAAAATTTCTGGAAAACGAATTTTAGTGCACGGCGGCGGAAAGCTCACCAGCACTTTGGCAGAAAAGCTTCACGTTCCGCAGCAGATGGTCGACGGCAGACGTGTGACCGATGCGCAGACTTTGGATATTGCGACGATGGTGTATGCGGGAAAAATCAACAAAAGTATTGTGGCGAAACTTCAGAATTTAGATTGCGATGCGATGGGATTTACAGGTGCAGATGCTAATTTAATTCAAGCTGAAAAACGCAGTGTCGAAGAAATAGATTTTGGATTTGTTGGTGATGTCAATCGTAAAAGCGTGAATTCAAAACTCATTCGTAAGTTTTTAAAATTAGATTTAATTCCCATTTTTTCTGCAATTACGCACGATCATCATGGCGATTTGCTCAATACAAATGCCGATTCTATCGCTTCCGTTTTGGCACAAGCTTTATCAAAAAAATTCGATGTTGAACTGTTATTTTGTTTTGACAAAGATGGCGTTTTAGAAGACGTTAACGATAATTCAACTTTGATAGAAGTGCTTTCCGAAGATGATGTTTTAAAACTTAAAGAAGAGAAAAAAATACATAAAGGCATTCTCCCCAAAATAGAAAATGCTTTACTCGCAAAGAAAAATGGTGTGCAAAAGATTTTTTTAATTAACGAAACCAAACTACAAGAACATATAATTTATGATAACCAAGGAACTGAAATCTGTTAACCAAATCGACGAACTGCTCGACAACGCAACTAAACTTTTAAAAAAGATGATTGCGACGCCTTCGCTTAGCAAGGAAGAGTACGATGTATCACTGGTTATAGAGAGTTTTTTTAAGGAGAAAGGCGTGGCAATTAACCGTTGCAAAAACAATATCTGGGCAACGAACAAAAATTTTGACGCTTCCAAACCATCAATTTTGCTTAACACTCACCACGACACTGTGAAGCCAAATAAAGCTTACACGATGGATCCTTTTATCCCAGTCGAAAAAGACGGGAAAATTTTTGGATTGGGAAGCAACGATGCTGGAGCATCTTTGGTGGCGATGTCGCAAGTGTTTCTTCATTTTTATGAAAAAGAAAATCTGTCGCATAACTTAATTATAGCCTTGACAGCTGAGGAAGAAATCTCTGGATTGGACGGCATCGAAGCTTTGTTTCCACAACTTCCAAACGTTGAGTTGGCGATTGTTGGCGAACCAACAAAAATGAATTTGGCGATTGCCGAAAAAGGACTTTTGGTAATTGATGGCGAGATGCAAGGCACGGCGTCTCATGCTGCGCATCCCAACGACGACAACGCGATTGTGAAATGCATGGCAGATTTGCAACATATCCTAAACTACAAATTCGAGAAAACCTCAGAATATCTTGGCGATGTCAAAGTCACGTTAACGGTTATTAACGCAGGGACACAGCACAATGTAGTGCCCGAAAAATGCAATTTCACGTTGGATGTTCGTGTAACCGATGAATACAGCAACAAAGAAGTTTTCGACATCATCCAATCCGAAATGAAATCCACGCTTACGGCGCGTTCGTTTAGACTTAATTCCTCAAAAATCGAAATCGCGCATCCTTTTGTGCAGGCTGGTTTGGCGCTTGGCAGGACAACTTACGGTTCGCCGACTTCGTCCGATCAGGCGATTATTCCGTGCACTTCGGTCAAGATGGGACCTGGCGACAGCCTGCGTTCGCACACGGCAGATGAGTTTATCTACATCGCCGAAATCAAGGACGGCATCGAAATTTACATCAATATTTTAGAACAGGTTTTATAGTTTTTTTATTTGGGCAGCTATTTCCATCCTCCGCTCCCGCTTTTTTGTTTTTGCAATCCTCGTTCCTCGGAATTGCAGAAACAAAAAGAGCTCCGCTCAGGCTGGGCTGCGACTACTAACTGGTTTCAGAATTTTGATTTTCGATTTACGAATCATAATTAACGAGTTAATATTTTAGATTTACGAATGACCGACAACTGTCAACCAAAGACCATTAACTAAAAATCTTTTAAATATAAAAAATGAAAAAAATTTGGCAGAAAGACCAATCCAAAACAGATGATTTAGTCAACAAATTTACTGTTGGTAAGGATTTGGATTTTGATGACCGTTTAGCAAAATACGACGTCATCGGCTCGATGGCGCATTGCAAAATGTTAGCAGAAGTTGGTTTGATTTCTCATGAAGAATCAACAGCAATGCTGACGGTTTTAGATACTATTTTAGAAGATATTAACGCTGGTAATTTCGAAATCGATAAGTCAGCTGAGGATATACATTCCCAAGTTGAAGCGATTTTAATAGAAAAATTAGGTGATACCGGAAAAAAAATCCATACAGCAAGATCCCGTAATGATCAAGTTTTGTTGGATATCAAACTTTATTTACAGCAAGAGATTCGTGAGATTTCAGCTTTGGTTGATATTTTATTCCAAACTTTAATTTCGTTGGCAGAACAACATCAGAAAGTTTTGTTGCCTGGCTACACGCATTTCCAAATTGCGATGCCGTCGTCTTTTGGATTGTGGTTTGGCGCTTATGCCGAATCGCTATTGGATGACGCTGAATTGCTCTTGTCAGTTAAGAATATTATTAACAAAAATCCTTTGGGATCCGCTGCTGGTTATGGTTCGTCATTTCCAATTGATAGAGCGAGTACAACTTCCAAATTAGGTTTTACGTCAATGAATCATAATTCGGTTTATGCACAAATGACACGTGGGAAATCGGAGAAATTGTTGGCTTCAGCTTTATCGGTTTTAGCAGGAACTTTAAGCAAATTTAGTTATGATGTTTGTTTGTATTTAAGTCAAAATTTTGATTTTATAAGCTTTCCAAAAGAGTTTACTACAGGAAGTAGCATTATGCCACACAAGAAAAACCCTGATATTTTTGAGTTGGTAAGAGCGCGTTGCAATCGTATACAATCACTTCCAAATGAATTGATTTTGTTAACCAATAATTTGCCATCGGGTTATCATCGCGATATGCAGCTTACAAAAGAAATTTTGTTTCCAGCAATTGATTCTTTAAAGGAATGTTTAGAAATCCTAAATTACACACTTCCAAATATCCAAGTTAAAGATGGGATTTTAGAAGATGAAAAATACAAATATCTTTTCAGCGTGGAGAAGATTAATGAAGAGGTAAAAGCTGGTGCTTCTTTTCGAGATGCTTATGTCAGTGTAGGAAATGCCATCGAAAATCAAGAATTTGATTACGATATCAAAGATCTCCAACACAGCCACCAAGGCAGCATCGGAAATCTTTGTTTAGATGAGGTTGCGCACCAATTCCATAAGATTGCTACGAAACTTCAGGCTTAGTCAAGTTTGAAAGTAGTAGTTTTCTTTACTTCATGCAGTACAATAGAACTGTGATACAAGCCGATATTCGGCGAATTTGATATGACATTAACAGCGAAGTCGTTGTAAGAGTTAATGTCTTTTGCGATAATTTTTAACATATAGTCGTATTCACCAGAAAGACTGGTAATTTCTTGGACTTCATCGAATTTTTCGATGTGTTCTTCAAAGGCTTCCAAAGCTTTTTTGGATTGTTCTTTCAGTCTTATGTTGCAATAGACAATAATGTTAAGTCCGAGCTTTTCGCGGTTAAGTAAAGCGACATATTTTTCGATTACTTTTTGTTTTTCGAGTTGTTTGATTCGCTCGTAAGTTGGGGTGAAGGTAAGTCCTATTCTTTCCGAGATTTCTTTTACTGATAATGTAGAATCTTGTTGAAGAATACTTAGAATCATTCTGTCTTTAGCATCCATGATTTATGATTTTTAACAAAAATATAAAAAATGTTAACAAAAACAACAGTATGATAAAAAATGTTAAAAACTCTGAAAAATATTTTTGAGAATTAATAGAAAAGTTTATCTTTGCAGCTAATGAAAAAAGCATTATTGATATCATTAGATTTACCGGGCGTAAGCGCTCTTTACGATATTTTTAATTAAAGCGAGGATTGTTGTCCTCGCTTTTTTTGTGCTCAAAACTCAAAATATAGATGTTTAATATTACACAACTTAGCCAAGAAAAGATTAACAAGATCATCCAAGATGCCTTGGAAATCGCAGATGGAAAAAGCTTCAAAGCCAAGCAAGATATTTTTGTATCGAATTTGTTTTTTGAAGATAGTACAAGAACTAAAACAAGCTTTGACATTGCTGAGCGAAAATTGGGACTTAAAGTAGTTCCGTTTGATGCATCGCACAGTTCGGTTAACAAAGGCGAAAGTCTTTATGATACTGTTAAGACAATTGAAAGTTTGGGTGTTAATTTGGTTGTGATTCGTCACAAGCAAGATCGCTTTTATGAAGATTTGAAGAATATCAATATTCCGATTATCAACGCTGGCGACGGAACAGGGAATCATCCTTCTCAATGTATGCTAGATTTGGTGACAATCTATCAGGAATTTGGAAAATTCGAAGGTCTTAAAATTGGGATTGTTGGTGATGTTAAACACAGTCGTGTGGCTAACTCTAATGCTGAAGCTTTACGTCGCTTAGGAGCGAAAGTTTACTTCTCGGGTCCATCAAAATGGTTTGATGAAGGCGCTATTATTAATGGGACTTTTTTAGGTTTTAGCGAAGTGGTTAAAGAAGTTGACGTTTTAATGTTGTTGAGAATTCAGCATGAAAGGCACGATGCGAAAATGAGTTTTACAGCTGAAGAATATCATAAGAAATATGGTTTAACCAAAGAACGTGAAAAATTAATGAAACCAAATGCTATCATTATGCATCCGGCACCAATTAATAGAGGCGTTGAAATTGATACAGATTTGGTGGAATGCGAGCGTTCGAGGATTTTTAAACAAATGGAAAACGGCGTTTATGCAAGAATGGCAATTCTAAAAGACGCTTTGGAACAAAAAGGATTTGAGTTTGAATAAATTGTAAAATGTACTTAGTACGTTTGAAATAATAATTTAATAAAATACTTTGTACATTTTACATCGTACAATGTGTAAGAAAGAAAAATGAAAAAGAAATTAATATTAGAATCGGGTGAAGTATTCCACGGAACAGGTTTCGGAGCCAATTTGGATACCGATGGAGAAGTGGTTTTCAACACAGGAATGACAGGTTATCAGGAGTTGATTTCTGACCCATCGTACTGCGGACAAATCGTTTGTATGACGTATCCATTAATTGGAAATTACGGCATCAACCGCGACGATTATGAAAGTATCGAACCCGCAATCAAAGGTTTAATTGTAAAAGAAGTTTGCGATTTACCTTCAAATTTCAGAACACAAATGGATTTGGATGAGTTTTTCCAAAAGAAAAATTTAAGCGGAATCTCTGGAATCGACACCAGAAAATTAACGAGAATTCTTCGTAACAAAGGTGTTGTAAAAGGAAAAATCGTTAACGCTGATGCGGACGAGGCTGCAGTAATTTCAGAATTAAAAGGAACAAACTTCCCGACCAACCAAGTGGAAGTGGTTTCTACAAAAACACCTTACGCTGCTCCAGGAAGAGGCTTAAAAGTTGTTTTGGTGGATTTCGGTTCTAAGTTGGGTATTATCCGCGAGCTTTCTCAAAGAGATTGCGACATCACTGTGGTTTCTCAAGACACAACGGCAGAAGAAATTCTTTTGATGGATCCAGATGGTGTGATGCTTTCTAACGGTCCTGGCGATCCAGAAGATGTTCCTCATGCATTGGAAATGATTCGCGGAATTTTAGGAAAAACTCCAATTTTCGGAATCTGTTTAGGACATCAATTAATCGCTTTGGCTTGTGGTGCTAAAACTTTTAAGCTAAAATTCGGACACAGAGGTGGAAACCATCCAGTGTTAGATTTAGAAAAAAATACGGTGGCAATAACTTCTCAAAATCACGGTTACGCTGTTGACCAAGATTCTTTGAAAAACACAGACTTAATCGAAACTCACATCGCTCTTAACGATAGAACCAACGAAGGTGTAAAACATAAAATTCACCCTTGCTTCTCTGTACAATACCATCCAGAAGCAAGTCCAGGTCCAGAAGACGCGAATTATTTGTTTGATGAGTTTATTGATTTGATGAACCGAGAATCGAGAGCCAAGAACCAAGAGGTAAAAATCTAAAAATCGATTAAAAATGCACAATTTTGAGAATTTACTATTTTGGCAAAAGTCTATTCAATTAGCAAAACAAGTTTATTTGGTTTGTCAGGATATTCCAAATGACGAAAAATTTGGATTAATATCTCAAATGAAACGTGCAGCTATTTCAATTTCATCAAATATTGCTGAAGGTTCAGGAAGAAACAGCAATAAAGAATTTAATCACTTTCTCGGAATTTCGTTAGGATCTGCATTTGAGTTACAAACGCAACTCATCTTAACAAAAGAACTAAATCTTTTATCATCTGAAAAAATTGAAAGTCTTTTGAAAGAAATTTCCGAAATTCAAAAAATGATTTATTCATTTAAAAATAAGTTAATTATGTAAATCTAAAAGCCTTGGCTCGTGAATCTCGGTTCTTGGCTCATGGCTCTAGCATCTATAAAAATGAAAAGAAACGACATAAAAACCATCCTAGTTATCGGTTCAGGTCCCATCATTATTGGTCAGGCTGCCGAATTCGATTATGCGGGAACTCAGGCTTGTCTTTCCTTAAAGGAAGAGGGCTACAAAGTTATTTTGATCAACTCCAATCCGGCGACGATTATGACGGATGTGGAAATCGCAGATAAAGTGTATATCGAGCCGATTTCGCTTCAATTTGTGAGTCATATCATCAGAAAAGAGCGTCCAGATGCGCTTCTTCCGACTTTGGGAGGACAAACCGGACTGAATATGGCGGTTGAATTAGAGAAATCTGGAATCCTTGAAGAATGCAAAGTTGAAGTTCTTGGAACCAAGCTTTCTGCGATTAACAGAGCGGAGGACAGAGATTTGTTCCGTGAGTTGATGCGTGAATTAAATGAGCCAGTTCCAGATTCAGATATTGTACACACAGTTGAGGAATCGGTGGCTTTCGCGAATAGAATCGGTTATCCAGTTATCGTTCGTCCAGCTTTTACAATGGGAGGAACTGGTGGTGGAATCGCTTCCAATGAAACAGAATTAAGAGAAATTTCTGAACTAGGACTAAAATATTCTCCAGTAACCCAATGTTTGATTGAAAAATCAATTGCAGGTTTCAAAGAGATAGAATACGAAGTAATGCGTGATGCCAACGACAATGCAATTGTGGTTTGTAACATGGAAAACATAGATCCAGTGGGAGTTCACACGGGAGATTCTATTGTTGTGGCGCCGTCTCAAACACTTTCTGATAGAGAATATCAGTTGTTGAGAAATGCTTCACTTAAAATCATTAGAGCTTTAGGAATTGAAGGTGGTTGCAACGTTCAGTTGGCTTTGGATCCGCACTCATTCAATTATTATATCATCGAGGTGAATCCGAGAGTTTCGCGTTCATCGGCTTTAGCATCGAAAGCGACTGGTTATCCGATTGCGAAAATCGCTGCTAAAATTGCTGTGGGTTTAACACTTGACGAAATCATGAATCCTGTTACTGGTACATCTTACGCTTGTTTCGAGCCTGCTTTGGATTATGTGGTAACAAAGTTCCCAAGATTCCCATTCGATAAGTTTGAAACAGCTGATAGAAGACTTTCAACACAGATGAAAGCAACGGGAGAAGTGATGGCAATCGGACGAAATTTCGAGGAATCTTTGCAAAAAGCGATTCGTTCTTTAGAAACAGGAATTCGACATATCGGACTTAAAACCAAGCAAGCAGAAGCTTTAACAGCGGAAGAAATCGAAAGAAGAATTCGAGTTTGTGATGACGAAAGATTGTTCATCATTGGTGATGCTTTGCGAAGAGGTTACGATTGGGAAACGATTGTAGAATGGAGCAAAATTGATAAATTCTTTATTTGGAAAATCAAAAAACTAATTGATTTTGAAACAACAATTAAAGAAAATAAATTCAACAAAGATATTTTACTTGAAGCTAAAAAATTAGGTTTCGCAGACCTAAATATCGCTCATCTTTGGGGAGTT
>NZ_JASLDS010000005.1 GCF_030151385.1 Soonwooa sp.
ACAAAAAAAGCTTCCGGAAAATCCGAAAGCTTTTATATTTTGCGTTAATTCTCTAAAATTATTTAGCGAATTTTTTGTACTTGTTCATGAACTTATCAACACGTCCTGCAGTATCAACTAACTTAGTTTTACCTGTGTAGAAAGGGTGAGAAGTAGAAGAGATTTCCATTTTGATTAATGGATATTCTTGACCTTCGAATTCGATAGTGTCTTTAGTATCAGCAGTAGATTTGCAAAGGAACATTTCATCGTTACTCATATCTTTGAAAACTACCAATCTATAATTTTCTGGGTGTATACCTTGTTTCATTTCAGAATTTTTTAAAAATTTTTGTTTAAATATGAGTTTCGGACGTAATGGCTTCCTACTACTCTGGTATTTGAGATTGCAAAATTAAACAATATTTTTTAATCTACAAATCTTTTATTAAAATTATTTGGGCGTGTCCCTTTGTTTTTTTCCTAAACTTTGGCCATCCAAAAAAACAAGTGGGTCGCTACGTTCGCTTCTATCTTTTGTAATTGGCGCTTCGACTTCGCTCAGCGACCATTACAAAAGGATATCCGCTACCATCGCTCACGCGTGCGATTCTCTGTTACTACTAAACTCTTTTGGCGCTCGCTTCGCTCGCGCCACCAAAGCATTTGTACAACTATTTCGCTTTAAACTTATTAATAGCGTTAACCGTAAACTCCGACAATACCAATTGTCCACTAACCGCAGCACGTTCCGTTAACAAATCATCCCAATGTTCGGTACCTTTCCTGAAAATTTCTTTCAGGTGGAACATCGCTTCAGGATTAGACTTTCCTAGTTTGCCTGCAAGGATTTCGATTTCAGCGTCCATTTCTTCCGTTGTATCGTATACATCTTGGAACATATTTTTTTCACGTGCCCATTCCGCCGAATAAAATTCGGTAGCGTTGATAGCCAACTGTGCGAAAGCCGCCGTTCCGATTTTCTTTTCTACAACTGGACCGATAACAAAAGGACCAATACCAACCGCCAGTTCGCTCAACTTAACTGCAGCATTTTCTGTCGCAAATGTATAATCTGCAGCACAAGCGATACCAACACCGCCACCAACAGCTTTACCATGAATTCTCGCAATAATCAACTTTGGTGATTTGCGCATCGCGTTGATAACATTGGCGAAACCAGAGAAAAATACTTTTCCTGTTTCGAAATCTTTAATCGAGATTAACTCATCGAAAGAAGCGCCAGCACAAAAGGCTTTTTCGCCAGCACTTTTTAGGACGATAACTTTTACGTCGTTATTTTTTCCAAGCTCGTCGATTTCGTTAGCCAAGTTCTTTAATTGACTTCCTGGCATCGAGTTACTTTGCGGATGGAAAAACTCAATTGTTCCGATTCCGTTTTCAATATTTGATTTTACGTATGCTTCCATTATTTTTTTTAAATTGAATTTGTATTAAATTTGGTTTATTATATGCATTGTGTATTTTGAAAATTTCAGTCATAAAACCGTCAATTCGAGTGAAATTCTGTAAGAATTTTGTATCGAGAATGCAGTTTTAGAAGATAAAATTCTGTTCTCGATATAATTTTTATTCATTTCATTACTAAAAATCACTCGAACTGACGAATTTTACTTCAAAATACACAACAAGTTTTTGTTAGCAAAAAGCAATTTGTTTTCGATACAATTTTCATGAAAAATCGCTCAAACTGATGTTACTTTTCTTATTAACTCAATATTTCTAATTAACAGCAATCCGCAGCCCGACTTGAACGGAGCTCTTTTTGCCGAAACAAAGTGTAGGCAAAAAAGCGGGAGTGGAAGGCGGAAATAGCTGCCCAAAAAAAATTTAGTCTTGATTTAACATTTTCACCATCGTCAAAATCGTCGCAATGGCAACCGTCTCGCCAGTTTCGTCATAGACATCCACCAACCAACGCACGATACCTTTTGCTACATCATCGGCATCTTTCTTCTCCTGCGAAATTTTTTCTTTACAAGTAAAGCGAACACCCATCGTCGAGCCTGGATAAACTGGCTTCACAAAACGACACTCGTCCAAACCGTAGTTCAGTAAAACTGGACCTTTTTTAGCTTGAACAAAAAGTCCCGCCGCCTTCGACAACAAATAATAACCGTGCACCACATTGCGCTCGAAAATTGTCCCTTCCAACGATGTCGCATCCACGTGTGCATAGAAATTATCGCCCGACAAAGCAGCAAATGCGTTGATGTCCGACTGCTGAATAGTATGTTTTGCCGTGATTAGCGTATCACCGACTTTTATCTCTTCAAAATATTTTGCGAATGGATGTTTGTCATCCTCGATATAATCTGCTCCATATTGATATTGCTGCGTAATCGCCGTCAACTTGTTAGGCGAACCTTGCACCGCTGTACGTTGCATATAATGAAGCACACCGCGTTTTCCGCCCATTTCTTCACCACCACCTGCACGTCCCGGACCACCGTGAACCAACAATGGCAACGGCGAACCGTGACCTGTAGATTCTTTGATGCAATCCGCATCCAACACAACGATACGACCATGAAGCGAACCTGCATTAAGTACAAATTCGGTTGCGATATCGTTATCAGCTGTCACTATGGAACAAACCAACGAACCTTTCCCCATACGCACCAACTCGATTGCTTCGGCTGTGTTATTGTAAGGAATAATCGTTGACACTGGTCCGAAAGCTTCGATATTGTGAACATCCGTTTTGTTGAACGGATCATTATTTAAAAACAAAATTGGTGAAATAAATGAGCCTTTACTTTTGTCTGCGCCTGTTACTTCGAAATTGTCTAAATCCCCGAAAACGATTTCTTGAGATTTGGCAAGTTCTTCAACTTTTTCACGAACTTCTTTAACTTGAGCTGCACCAGCCAAAGCGCCCATTCGGACACCTTCAACATTAGGATCACCGATTTTTGTCGTTGACAAACGTTGACCTAAAGCAATCTGAACATCTTCAACTAAATTAGCCGGTACAATTGCACGACGAACGGCTGTACACTTCTGTCCAGCTTTGGTTGTCATCTCGCGTGTAACCTCTTTAATGAAAATATCAAATTCTACAGAACCTGGTTTTACATCTTCTCCAAGAACACAAGCGTTAAGTGAATCTGCTTCTAGGTTAAACGGAACGCCTTCTGCAGTAATTCTTGGATGCGCTTTCAACATTTGTCCTGTTGAGGCCGAACCTGTAAATGTCACAACATCTTCTGACTCTACGAAATCTAAAATTCCGTTAGCTGAACCTGTGATTAATTGCAATGCGCCTTCTGGAAGAATATTAGATTCGATGATTGCACGAACAACCGCTTCTGTTAAAAACGAAGTGATGGTTGCAGGTTTTACAATCGCAGGAACTCCAGCTAAAAGGTTAACGGCAATCTTCTCCAACATTCCCCAAACTGGAAAGTTGAATGCATTGATATGAATTGCAACACCACGTTTTGGTGTCATAATATGCGTCCCAATGAAAGTTCCGTTTTTGGATAATCTGTGTGTATCACCTTCTACATAAAAAGGCTGATCACCAAACTGACGACGTAATGATGCATTGGCAAATAAGTTACCAATACCACCTTCAATGTCAACCCAAGAATCTGCTCTTGTTGCTCCTGTCGCCCAAGAAACGGTATAGAATTCTTCTTTGCGTTCCATAAGGTACAAGGCTAATTTCTTTAGCATCAAACCTCTTTCTTGGAATGTCATTTTGCGAAGTTTTGGACCACCAACTGTACGGGCATAATCCATCATCGCACCAAAGTCTAAACCTGCTGACGATGCCGTTGCAATTTCAGCACCAGTGATTGCGTTATATAACATTTGACCTTCGGTAGAACCTTTGGTCCATTTTCCTAAAGCGAAATTTTCTAATTGATTCATTTGTAATTGGTATTATGTAAAATGTACAAAGTCTTTAAAATATGTAAAGAACATCTAAAATTTTAGTACGAACAAATAATTAAACTTTTTCAATAATTACGGCGAAGCCTTGTCCAAGGCCAACGCACATTGTTGCTAAAGCGTATCTTTTGTTTTGATTTTGTAATTCGTACATCGCCGAATTAAGGATTCTTGCGCCGCTCATTCCCAATGGATGACCTAATGCGATGGCGCCACCATTTGGATTGATTCTCGAATCGTCATCTGCCAAGCCCCAAGCTCTGATACATGCTAAACTTTGCGCTGCAAAAGCTTCGTTTAACTCAATAATATCAATATCGTTAAAAGTAAGACCTGCTTTTTGCAAAGCCAATTCAGCAGCTTTTACAGGACCGATTCCCATTATTCTTGGCTCTACACCAACAACAGCACTTGACACAATTCTTGCTTTTGGTGTTAAACCAAATTCTTTAATGGCTTGTTCTGACGCGAGAAGATTTGCTGCTGCACCATCATTTAATCCTGAAGCATTACCAGCAGTTACTGTTCCATCTTTTTTGAAAGCTGTTCTCAGTTTTCCTAAACCTTCTAAAGTTGTATCGTTTTTAGCAAATTCATCACGATCAAAAATGATGTCATCGCCTTTTCTTTGCGGAATATTAACTGCTACAATCTCTTGTGCTAAACGACCGTTTTCTTGTGCAGCTTTCGTTTTCATCTGAGAATTAAAAGCAAATTGATCTTGGTCATCACGAGAAATATTATCACGCTCTGCAAGATTTTCTGCCGTCTCGCCCATGGCATCAACACCGTACATTTCTTTCATTTTCGGGTTGATAAAACGCCACCCGAAAGTTGTATCATAGATTTTTGAATCGCCACCAAAAGGTGTTTCTGTTTTTGAAATTACCAATGGACCGCGTGTCATATTTTCGACACCACCAGAAATCATCAAATCGGCATCACCAACCTGAATTGCTCTTGCCGCATTAATTGCCGCAGATAATCCCGAAGCACAAAGTCTATTAACCGTCTCGCCAGGAACATGATAGTCTAATCCAGACAGCAAACCAGCCATACGAGCGACATTTCTGTTGTCTTCACCAGCTTGGTTAGCACAACCTAGCACGACATCATAAATTCTTTTTTGGTCGATAGTCGTGTTACGCTCCAAAAGTTTTTTAATAACAAAAGCCGCCATGTCATCTGGACGCATCCCAGATAAGCTTCCTTTTAGTTTTCCAATTGGTGTACGAACACCGTCTACAATATATACTTGGTTCATAATATTCTATTGATACTTTTATTAGTGTTTGGTGTATAGTTTTTCGTATTTAGTTTTAATAAAAAGTTTTATTTTCTTTAGCTAAACAACGGATAATAGGACTGCAACGGTAACGATCTTCATGGTAGAAGCTATAAAGTTCATCCAATTCTTTTTCTAAATTTTGAAGTCCAAATTCGTCTGCCCAAGCTAAAAGCCCTTTCGGATAGTTAACGCCTTTAGTCATTGCAACATCAATATCTTCAACAGATGCAATATTTAAGAAATAAGCATCTGCTGCTTCATTCATCAACATTATTAAAACTCTTTTAAAAATTTTTTCTAATAGTTCTGGATTTGTATTTGGCTCTGGTTGTGTCGCATTTTCGGAATAGTCATAAAAACCTCTACCCGATTTTCTACCATAAAATCCAGCTTCAAATAATCGTTTCTGAGTAAACGATGGCTTGAATTTTGGATCGTAAAAAAACTCTTTGAAAACACTTTCAGTAACGCGATAGTTAACGTCATGACCGATAAAATCCATCAACTGGAAAGGTCCCATTCGGAAACCTCCCAAGCTTGTCATCGCATAATCAATCGTTGCACAATCTGCAACACCCTCTTCTAAAATTCGGATTGCTTCTCCATAAAAAGGTCTCGCTACACGATTGACGATAAATCCTGGTGTATCTTTTGCAATAGCAGGAAGTTTTCTCCAGCTTTCAACTAAAGACTTCGTTTTTGAAACTAAAGCAGGATCAGTCTGAACAGCTGGGATAATCTCTACCAAAGCCATCAAAGGTGCTGGATTAAAAAAGTGAATTCCAATAACACGATTAGGTTTTTGACAAGACGCTGCAATAGATGCCATCGACAGCGAAGAGGTATTACTCGCCAAAATACAATCCTCAGAAACTAAATTTTCTAATTTTTGAAACAAATCTTTTTTGATATCTAAATCTTCAATAATCGCTTCAATTATTAATTCGGAATGCGAAAGTTCATCTAGTTTATTAACTAATCGAATTTTACTAAAATAAAGTTCAGAATCTTCTAAAGAAATTTTTCCTTTGTCAGCCAACTTTTGAAAGGTTGCTTCTAGATTGGCACCAGCTTTCTCTAACGCAATCGGATTGCTATCGTACAAACAAACATCATTGCCTGCCATCGCCACAACTTGAGCAATTCCGCTTCCCATTGCGCCACTTCCTACAATTCCTATTTTCATTTATTTTTTGATATTAGATTTTCTATTTATTAATGACATTTGAAATAGTCAAATGGTTCGCGACAGTCCTCACATTGATACAATGCCTTACAAGCCGTCGATCCAAATTGGCTTATCAATTTTGTATGTATTGATCCACAATGTGGACACGGTACTTCATCAGGTTTTGCAAACAAATCGTCTTGATTGCTTTTAGAATAAACTGGTGGTGCAATGCCGTAAGCTTTCAGCTTTTCTTTTGCTTCTGTAGTCATCCAATCAGTCGTCCAAGCTGGACTTAAACGATTGGTTAACTTTATATTCTTTACACCTTTCTCAATAAGCTTTAGCCTAATCGACATATTGATCATTGATGTTGCCGGACAACCTGAATAAGTGGGCGTCACAACAACTTCTACTTCATCATCTTTGATAAGAACTTCTCTGACAATGCCAAGCTCCAAAATATTAAGCACAGGAACTTCTGGATCCTGTACTTCACTTAAAAACTCCCATATTTGTTCTTCTGTATACTGCATTTCCTATTACTACCTGATGGGTTACAACCATCCCTACTTTCGGCGGGTTTCACCCACCGTTACTGATATTTGCCATCGGGTTGAAACCCAATGCTATTAATATTCTGCCACTTCGTGGCAAGCTTATCGTTTTTTTTATTTTGCCAGTGAGTTTCGCCTTCCATTTCCGAGCGGCGGGTTTCACCCACCGTTATGAACATTTGCCACTTCGTGGCAAGCCCAACACTTTTTTCATTTACCAAAGGAATGACAAATCTTCTTTTTGTTTCATCGGGTTAAAACCCGATGTTATGATAATTCATCTCCCTTTTTTTGTTGGGTTAGAACCCAACGATATGATAATTCGTCCCATTGGGACTCTACAAGTTGAAGCATATTTTCAAATGTAGAGATTAGCATTATTATGAGGAGAGCCACGAAGTGGCTCAACTGATTTACCACTCCATATTAGGGTAAGTACGTTGCATATATTGCATTTCAGCAAGAATATATCCTAAAGCCTCAGTATGCTTGCCGTCTTTTCCACCAACTAGTTTTCTAGATTTTGAGAACTCAACTGTAAGTGTTGCTTCTTCTAAAACCTGATTAACACGCATTGTCCATTTATCTTTCAGCGCTATGACATCTGGCATTTCTCCAGATGCTATCAAAGCTTTCTCCCATGCGGTTGGGATGAACATTTCGTCAGCATAATCAATAAAATCGATAATTGATTTTTGAATTTTGTCATGACTTTCTTCTGTACCATCCCCTAAACGAATCACCCATTCCGAACTCCATTTTGAATGATAGGTAGCTTCTTTCAACGATTTTTCAGCGATTGCTGCAATCTCCGAATTTGAAGATTTCTTCAGTTCATCTAACAACAGAACATGATAGATATCGAAGTAAAACTGTCTTGCAATCGTATCTCCGAAATGTCCATTTGGACGTTCTGCGATTAATAGATTTTTGAAATCTCTTTCGTTGCGTAAAAATGCTAAATCGTCTTCAGTTTTGCCCTCGCCTTGTAGGTCAGCTGCCAACTCATAATAATGAGATGCTTCTCCCAAAAGGTCTAAAGCGATATTCGACAGTGCAATATCTTGTTCTAAAACTGGTCCTTTACCACACCATTCTGACAAACGTTGCCCAAGAATCATGCTGGTATCTGCCAAATGAAGAAGATAGTTAAGCTGGTTGTTTTCTTTATTTTCCATTTTTATCAAATAGACTTTCGTCCTATTCTATTTTAAGTTGTCCAAATGACTGACTTATGTTGATTAATAGTGATAGGATTACATCCTATTCTTTATTTAATGTTAATAGGACTACGTCCTATTCTAGATTACGCCGTCCCTTCGGGACTCTTAAACGTTGCTCAATATTAATAAGACTTTGTCCTATTCTAAGTTATATCATCCCTTCGGGACTCTTAAGCGTTGTTCAATATTAAAAAGACTCTGTCCTATCCAAGATTATATCGTCCCTTCGGAACTTTAATTATTATTTAATGCTAATAGTACATTTTTCTATTCTAGCTAAATTTCCTTTTGGGACTTTTAAACGTTGCTCAATATTAATAGGACTCCGTCCTATTCTTGTTTACATCGTCCCTTCGGGACTTTAATTGTTGTCTAATGCTAGTTTGTCGCAGCTCGACCTGAGTAGAGCTTTTTTGTGTAGCACTGCGAAACAAAAAAGTAGGAATGCTTCGACAAGCTCTCTTCAGACTTAGACGGAAAAACTGCCCAAATTCTTTTACATATTTTTAACTTCTTCCGGAACGTGGTAGAAAGTTGGATGTCTGTATACCTTATCCTCGGAAGGCTCGTAAAATGCGCCTGCATCATCAGGGCTAGAAGCAGTGATGAATTTGGACTCTACAACCCAAATACTAACTCCCTCCAAACGTCTTGTATACACATCTCTGGCATTTTGAATTGCCATTTCTGCATCGGCAGCATGAAGGCTTCCTACATGTTTGTGATCTAGTCCTTGACGACTTCTAATGAAGACTTCCCAAAGTGGCCATTCGTTATTTTGCATCTTAACTTATTTTTTTCTGTTGTTCTTTTTGTTTTCTTTTCTCATGGTATGCTGTTGCAGCGTCTCTAACCCAAGCGCCCTCATCGAAAGCTGTACGACGTACGTCGATTCTTTCTTTGTTGCACATACCATTTCCTTTAACGACATTCCAGAATTCGTCCCAGTCGATTTCTCCAAACTCGTAGTGTCCAGTTTCTTCGTTGAACTTAAGTTCTGGATCTGGAATTGTCAATCCTAAATATTCCGCTTGTGGAACTGTCATGTCTACAAAACGTTGTCTTAACTCGTCGTTTGAGAAACGTTTGATTCTCCAGTTCATAGATGCTTCGGTGTTTCCTGATTCTGCATCACGAGGTCCAAACATCATCAAGGTTGGCCACCACCAACGGTTAAATGCGTCTTGCGCCATTTCCTTTTGCTCTGGTGTGCCTTGTGCTAAAGTCATCATCAACTCGTAACCTTGACGTTGGTGGAAACTTTCTTCTTTACAAATTCTAACCATTGCTCTTGCATAAGGTCCATAAGATGCTCTACACAAAGGTACTTGGTTAAGAATTGCAGCACCATCTACCAACCAACCAACTGCGCCCATATCAGCCCAAGTTAATGTTGGATAGTTGAAAATACTTGAGTATTTTGCTTTACCAGAATGTAAGTCTCGAAGGGTTTCGTCGCGGGTTACACCTAAAGTTTCGGCTGCACAATAAAGGTATAAGCCATGTCCTCCTTCGTCTTGAACTTTTGCTAAAAGGATTTTTTTACGTTTTAAGCTTGGTGCTCTCGTAATCCAATTGGCTTCTGGTAACATCCCCACAATCTCGGAATGTGCATGCTGAGAAATCTGACGAATAAGCGTCTTTCTATAAGCTTCCGGCATCCAATCTTTTGGTTCGATGCGGATTTCGTTATCGATTTTGTTTTGGAAGTGTTGTTCCAAGTTGATTTCTGTTGTTTCCATAATTTTTATTTTTTGTCAAATACTTAGGACTTTGTCCTAGATTATGAATATTCAGCCACTTCGTGGCTGATGCACAATGTTACAAATAGTTTATGTTCTATTTTTGTAACATTCTCATTTTGCAATAGGATTGCATCCTATTCTTTGTTAAGACGCCCCGAAGGGGCTTAACAATTTTCCATCTTACAAATAGGCTTTCAGCCTATTCTGTTTTAACTCGCCCCGTTGGGGCTTTTTGTTTTCTCTCAATTTTGACAGGATTATATCCAATCTTTGGTTAAATCGCCACGTTGGGGGCTTTTTGTTTTCCCTCAATTTTAATAGGATTGCATCCTATCCTTGGTTAAATCGCCCCGTTGGGGCTCAATATTTTTATTTTTTATAGTTTGCCCCAAAGGGGCTAAACTTTTCTGCGTTATATTGTCGCAGCCCGACTTATCTCATTTCTTAAGTTTCTTTTTTGAATCGATGAATCTCGTTCCTCGATTTGAGCGGAGCTCATTTTTTTGCGTCGGATTTTAAGCCTTGGCAAAAAATAGCGGGAGCAGAAGGCGGAAATGCTGCCCAAATAATTATTATATAATTACTTGATGTCAAAGTTAACAATAACTTCCTCAGAACGCGGATGTGCCTGACAAGACAAGATAAATCCTGCATCCAACTCATCTTGTTCCAAAGAATAATTGATGTCCATTTCGACCTCGCCTTTCTCCAACTTACACTTACAAGTCGCACAAACACCGCCTTTACAAGCGTAAGGCAAATCTGCGCCATTCTGCAAAGCGGCATCCAAAATGGTCTGACCGTGATAAGCCAAATCCATATTAAGCGCCGATGCATCCAACTTAACCGTCACCTTGCTGTAATTATCGTCTTCTTTATTAACAGCTTTGGCGTGTTCTTTTTTCTTCTCCTCCGCAGTCGCGCTGTAAAATAATTCAAAATGAATCTTCTTTGGCTCTAATCCAGCGTTTTGCAAAGTATCGCGCACGCCAAGAATCATGTCTTCTGGACCGCAAAGGAAAACCTCATCAATACTATTAACAGGGATAATATGTTCCAAAAATAATTTGGCTTTTTCTCCTGTTATACGTCCCGCCAACAAATCGGCATCCGCAATTTCGCGGCTCAAAATATGGTAAACACTAAGTCTATCCATAAAGATATTCTTAAGTGCTTCAATTTCTTCTTTAAAGATAATGTGCGCTTTGTTTCGGTTTCCGTAGATTAAAACAAAGTTGCTGTTTGGCTCGTTTTTTAGAACAGACTTTACAATCGACATCACTGGCGTAATACCACTTCCTGCGGCAAAGGCAACATAAGTCTTTTTGTTGTCTGGTTTTAATTCTGTAAAGAAAGTTCCTTGTGGTGTCATCACTTCTACCACATCGCCTTCTTTTGCAACATCGTTGATATAGCTAGAAAATACGCCATCCGTAATCTTCTTCACCGCAACTTTTAGTTCATTATCACATGGACTTGCACAAATTGAATACGAACGTCTAATCTCTTGCCCGTCATTAATCTGCTTGAATGTTAAATATTGTCCTTGCGTAAATTTGAATTGCTCTTTTAAGTCCTCTGGCACGTCAAAACTTACCGAAACACATTCTGGCGTTTCGCGTTTGATTTGTTTTATTTTAAGAGGATGAAAAGTTGTTGACATTATCTATTAAATATTTATTCCGTTAAGTAAAATTGTTGAAAGCTCTTCTTCTAATTCTTCCGCCGAAATATTTCGGCTTGGTTTGTACCAAAGTTCGATCCAGCGCAAAGATGACAAGATTGTGAACAAAGCTACTGACACATTCATGGTTTTGAATTCTCCAGTTTTCATACCTTCTTCAAGAACAAAAGCAAAACTTCTTTCGTAAGATTTTCTGATGCTTTTATATTCTTCCTTCTTCTCATCACGAAGATACTTCCAATCGTTATTTGCAACCGAAACCGCGGCTGCGTCGTGAATCATCAAGTCGATGTGGACTTTGATAATTTGTTTTAATTTATCTTGAAAACAAGCTTCTGTGTCTGCAATCTCTGAAAGCTGCGTCATATAAGCGTCGGCGATTTTAAAACAAATCAATTCTAAAATTTCGTCTTTAGATTTGATATGGTTGTACATCGAAGCTGCTTCCATACCGACTTTCTCAGCAATGTCGCGCATTCCTGTTCCGCCAAAACCACGGTCTTTGAAAAGCTTCGAAGCTTCGGAAAGGATAAGTTCTCTTCTATTTACTTTAGTTCTTAAAGGCGCCATTTTAATATTTTAAAAGCAGATGGATTTGGATTTTTAATTTCTCAGCATTTGGAAGCATTGTTTCTTCCAAAACAGAGTTAAGTGGAATTGCTGGCATATTTTCTGATCCAACCACTTTCACTGGTGCATCCAAATCGCGGAAACATTTGTCCGAAATTCTCGCTGCAATGCTTTGTGCAAAACTATTATGTACAGGTTCTTCTGTTAAAACAATACAACGGTTATGTTTTCTTACACTTTCAAAAATTCGGTTTTCGTCAAGCGGTGCCAACGTTCTTAAATCGATAATTTCTACACGACCTTCAAAATCTTTGGCTGCATTGCTCGCCCAATAAACACCCATTCCGTAAGTGATAATCGTTAATGTCGATTGCTCTTTTTGAGAATCCACTAACAACACTTCTCTAGCTTTCCCAAATGGAATGATGTAATCTTCGTCCGGTTCAATTGTTTTAGCTTCTTCAGTTCCTGCAATTTTTGACCAATAAAGTCCTTTATGCTCCAACATCACCACAGGATTTGGATCGTAATAAGCCGACTTCATCAAACCTTTAAGATCCGCACCTGTCGATGGATAAGCGATTTTAATTCCTTTGATATTTGTTAAAACACTTTCCACAGAACTTGAATGGTAAGGTCCACCACTTCCATAAGCGCCAATCGGAACTCTCAAAATCATGGAAACTGGCCATTTTCCGTTTGATAAATAGCAACTTCTTGCTACTTCGGTAAATAATTGATTAAGGCCCGGCCAAATATAATCGGCAAACTGAACCTCAACAATTGGTTTTAGCCCAACAGCACTCATACCGACAGTTGATCCAATAATAAAAGCTTCTTGGATTGGTGTATTGAAAACTCTTTTGTCTCCAAATTGTCCCGCCAAAGTAATCGCTTCACGGAAAACACCGCCCAAACGCGCACCAACATCTTGTCCGTACAACAAAGATTCTGGATGTTTGTCCATAATTTCGCGAATGGCGAACAAAGCACAATCCACCATTACTGTTGGCACTTTGCCTTCTGGCACACGAATTCCTTTTTCTTCGGTAATTGGTGTTGGCACAAAATCGTGGGTGAACAAATCTTCTGGTCGAGGATCTTCCGCTTGTAAAGCTCTTTGATAATCGGCTTTTACAAGGTTTAAAACCTCATTTTCTATTGTTGAAACTTCAGAATCTTCGATTCCGAATTCTGATAATTTTTCTCTAAGTTTTGGAAGCGGGTCTCTTGTCGCCGCTTCTTCCAAATCGTCACGGTACCACTCTTTTCTAACCCCAGAAGTGTGGTGATTTAACAATGGAACTTTTGCATGAATTAACATTGGGCGACGTTCTTCACGAATAATGCGAATGCACTCTTTAACCGTTTCGTAAGATTTAATAAAATCTGTTCCGTCGATTGTTCGTGCTTCGATTCCATCAAAACCTTGAATGTACTTTGACATATCTTGCGCACGAATTTCTGAAGCGTGTGCCGAAATATCCCACTCGTTATCCTGAACCAAATATAAAATCGGAAGTTGTTTCAATGCTGCCATTTGGAAAGCTTCTGCCACTTCGCCTTCCGTACAACTTGCATCTCCAAGAGAGCAAACCGCAATTGGTTTATCATCAAAATCTTCTGCAAGACCTAGTTCTTCTTTATATTTTAAACCCATCGCAACACCAGTCGTTGGAATCGCTTGCATACCTGTCGCACTACTCTGGTGCGGAATTTTCGGCATATCATCGCGTCTCAAACTCGGATGCGAATAATAAGTTCTACCACCAGAAAATGGATCGTCGCGCTTTGCTAAAAGTTGAAGCATCAACTCGTAAGGCGTAATTCCGATTCCTAAAAGAATACTATCATCACGATAATAAGCACTCAAAAAATCCTGTGGTAAAAGCTGCAAGCCTACAGCCAATTGTATCGCCTCATGACCGCGAGAAGTCGCATGCACATACTTCGAAGCCACACGCTTTTCCTCCTCATACAATTCGGTAAGACTTTTAGCAGTAAACATCAATCGATAAGCGTTCTTTAGAAAATCTTCCAAGTTGCTTTCGTTTATATTTTTTTTAGGTTGGGTTACTTCCATTTTTATTTTTTACTAATAAATTATGAGATATCTCGGTTGTCGATAATTCGGTTAAGCTTGCCACCCTCGCTTCTTGGCAAATCGCCAATATTGCAAAGACAAACCTCCATAGACAATCCTACATTATCTTTTATTTTCTTCTCAAGTGTTTTTCTAACTTTTAAAAGTTGTTCGCTTGAGGTTTTATTTTCATTAGAAATTTTAGAAATATCGCAGCTTCTTAAAAAAGCATCTTCAATTTCTACAGAGACTTTCACGATATCCATCGCGGATTTTCGTGTTAATTCGATTTGATAATTGGCAGACGCAAAATCATAATCTTCCAAAACATCAGCAATCTGAGTATGAAAAAAATTAACACCTCTAATAATCATCATATCATCGGCACGGCCAATAATTGGTCCCATTTTCACTAAAGTTCGAGACTTAGAATGTTCGTAAGTGAGATTCGTAATATCACCCGTCCAATATCGAATAACTGGCATCGCTTCTTTGGTTAAAGTCGTTAAAACCAAAACGCCATATTCGCCCTCAGCGACTGGCTCACCCGTTTTTTCATCAACGATTTCTGGATAGAAAAGGTCTTCCCAAATATAACTTCCTGTTCCGCGTTCGTCCACAGATTCTTGCGCTACGCCGGGACCAATAATCTCGCTTAAACCGTAGATGTTAGTGGCTTTTACATTAAGACCTGTTTCAATTCTTTTTCTTAAACTTTCTGACCAAGGCTCAGAACCTAGAATCGCATATTTAAGATTAAGCGTTTTGATATCAATATTTCGTCTTTCGATTTCTTCGATAACACTCAAAAGATAAGATGGCGTTGCACAAATTGCTTCTGGCTGAAAATCCTGCAACAACATAATTTGACGTTCGGTTCCACCACCAGAAATCGGAATAACATTCATACCTAATTTTTCTGCGCCATAATGAAGACCAAGACCTCCAGTGAAAAGTCCATAACCGTAAGCATTTTGCAACTTCATCCCTGCTTCGCAGCCTGCAGCAGCTAAAGACCTAGCAACAACTTCAGAAAACAATTCGATGTCATTTTTGGTATAACCAACAACGGTAGGTTTTCCTGTTGTCCCACTTGAACAATGCAGTCTTGCTACTTTTTCTTGAGGCACGGCAAACAATCCAAATGGATAATTGTCTCGTAAATCATGTTTTTTGGTGAAAGGAAGTTTGTGTAAATCTTCCAAAGATTTAATCCCCGAAATATCAACCCCCAAAGCATCATACTTATTTTTATAAAACCCAACATTGTTGTACACATATTGGATAATATTTTGCAAAGATTCCGTCTGAAGTGCTCTCAGCTTATCTTTTGCTAAAGTTTCTGCCTTAGGATTAAATATCATTTTTGAGATTAATATTTTGTGATTGGTTGTTTACAAATGTAAAAAAATAATCCACACTAACAAACGTTAGTTAGTGATTTTCATCAATATTTTGGATTAAATACAATTTAGATTGATTGAAAAAAAAAATTATTGTAGTTTTGAAACACTTTAAAAAAATTTGATGAAACTACGAGTACTTTTAGGATTAGCATTTTGGTGTGCATTATTTTTATTCTCTTGTAAAAGCGATGATATTGTGTTTGATACACCTGCGCAATCCTTGAAATTTTCGACAGACACTGTGTTTTGTGATACGGTATACAACCAAATGCGTTCCGAAACTTATGCCGTAAAAGTCTATAACAAGGACAGCAAAGATGTACAAATCCCAAGAATCGCTCTTGAAGGTGGCGCAGCATCACTTTACCGTATTAATGTTGATGGCAAAGCGGGAACAGAGTTCAAAAATGTACCATTAAGAAAAAATGACAGTCTTTTTGTTTTTGTAGAAATTGCACCAACAGCAAATGCGCCAGAAGCAATTGCTGAAGATAAAGTTGTTTTCCAAACAGCGAGTGGTGACCAAAAAGTTACGCTTTTCTCAGTTGTACAAGATGCCGAATATTTTATTCAATCAGATAAGAACCCCAATATCTTAACAGAAGATACAACTTGGAAAAACGATAAAGCTAAAATCATCTTTGGCGACTTGACACTTGCAGAAGGTAAAAAACTAACTGTTGAAAAAGGAACTAAAGTCTATTTCCATAAAAAAAGTGGACTTAACATTTCTAAAAATGCGACACTTGACGTAAAAGGAGAATATCAAAACGAAGTTACTTTCCGTGGTGATAGAAACGATACACGTTACGACACACTTCCTGCTAACTGGAACGGAATTCGTATGGAAGCTGCTTCTACGCTTAATATGAATTATGCTAAAGTCTTTGGTGGCAATGTTGGTCTTCAACTAAAAGATAATATTGCAACAATCAACAATACGATTATCCATACTTTCCAAAGTTTCGGAATCTATGCCATTGGCGCAAATTTGACAACCAACAATTTGGTGATGAACAATTGTGGTGAAGCAGATTTAGCAATTTTTAAAGGTGGAACTTATAATTTAACATACAGCACTTTTGCTAATTATTGGGACTTAAATGGAAGCTTATCAGGCTTAAGCATTTACGCTTCTAATTCTTGGAAAGATGGCACTAACGAATATAAAGAACCGCTTATTTTCAACATGACCAATTCGATTGCTTACAATCAACTTTCCAATGCCGTTGTTTTTGCACCAACAGCAGGTCAAGTGTTTAACTATAACATCAAAAACTCTTTGTTAAAACACGATGACAAAGCAGGTTTCACTTTTGACAACAATAGCAACATCCAAAATTCTATTAAAAATGCAGACCCAAAATTTGCAAACTACTATATTCATAAAATGAATTTGAGAGTTAAAGAAGGTTCTGCCGCTATCGCAAAAGGAACTCGCATTGTAGCAGGCGAAAAAGACATTACGGGTATTGTAAGAAAAAATCCATCAACAATCGGAGCCTACGAATTTTAATAGATTCTTTAAGAAAAATGGAAATTACCAAACTTCAGCAAGAAGTCGATGCATGGATAAAGACAGTTGGCGTTAGATATTTTAACGAGTTAACCAATATGGCGATGT
The DNA here is from genome assembly GCF_030151385.1 of Soonwooa sp. Taxonomy (GTDB): domain Bacteria; phylum Bacteroidota; class Bacteroidia; order Flavobacteriales; family Weeksellaceae; genus Soonwooa. The sequence goes on from NZ_JASLDS010000005.1 coordinate 17,249, forward strand.
TGACAGAAGAAGTTGGCGAAGTGGCAAGAATTATTGCACGTCGCTATGGTGAACAAAGTGAAAAAGAATCTGACAAGTCAAAAGATTTGGGAGAGGAATTAGCTGATGTTCTTTTTGTAACATTATGTCTAGCCAACCAAACTGGTGTCGACTTGCAATCTGCTTTCGATAAAAAAATGAAAGTTAAAACCGAGCGTGATGCAGAAAGGCATGCTCAAAATGAAAAATTAAAATAAAGCTTTTATGCTATTAAAAAAGTCCCAATTAACAGACGGACAACAGATACAAATTACCGGTTCGAAAAGTATTTCGAACCGTCTTTTGATTTTAGCCGGACTATACAATCATATCGACATCATCAACTTGTCGAATTCTCAAGACACACAATTACTGCAAGCTGCACTTAAGCAGACTGGTGATGTTATTGACATCCATCATGCAGGAACAGCGATGCGTTTTTTAACCTCTTATCTCGCAATACAAGAAGGAAGAACTGTGACTTTAACAGGTTCTGCGAGAATGAAACAACGTCCAATTAAAGATTTGGTTTCGGCGTTGAGAACTTTAGGCGCTGATATTGAGTATTTGGAAAATGATGGTTTTCCACCTTTAAGAATTGTTGGTAAAAAATTATCAAAAGATACCGTTGACATCCCAGCAAACATTTCGAGCCAGTTTATAACTTCCTTGATGTTAATTGGCGCCAAGTTAGAGAATGGTCTAAAAATAAATTTGGTTGGAGAAATAACATCGCGTCCTTATCTAGAAATGACGTTGCACATCCTTAACAATCTTGGTATCGATGCAAGTCTCGACGGACAACAAATAAGAATTGAAGCCAACGACGGAAGTCTAAGAACTTATCATTACGAAGTGGAAAGCGATTGGTCTTCGGCTTCGTATTATTATTCTTTGGCGGCAGTTGGACGTAAAGTGATTAACCTAAAAAGTTTTAAAACGCTATCTGTCCAAGGTGACAGCATTATAAAAGAATTGTATTGGAAATTTTTCGGTGTTGATACTTTATCAGATTTTGCAGAAAATAGTATTTCGCTGATGCCCGATGCGCATCACGAAGCTATCGAGTTTATTAGTTTGAACATGAATGATTGTCCAGACATTGCTCAAACTTTGTGTGTAACAGCAACACTTCTTAAAATTCCGTTTGCGATTACAGGTTTGCAAACTTTGAAGGTTAAAGAAACGGACAGATTGGTAGCACTTCAAAACGAGTTAAAAAAATTGGGTGCAACAACAACTATCACCAACGACAGTATTGAGTCTGTAAGTTTTGGTGAAGCGGACGCGCATATCCAAATCGAAACGTACAATGACCATCGTATGGCAATGGCTTTTGCGCCAGCTGCTTTACTTTATGATGTCGAAATTTTGGACGACCAAGTGGTTGAAAAATCTTATCCTGAATTTTGGACAGATTTTGAAAAAGTTACAAAAGTATTATAGTCAAACAAAAGGGAAATAGTTATCGCTAGCCCCGATGGAAGCGGCATCCTTTTGTTGGGAGCGAGGCGGCGGAGCGTAGCGTAGCGGAGCCGACCGAGCGACCAATAAAAGATATAGCGGACAGCGGGACTCCATTGTCATAGAACGACAAATTGTTCTTGCTCCTAAGAACTTGTTTAAAAATTAAAAAAATGTCAAAAGTATACATCATCACGGGAAGTTCAACTGGAATTGGTTTTGCACTCGCTGAGTATTTTGGTAAAAAGGGGAATAAAGTCTACGGTCTTAGCCGAAAAATGACCAATAGTCCGCATTTTACGTGTCTGCCAACCGATGTTACCAACAATGATGAGGTTAAAAATGCGGTCGCGACAATTCTTGAAAAAGAAAGCAGAATCGATGTTCTCATCAACAATGCTGGAATGGGAATGGTGGGCGCTGTGGAAGATTCTAGCCAAGATGAGATTCTAAAACTTTTTAATCTGAACCTTGTTGGAACGGTGCAAATGATTGGCGCCGTGATGCCAACAATGCGCGCTCAGAAATCGGGTCAAATTATTAATATTTCCAGCATTGGAAGCGAAATGGGATTGCCTTTCCGTGGATTTTATTCGGCGTCCAAAGCGGCGGTAGACAAAGTTACCGAGGCGATGCGTTACGAGGTTGAACAATGGAATGTGAATGTCTGCTCGCTACACCTTGGCGACATTAAAACCAACATCGCCGACAACCGTATCAAAACCAATGTTTCGGCACCTTATCAAGGAATTTTTGAAAAAGTTTATTCTTTGATGAATGCACATGTTGACAAAGGAAATGAACCTTTGGAAGTCGCAACTTACATCGACCAACTTCTACAAAAATCAAGCTGGAAAGCGCATTATTATTTTGGTGCTTTTGGACAAAAAATCGGAGTTCCGTTGAAGTGGATTCTGCCACAAAATCTCTACGAACATCTGATGAAGAAATACAATAATCTAAAGTAATTTCTGTTAAACTAATGTTGGTCGTTGTTAATGCCGAAGTCTCTACTCTATATCATTGCGATTTTTTGGACTGTGTTTTTGCAAGCACAGCAAAGAGATTTTTGGCTCATTGACAAAGACACGCAAAAGAAGAACATCGTACAAGATTCGGCGGCGGCGGTTAAGTTTTTGGACAGTCTCGCGCAAACTTCTTACTTTTTTGCGAAATTACATTCGGTAGAAAACAAAGACCATCACACCGAAATCTATTACGACAAAGGTCCCAACTTTAACCAAGCGCAAGTTAAATTTTCGGATAGCTTGCAAAGGGATTTTAATTTTCCAAAAGAGGTCTATGTCAAAAATTTGGACTCTTTGCGACAAAGCATTAATCAAAAATACAGAGACAAAGGTTTTGCCTTTAACCGTGTTAAAACAAAATTTGTTGAATTAAAAGGCAACACGCCAACAATCCAGATTTCGGTAACGCCAGCGCAACAACGACGCATCAACTCTTTTGTTGTTCGAGGTTACGAGCACGTCCCGAGACGTTTTGTTAAAAACCTCGAAAAAGCCTATGTTGGCAAAGTCTACGATGACAAAAATCTAGTCGCTATCAACAAAGATTTGCAAGGTCATACTTTTGTAAGTTTGGAAAAACCGCCGCAAACTTTGTTCACGAAAGATTCTACGCAAATCTATCTTTTCTTACAAAAAAAACGCGTCAACAATTTTGACGGAATGCTAGGTTTTGGAAACGATAAAACCGATAAGTTTACCTTTAATGGAACCATTAATGTCGCGCTCCGAAATATGTTCAACGGTTTTGAAAGCATTAGTCTTTATTGGCAAAGAAATCCCGACAAAGGACAAACTTTCGATTTGCAAACCGATGTTCCGTATGCTTTCAAATCCAATGTCGGCGTTAATGTTGGCGTTAATATCTACCGACAAGATTCGACTTTTGCAACCGTTAAATTCCGTCCATCGCTATATTTACATTTATCACAGAATCAGAAAATTGGTTTGCGAGGGACTTTTGAGTCATCTGCGGTTTTGGATTCGTTGTACACACAAGCGCAGGATTTTAGCAAAAAGGGAATCGGACTTTGGTATCAATACCAATCTGGAAGCGAGGTTCCGCTATTTCTTTACAGCACAAATATTCGTGCAGAAGTTGATTTTATTAAAAGCAAATACGACAAAACCAATCTTTCGGTTAACCAATTGCGCTACTTCGTTTCGGGAGAACACAACTTTCATCTGGCAGGAAATCATTATCTGAATCTTCGTGGCGAATCGGCTCTTTTATCAGCAAAAAACGATTTGTCTGTCAACGAACTTTTTAGATTTGGAGGATGGAATTCGATGCGAGGTTTTAATGAATTAAGTTTGGTTAGTGATTTTTATGCTTTTGGTGGCGCCGAATATCGCTATCTCGTAAATGATCAAGCATTCTTTGACGTCTTTGCGCAATACGGCACAATGTCCAACAAAAGCCTCAATGCAACGCCAAGCCTTTACAGTTTGGGATTAGGTTTTAATTTCTTTTTGCCTGTTGGTTTGATGAGCTTCCAAATATCGAACGGAAATCAATTCGGAAATCCTTTTAAATTTTCTGAAACCAAAATCCATTGGGGAATTGTGAGTCGATTTTAAGAGCCTTTTTAAATTTCACACTTCGATAACATCAATTCAATATTTCATCTAAAAATAAATTGTTATTTTAGCGAATAATTTCATAATTCTGAAATTATCTCCGTGTTCAAAAACTAAACTAATCCGAAAACTTAAAAAATGAATAAATCTCTATTCATTCTGTTTTTTATTTTCTTAAACATTATCACAAAAGCGCATCAATACAACAATGAAGCACTTAACAACGAGATTTCGGAACTTAACGACAAACACAAATACGAAGAGTCAATCATCAAGCTTGAAGAAATCCTACACAGCAAACAATCAACCGACTACGACCGATACAACGCATATCTTCAGAAAGCTTTAACTTTTAAAAGAGTTTATAATTATCCCGAAGTCCTAGAAAATCTAGATTTAGCCTTTAAAGAAGCCCAAGAAACAAACTTTGAAGAAGCTGCCGAAGTTCGAGTTTTAGCAGAGAAAATGTTTGTGGAATTCGATTCTCGACATTTTGACAAAGCCGAAATTCTCATCAAAGATTTGTCCAAAAAAAATATCGATTTGCTAGATTCGGAAACCCATGCTTTCTACCTAAGCGCAATCGGCGTTTTGCAAATCATCAATAAAAATTATGACGCAGCACAAATAACTTTTGAGAATGCTATCGGTATTTTGGAAAAGAAAAGCCCCAAACATCTTCCTCTTATTTATACCAAAATCATTGGACTTTCAGAACATCTTAAAGATAAAAATCTAGCACAAAGCGCTTTTGATAAAGGAATCTATTATGCCGAAAAATACAATATGGACATCTACAAAATTTCTTTGTATTACACGATGAGCCACTTTTTTCTGACTTTTGAAGATTACAAAAATGCCTATCTCTACGAAAACCAAGGCGTCGAAATTTCTTCAAGATATAATGCCACTTTTCAAAATGGAAAATTAACAATCCTTGAAAGGAATCTTTTGAATAAACGGAAAAACGTTGAACTCGACTATCAGAAAAAAATTAAATACAGCTTGGCTTTTGCTTCGGTTATTTTATTCGCTTTTCTGGTTGTTGTTTTCAAACTATATCAATCCAACAAGTTAAAAAATAAACTGATACTTCGTGAAAACAATCGAATGAGATCCGAACTCGAAATGTTCACAAAAGAGTTAAATGAGCAAGGCGACAGTAAAATAAATCTTACAAACTACAATCTTACGGATCGACAAATCGACATTGTTAATCTCGTGAAAGTCGGAAAAACCAACAAAGAAATTGGAGCAGAACTCTACATTTCGGAAAATACAGTTAAATATCATCTCAAGATTATCTACAATACTTTGGGCATCGAGAACCGTTGGGATTTGCGCCAAAATAATTAACACATTGATACTCAATCAATAGAAAAGACAAAAATTAAATTTAGTTAATATCAATTTCCTGATTTTCAGAATTCATTAAAAAGCTTTAATTTTGCAAGAAAGTAAAAATGTCTATTCATAACAAAATTGTTGAACAAGCCATCACTTTTGATGATGTTCTTCTCATCCCTTCTTACTCAGAAGTTTTACCGAATCAGGTATC
>NZ_JASLDS010000049.1 GCF_030151385.1 Soonwooa sp.
TAAAATTTGATTTCCTTTGATAATTGCAGCAGAAGTGTCGTCGCAAGATGACTCAATTCCTAAAATAATTGTTTCGCTCATAAGAATGGCAAAGTTAGAAAATAAACAAAACACAAATCAACCAAATCCGGAAAAAACGGAAGCGGTGACCAAAAAGCATAAAAGTTCGCTTTGGGTAAGAATACCACTTTACCTTATTGTCGGGCTACTCGGACTTATATTGCTAATTCTTATTGCAATTAATCTTCCAGTTACCAAACGCTATATCGCAAACGAAGCGATCACCTTTCTAAATAAAGACCTCCACATGGGATTAAAGGTGGATGACATTGAAATTAATTTTTTTGGCGATGTCGTTCTCAAAGGTGTGCATATTAATGACTATAAGAAGTTTGAATTTATTAATGCTAAAGAGTTGCAAGTCAATTCGGATTGGTTTGCCTTAGCTTTTAACACGAGAAATCTTAAGTTTAATAAAGCGAAAATTGTTGAACCTAATTTTAAAGTTATTACCTACAAAGGTGATAGCATCAGCAATTTTATTCGCTACATCGAAAATTTTGAGGATGGTAAACCTCGAGATCCAAAAAAGAAACCTTTTACTTTAAATCTAGCACTTGACATTGTTAATGGTACGGCAAGTATTGTCAACGAAAATCATCCAGGCGAGGAGGGACGTTGGTTAGATGCTCGAAATATTAACATCCATTCCAACGAGATTAAAGTTGTTGGACCAAATGTTAATGCCGCTGTTAACAAGTTTTCGTTGATTACAAAACGTTGGGGAAAAGAGCATATTGTAGATCAATTCGCAACTAATTTTGAACTTACCAAACAACATCTAAAATTAGGTGATTTGGTGTTTAACACAGATCATTCTTTGCTGATGGGCGGTGTTACGCTTAATCTCGATCCAAAAACAGGCTTTGCAGATTTTGGCGATAAAGTTAATTGGGATTTGGAGTTTAAGCCAGGCAGTCAATTGAGCGGTTATGACCTAAGTTATTTTGTGACCAATTGGGACAATTATACACCGATTAATATGTCGGGAACGATGACTGGACCACTTAATAAAATGCAACTGGAGAATTTCCAAGTTCGTTCAACGGATGTTAATTTACATTCTAAAAGTCTGAAAATTGCTGACGTGCTCCATAAGAAATTCTTTATACAAAGTGATCAATTAGATGCCGATTTTACTTATAAAGGACTGAAAGCAGCATTGCCAAGTTTTATTGCTAAAAGTTTAGGAAACATCGCCGACGATTTTGGTCGTTTAAAATACAAAGGCGCAATAAGTGCAAGACCTGAAGAGATATTTGCAAACGGTGAAGCAATCACTGGAATTGGACAAGCTAAAATTCAGAATTTTTATTTAACAGATTATAGTACAAAAAATCCGCATTACCGAGGTTACTTCGATGTTAAAGATCTTAATGTAACAGCCTTTACTAAGAATAAACAAGTTGGATTGGTTACAGGGAAATTCAATGTGGATGGACATAGTTTTGACATCAACACAATGCAACTTCGTACCAAATCCGAAATTGCGCGCATTGAGTTAATGGGCAAAAACATCACAAACATTCTTTTGGATGGTACTTTGACCAGAAAAGTCTACAACGGAATAGTGAATGTTAACGATCCTAATGCAAAGGCTAACGTAAAAGGAACTATTGATTTTGCAACGAAAAGATTAAAAGCGGATGTAGTCGCAAATCTTCAATATGTTAATTTACAGCATTGGGGTGTTTCTGCAGGAGATATGAACAGCGTAAGTGGCGTTATCGATGGCAAAATTGCAATGACGGATCTTAACGACCTCAATGTGGATGCTAATCTTAAAGATTTGACTTTAGTGTCACCTAAGCAAAAATTGGTGTTGCCAAATTCAGCAGTTAAAGCCTTTTTCGAAAATGGAAATCGCATCGTTTCGGTAGATTCGCCAGGTGCATTGGAAGCTAAAGTTCATGGTCATTTTAACTTAGAAGATATTGGAAAGATGTTAACCAATAGTGTTAACAAAATTATGGTTGGTAATCCGCCACGTAAGACTTATAATGGACAATATTTTAATTTTGATTTGGATATCCAACAAGGTTTGGTAGCCTTTTTTATGCCAGAAATTAAAATTCCTAAAGGCGCAATTGTAAAAGGTAATTATCAGGGTTCTACCAACGATTTGGTTTTGGATGCTGATGCGCCTTATCTTAAATACATCATGACCAAGCAAGAAGAGCTAACCGAAGCTGAAAAATTCTTGGCAGAAACAGATGAACATTACAAGCCAGAGCTTAAGAAAACTATAGATAGTGCAATGGTTGATAGTCTGCAATTGCGTATTAATACAGCGGATCTTAATCAACAACTTTTGGCTAGTGTTAAAAGAGGCGAGTATAACAAAAATGTTATTAAGGATCTAGAGTTAAAAGCGAATAACGAGAATAACCAAAGATTGCATATTGCTACCAATTTCAAATTGGGAACTTTGGACGAAGAAGCTGATAACAAACTCAAAGATTATGCTGTTAACCTTAACCAAACGACAAATAACCGAGGCGATTATGTCTTTAGGTTCGAGCCAACCGAGGTTAAAGTCAATAACGTTGCATTTAGTATTGATACCAGTCCAGAGCTGGATCATTCGATTACCTATCGTATTAAAGAAAAAGATTTCCAAGTTCATAATTTGAGGATTTATTCAGATGATAGTTCGTTGTTGTTGAAAGAAGCAACCTTTAAGTCTGCTAAAGATTTTGACGCGGATGCCGAAGTGACGAATTTTGACATTAGCAAAATTTTAGCACTAACATCATCTGGTGATAGTGATAATAATCTCGATATCAAAGGACTTGCGAATGGTTCTGTCAAGATTAAAATGAATGACAAAAACCTAGAACCACTTATCGATCTTAAAGTCCAAGACATTAAGATGAATGGTGAAAAAATGGGCGACTTTGTCATTAATGCAACCAAGAGTGCCAAACCAAATATTTTTGACATTGACATCCAGGCGAAGTCTAGTGAAATGTTTGGTAGCAACAACTTGCATGTAACGGGAAATGTTGACAATAATACCAAATCGCCGACACTTGATCTGAACGCAGAAATGAACGAGTTTGATCTTCGTTTTGCACAACAATTTGTGAAGTCAATTTTCGGCAATTTCCGAGGTAAAGCTTCTGGAGATTTGAAGATTTCTGGGACTTTAGCGAATTTGGATTACAGTGGAGATGTTGCATTAAAAGGTTTCGGACTTAAACTTTTATTTACAGGTGTAGATTACAAGTTTGCAGATACAGTTATTAATTTATCTAAAGGTCAAGCCTTAATCAACAGTGTCGAAGTGAGTGATGGTCGTGCTAATTCCAAAGGTCGTATTTCGGGGATGATCCAGTTTGAAACTTTGTCTTCTATGGCGATCAACTTAATCATGGAAGCAGACAATCTTTTAGTTCTGAATAGTACGCAAGACGATAACGATTTATTCTGGGGTAGAGTCTATGCGAAAGGTGACTTGTATGTTTCGGGACCAGTTTCTGCTTTAGAAATTACCACGCCAAATATGAAAGCGCTTAATATGAGTAGTTTTACATTTAACAGTAACTCGACATCGCATATTGAGAAATTCAAAATATTAAGATTCCTCAAGCGTGATGAGGCGGGCGTTATTGTTGCAGAAGAGAAGAAGAAAAGTGGTGCTAATATGTTGATTGACTTTAACCTTGTTGTTGACAAAGGTACTACGGTTAATGTTTTGGTAGGTGATGATGTTGGTGATATTAGTGTTCGAGGAGACGCTAATCCATTGAAATTCCGAATGGAACGAAACGGAAATATTGCCATTAACGGAACTTATAATGTTGATAACGGAACTTTTGTTTCTAAAGCAATTCTTAGTAGAACGTTCCAAATTGCAAAAGGAAGTAGCATCCGTTGGGATGGTAATGCGATGACACCAGATTTGGCAATTACGGCCAATTATATGAGAACCGTGACCAATGCTGGTGAATATTTAGGTTTAAGTTTGCAGCCAATCAATGTGCAGCTAACAGCAGATATTACAGGAAGTCTTACTAAACCGCAAATCGCTTTTGGAGTTGGTGCGCCAGATGTTTCGTCACAAGTTAAAGAGGCTTTGGCAACCAAAATGTCAGACGAAGGAGAAAAGATTATTCAGTTTGGGTCTATCCTTGCCATGAACAGTTTTAATGTTTCTAACACGGCAGGTTTCGATATTAATCTTGGTCGTACTGCAGAAAACGCTGGTTATAATATGTTGTTCAAACAACTAGGTTCTGTACTTAATACCATTAGTAATGTTTACCAAATTGACTTGGGCTATATCCAAGGTGATGCAGGCTCTAATACAGGAGACCGTGTCAATACGAGTGTGAGTTTCGCACTTTCGCCAAGAGTTAAAATTAAAACTGGTCTGGGGATTCCAGTAGCTAGATCAGACAATGCTTCTACCAATAACTTCCTTTCTGGGGAAGGAATTATCGAATATGATTGGAGTAAGACGAATAACGGTTCGCGATTGTTAAGAGCTTATTCTAAACCGTCAAATATTGGTGTAGGTGTCGCATCTGCGGGACTTAACCAAAGTTATGGTGTTGGGGTTGTGTATTCTAAAAGTTTTGATTCTTTTAAATATCTGTTCAAGAGTAAAAGAAAAGAAAAAAATGAGAATAAAAAAGATGATAAAAATCAAGTCATAAAAATTGATTCTTTAAAAAAAGATACAATTAAATAGGTTTTTATTAGAAGAATTGTGAAAGTTCGTTAAATCTTGTTAATGTTATGCTGATTTTTTTTTGTTTTAATGATTTTTTATAAATTTGCAAAAGATTCTTAGAATTTTTAACAATACAATATTTAATAGTTATGAATTACCAACTAGACGAAATCGATAAAAAAATATTAGATTTTTTGGTAGAAAACACGAGAATGCCATTTACTGAAATTGCAAAGCAAATGGACGTTTCTGCGGGTACAATCCACGTGAGAGTGAAGAAGATGGAAGATGCTGGGATCATTTTGGGATCGTCTCTTAACATCGATTATGGAAAATTAGATTACCACTTTACAGCCTTTATAGGGATCCTTTTAACGAAGTCTAACAGAACGCAAGATGTTCTTAAAGAATTGTCGTTGATTCCTAATGTTGTAGAAGCTAGCGTTATCTCTGGAAAATACAATATCTTCTGTAAAGTGAGAGCTAAAAATACTGAAGATGCTAAACGTATTATCTATCAAATTGATGACATCCAAGATGTTATGAGAACTGAAAGTATGATTTCTATGGAAGAATACTTAAGTGACAAAAATAGATTGATCAACGCAGTTTCGATATAATTTATATCATCCAAAACTTAATGAAAAGGGCTTTGTTTATTCAAATGCCCTTTTTATCTTTATAGCATGAACGAAACGACAACAAAACTCGATAAAAGCTGGGCTGCTAACAAATATTTTTACGGAATTTTAATATTCCTAGGACTGCATTTTTATTTGTCTGTTAATACCGACTTGGCAGAATATACGCAGCATACCGATATTAACATTCCGACTTGGTATTTTTATATTGTTTTTGCGGTTGATGCATTGGCGGTTCTAAGTTTGATTTTGATAGCCATGTACAAAAAAATCGGAGTTTATGCTTTTCCGTTTTTCCTAATAGTTCATTTCCTTATCCACAATTACTTTTTATCAACCTTTTTGTATTCCGATGTCAGCGTTTTGTTTTTCTTCGTAGGACTAGGATTGTTGGTCGTTATTCCACGTTGGAAGGATTTTAGATAAATTCTAGTCTTAACTTTTCTGAATTAAAAAAAACTTGTGTTTTAAATTTTTAGTTCGTCTTAATTACTATAAGGTACAAATAGCTTTTGTGGTTTAATATATTTTCAAAGCTTTATTTTTTTTCTTGAAATAGTTGCTGAAGAAATGCTCCAGCGGAGTATTCTGATAATAGCAATTAAATAATGCAAAAAGCGAGCTCCATAGGAGCGACCTAATAATCTTAAAACTTTTTAGTTCAAGCTTGTAAGAAGAATCTTTTGTGGTTCATAATGATTGCTTTTATTTTCTGTGATCAAGCTTTAGATAAAAAACTTTTTAGGTTTAATGTATTTTCAAAGCTTTATTTTTTTTCTTGAAATAGTTGCTGAAGAAATGCTCCAGCGGAGCTTTCTGTTAATAGCAATTAAATAATGCAAAAAGCGAGCTCCGTAGGAGCGACCTAATAATCTTAAAGCTTTTTAATTCAAACTTGTAAGAAGAATCTTTTGCGGTTCGTAGTGATTGCTTTTGATTTCTGTGATGATGCTTTTAATATAATTTTTTTTTGCTTTAATATATTTTCAAGCTTAAGTTTTTTTATCTTAAAATAGTTGTTGAAAAATGCTCCAGCGGAGCATTCTGTTAGTAGCAATTAAATAATGCAAAGAGCGAGCTCCGTAGGAGCGACCTATTAATCACAATATTTAACTTGAAAAACTTTTGTAGTTTAATATTAAACCTTTTTTAAAAATTAGATCTTTTACGGCTTTAAAAATCAAAAATCAAAAATCAATTCGCTTTCTCCTTGATCGTATATTCTAATTTTAAGAAAGTAATACCCCAAATAGAAAATTGGTGTAAGGCATCAATCTGTTGATTTTCGGAATTAAATTTTAAATCCAATTGTTCGTGCATAGTCTTGACATAACGTCCGTAGAATTGACTTTTCTTGTCTTTTAAAACAAAATAAAAACCAGTTTCGCCAAACTTTTTTCCATTTGATTTTAAAATCAAACTTCCATCGTTTAAGATTTCCTTTTCGAGGAGAACGCTGGCGTTGCCATTGGGAAGTGGAAAAATAACTTTAAAAAAATCGCGGTCTTTAATTTTACAAAACGTGTAGATTCCCGAAAATATTAATTTTTGAGTTTTCGCAGATTTACGATTCCAAATTGTCCAAACTGTTTTGTTAGTAGATTTATTTTTAAGTTTTAAAATGCTACTAATCAAGCTGGTGTTGAGGTCGGCAGATTTCGATGGCAAATTGAGTTGTTGCAATCGATTACTAAAAAGCAATTGCAGCAGATTCGAAAAGATTTTGAAAAAAGGATTCCAAGTGGCTTCGATTCCAAAACTATAATTCGAGGTTTTTTGATAAAAATCTAAAATCTTAGGATGGATTCTTGTGTCAGAATCGGTTTTAAAAAAGATGTCGTCTTCCATTAATCCCGATTCGGGACTATTTTCAGCTAAATATAAATTTTCTTCTTTTGCGATTTTATCAACATAGTTTATTTGGAAATCCGAATCGCCAATTGGTCCTAGCAACCAATCATCTTGTGGAGAATTTAATTTTCGACCAGTCGATTTTGCCCAAATTTGCGTAATAAAATCTTGAAGCGCCAAGGTGGTTTATTTTCGGTTTAGATATTTTCTTCCTGGAATAAAACAAATTAAAAATCCAACAACAAACATGCAGATGCGCGACCACAAATCGCCAGTTCTCACATAGAATGTTTCGCCTTCTAAAAGGTTTGCTTTCGCTGTTAAAGCACCTTGTGCACCATAGGGAAGTTCTTCCAAAATATCACCGCGCGCATTGATGTGCGCACTGGTTCCGCTGTTGGCTGCACGGACGATCTCGCGTCGTGTTTCGATAGCGCGAAGTTTAGCATAAGCCAATAATTGTTTGTGACCTTGCGAAAAGCCCCACCAAGAGTCGTTGGTAACGATTGTTAGTAGGTTTGCCCCTTTTTTAACATAGTCATTCGTGAATTCGCCATAGATACTTTCATAGCAAATAATCGGCGCTAATTTCGCTTTGTTAAAAGGATTCGAAAATGCTTTACGCTCTTGATCAATCCCTAACGAATGAACCGTTCCACCCATGTTAAGCATAGCATCACCAAGAAGTGGTTTTAGGACATTCATGTAAGGGAAAATTTCGACACCAGGCACCAATTTGCCTTTGTGATAGACTTCTACATTTTGGTTCGGAATAATTTGTACCGCCGAATTGTATTCGTCAACCCAAAAATTGCGTCCTTCAATAAGACTTGCTGTTTTTGACTTTTGATTTTTCTCCTCTTCATTTTGGTAAACATAATAGGTTGAGACACCTCCTACAAACAAAGTTTTGGGATGCTGCGAAAGAAAAGATTTAATATCATTAATCAGCAAACTATTGTGGAAACCACGTTCGCTGATACTTCCATAACCAGGGAAAGAAGTTTCGGGCGCAAGGTAAATATCAATTTTTTCAGGATTATGTTTGGTATCCAGAACACTATTTTTTCCTGCAATATTCAACAAATCCGAAACGATTGTAATGCTATCTTTTTGGTATTTTTCTTTGTACGGATCGAGGTCGGGTTGCAACATACTCACATTAACACTTCCGACAGGTTTTTCCTCGTAATTAAAGTACATCAAATAAGAAATCAACATCGGAATAACCGCCAATCCTACAACCAAAGAAGTATTGATGATTAAAGACTTTCGTTGTCTGCCAGCTTCCCAAATTCTGATGGTGTAAAATGCTAAAACGTTAACTAACAATATCCAAAGACTACCACCAGTTGCGCCCAAAGTGTCATACCATTGGATAAATTGGTGTTGATCTGCAAAAACATTTCCGAGATTTAGCCATGGCCAAGTTAGCTCCCAACTCAAATGAAATTTTTCGAAAACCATCCAAATCGCCACAAAAAATACCAATCCAAAATAGGTTCCTTGACTTTTTTTGTACCAATGATAAAACTGAAAGGTCAACGACATCAACAACGAATTAACGACCACAGGGAAAACAACTGCCATCAACGAGTGGCTTCCATCAGGGTTAAGAGAATTGTACAACCATCCTGTCGTCACGATATTCCAAATGATAAATACTAAATAGGATAATCCAAAAACCGCCCAAGACTTGTGTTTTATTTTGCTAAATTTTGTAATCTCGTGCTCAACTAGAAGTAAAGGCACAAAGGCTAAAAATATAAAATAAGGTACGCCGTATGTTGGCCAAGAAACACAAAATAATAACGCGGAAATTAAACTTAGGATGATGTACTTCATTGCTGAAAATTTACCCAAAAATACGATATTATAATGGTGTAAACTTTATTTTTGCAATGATATTTAACGGTTTATGGGAAAAGTGATTTTAACAATTGGGCTTTTGATTTTGTCGAATACATTTATGACTTTGGCGTGGTATGGACACCTCAAATTTAAGGATATGAATTGGTCGCAAAATCTCGGTCTTATCAGCATTATTTTGATAAGTTGGGGCATCGCTTTTTTCGAATATGTCTTGCAAGTTCCTGCAAACAGAATGGGTTTTAAAGAAAACGGTGGACCATTTAATTTATGGCAACTAAAGGTTATTCAGGAAGTAATCTCTTTGAGTGTTTTTACAGTGTTTGCGATTTTCGTTTTCAAAAATGAAACGCTTCGACCAAATCATCTTATCGGTTTTGGCTTTCTGATTCTCGCCGTTTATTTTATCTTTAAAAAATAATGCTCAAGTTTTTAAAAACAAGTTTCAGAATTCTCATTATTCCGTACAGTATTTTGTTGCTGTACTTTATGTTTTTGGGCTTTGGTCGAGAGGTGATGTCAATTAATATTGTAAGGTTAAAACCTCTTGCGTCGACCATTCGCTTTGTCGAAAATACCTTGTTTATTAAAGATATTCTCATCAACATTTTTGGGAATTTATTTATGTTTTTACCTTTTGGATTTATGGCTTGGATTTTCCCAAAGTACTATGATTACAGAACTTTGCTTATCGGTTTTGTTTTTGTGTTGGTCATATTAGAAGCCTTGCAATATTTCACAAGGCTTGGTGTTTTCGACATTGATGATATTCTCCTTAACTCGATTGGGATGAGTCTCGGATTTCTGTTAATGAATTTTTTTGAAAGGATTTTTGCTGCTAAGCATTAAGTTCTTTCGAGCGTTTTTCGGCTGCTAAAATTCCTTTTTCGATGGTCGATTTTAATTCACTTTCATTGAAACTTTTTAGTGCAGCTTCGGTTGTTCCACCTTTGGACGCGACATCTTTTATTAAATCTTCCAAACTTCTGTCCGAATTGTTGATTAGGTGATAAGCGCCCAGCATTGTTTGTTTTACAAAAAGTTTCGAAAGATTTTCTTCGATGCCCATTTCGATTCCTGCTTTTATCATCGCATCGATAATGTAATAAAAATAAGCAGGTCCACTTCCCGAAAGTGCCGTCACAGCGTCCAATTGCTCCTCGTCTTCCAAATAAACCGAACGGCCAGTGCTGTTAAGCAATCGCTCGATATTGATAAGTTGGCTAAAACTGATGCCTTCTGCCGCCGTATAACCTGTGATGCCCATGCCTAAAAGTGTTGGTGAATTTGGCATCGCTCGAACGACCAATTTATGATTAAAAGCTTTTTGTATTTTTTCGATTTTGACACCAGCCATTATGGATAAAAGCATTTGGTTTTCTTTTATTTTGAATGGAAGATGTTCTACAACATATTGAAAATCTTGCGGTTTTACGGCGATGATTATTAAATCTGCCTCAATGTTATCAACCTTTTCGAAAGTGCTAACCGTCGATTTCGAGAATTCGGATTGAAGTTTTTCGGCTTTGTTATCGCTTCTAACGATTAATTCTAAATCTGAAGCTTTGATAAGTTCGTACTTTAAAAAAGATTTTGAAAAGGAGACGCCCATATTGCCTGCTCCTAAAACGCAAATTTTCATGTTTAAATAATGATTTGGATAATGTTGTTTTAATTTTGTTTTAATTTTGTTTAAAAATAGTGATTTTATTCTTTTGTTTTATTTGAAGTAGAAATATTTTCTTTTCTTTTGTTGTTGTTTGGTGATTTTAATAATTTGTTTGGGGAAAAAGGATGAATTATTTTTTTTAAGCACTATATTTATACATTTAGAAAATCAAATCAAATTTTATGAGAATATTAGCGACTTTATTGCTTGTTTTTTGTTTATCATCGTGTAGCCGAGATGAAGAGTCTAATGCGCAAACGAGAGAGATTATGGGAATTTATAAAATGCTTTCTTTGGTTTCGGATACAGCTTTGGATCTTAATTTAGATGGTGTTGCGACAACAGATTTTAAAAACGAGTTGGATGTTTTTTATAGTTATTATCGTAATCATCCACTCAAAATAAATGAAAATTCGCTACTTGAAATAATAATCCCTTTTGCCTCTTTTTTTCCTGAGTACAATAATTATGATATTGATTATTTATCAAGAGGCGACTTAGCTTATGTGAAGTATTATAAAAAAAATAATATGATAGAATATAGGAGAGGGAATAATAGTGAAGAATATCAGTTGCAATATGGTATGCCAATTATTAAAAATATAGAAATGCTACCAGATATGAAGATAAAAGTAACTGTTTACCAAAGATTTTATCATCATCCCGATGGTTGGTATGATACGATATTGACAGGGATTTATGAGAAAAAATAATTTTACCAAAACAGCCTTTCAGAAATACTGAAAGGCTGCTTTTTTAAATAATATTCACTTCGCGCTCTAACTCGATGCCGAATTTTTCTTTAACCGAATTAATAATTTCTGTTGAAAAATCGAAAATCTCTTTTCCAGTCGCATTTCCTGTTTTGTTGATAATCACCAAAGACTGAAGATGATGCGTCGCAACATTTCCAATTTGTTTGCCTTTCCAGCCACATTGTTCGATGAGCCAACCTGCAGGGACTTTTACCCAATCGCCATTTGGATAGCCTTGTATGTTGGGGGATTTATCTTTTAAAACCTCGAATTGACTTAACGGAATTGTTGGATTTTTGAAGAAGCTTCCCGCGTTTCCAATTTCTTTAGGATTCGGAAGTTTGCTTTCTCTAATCGCAATCACAGCTTTAGAAACCTCTTGAATGCTAGGATTCTCGATATTCATTTTTTCGAGTTCGCCTTTGATAGCGCCGTATTCCGTTTTAATGTTGTGTTGATGCGTTGTCAAACGAAAGGTGACATCCAAGATGACGTATTTACCTTTTCCTTCTTGTTTAAAAATAGAATCGCGGTAACCAAATCTGCATTTCTCTAAATCGAAAGTTTCAACTTTTAAAGTTTCCAGATTTAGAACATCACAAGATTCAAAAACATCTTTTATTTCGGTGCCGTAAGCGCCAATATTCTGCATTGGCGATGTACCAACATTCCCAGGAATTAAGGATAAGTTCTCCAGACCACCATAGTTTTTATCCAAACAATACAGCACAAATTGATGCCAATTTTCGCCAGCCTTTGCTGTTACCAAAACATGATTTTCGTCCAATTGTTTTTCAGAAATCCCTTTAAAATCTAGCTGAATGGCGCAACCCTCAAAATCTTTTGTCAAAAGAATATTGCTTCCACCACCCAAGAACAATAAGTTTTCATTTTGGATTTCTGGATTTTGAAGTACTTCGCGAAGTGCTTCAACAGATTCTACTTTTACAAAATATTTAGATTGTGCGTCAACACCAAAACTGTTGAAAGCTTTTAGGGAAAGATTTTTCTGAATCATTCTTAGAATTTGAAACTGCTAAATTATCAAATTTAAAAGAATTTAACTTCATAAAGCATCATAAAAAAAGCGGGAAAAATTCCCGCTTCAATATTTTAAAATTATCTTTCGTTATAGACCTTAAGAGCGTCTCGAAGGATTTCTGCACTACGCTTCAAATCATCAGATTTTAAAACGTAAGCAATTCTTACTTGGCGTTTTCCTAATTCCGGATTGCTATAGAATCCTCCTGCGGGCGCCACCATAATGGTTTCGCCGTTGTTAGAATAACTTTCCAAAAGCCATTGTGCAAACACTTCTGTATCATCAACAGGAAGTTCTGCAACGCAATAGAAAGCACCTTTTGGCTTTGGACAAATTACACCAGGAATTTCGTTTAGCAAGTCAACAAGAAGATTTCTACGCTTTGTATATTCTTCGCGAACGCCACGGATGTAAGCGTCATCGTTAACGTGCGCCGCAGTTGCTGCAATTTGACCAATTAATACTGGGCTCAATCTTGCTTGTGCAAACAACATTGCTGCATCGTGAATCTTTTGAGAACGTGTAATCAGACATCCAATTCTAACACCACACATCGAGTAACGTTTAGATTCGGAGTCGATAATGATACAATTGTCAGCCAATTCTGGGAATGACAACATTGATATCTGTTGCTTGCCATCATATACGTATTCTCTGTACACTTCGTCAGAGATTACCACGATATCGTGTTTTAATGCAATGTCAGCAAGTTGTTGTAATTCTTCTTTTGTATAAAGGTAACCTGTTGGATTGCCTGGATTACAAATGATAATCGCTCTGGTTTTGTCCGTGATTTTTTTCTCGAATTCTTCCATTGGAGGCAATGCAAAACCACTGTCAATGCTCGATGGGATTGCAACAACATTTACATTGAAAGTGCTGGTAAAGCCATTGTAATTCGCATAGTAAGGTTCTGGGATGATTACTTCGTCGCCATCATCGCAAAGTGTTGAGATTGCAAAATTTAATGCTTCGGAACCACCATTGGTAACGATAATGTTATCTGGTGTGATATCTTCAAAACCAAGCGTATTGTAATAAGTTGTTAAAGCTTTTCTGTAGTCAAGATTTCCCTCAGAAAGTGCGTATTCTAGAACTTTTAAATCTATATTTTTAATAGCATCTAAAGCTGTTTGTGGTGTTTCAATATCGGGTTGACCAATGTTGAGGTGGTAGACTTTCATTCCTTTTTGTTTGGCTTGCAAAGCAAATGGAACCAATTTTCTAACCGGAGAAGGCGGCATGTGACGCGCGCGTTGTGATATTTTTGGCATAATTTCAAAAATTTGTATGGCAAAAATAAGATTTAATTTTCTAAATTTAGGCTTCATTTATATAATTCTAAATATAAACTACTTATGCAAATAGAAGCGTCGAGTGTTGAAGATTACATTTCTAAAATTCCTGAAGATCGCCAAGAGGTTGTCTTGAAAATTGTAGAGACCATTAATGCTAATCTTCCCAAAGGTTTTGAGAATATCCCAAGTTATGGAATGCTCGGCTGGGCGATTCCTCTCAAAGATTATCCTGCAGGTTATCATTGTGCGCCAGGAACACCGTTGCCGTTTATTAATTTGGCGTCGCAAAAGAATTTTGTAGCGTTATATCACATGGGACTTTATGCGAAACCAGAATTGCTAAAGTGGTTTACAGAAGAATATCCAAAGCATTCTAAAAGAAAATTGGACATGGGTAAATCTTGTATTCGATTCAAAAAAATGGATGATATTCCATTGGAATTAATTGGAGAATTGTGTACGAAAATGACACCGCAAGATTGGATTAGTTTTTACGAAACCAATTATAAACGATAAAAAAAACTCAGTTAAACTTAGAGCCTATTTAAAAATGTTGGAAACAAAACTTTAAGCAGGCTCTGAGTGATTTCTAGTTTATTCTAAGATTGTACAAAGGATGACTGAATTCGGTTGTATCTTGTTTTAATATAGGAAGCCAACAAAAATCCAAACGTCACGCCAATGCCTAGACAGATACAAGTTAAAGCAGCTTGTATAAAGTATTTGGTTCCATCCTCATTGAAGAGTTGTAACGCAACGCCATTATAAACCACTAAACCTGGTAGTAGAGCACCTGCAATTCCCATTAAAGCCAATACAGGAGCAGGGTATACTACTCTTCGCGCTAGTAATTCTGAGAAAAAACCTAAAATAATTGCCGTTATTGAAGCTGCCCAAAGTGAAGGCATTTCAAAAAAATGAAGTAATATTTGATTAATACTTGCGGTGACAAGACCTATAATCGCAGCAGGAATAATGAGGCTTTTTCCTCCAGAATTGGCCATCGCATTGGCGGTTGCACCAATCACCGAAAAAAGAATGCCTAAAGGAATTGACAACGTGGGCAGAATTATTTTTTGATCCTGCGGAAGTTGCAATACGGAAGTCATCGATAATGCCATAACTGCGCCCATTAAAATTCCGGAACTAATAAGGACAATCAAAGATGTGTGGGTAATTCCGGCAACATATTGTTGATTGGTAATATCCAAGACCGCAGAAATTATTAATGATTGTGGAACCAAAAGCATCCAACTTACTGCCAAAGCTACAATGGCTCCTGTGAGGGAAATTAATCCTAAATAATGAGCGCCAAATGCGATTGCGCCTCCTACAATACATTGTAACGCGACAGAAAATAAGTTTGGAATATTGAAACGCGATAGCAGTCGCCCAGAAATTGAAACAAGGAAATGTAGAAGTCCCGCAATTAATGCGGTTACAAATAGTCCGCCAACTTGTAATGCCACACAAAAGCCTAGAACAGAAAGTCCACCAGTAACCCACCACCAAGGTTTTGAAATATTTTTGCACTGCTCAATGGCTTCAATGCCTTTTTCGACGGTGAAATCCCCCGAAGATATTTTGCTCGCGACAATTTCTAGTTGCTTCATCTTATCACAGTCGAAAGCGTCAACAGATTTTGCAATCCCATTTCGTATGAAAACTTCATTGTCGGGATCAATGTATTGAATAGAAACAATTTTGCCAGTTGCATTTATTAAGACATTTTTTAAACCGATTCCTTTTGCTGAGGCTTTTACGATTCTAACGGTTCCGCTTATCGAGCGTCCAGATTCGATCATTGATGTTGCCAAAATAACCAACAATCCTAGTCTTTTTTGGACTTCATTTTTGTCAAGGATCATATTTAGAAATTATATTTGTGTTTTTAAAGTTTGGAAAATCTGACTGTTCAAAAATCTATTTTTTACTAATAATATTCAAGGTTTTGCTAGAACAATCTCTTTGCAATTTACAAAAGATAAATCTGCTTTTATGTCTTTTCTAAAGGAAAAAAAATGACTTTCAAAAGTTTTGAAATGCTTTCGTAAATTTGCAACCGAAAAAAGAAGCCTTATGAAACTGAAATTATTCTTCCTTGTATTTTGTTGGATGTTGGTTGGTTGCGCTTCTCACAAAAAATATAATGGTGTGGAAAATGGTGATTTATTATTTGTAACCGCAAAGCAGGAAGGTCTTTCTGGCGCGATTAACAATGTTACGCAAAGGGAAGAGTTAGCCAATTTTGATCATATTGGTTTGGTCGAAAAATCAGGCAAAGATTATTTTGTTTTGCATGCCGCACCTCGTGGTGGATCTCAGCGACAAGCCATGTCGGATTTTGTAAAAGAACAAAAACAAAATGGTCAGCATATTGTCGTTTATCGTTTAAAAAATCCATTTCAGAATAGCATTCCGTATGCCATAAAACAAGCAAATGCTTTGGTCGGGAAACCTTATAATTTTGATTATATCCTAAATGAGAATTCTTATTATTGCTCTGATTTTATTGAGCGTGCCTTTAGAAAAGATCAAATTTTTAAGTTAGAGCCTATGACTTTTGTCGATCCGAAAACTGGTCAAACGAATGTTTTTTGGAAAGAATTTTATCAAAAGAAAAATCTCGAAGTTCCAGAAGGTAAATTGGGCTGTAATCCTAATGGATTGGCGGGATCAGAAAAACTAGAACGCGTTAAAACTTTAGATTAAATTTTCACCTTTTCGGTGACGCTTTTTCCCGTTTCAAAATCTTTACCAATTAGCAAAATATATTCGGCACTAGGTTTGAGTGCAAAACTTTTTAATTGAATAAACATTTTTTCAAGATAAATCTTGTTGCCATTAACCGTTAAGAAAACTGCGGGTTTTTGTTGGTTGTTAAAACCTAGGTAGAGCTTCAGGCTTTTTTGTCCTTTTAAAGAAAATTCAAAATAGTTGCTATCGATTTTTTTGAAATCATAACCGTAAGCCATCGATTTCTGAACCATAGTCAAAGGTTTTATTTCAGCATTTTCATCGTATAAAACTCGGTAAATGTTGATGGGATTTTTCTCCGAAATATTTGTGCCATCCATAACAGCGTCATATACAAAAGTGTTATGATTATCACTGTGTTGTATGTAGAATAGATGGTTTTGGTTTTTGTCAGGTGTCGGATAATTGGTCTGCGCTTTACAGATTTTGAAACTGATAAAGCATACAAAAAACAATAATAGTTTCATTTTGATTAAAAGCTTTAATTCAAAAATAATAATTTAAAATTAAATTAGAATTAGCTTTGTGTTTTACAGAAAATGTTTAATTTTAATCAAAACCTTATTTATGATTCCATTATTGATAATTTTAGCGATCGCGCTTTTTGTAGTTCTTTATTTTGTTTCAGCCTATAACAAGTTGGTTAGACTTCGTAATCTAGTCCAAGAAGGCTGGAGTAGTATTGATGTTATGTTGAAGAAACGCCACGATCTAATCCCCAATTTAGTAGAGACTGTTAAAGGTTATGCGACGCATGAACGTTCTACTTTGGATAGTGTGATCCAAGCTAGAGCTAATGCGGTAAGTGCTAACAATGTCCAAGATAAAGAATCGGCCGAGAAAAACTTGAGCCAAGCGATGGTTAATTTGATGGCAGTTGCAGAGCAATATCCAGACTTGAAGGCGAATGCTAACTTCCAACAATTGCAAGGCGAACTTTCTAACATCGAAGGCGATATCGAAAAAGCAAGACGTTATTATAACGGAACGGTTCGCGAAAATAATACTGCTGTAGAATCTTTCCCTAGCAATATTGTTGCAAATATGTATAAGTTTGAAAAAGCACCTTTCTTTGAGCTTCAAAATGCTGCTGAGCGCGAGGTTCCAACTGTAAAATTCTAGCAATGAAATATTTTCTGCTGATATTTACGCTTTGCTGTTCGTTGCTTGGTTTCAGCCAAGATGTTGCGAGCGAGTCCGAAGCGACACAATCCGATTATAGCCAAACCGAAAAAATCCTCAATTATCATTCGGACATTTTAGTTGATGATAAAGGTGGATTGGAGGTGACGGAGACTATTAAAGTTAATAGTCTAGGCATTAATATTCGTCATGGTATTTTTAGAACTTTTTTGACTGAAAGAAAACTTAACGGAAAAAATCAAAAATTAAAATACAATATCATTTCTGTAACACAAGATGGTCAAAAAGTTGATTATCACAGCGAAACAGGTTCTGGATATTACAAAATCTATATTGGCAGCAAAGACACAGACCTGCCATCAGGACAATATGAGTTTGCAATTAAATATAAAGTTGCGAACCAGATTGGTTTTTTTGATAAATATGATGAGCTGTATTGGAATGTCAATGGATTGGATTGGGATTTTGCAGTAGATCATATTTCAGCGAAAGTTGTTTTGCCAAGTGCAGCGAAAATTTTACAAAATTCTTGTTATACAGGAGCCGCGAAAAGCACCGAATCCAATTGTTCTTCACAAAAAATTGATGATCATACAATGGAGTGGAGTGCAGACAATCTACGCAATAATGAGAACTTAACGATTGCAGTTGGTTTTAACAAAGGGGTTTTTGCGCCGCCGCCACCGCCAAGTTTCTTTGAGAAATATGGTATTGTTGCTATTCTATTAGCTTCTTTACTAGGTTTGGCTGGTTATTGTTATCAACTTTGGAGAAAATATGGTATCGATCCACCGAAACCTACAGTATATCCGCAATTTAATGTGCCAGAGAATCTTTCGCCTGCAAGTCTTGGCTACATCAAAAACGAGTCTTATAACAATACTTATTTAACGGCAGCTTTAGTGGATCTTTCTATTAAAGGTTATACAAAAATTGTCGAGTCCGAATCCAAAGGCTTTTTGGGATTAGGGAAGTCTCAGATTTTTAACATTGAGAAAATTAAAGAACCAGACGAAAGTCTTCCAAAAGAAGAAATCGCATTGATGAATTACCTTTTCAAAAATCGTCATGAAGTTTCTTTGGATGGTTCTTATGATCCAAAAATTGAAGACTCGGTTCAAGAGTTTACAGTTAATCTTGATATGCAACATAAAGCGTTTCTGCAACAGGGAAACAATCAGAAATTTGTTTTGAAGCCTTTCCTTATTGCGACACTGATCTATTTTGGATGTTTGGTTTTGGCTTGCTTCAAAAATGATGACTTTGCATTTGTAATGATTGGTGGATTCTTGTATGTTATTTTAGTGGTCGTTTATTTTGTTATCACACAGTTTTTCCGAAAAATAAAAATTGTCGGTTGTGGTGGATTGATAGGCGCTTTCTTTGGGTTGATCTTTGCAGGACAGTTTTTAGCAATGGGATTTACGTCAGCAATTGAGCCAGATATTAGATACTGCATTCAGTTTGCTTTGGTTTCTTTTGTTTTGCTATTGGTATTCCAATATTTAATAAAACGTCCATCCGAAGAAAAGTTGAGACAACAATCTCTGATTGACGGTTTCAAAATGTATATGGGAGCTGCAGAAAATGAACAACTGAAATTCCATAATCCTCCTCAAATGACGCCCGAGATTTTCGAAAAATATTTGCCTTACGCCATGGTTTTAGGTGTTGACGATATTTGGGGTAAAAAGTTTGAAGCGGCGCTATTATCAATGGCTGTGGGCTATACAGCATCTTGGTATGTTGGTAACTATATGGGGCTTGGCAGTTTTGGCAGTTCACTTAACAACAGTCTTACCAATTCTATCAGCTCTGGATCTACGGCACCATCTAACAGCAGTTCTGGCGGTAGCGGCTCTGGCGGCGGCGGATTTTCTGGCGGCGGCGGTGGCGGTGGTGGTGGCGGCGGCTGGTAATCCTAACATAATGAAAAAAATATTTTTAGTTTTTTTCCTAGCGATTTATTCACTGGTTTTTTCGCAAGGAATAACACCAACAATTTCTATAGAAAATCAAATTCCTGAAGATTATAAAGATAGTCTTCAGGATTCACTTTCTATTCAGCAAGAGCGTGTCATTGATTTTCATTCCGATATTGTAATTTCCAAAAAGTCGGTGGTCAAAGTTACCGAGACCATTAAAGTCTATGCAACTGGTGAGCAAATAAAACGTGGACTTTTCCGTGCATTACCAATGCTTCGAAACATTAATGATGGTGTCGAAGAGGTTGATTACAAAATTATTTCCATTAAAAAAGACGGTGTTAATGAAAATTACCACATCGAAAAAATGAATGGTGTTTTTAATATCTATATCGGTTCGAAAGATGTTTTGTTAAGAGCTGGATTTTACACCTACGAAATAAGCTACGAAACAACAGACCAAATTGGACATTTCAAAAATTATGATGAGTTTTATTGGAATGTTAACGGAACCGATTGGAGTTTTCCAATAGAACATATTAGTGCAAATGTGGTATTGCCTGCTGGCGCTGATATTCTTCAAAATTCTTGTTATACTGGACGGTATGGAAGCCAAGAGTCGAATTGTACTTCCGAAAAAGTTACGAAGTTAGAAATGAATTTTAAAGCTTCTAATCTTAAACCTGAGGAAAATTTGACAATTGCAGTTGGTTTTAAACCGAATGTCTTGGAAGCGCCATCTGCTTTTTCAAAATTTATTAAAAAAAATAAAGACCGAATTCCCTTGGTTTTGGTCGCATGTTATTTGCTTTTTTACTACATCCGAAATTGGCTGAGGTATGGAAGAAACATCGAAAAACCGATTGTTATTCCACAATTCAACGCGCCTTATGATTTGTCTCCTGCAAGCATTGGATATATTAATGCGGGCAAATACGATACATCACAACTTGCTGCCAATCTTGTAGATTTGGCGGTCAAAAAAGTGATTTCTCTTAAAGAAGATTTGTCTTCGCAAGTGGAGTACAGTGTTAACCGAGTTTATAATATTGTTAAACTTTTTGAAGGACCAAGAAGTTTGCAAGAGGATGAAGAGTTAGTGTTTAAAAAACTTTTTAATGACAAGACAACGTCGATAAAAGTGGATGGCACTTACAATTCGCAGCTTCGAAATGCGGACACTAGTTTATCTGCTTTTTTAGAGAAAAACTTGGTCAAATTCACAATTGAAATTTCTAATATTCGCCTTGTGTACAATGCTTTATGGATTATTGTCGCGACCTTTTTATTGGGTTTGTTTTATGCTTGTTTGGTTGATGGAAGTTTTGAAATGCTTGGGATTGGATCGATGCTAATCTTTTTTGATGGCTTAATTGTAATGCTTGTTTTAACACTTTGGAAAGAGTTTTCTAAAACCTTTGTCGTTTTCGCTTTATTAGCATTTTTATCGCTTTTTTCGTTACCCTTGTTTTTATTTGCTTTTGGTAACTCAGGTGATATGACGAGATTAGGCTCAGATTGTTTTAAGTTTTTAATTTTTGGAGGTGTCAGTTTACTCATTTTTAAATACTTCATAAAAAGACCATCTGCTGATAAAATCTTAATGAAATCAGAAATTGATGGTTTCAAAATGTACCTTGGGGCAGCAGAAGAAGCGCAACTAAAATTCCATAACCCACCAGAAATGACAACGGATTTGTATGAGAAGTTTTTGCCTTATGCCATTGCTTTAGGTGTCCAAGAGATTTGGGGAAAGCGCTTTCGAGATAGTTTGGGGGCATCGGTTTTAGAATCTTCAACTTTTTCTAGTTTCGCCTTTGACTCTAATGCGGCTTCAGCACTTTCGATGTCTTTGTCATCGTCGAGTACACCAATCTATACGAGCAGTCGATCATTTTCGTCTTCTTCATCAGGTTCTTATTCGTCATCCTCGTCACGATCGTCCTCATCCAGTTCTTATTCTGGTGGTTCGCGATCTAGTGGATCAAGTGGAAGAGGTTCGTCAGGCGGTGGCGGTGGCGGTGGCGGCGGAGGTGGCTGGTAGTGTTTTTCGCTTTTTATTCTGTGACAAAAAGAATAATCTTATCCTCTTTAATTTTTGAAATTATTGTGTCTTTTCGTTCTTCAGAAATAGTATAGGTTTTCGAGTTGTAAATAATTTGCTTATTTAATTTTCTAAACTTTAAGTACTTAGGTATTTCCGAATTTTCATTGGTTTTAAAAAGTTCAAAGAATCCGATTTTTTGCACGGCAAGACCTTCACTTCCAATAAACTGAATTTCATTTAACAAATTGAGTCGATATTGGTAAATATCCTTGATTAAAAAATCTTTGTTTTCAAATTTTACAAAGTTCGTTTTTGGATAAATTGATTTGTAGTTTGAATTGTATTCTGCAATGATAATTTGTTTAGGTTTCGAAAACAAAAACAAGCCTAGTAGCAAAATAACTATTAGGCTTAGTGTTATTAAAACAAATTTGATGTATTTCAAAAAAATGTTTGTTTAAAAATTACTTCCAAAAAACCGAGCACCAATCAGCATAAGCGGTGACAAACTTTTTTAAGTATTCTGTTGTACGTTCGTCCATAGTTCCGTTTTCATCAAAAGCTTTTGAAATTTGACTTAAGTAGATTTCAGGCTGCTGCATGGTGTAAACATTAACTGATGTTAAGCTTTGTCTCAACTGATGATTGGCTCCAAAAGCGCCTAACAATCCTGGCGAGTTACTAATGACTGCACCTGGTTTTTTAGCCCAAACGCCTTTGCCAGATGGTCGAGAAGCAATATCAATCGCATTTTTGAGAACCGCAGGCAAACCACGATTGTATTCTGGCGTTACAAAAATTACAGCATCGAGTTGACTAACTTTTTCTCTAAATTGAATGTAAGATTCTGGTAATTCATTATGATCGTCAAAATCCTGATTGTACAGTTCTAGTTGTCCAATTGGGATAATTTCGAATTCCATATTATCTGGAGCAATACTTAGCAACTGTTCCGCAATTTTTTTTGAAAAAGATTCTTTTCGAAGACTTCCTACAAATATGCCAACATGTTTTTTATCCATCATTTATTTTTTTGAAATCTAAAGTTATCGAATTTTGTTAAGAATTTAAAGTAAAATTGGAATTAGACTTATTTCCAATTTTGATGCGAGTATCTTGCTCGTGTTCTATGTTGTATTTTAGCATAAGCGTGACGCTTGCGCCAGCGAGTTCAGGTTCGACGATAAAGTTTTAGTGATGTAAAAAACTAGATTAACAGGTCGCTCCTACGGAGCTCCGCTTATCATAAATATTGGTTTCTATTATCAGTGCGTTCCTTCGGAACTTTTGATTAGTACATTTTTTTTCAAGAACGTTTCTACGCTGGTGTATGTATTTTCCTTGTGTGCTATTTTATGTTTTAGCACAAGCGTGACGCTTGCGCTAGCGTAGAAAGTTTTAAAATAAACTAGATTAACAGGTCGCTCCTACGGAGCTCCGCTTAACATAAAAATTGGTTTCTATTATCAGCTCGTTCCTCCGGAACTTTTTAGGAATACATTTTTTTTAAGAACATTTCTGCGCTTGTTCGAGCATCTTGCTCGTAGCTTATTTGATTACAAAGGTTTAATGATTGAAAAAAAATCAGAAACAAAAAAGACATTCTTTTCAGAATGCCTTTTAATTATTTAGAGTTAAATTCTTCGAATATCTGCGCCTAAAGCTTTCAGACGACCATCGATGTTTTCGTAACCACGGTCGATTTGTTCAATATTGTGGATGGTTGATTTTCCCTCTGCCGAAAGTGCTGCGATTAACAAAGCATTTCCTGCACGAATATCGGGCGAAGTCATTGTTGTGCCACGCAAAGGCGTTTCATGATTAAGTCCAACCACCGTTGCTCTGTGCGGGTCACAAAGAATAATTTGTGCGCCCATATCAATTAATTTATCAACGAAGAATAATCGCGATTCGAACATTTTTTGATGTACCAAAACAGTTCCTTTTGCTTGCGTTGCAACCACCAAAATAATGGACAATAAATCTGGTGTAAAACCTGGCCACGGTGCATCAGAAATATTTAAAATTGATCCATCGATAAACTTCTGAATTTTATAATGTTCTTGTGCAGGAATCAAAATATCGTCCCCGCTTTTTTCAATTTGGATACCCAATTTTCTGAATGTATCAGGGATAATTCCTAGCTGATTCCAGTTTACATTTTTGATGGTAATTTCAGATTTTGTCATTGCAGCAAGACCAATCCAAGAACCAATTTCCACCATATCTGGAAGCATTGTATGTTCTGTCCCGTGAAGCGATGTTACGCCTTCGATTGTTAAAAGGTTAGATCCAACTCCCGAAATATTAGCACCCATACGATTCAGCATTTTGCAAAGTTGTTGCAAATAAGGTTCGCAAGCAGCATTATAGATTCTCGTTTTTCCTTTTGCCAAAACTGCTGCCATCAATATGTTGGCAGTTCCTGTAACAGAAGCTTCTTCCAAAAGGATGAATTTTCCTTGTAATCCTTTTGCTTTTAAAGAATAATATTGTTCTTGTTCGTCGTAAGCGAATTCAGCACCTAATTCAACAAAACCTTGGAAGTGCGTGTCTAGACGACGTCTTCCGATTTTGTCACCACCAGGCGTTGGCATATAAGCTTCGCCATAACGTGCTAACATTGGTCCAAGCAGCATGACAGAGCCACGAAGTTTTGCACCATCTTTTTTGAACTCTTTTGATTTGATGTAATCAAAATTAACATCATCCGCTTTGAAAGTATAATCGCCTTGACCATTTTTAGTAATTTTTACGTTGAGGTCACCAAGAATTTCAATTAAATGGTTAACATCATGGATATCAGGGATGTTTTTAATTCTGATTTCCTCGTCCGTTAACAATACAGCACATAAAATCTGAAGCGCTTCATTTTTTGCACCTTGTGGTGTAATCTCGCCATGTAGTTGCTTTCCTCCTCTTATCTCAAATGCTCCGTTCATTATTTTCTGTTATTTTTCTGATTGTTTTGATTATTCTGGTTGTTGTGGTGATGTCTTTTTTTCGCGTTGTTATTTGTGTTTTGGTTTCTATTATTCTTGTTGTTATTATTACGATTGTTGTTGTAATAGATTTTACTCTTATCTAGAGAATCGATGCCTGTAAGATCCAATCTGTTTTGAGAAAGATCTTTGAGGTGTCTAATAATAACATCATCCTGCACATGCTCTTTGTTGTAGACATTGTAGGATTTTTTCATATTATTTGCGATGACTTGGATAAGAGCATCTTTTTCTTCGCCAGCTTCCAATTCGATTGCACGTTCTATCAATTGCAAAATACTTTTACCATAGAATTTGTACTCGTTATCATACGATGGATAAAGCATTTTTCTAGGTTTGGTCGACAATTCGTCGGGTGTCAGGATTGGATATGGTGAATCTACATCAAGATCATGTTTGGCTAAAATAAACAAGTGATCCCAAAGTTTGTGTTTGTAATTTTCTTCGTCACGCAGATGCGGGTTGCGTTGTCCCATAAATTCTATAATGGATCTTGCGGCATCATTACGTTCTTCTTTGGTAGGCAGTGTTCTGCATATTTCTACCATCTCTTGGATCATTCTGCCATATTCTGGCATCTGAAGCGCATTTCTTTGGGTGTTATATTCCATAATGCAAATATAGCAAATAATAGATTTTTTTGTTAAACCTAATCTAAGAACCTATATTAAAATTTTAGGCTTCTGGTTAAATATTTTGCGGGTAAAGCCTTTGGGGCTTGTTGCAACAATTAGTCGTTGATAAATTTTTTGCGGTCGTTTTCTGTGGGAATGCGGCAATGTAGAGACATTAATTTTTTGCGGCGTTTGGCAACTTGGTCATACATAAAATCTCTAACGAAGTGTGGTAGCAGTTTTCCGACAATTGCAGTGCGATAGAGGCCACCCAGAATTTGTGCAATTTTAATAGCAGCGTCCGATTTTTTAAGATAAAAAGATGTTGGTTTCCAAAGGAAAATACTATCAAAATCTTGAAAATTTTGGTGTCTTTCTTTTAAAAATTTTTGCCCAAGATTAGATTGTAAGGCAGCAAACAAAAACTGGTCTTTCTTGTCCCTATCCAAAATCCATTGAACCCAAAAGTTACAAAAACCACAATCACCATCGTAGAAAACAATGTATTTATTTTGGTAATCGGCATCAAAATTTTCCATTAAAAAATATTAGCTTCTTGTGTGTCTTGTTTAACTTGGCGGAAATAATCGAGTAAAAGTTTTTTTGCTTCGGGAGTAAGCTTAGCATCCGAATGTCCCAAAATATAAGATTCTAAAGGCATGTTATCTTTTTCGACCATTTCGATACATTCATCCAGTTTGTGTACTTGGCTTTTTGGCTCATAGGTCGCCCAACCTGAGAAATTCAGTTTTTTTCGACCTTCGTCGATATGATTTTTTAGAAACCATGATGCTGGTGCAATGTCTGCGTACCAAGGATATCTTGTCTCGTTGGAGTGGCAATCGTAGCACGAGGTTTTCATAATTTTTGCAATCGCAATAGGTGGTTTTTTCGTGTTTACAAAATCCATTTGCGGATTAATTTCAGGATTGGTTTTATCAATTGGGAAAAATTGAATCATGATAAAAGCGACCAAAAGTACCGTTATTACTTTTTTCATTCCGAATGGTTTTTAAAAGGTGAATTTAAGAAAATTTCTGGTAAGAATTTTAAACGGGTTTTAAATCATTTTTTTAGGATTTGAGATAAATTGATTCTAGTATTGTTTGGAAAAGTATATTGATTTGATTGTGAGATTCATTATTAATATTGCCCTCAAATGTTTTTATTTTAAAAAGATTATCTTTGCAAAAAAATTGGGCTCCGAAAGTCGGAGAAACCCATTCTTAATCATTACTAGTTAAATGATTTTTGATTTTAAAAGGCGAGCAACTAATATGCTTGTTTAGTTTTAATCATTTAATTAAAAAAGAAACATTTTTTTATGTCAAATATTGTTGCCATTGTCGGCCGCCCAAATGTTGGGAAATCTACCTTATTTAACCGTTTATTAGAAAGAAGAGAAGCTATTGTTGATTCAACTGCTGGTGTTACGAGAGACCGTCATTACGGAAAATCGGACTGGAATGGTGTTGAGTTTACAGTAATCGATACTGGAGGTTATGATGTTAATAACGACGATATCTTCCAAGAAGAAATTTCTAAACAAGTACAATTAGCGATTGATGAAGCGACTTCTGTGGTATTTATGTTAAATGTTGAAGAAGGTCTTACTGAGACTGACCAAGAGATTTTCGAAATGCTAAGAAGAGCAAATAAGCCTGTTTACATCGTTGTCAACAAAGTTGACTCTGCAAAAGAGGAATTGGCTGCAACAGAATTCTATCAGTTGGGAATCGAAAAATATTATACTTTGTCTTCGGCAACGGGTTCTGGTACAGGAGAGTTGCTAGATGATGTTGTTAAGGATTTCCCTACGACAGAATATAATGATCCTTTCGAAGGTCTTCCAAAAATTACCATCGTGGGTCGTCCAAATGTTGGTAAATCGACCTTGACAAACGCTTTGCTAGACAACGAAAGAAATATCGTTACCAATATTGCTGGTACAACGAGAGATTCTGTACAGAGTTTGTATAACAAATTCGGACACGAGTTTGTGTTGGTGGACACTGCGGGAATGCGTAAGAAGAATAGAGTTTCCGAAGATTTGGAGTTTTATTCGGTGATGCGTTCAGTTCGTGCGATTGAAAACTCGGATGTTGTGATCATTATGGTTGATGCAACTTTGGGTTGGGAAGCTCAGGATATGAGTATCTTCGGAATTGCCCAAAGAAACCGTAAAGGTATCGTAATCGTTATCAACAAATGGGATTTGATCGAAGATAAAAAAACGAATACAATGCGTGATTTCGAAGCTGCGATTCGCCACAAGATTGGTCAGTTCAGCGACGTTCCGATTTTATTTACTTCAGCTTTAACTAAGCAACGTATCCTGAAAGCTGTTGATACAGCAATGGAAGTTTACGAAAATCGTAAGAAGAAAATCAAAACTTCTAAACTAAACGAGGTGATGTTACCAATTTTCGAAAGTACGCCACCACCTGCAATTAAAGGAAAATATGTGAAAATCAAATATTGTGTGCAATTGCCAACGCCGTCGCCACAGTTTGTTTTCTTCTGTAATCTTCCGCAGTATGTTAAAGAACCGTACAAAAGGTTTACAGAGAACCAATTGCGTAAGGAATTTGGTTTTACGGGAGTTCCTATTGAAGTTTACTTTAGACAAAAATAATTGTACTAAATCATACAAAACTTTGCAGTAACGAGATTTTTGATGAATTTTGTTACTGCAAAGTTTTTTTATGCCCAAAAATGAAGTTTTAATACTTTACCTCGATCTTTCGAAGCAAGATAAATCTTTGGAAAGTGATTATTTCCAAACTTTACCAAGTGCTTTGCAAGAAAATATTTCCGAATATAAAATTGAGAAAGATCGATCACAAAGAATTTGGTCTAAATATTTGCTTCAAAAAGCTTTTGAAACCTTGAATCCCGAAATCGATTTTAGTTGGGATTTATACCAAAAACAAAACGGCGAGAAAGCTTACTTTAAAAATGTAGAGTTTAGTTTTAGTTCCAGTCACAGTGAAGATTTGGTAGTCGTTTGCGCTTCCAAAACTTTGAAATGTGGCATCGATATAGAGTTTATCCAAGCTCGTGAAATTTCTGATTTAAAAGATTTTCTTCATCCCAAAGAACAAGAATATTTAGAATCCACAAATCATAATCTTAGCGCATTCTACGAAATTTGGACGCGAAAAGAAGCTTTGTTAAAAGCTGTTGGACTTGGCGTTTCCGCCGAATTTAGTTCTGTGAATTCATTAGAAAGATTCACTTATCAAAATGAAGTTTATTTTTCTAAACTTATGCAAATTAAAAGTGGTTACCAATGCGCAATCGCAGCGAATGTTGAGAGTTTTGTGGTTGAGGTAAAAAAGGAAATACTAGGTTTTTTGTTGTAAAAATAAAAATGCGCTTTTTATATGAAGTGTTGGTTTTTTACAATCAGAATTATAGATATGCAAATCATTAGAATTCCTAAAATAATAAAAGCTGAAAATAGATTATTTTGTTGATTTTCAAATATTAAGAAGCTAGATTCATTGTTTTTGTTGTATATGATCTCAACTTTTTCTCCTATTTCTAATTTTGTTTTAGATCCTTCGTTTGATTCAATTTCTATTGTCCTATTTGATCTTGTGGTATATTTGATTTTATAAAAAAAATATGCATAGGCCATTTCGGTTGCTCCCTGAAGACCTTTGATTTTTCGTTCTTCGCGGCCTGTTATTATTGCAGTTGTTTTTATTCCATTTTTCAAAATACTCCTATTCTTGCTTTGAGAAAAAATTCCGAAAAACAATGTCGAGGAGCCAAGTAGAAGTAAAATTATAGCAGCTATCAATCTTTTTTACCAATTTTTAAATTAAAGAATACTTTTTAGTCTGTGATTTCTACTTCCATTTCTCATACAAAATCCGCGTCGCTTTGTAACCCTGAGATTCCAAAAAGCGTTGCATTCTTGTGTTATTGGTTAGCGTGAAGCGATAGATTTTGCGGATGTTGAGGTTGTTGTAAGATTCCTCAAAATGTTGGTTAAGTGCTGTATAAATTCCATGCTTGCGGTATTCCGATTTTACGTAACCTTCGGAAACATAAAGATCCTTGCCATCGCCAACTTCAAAATTGCTGTCGTCTTCGTCTTCAACATAACCAAAGAGAAATCCAATGGCTTTTCCATCAACAAAAGCGGTTAAAAAAGTAGCATCGTTTTCCTCTTCACATTCGATCATGTGGCGGATGTAACTTTCGCGAAAGTCTTGCCAATTGGCAGTTTTGTCGCTTAATTCTCTTTCGTAATCGTGAAGTTCTCCCAAAAGTTCGTCAACAATTGGGAGGTTTTCAGCGATATTTATTTTTTTGATTTCGTAATTCATTGTGTCAAAATTTATTTGCCTCGTACTGGACTTCCTTGCCATTCGGTGTTGTCGGACAATACTTCGCCTTTCATCACCAAAGAAAGCGGATCAATATTGACATGATCACCAATTTCGGAATCGTATAGAATAATAGTTCGCGAGTTAATAGTCGTTTGTTTACCGATTTTAACACCACCGACTTTCATAATTCGGTCTTCAAAAAGGTGGGTTTGTGGACCACAATCTTCGTTTAACATCGCTTCGTCGCCGATGCTTACCATATCGTATTCGGTAATGTCGGTTGTATTTAACCAAACGCGCTTACCAATTTTAACCCCTAAAAATCTTAGGAAGAAAGGCAGCCACGGCGTTCCACGTAGGAAATCCAAAAAGAACTGAACCGCCAAAGCTTCATACAAAGTGGTAATACCTTCACTAATCCAAACGCGTAAGCTGTACATCGGCATTTCGGTTTTCTTGTATTTTCCTACCAATAACCATTTGAAAAGTACAGTTAAGAAAAAGGTCGGAATTGCCACGATTCCTAAATAGTAAAACGGTGAATAGAGGAGTAGTTTGCCAATTCTGCCATCCATATAATTACTGGTATAGGCGATGAATAAGACACTACAAATAATAATTGTAGTTTGAGGTAAAATAATACGAATTCCTTCCACAATTCCACGGGCTATTTTCAAATAGAATGGTGGATTGTAGGTTAAATGATTGTTGAATCCTTCGACCTTTTGACGTGCTGGCAAACCAATTGGTGGCGATCCAAACCAGTCGCGTTCCGTAGATGTTTCCAATTGTTCTTCGGTTGGCGCTTTACTCAAAACACCAATTAGCATATTGTCACCAAGCGTGTATCCTTGCGGAATCAAGCCGCTGTTTCCAACGAAACTATTGTTTCCGATTTTTGTTTTCTCTAAAATTAGTTTCTCGTTGCGGACATCGTGCTCGCCCAAAATAACGGCATCCGCGATAAAGGAGCCTTCGCCAATTTCTAATAGACAGTGCGAAACATCACTTGCCGTCGATATTTCGGAGTTTTTGCCAACTTTTGCGCCCATCATTCGGTAGAATTTTGAGATATAAATCGACGCAAAAAGTGGGTGAAGAACCACCAACGAAATATTGAAAATCTGATCTTTAATCCACTTTCTATAATACATTCCGCTGAAAACTGAATAGACACCAGGTTTCATTTTGTATTGTAAAAGTCGTGTCAATCCACTTACCACCAAAATGAAAAGCACGATATAAACGATGGATAAAAGTGGAGCTTGCCACAAATAGTAGAAACTATAATCCGAAGATTTGTCGTCCAAATAATAAAGCGTGTACAACGTCGGTGCCAACGGAACAACGATAATTAAAGGGAACAACAAAATTGAAATCGAATACAACAATGCAAAACGATTTCTTGTTGCGTTGCTTGCCAATTTTGGAGCAGTGGTTTCTTCCTTAGATTTGTCACGAATTTTTTGTGCGGGACTTC
Source organism: Soonwooa sp. (assembly GCF_030151385.1). Lineage (GTDB taxonomy): Bacteria > Bacteroidota > Bacteroidia > Flavobacteriales > Weeksellaceae > Soonwooa. The sequence goes on from NZ_JASLDS010000049.1 coordinate 31,175, forward strand.
CGTTCCAAACTTCGCCAAAGCCGATTTTTTCACCTTCGTTAAGACAAGAAAGATCTTGCAATTCACCAAATTCCTCAATAACACAACCTGCGCCAACAATAACCGAAGAGCCAAGATAAGCGTTGTCCTTAATTTCGACTTTGCGGATATGCAAAATTCCGTTTTCTACAAAAGCATTATCAATCGCACATCCCGAGCTGCTTACCACGTTTGCGCCGATCGTTACCAAATCTTCGGCTGCAATTGGTAATAAACTCAATTGCGCTGTTTTATCAACTTTTACCCCTAATAATCGTAGATATCTTGGGTAAAGTGGCGTTTCAACAAACAATTCCGATGGCATCAGCCTTTTGATGGTTTTCCACAGCCACCAACGGAAATAATACCAACCCCAAAGTGGATAATCGCCTTCTTTGATCTTGCCAATGACAATCCATTTGGTCAAAAGGATGATCAATGAATAAACTGGCGGGATTAAAGTATAGAGTAAAACAGCACTCAAAAGCGCATAAAAAGTCCCGTAGTTATTGAGCTGGAAGTAGTAATAACTAAGATATGGGAAGAAAATCTGAATACTCAACAATCCGAAAACGATGAGCAAACAGAACGTTTGCGCGATTCCGCACAAGATATATTGTAAAGTCGAAACCCGCGAGAAAGCATGTGTTTCTTTGCGTTTCGTTTTCCCTTCTTTATGTTCAAGATTTTCAACAAAAGCAGACAAAGGACGGTTTTCATAAACATCTTTCAAACTTGCGTAAGGCAAATCTGCTTTTTGACGAAGATGCGATACAAAAGTCGCTGCCAACAAGGAATGTCCACCCAAATCGGTGAAGAAATCTTGATCCAAAGTAATATCCTTTCCTGGGAAAACGATATCCAAAGCTTGTAAAACCTTTTCCGAGATCGATGCATTTTTGTCGATTTCAACAGGACTTTCAGCATGTGTGATCAAGAAACTCTCAGGAAGTGGAAGTTTCTTACGATCGATTTTTCCACTCGGCATACGTGGCATTTCCTTCATTTCGATAATCGCAATCGGAACCATATAAGGCGCCAAGAATTTTGCCAGTTCCAATCGCATATCGTGTTCGTTGAAGGTTGTTCCGTTTTTCATCACCGCATAACCAACCAACTGTTCTTGGTCGTTGCCATCTTTTTTTACTGCAACAGCAGCCGAACTAACGCCTTCTAATTGATTAAGACGAGATTCGATTTCGCCCAATTCGATACGATAACCACGAAGTTTTATTTGGTCGTCAATTCTACCTTGGAATTCGATAAAGCCATCTTCACGGAAAACAACAGCGTCGCCCGATTTATAAATTTTATCTCCAGGAAGTTCTGGAAAAGGATTGTCTAAAAATTTTTGTGCCGTTAATTCAGGCAAATTATAATAACCATTACTAACGCCAGGTCCCGAAATAATCATTTCGCCACGCTCACCAAACGGAACGATGTTCATGTTTTCGTCAACCACAGCCATGTTATAATTTGGCAAAGGTGGTCCGATTGTAAGCTCGTCGTTGGCATTTAACTTTGCCATATTACTGGAAACCGTCGTTTCGGTCGGTCCATAACTGTTGATGAAAACACGATAAGGTTTTGACCATTTTTGAAGTACTTGAATCGTACAAGCTTCGCCACCAGCATTTACAATTCGCAAAGTGGGAACTTCATCGATAATCGCAAGGATACTTGGTACAGCATGTAAAACGGTGATTTTGTTTTCAGTCAAAACATTGCTCAAATCATCAATCGCTTTGACTGTAAAAGCATCTGCAATCCAAATCGTCGCACCAGCAAATAAACTGATCCAAACTTCTTCGCACCACATATCAAAGGAAACAGAGAATCCTTGATAAACGCGGTCTGTATCTTTTATCTGAATAAAATCCTCTTCGGAGCGGATAAGGTGGCAAATATTTTTCTGCGTAATCGGAATTCCTTTCGGGTTTCCTGTACTTCCCGAAGTGAACAAAATATAAGCCCAAGCGTCGGGATTCGGCGTGATATCAGGTGCAGCAACTTCTTCCGTTGGTTGCGCAGGAATCGATATTGGCGAACAATGGATTTCAGCATCAGCATCCGAAAAATAAGTTTTCACATTAATATCGCTAAAAACTTTTTTGATTCGGTCTTCAGGCATTTCTCGATCCAAAGGCACATACGAAGCGCCTGCTTTTAGAATTCCTAAAATTGCAACAGGAAGTTCTAAGCTTCGTGGATACCAAACGCCAACGCAGTCGCCAGGCTTTACGCCGATATTTATTAAATGTTGGGCAATCGCATTGCTCCAGTTATCAAGTTCTTTATAAGTAAGTTCGCGACCGTTGAAGATAAAGGCAATTTTATCCTTGTAGGTTACAAAATTGGGTGCAAGAAGTTGTGGAAGAGTTTCGCTACGGATTAATTCGGGAGCTACTTTTCCTAAAATTATACTCTTCATCATTGAGTGGGCGTGTGTTTCTCTGTTTAAAGTCGTGTTTTTATTTCAAGTTTAAAGATACTTGTTTTTTAGACAGATTGTCTCAATTTCTTCCGTTTTTTAATTGTATTTTTGCTTTAATAATTGGTCATCCGACCCTCATTCAAAATAACATATTCATGCTCAGTATTTTATCAAATAATTTTTCTTTAGTAACCGAATGGATAAACGAATTAAGAAATGTTGATGTACAAAACGATAGAATGCGTTTTCGACGAAACATGGAACGTATTGGCGAGATATCGGCTTTCGAAATTAGCAAGTCTTTAGAAGTTAGAAATGTTGAAATTACAACCCCTCTTGATAAAGTTGGATCAAAAGAAATTGCAGTGCAACCTGTCATCACAACAATCCTGAGAGCTGGTGTTCCGTTGTTTCAAGGTTTGTTAAATTATTTTGATAAAGCAGATTGTGGTTTTGTAGCGGCTTACAGAAAGCATGATGCCAATGATTATTTTTCTATTAAACAAGATTATTTGACTTGTCCTAATCTTAATGGTCGTCCTTTGATTGTTGCGGATCCAATGTTGGCAACAGGCGCTTCGTTGATTGAAGCAATTAAAGATTTGTTGACTAACGGAACGCCGACAGAAATGCATATTGTTGCGGCAATTGCAAGTCAGCAAGGTGTTGATACCGTTGCGGAGGCTTTCCCGAATGCTAAAATTTGGGTAGGTGTTATTGATGCCGCTTTAACATCGAAAGGTTATATTACGCCAGGTTTGGGTGATGCTGGCGATTTATCTTACGGTGAGAAATTACAACGTTAATTTTAAATTTGCAATCCCAAATCTCAAATCTCAAATCGTATTTTTTAATCCATTGCAACAACCAAAATACTAATTTTTGTGTTCGGATATTTTAAGATTTCCCAAGCAATGCTGGCGAGTGTATTTCCAGTTGTGTAGACATCGTCGATTATAAGGATATGTTTGTTTTCGGGATTTCCAATAACAGAGAAAAGACTTTCGGTTTCTGTGCGGTGGCTTTTATCTTTTTGAGCTTGTGCTTTGTTATGAAAGTTCCTTTTGAGGAGTTGGTGATTTATCGGAATGTTGTAAAGTTTTGATAACTCATTACCGAATAAAGTCAATTGATTGTAACCGCGTTTTTTGAACTTTTGGGGATGAAGCGGAACGCTGACGATTTCGTCGATGTTAGTGATTTCTATTTTTTCAAACATCCACTTTGCAAAATGTTTTCCAATATATTCTTGGTCGCCATATTTTAGTCGGTGGAGTAGGTTTCTGGCGAGATTTTCCTCTTTAAAAATAAATAAAGCATAAGCCTTTTCGATGGGGAAAAGCAGTTTTGCTTTTTGTGCTAAAGGGTTTTCTGAATCAAATTTAAAATGGCTAAAACTCAATTGCTCTTCACAAACATCACAAAGAATTTGGTCTGTCGAGATAACTTCTTCGCAAGACAAACAACGATTTGGGAAAAATAAATCCAAAAACATGGCGAAATTCTATACTTAAATATAAGAATTTTCGTGCTTTTATTTTCCTAAAATCTGATTTCTAATTTTTTCAATTGACTTCTTCATATCGTTATTGAAAAGTTCTTTATCCAATCGACTTGCTGGTGCTTGTCTTACATCGCAGTTGCTGATGCTACAATGTTCGCAGGTAACACCAACTTCTACAGTTGTGAGATTTGCGCTTTTTGTAAAATTAATTTTCTTGAGGGAATTACTGTTTAACAAAATTCCGAGGCAATAGCTTCGGTTGCTACCATCTGAAAATGGATTTTTTTGCGACGTCGAAATCACCAAATAGCTCAAGCCAAAATCTTTATAATGTGAGATTTGTGCATTGGTAACTTGCGCATCGCTTTTTTCAAGTTGTTCGAGATTTTTAAGTGCCACCCAACGTCTGCAATAATGCTCGTTCATTGCATTAGAGCGCGGTGCTTGCTGTTGATTGAGGTGTAACTCTTTTAGAATCTGAACTTTTGGACTGTTTTTCTTTTGTACAAAACACAAATAAAACAAGTCTTTAATCCCAAATTCGGATGCTAATATATTGGTTAATCGATAATACAAAGTCTCTGGCGAGTTGGTGAAATGTTGAATTAAATCTTCAAAATGCTTCGGATTCCACTCTTTGTAATCAAAAAAGTCCGCCGTTTTTCTAACCAATTCTTTCTTAGGAATAAGTAATCCACCAGCAAAATACGAGGCATAATAATTATTAAGAATTTCTTCGAAACTGTTGATGTCCACCCAAGAATAAGTGTTGGGACGTGCCTTTAAATCCAAAACCTGAAATCCAATTTCCTTAGCTAGAATAAAGGTTTTTTGGTTTTCGTCTAATCTTTGGTTGAGCAATAGATTTTTCTTTTCAGGAATGTAAAGCGAACGAAGATGTTGCAAAGTCCCGAATTTGTCAAAATCTTCAGAGTGAATTTGATAACCGAAATTCTCTATTAAAATCTTTTCCAACTCTGCGGATTTTAGTTCGCGAGGATTGAGGTTGTATTGCTGATAAAAGGCTTCTGCTTTTTCTTCAATTTCCGGAAAGTGGTTGTTGTATAATTCCTGAAACGAGCGAAGTACCGCAAAGAAAAAACGTTCTTTTCCGAGGTTGTAGTTTTGTGAAATTTCTATCAGCGTTGTGATGAAGGCGGTCACTTTTTTGGGCGCCTCGCTGATCATGCCAATGAGGTTGTTGCGGTTGATTCCGAAGAGGTCTAACGGAATTTCTTTAAACACATCGGATTGCAAAATCTCATTAATTGGTGCTAAACTTCGGTCAAGTTTTGTTGACACCAAGTCGTCAAAACTGCATCCCAAAGTTTCGGCAACTTGGATGATTTTGTCGTGTTTAGGATATTTTTTTCCGTTTTCGATTTCGTTAAGATAGGATTTTGACAAGCCAGTTTGGTTTGCTAAATCTTGCAACGACCAATTTTTCTTTTGGCGTTGTTGTCTTAATTTGAGTCCAAAAATTACACGGATGTAGTCGCTATCGGCATTCATATAACAAATATAAAATAAATGCGATTGTCGGCATAATAATTTTTTATTAAAATTAGCGAACGTTCGCTAATTGTGAAATTTTTTTTATTAGATTTGTCAAATCAATCACAAATAAAAAGTACAAATGACAAGTTTAGAAAGTTTAACAATAGAAATGCAAGATTCTTATAAACAATTGTTTACTGAAGAATTAAAAGTTTTTCTTTTGGCTTTGCATCACAAGTTTAATCCTGAACGTTTGCGTCTTTTAAAACAGAGAGAAAAGATTCAAAAAGAATTTGACAATGGAAAATTACCAAGCTTTTTGGAAGCGACTAAAGACGTTCGCGAATCTGCTTGGGTATGTGCACCACTTCCGCGTGATTTGCATGACAGACGCGTAGAGATTACTGGACCAGTGGATCGAAAGATGGTTATTAATGCGCTTAACTCTGGTGCAAAAGTCTTTATGGCAGATTTTGAAGATAGCAATTCGCCGACTTGGGACAATTGTATGCAAGGACAAATTAATCTTTCGGATGCGATTAATCGTACAATTGATTTTGAAACCAACGGCAAACAATATCAATTAAAAGAGAAAACCGCAGTTTTGTTGGTTAGACCTCGAGGTTTGCACTTGGACGAAAAACATATTTTGGTTGATGGCGAGCTGATGTCTGCTTCGTTGGTGGATTTTGGAATCTATTTTTTCAGAAATGCGAAGAAGCTTTTAACAAAAGGAAGTGGTCCATTTTTCTATCTTCCAAAACTTGAACATTACGAAGAAGCACGTTGGTGGAATGATGTGTTTTTATTTGCGCAAGATTATCTGAAAATTCTTTCTGGAAGCATCAAAGCGACTGTTCTTATCGAAACGATTACAGCGTCTTTTCAGCTTGATGAGATTTTATTTGAATTAAAAGAGCACAGCGCAGGGCTTAACTGCGGTCGTTGGGATTATATTTTTTCGTACATCAAGAAGTTTAGAAATTTGCCTCATTTTTTAGTGCCTGACCGCGATCATGTAACGATGACTTCGCCTTTTATGGAGGCTTACACCAAAAGAGTTGTAGAGATTTGCCATAAGCGACGTGTGCCAGCAATTGGTGGAATGGCGGCGCAAATTCCTGTAAAAGATAATCCACAAGCTAACGAAGATGCTTTTGAGAAAGTGCGCGCAGATAAAGAGCGTGAAGTGAGAAATGGTCACGACGGGACTTGGGTTGCGCATCCAGCTTTGGTACCTGTGGCGATTGAAGTCTTCAATCAATATATGCCGACTTCCAATCAAATCCATAAGTTGTTTGATTACGGAATTTCTGAAAGTCAATTGTTGGAAGTTCCTGTTGGAACGATTACCGAAAAAGGACTTCGCAAAAATATTAATGTTGGGATTCTGTATATAGAATCTTGGTTGATGGGCGTTGGCGCGGCTGCGATTTACAATTTGATGGAAGATGCGGCAACGGCGGAGATTTCGCGATCGCAAGTTTGGCAGTGGTTAAAACATTCGGTGAAGTTAGAAAACGGCGAGGTTGTAACTAAAGATTTGATTTTAAAACTTCAAAAAGAAGAAATAGAAAAGATTAAAACTTATGTCGGCGAAACTCGATTTGAAAATGGAAAATTTGATTTGGCTGTGGAACTATATAATGACATGGTTTTCTCTGATAACTTCGACGAATTTTTAACCTTAAAAGCTTATCCATATTTAGTGTAAGTTTTTTTGATGCTATAAAAAAGTAACATCAGTTTGAGTGATTTTTGTAGAAAATCGTATCGAAAACGAGTTAACTTTTTAATGCTCTTAAACTTTTCCTAAACAGGAAATAATAAACAAATTTTAAAGACAGTTTTTTAAAGGTCACTTAATGTAAAAATGAGTGACGAGGGAAGTTTTATTCAAAATTTAAAATAAAATTCTAAACATTTTAATCACTATAAATCACAAAATATTATGAAAACAAAACAAGAACAAATCCAAGTGTTAGAGCAAGAATGGTTAAACAATCCACGTTGGAAAGGTATTACGAGACCTTATTCTGCGGAAGAAGTTTTAAAACTACGAGGAAAATACAAACTCGATTATACGATTGCTACGCAAATGTCAGAATTGCTTTGGGAAAAATTGAATACTCAAGATTTTGTTGCGGGATTGGGGGCGTTAACAGGAAACCAAGCCGTGCAGGAAGTTGACGCTGGTCTAGAAGCAATTTATCTTTCTGGATGGCAAGTTGCGGCTGATGCGAATCTTTCTGGAGAAATGTATCCAGATCAATCTTTGTATCCAGCGAATTCGGTTCCTGCTGTTGTAAAGAAAATTAATAATGCGTTGTTGCGTGCAGACCAAATTCAGTCGGTAAATGGCGGTGGTGAAAAAGATTATTTGGTGCCGATTGTTGCGGATGCCGAAGCTGGTTTTGGAGGAAACCTTAATGCTTTCGAATTGATGAAACAAATGATAGAAGCTGGCGCTGCAGGTGTTCACTTCGAAGACCAGTTGTCATCAGCGAAAAAGTGTGGTCATCTTGGTGGAAAAGTTTTGGTACCGACGCAAGAAGCGATTAATAAGTTAATTGCAGCACGTTTGGCGGCAGATGTTTTGGGTGTTCCGAGTTTGATAATTGCAAGAACAGATGCTGATGCTGCGGATCTTTTAACTTCGGATATTGATGATAGAGATAAAAAATTTGTAACAGGAGAAAGAACTTCGGAAGGTTTTTATGTTGTTAAAAATGGAGTAGAGCAAGGTATTGATCGTGGTTTATCTTATGCACCTTATGCTGATTTGATTTGGATGGAAACTTCGAATCCAGATTTGGAACAAGCAAGACAATTTGCGGAAGGTATCCATGCGAAGTTTCCAAATAAAATGTTGGCTTACAATTGCTCGCCATCGTTTAATTGGGCAGCGCGATTGAGTGTTGAAGAAATGGAAAGTTTCCGTGAAGAGTTGGCGAAAATGGGATACAAATTCCAGTTTATCACTTTGGCAGGATTCCATGCTTTGAACACGGCAATGTTTGAGTTGGCATTGGCTTACAAAGAACGTGGAATGGCGGGTTATTCTGAGTTGCAAGAACGAGAATTTGCTTTGCAAGCAAAAGGTTTCCGTGCCGTGAAGCATCAAAGTTTTGTGGGGACTGGATATTTTGATGAGGTTCAGAATGTTGTTACCAACGGAATGGCTGCTACAGTTGCGATGAAAGATTCTACGGAGACGGCACAGTTTTAAGCTTGGGTAGAAGTTTTTAGGTTGTAGGTATTTGAGTTTTTCAATGCCCAAAATCCAGAAGTCATTTAAAGACAAAATAAAAAAGCTAGCAGTTGTTAAATTCTGCTAGCTTTTTATTTAAGTTTTAATCTTAATTGTTATAAAGTAATTTGTAATATTCGTCTGCCATACGATCACTATTGAATTGGAATCGAACGTCATCCATTGCGTTAGTTACAATTTTTCGCCACTTGTTTTTGTCTTTATAATAAGTTGGAATAATTTCGTTTTCCAAGAGGTCATAAAGTTTATGTAGGTCATATTGGTCTTGTTCCAGAGTTGTCATATTGTTGTAATCTGCTTTTGGAACGACAAACGAGTTTTCGCCATGTCTTGCAAATTCTGGAATCCAACCATCGTCTGTGGAAAGGTTAACGGAACCATTCATTGCGGCTGTCATGCCAGAAGTTCCAGAAGCTTCACGCGGAACACGAGGATTGTTTAACCAAAGGTCAGAACCTTGTTTTAGTAATTTACTTAAAGATAATTCGTAACCTGTAAGGACTGCCATATTTTTGTAATTTTTGCTTTCTTCCACCAAATTATTAAAAGTAGAAATCGCTGAATAGTCCATTGGATAAGGTTTTCCTGCCCAAATGATCTGAACTGGAAATTCTTTATTCTCTAATAAACGACGGAAACGTTCTTTATCTTCAAGTAACAAATCTGCTCTTTTGTAGCCCGCAAAACGTCTTGCCCAAACAATCGTAAAGACATTTGGATCAAACAATTTTCCACATTGATCGGCAACATTGCGGAACATTCTTCTCTTTAAATAATGTTTTCTAAAATCAAAAGCTGCTGCGTCGCCATCATCTTTAGAAATATACAATAATTTGTCCGCCCAATATTTGAATTCCTGAGCGTTGGTAATTGATTTTATTTCGCAGATGTTAGGGTATTTATTCCACATTGCTCGAGAAACAACACCGTGAAGTTGAGAAACGCCATTGGCAAGTCTTGCCATTTTTAGAGCGCAAAGCGAATGGTTGAATCTTTCGTCATCGGCACCCTCAATTTGCTTCACTTCTTTCATCGTTAATCCGCAGAAATAAGACATGTTATGACAAAGGCTTAAGTCGTGTTTTTCGTTTCCTGCTTCTTCTGGAGTGTGGGTTGTGAATACTAGTTTTTCTCTCACTTTAGAAAGGTCGCCACCATATTTTCTTAAAAGATAAAATGCTGCAGGAAGTCCATGTGCTTCGTTAAGGTGGTAAACATCGCGTTCGAAATTCATTTCGTCTAAAAGTTTAGCACCGCCTTTTCCTAATAATATATACTGTGCTAGTTTTGTTGACTCGTTGGCGTCGTACAATTTGTGGCAAATGGTTTTAGAAATATGGTCGTTTTCTGGTACGTCAGTACTCAAAAAGAACATTGGGCAAGTCTTGAAAGTTTCGGGGTTAAGATACCAAACCTTTACCCAAACTGGTGCGTTATGGATTTCAATTTGAAACTGTATGCCTGTGTCTTCTAAGTAAGAATATAATTTTTTTGTCCAAACAGGGTTAAGTGTTTGATCGTGGTTACGAGCTTGGTCATAATATCCAAACTTCCATAGAATGCCAATTCCTACAAAATCTTGTTTTAGGTTGTAGGCGCTTCTCATGTGCGATCCAGCTAGGAAGCCAAGTCCACCGCTGTAGATTTTTAGCGATTGATCTATCGCAAATTCCATTGAGAAATAAGCTGTTTTTTTTGAATATTGTGGGTTGATGCTGTAAGGCATCTTAAAGTTCTTAAAATCCATTAACGATTATTTTTTGATTTCAAATTTAATCATTTTTGAATAAGAAACAGGTTAGGTAAGAGCTTTTGATCAGGCTAAAACCAATGATAAACGATGTTAATCTTGGTATTAAATTTTATTAATAGTCAGAGACTTAATGCATTTATTTGTAGCTTTAGAATATGATTAATTGTAAACCAGACTGTTATGTTGTTTACCGAAGATCTTGGCAAATCTCTAGCCTTATGTATGTTGCGACATAAAGATGCTGCTGAAAAGTTGAGCTATTGGTGTCATGAAATTGACCGCGAAAGATTATCTGAGCGCGAAGCTTACCAAAAGAAAACCGAAGTGCTTCTCTTAAGCGCTTTGTTGCAACATTATCCAGATATCGAAATTGAAAATCTTACAGGCGAAAGTCCTGATTTTATTGTTAAAATAAATGGAAGACGGATAGGTTTGGAGATATCGGAGGTGATTAATCATTTCGAAAAAAAGAAGCAAGAAGCCTATATCAATCAGCTTTTTCGATATGTTGAAGATTGGTTATTGACTTCGGAGTTGGCTTCTGGTATCTATCATATTGGTCTCGATTCTCAACTTGTCATCAATAGTTATCAAGAAAAAGTTGTAAAAGATATCTGTAATGCAGTAAAGCATCAAAAAAGTACAAAATACGTGACCTCAATTAGAAGAACGCCTTATGATAAGGGCGTTCTTTTGGTTTTAGATTACAGCTTGTCTTTGTTTGATGAGTTGCGTGCAGACAAAATTCTACACGCCATTGAAAAGAAAAACATCAAGTATCCTCTTTATAAAAGTAAGGTTGATGAATGTTGGCTAGTTCTCGTGTCCAATATGCACAATATGTCATCACGCTATAGTTACATCCAAACACCCGAAATTCTAAAGACGGTTAGTAGCCCTTTTGAAAAGATTCTTCACTTAGAAAATTTGTATAGCGAGATGCTGAGGATAAAATAGGCTTATAACAAGTCAAAATCTCATCAAATTTCAAAATTCTAACTAAGACTTTCTTATTTTTGTCCGATAAGCTATCTAAAATTGTTTTTATTTGGCTTATACTTGTATATGCTAGTTAAGATGAGCTTTTATAAATATTTTAAAATTTGTTACGATTGGTTCGTTGCTCTTGTTTTGCTTTTAGTCCTTTGGCCGTTGTTGTTGGTGCTTATTTTTGTTTCGGCTTTTGATACTGCGTCAAATGGATTATTTATCCAAGAGAGAGTAGGACAATATGGAAGGCTTTTCAATATATATAAGATTCGGAGTATTCATCGTTTTTCGAATAAACAAAGTCAATTCGGTGAATTTTTAAGGAAAAGTAAATTAGATGAGTTACCTCAATTAATTAATATCTTGAAATTGGAAATGAGTTTTGTTGGTCCCCGTCCTGATATACCTGGATATTATGATAAATTAAATGGTGAAAACTCAAAAGTGCTTGAGCTAAAACCGGGCATCACATCAGAGGCTAGCATTAAATATAGAAATGAAGAGTCAATGCTTCGCGAGCAAGAAAATCCGTTGAAGTACAATGATGAGGTCTTGTTTCCAGATAAAGTTAAATTAAATCTTAAGTATTATTATGAGATGTCTCTTGCTACTGACTTCCGAATTATGCTGAAAACGGTCTTTAAAATATGATAATTATTGTTAAAATTTTATTAAAAAAATAGTTAATACTATAACTGATTAATGTAGATTTGCAATATAAATACAGAGTATTAAATAAGCATGTGTTTTTTTGAATTTTGAAATTATCATGTGAATTTAGATGGAAGAAAAAATATGGTTGTCACCTCCTCACTTAGGAGGAGCTGAAATAAATTATATTCAAGAGGCTTTTGATCAAAACTGGATCACTACACAAGGTTCAAACGTTGATGGTTTTGAAGATGATCTTGAGTTTTTTTTAGGTGGTAGCGTACATGTATCTGCTGTAACGTCAGGTACAGCGGCTATTCATCTTGCGTTAATGCTGTTAGGTGTTAAGGATGGGGATGAGGTAATTTGTCAGAGTTTTACATTTGTAGCCTCTGCTAACCCAATTATTTATTTAGGCGCAATACCTATTTTTGTTGACAGTGAGCGAGAAACCTGGAATATGGATCCAGAGTTTTTGGAGAAAGCGATTCTTTCTAGAATTAATGCCGGAAAAAAACCTAAAGCAATTATTGTTGTTTGTTTGTTCGGGATGCCATATCAAGTCGAGCGAATAAGAGAAATTGCGGATAAATATAGTATTCCAATTGTTGAAGATAGTGCGGAAGCTTTAGGTAGTATGTATAAAGGCCAAAAGTGTGGTACTTTTGGTGATTTATCAGTATTGAGTTTTAATGGAAACAAAATAATTACAACCTCTGGTGGTGGTGCTTTGGTTACGAGGACTGAAGAACAGAAAGCTAAAGCTGATTTTCTATCTACACAGTCAAAAAATGTAGCACCTCATTATGAGCACTCTGAGATTGGATTTAATTATGGTTTAAGTAATATTTGTGCAGGAATTGGTCGGGGACAAATGAAAGTTTTAGATCTTCGTATTATACAAAGACGAGAGAACTATTTATTTTATAAGTCTTTTTTGGAAGGAATACCAGGTGTAAAGTTACTGCCGGAACCAGATGAAAATTATTTTAGTAATTATTGGTTGACTAATATTTTGATTGATTCTAAAGAGGCGAAATGCAGCAGAGAAGAAGTTCGGATTGCATTGTTAAAAGAGAATATAGAAGTAAGACCATTATGGAAACCATTACATTTGCAACCAGTTTTTGAATGTTACCAATATTTTGGAAGTAATGTTTCTGAGGAACTTTTTAGTCAAGGCTTATGTCTTCCTTCAGGTTCTAATTTAACAATTGAGCAAAAAAATAAAATTGAAAAAGTATTATTGGAACTTTTGGTCTAAAAAAATGTAATGCGTGTGTTTTTTGAGCAGAATTTACAATTTAATAAATGATGAAATCAAATATGTTTAATTCTATTTTTGAAAGTAAAATATATAAAGGAGATAATGTGATTGGACTCACTGATATCAAATACCTCCCAAGATGGGTGATATTAATTATTGACATTTTGTTTCTTTTTGCTTCACTTGGACTCACTTATTTTGTAGTTTATAAGATTCAAGCCAAGCCTTATGAAGTAATTAATATGTCCCAAATTTTTTTGGTGACAATAAGTATTAATGTACTTTTTATGTTTATTTTCAAGACCTATGCAGGTGTTATAAGACATTCTACCTTTATTGATTTACTTAAGATTCTTTTAGCTTGTTTTTGTACGTCTATTGTTTTGTTCTCGATTAACTTTTGTTATGTCCAATTTGGGACTGGAAAAATTTTTCTCAATGCATTTATTGTATTGTATTTTCTTTTTTCAGCAATGTTATTGTTTGTATTTAGGTTAGTGGTTAAGGAGGTTTTTCATTATGCTAGAGAGGTGTCTAGAAGTCACCTCAAAAAACGTGTTATGGTGCTTGGTATAGATGAGCAGTCTGTTGCAATCGCAAGAGCAATTCTAGATAATCCTAAGTTGCCATATCATGTTGTTGGATTTGTTTCTCTTAATGAAAATATTACAGGAGGTATTTCTGCGAAGATATTGGGCAAACCTATTTTGAGCAAATCATCTTTTCTTAAGCAAGATAAAGAGGAGTTAAACATTGAAGATGTTATCCTTATTAAAGAATCTTTATCAAAGGACGAGCTTGATGAATGGATTGGCGTCTTGTTAGAAAAAGATATCAAGATATTGAAGGCTCCAAGTGTTCAAAAGTTGAGAAGTACGGATAATGCTAATTTCATTAAAGCTATTCAAATCGAAGATTTACTAAATAGAAAGCCGATTAAGCTTGACAATGAAGAAGTTAGAAAAAGACATTATGATAAGGAGGTTTTAATTACGGGGGGTGCAGGATCAATTGGATCTGAGATCATTAATCAGGTTGCAAAATTTAATCCATCTTTGATTGTCGTTGTTGATCAAGCAGAGACACCACTTTATGAAGTGGAACTAAGTTTAAAAGAAAGATTTCCGCATATTAATTTTAAGTTTATTTTAGCGGATGTCTCAAATGTTAAGCGCATAGAGCCGTTATTTAAGAAGCATAATTTTTCAATGGTGTATCATGCAGCTGCATATAAGCATGTGCCTTTAGTAGAAAGTAATCCTCAAGAAGCTGTTCGTGTTAATATTTTAGGATCAAAAAATTTGGCGACATTGTCAAGCAAATATGGGGTAAATAGGTTTGTAATGGTGTCAACTGATAAAGCCGTTAATCCAACAAACGTGATGGGCGCTACAAAGAGAGTAGCTGAATTGTTTGTGCAGTCATTACAAAATCTCCCAGAAAATAAAACTAAGTTTATTACAACCCGTTTTGGAAATGTATTGGGATCCAATGGATCGGTTATACCGCATTTCAAAAAACAAATAGAGAAAGGTGGGCCAATAACAATTACGCATCCTGATATTGTTCGTTATTTTATGACAATTCCCGAAGCTTGCGAGCTTGTTCTGCATGCTGGAACTATGGGGAATGGTGGTGAGATCTATGTATTTGATATGGGACAACCTGTGAAGATTTTGGACTTGGCAACACGTATGATTAAGCTTTCTGGTTTTGAGCCTGAGACAGATATTAAAATTATTTACACCGGACTAAGACCTGGAGAAAAGTTATATGAGGAATTGCTGAGTGATGATACTAAAACATTGCCAACACAGCACGATAAAATCTTAATTTCTAAAGATCCAGTTATGAAATTTGAAGAAATTGATCAATTGTTGTGTTTTATGCTAAGTTCCTTAGAGACAGATACAAAATTTGAAATAGTTGCAAAAATTAAGCATATTGTCAAGGAGTTTAAGAGTAATAATTCTGAGTACGAATCGTTAGATAAATAAGTTTATGTTATATTTGCAAAATTGTATATTAAATATAAGTATGAATAGAAAAATAAAAGTTTTATTGCTTTGCGGTCTTATTGGTCTTACTTCTTGTAAAACTAAAGAAAAGCCAAGCGAGATTAATTATATGCAAAATATTGAACAAGTTGCAACAGATATCTCAAATAAAATGCAAGTTAATACAATACAGAAAGGAGATTATCTAAATATTTTTGTGTCTGCTAAAGATATGAAAGTTGTTAAAATGTTTAATCAAAACTATTTTTCGGGAGAAGTGGTACAGTCATCTGTTTCTGGTACTACATCTTCTACTGCTCCTACTTATATTGTTGATGCTAATGGTGAAATAGATTTTCCTGTTTTAGGAAAAATTAATGTTCTTGATAAGACTTTGCTTCAACTCCAAGATGAAATAAAAAGGAGTATTAGTGCATATGTAATCAATCCTTCGGTTACTATAAAAATAACTAATTATAAGGTTGTAGTATTAGGTGAAGTTAATAAACCTGGTCAATATATTATTCCTGAAGGTCAATCTACACTTCTTAACGCATTGGGACTTGCAGGCGATGTAACAATATATGCGAAACGAAATGATATCCTTGTGGTTAGAAATGAAAATGGAATTATAACAAAAGAACGCATTAATTTGATGGATGCTAATTTTATAAATTCACCATATTTTCAATTAAAACAAAATGACGTTATTTACGTATCTTCGAATCAAACAAAAGAAAAGATTGCTAAACAAGATCCAAATACTGGAATTTACATGGCTGTAGCTGGAATGGTTATTGGTCTAGCTGGTATCTTTATTACAATTTTTAAAAAATAATTATTTTAATTCTAATTGATGAGTTCTTCTAAAACTGAAATTAATTCTTCGGACGAAATTAATGTTCGCGAAATTATCAAACCTTACATTAATAAATGGAAATGGTTTGTGTTTTCCGTGATTTGTGCTGTTTTTCTTGCTTTTTTTTATATTAAAACGACCCCATCTGTTTACGAAATTCAATCAACTGTATTGATTCGTGATGTTAAAAAATCTGCTTTGGATTTTGGGGCTATCGCAGATTTATCTAGTTTTGGGGGGAAAAGTTCAAGTACGATTAATAACGAGTTAGAAATTTTTAAATCTAAGAAATTAATTAAGACTGTTGCGGAGCGATATGATTTTCAAATAAAGTTGTTTTCAGAAAAGGATATGTTGAAGCAAGAAATTTTTGCGTCATCATCTCCAATCATGATTAAATTGATTAATGAAAAAAATGTAGAAAAGTATAATTTATTAAAGAAAAGGATTAAACCGGTTAAGATAAAACTGTCTGGGGATAAAATTGAGTTAAGTGGGGAAGATTTTTCTCAACCATTTATTGCTTCTTATAATAAAACGATAAGCTTACCCTTTGCCAATATTATCATTGTTAAAAACCCGAAATTCAAGGAGATTTATAAATCAAGATTAGGAGATTTATCATTTGAATATTATAATATAGATAAAACTGTTTCTTCTTTGCAAAAAGATTTGGATGTTAAGTTGGTTGATAAGGAGGCAACTATTGTCGGATTAGAAGCTAAGCAAGCCAATATTGAAAAAGGAAAGGTTTTTGTAAATGGTTTAATTGATGCATTTAATCATGATGCAATAGTTGATAAAAATTCGGAATCTCAGAAAACAATTGAATTTATCGATTCTAGGATTAATATTATTTCTAAAGAATTAGGAGAAGTCGAAAATGAAAAAGAAAGATTTAAGAAAAATAATAATATAGTAGATATAGTTGAAGAAACTAAGCTCAACTTAGAAACTACTACTAAAACTAGATTGGAATTAGTAAATGCAGATGCTCAGTTAGAATTAAATAACAATCTCATTGGTTATTTGTCAAAACAAGGTAGTAACCAGGTATTACCATCAGCTGTTGGCTTAAGTAATCCAACAGCATCTGCGAATATAACTTTATATAATGAGTTAATTTTACAAAGAAATAAATTGTTAGAAAATGCCACAACGCAGAATCCAGCCGTTGTGGAATTAACTAAAGAAATTTCAAATGTTAGAGCTGCAGTCTTGGATAATTTAGTTAAAAATAGATCAAACGTTGAAGCTTTAAGAAATCAATTGCAAAGTGAACTAACTTCTACTAATTCAAAGATTAGTAAAGTCCCAATGCAAGAAAAATTATTTAGAAGTATTGAAAGACAGCAAGCTATTAAAGAAAGTTTATTTCTTATTCTTTTGCAAAAAAGAGAGGAATCTGCAATTGCATTAGCTAATACTACTCCTAAAGCTAAAGTAGTTGATGATGCTTATCCTAGTGAAAAACCAATTTCACCTAAAAAATTAGTGGTTTTATTAGCTGCTTTGATTTGTGGTATGGCGGTTCCATTTGCTATAATCTATATTAGAGAATTGTTTAATAATAAAATTAGATCAAAGCATGATTTGGAACGACAAACAAATACTACTATTTTAGGAGAATTACCAAGGATAGTAAAAGGTAGTCCGGAGATTGTACAGCCTAATGATTTGTCACCTCTGGCAGAGGCATTTAGAATTTTGATTACAAATTTGAATTTTATGCTTCCTAAAAAAGATAAGGGAAAAACTATTTTTGTAACATCATCAATAAAAGGAGAGGGGAAGACTTTTACTTCTGTTAACTTAGCGCTTACTCTTGCCACATCTAAAGTAAAAGTTATTATTATTGGAGCTGATATCCGAAATCCACAATTACAGAGGTATAATACAAGTAGAAAAGGCCTAGAAGGACTAACAGAGTATTTACACGATACTACAACAAATATCAAGGACATAACGCATGTTTCAAGTTTTAATCCCAATCTTGATGTAATTTATTCTGGTAGTATTCCTCCAAATCCTACCGAGCTATTAAGTAATGGTAGAATAGACAATCTGATTGAAAATCTGAAGGGTTTATATGATTATATTATTGTTGACACAGCACCATTAATGTTAGTGACGGATTCTTTACTGTTCTCATATCTTGCTGATGTAACATTATATGTTACTAGATCTGGGTTTACAGAAAATAATATTATTAATTTTGCAAATGATACTATACAGAATGGTAAGATTAATAATGTTGGTTTCGTTGTGAACGATGTTTCAAAGGAAAATTTTGGTTATGGTAATAAATATGGTTATGGCTATAATCAATCTGAAGAGAAATCATGGTTGCAAAAACTTCTTGGGAAATAGCAATGAAAGCCCTATTTTCTAAATTTTTTCAAAATAATTTTTTTCGAGATAGCTTTTGGGCACTGTTAGGAAGTGTAATACTGAGAGGGTCAGCATTAGTATCTTCCATTATGCTTGCTCATATTTTGCAGAAAACAACCTTTGGAGAATTTAACTCATTGAAAAACACCTTGACCACATTGGCTGTTTTTACAACTTTTGGTTTAGGATACACATCGACAAAGTTTGTTTCTGATTTTTTACATTCGAAAAAAGCAAATTTGGAAAAGATTGTTTTGCAAATTTATTCGATCACCTTTGTATTTAGTGGTGTTGTTTCACTTTTATTATTTATATTTTCAAATGATATCTCAGTGTTTTATTATAAAAATGCTGATTTTTCGAATGAGATTAAATTACTAGCTGCATGGGTGGTTTTGACTGCAATTACAACCTCTCAAAGTGGAATTATAGGTGGTCTAGGAATTTTTAAGAAGTTGTCATTTGTAAACGTTTTAATGGGAATTATAACAATTATTGTTTTACCCATATTTTCATATACAAATGGTCTGATAGGTGCTTGTACTGCCTTATTAATAATACAATTTTTGAATTGTATCTTTAATTATTTTTTAATATCTAAAGAATTAAAACTTCTTGGAAATAATCGTATCAATAATACTAATTATACTGTAAATTATAAAGAAATTTTGCTTTTTTCAACTCCATTAACACTTATAGAAGCATTCTTTTCTATATTTCTATGGTTGAATTATTTTTTGCTTCAGAATTACCAAAATTATGATGAAGTTGCGATTTATTCTGCGGCAATGCAGTGGTATGTTGTTTTATTATTTATTCCATCAGTTTTACGTAATGTAATATTGTCATATTTTTCACGGGATGAAGAGGCGACAAGAGCTAGTGTTTTGAAAAATGCAATTTTAATTTCGGGATTTACCACTTTGATTCCTGCAGTCATTGTATTTATTTTCGCGCCGTATATCTCCGCAATGTATGGTAAGTCATTTACAGAATTAACAACAGTCCTAAGAATTATTGTATTTATACCTGTTTTTTCAAGTATTGTGAACGTTTTAGAACAATTTTTATTTTCTATTTCTAAAAACTGGATGGTTTTTATAATTTGCTTTATAAAAGATTCTTTCACCTTTTTATGCTTTGCTTATTTTGTTTTCTTTTTGAATATTAAACAAGGAGCAATTTATTTAACAGGTGCATATTTATTTATGAACTTTTTGGCTGCTCTAGTATACATGGTCATTTATTTTAGGACTGGAACTTTTAAACAGTATTTGGAAGTTAGTAAAATTTAGAATTAAAAATGGGTAAAATTTTTGCATTTATCATAGTAATTTTGGGTTTTTTTATTGCGTATTTCGCTCCTGATAGATATGAATACTCTTATAGTATAATCTGTGGGATTGTTTATGCAATTATTATCATTATGTATTATGTAGTTCGTAAGAAGGATAATTATTTTGATTTTGATTCGCTTTTCTTTTTTACACTATTTTTTGTGACTTTGTATTATCCCATCTTTATGTATGAAACGGATGCAACAAGGTATGTTTTCTTTTTGTTTCCTTTTGATTATCATGTTATTCCTAAATCTTCATCATTAGCAGTTCTTGGTGCTGCATGTTATATCTTCGGTTCTCTATTTGTTAAGAATAGTCAAGAAACAAAAAAGGTGACAGAAGTAGAACAGCAGGATTATAGACCTATTAAAACCAAGAAATTCTATTCAATTGCTCTAGTTTTATTTGTTTTATATGTTTTGACTGGAGGTTATCAAGAGTTAAGGTCTGTTTACTTTGGAGGTAATTATGAAGCAAATGTTGTAGCAAAGTATATTAATCTTTTTTGTCCACCATTTTTGTTTGCAGGTATTATCTGTGATTTTTATAACATGAAAAATCTATCTCCAAAGAAGTTTCAACTAAAGAAGATTAGTAAAATTGCCTACATTTCTATTGGTATTATAGTATTAGGATTAGTTTTTGCTGGAAGTAGAACAATTCCTCTACAAGTAATATTAATGATTTTTGGTTTGTATTCTTTACTATATAGGAAGATATCCTTACTTAGATTTTTTACATTTATTATTGTAGGTCTCACTATAATGTTTACAATTGTTGTTAGTAGAGGTTATAACCAAGATAGCAAATATTCTGCTGCCGATGTTGTAATGGACTTAATCATTAACAACAGAAACAATTTTTTGGCTGTTGAGGAAGTTAATAATCATGGCTTTACGTATGGAACATCATTATTGTCTCAGTTTGTAGCACCTGTACCATTTTTTCAAAATTTATTACTAGAGATGGGACTTAAAGAACAGGATATCACATCTCAAAAACTTTTTACATATTTGACTTATGAAGAATTAGCTAAATTTTATGGAGTTGGCACAACTATCATCGCTGATGTTTATATCGCCTATGGAGAAATTGGAATATTCTTTTTTATGGCTTTTCTTGGATATTTTATTAATAAAAATAGAGTAAATTCTCAGAATAGTATTTTTTCCATGACTATATATGGGGTTCTCATTTCTTATGCAGTATATCTAGCAAGAGCAGAATACTTTTTTTTTATGAGGTATTTAATTTGGACCTTAGTAGTTGTTTTCTTTGCAACAAAAAAAATTAAATTTACTTAAAGATATTTTCAATATTTTTTAGAATTTAAATATCGATGTATTATTATGAAGCTTTTGTATTGTATCCCATCCTTATCTACCAGCGGAGGAACTGAGAGGATTTTATTCGAAAAAATTAATTTTCTGATTAGTCATAATATAGATATTATTGTTGTGACTACAGAAGGTATTAATGAAAAACCTTTTTTTAGTATCGATTCAAGAATTAAAATTGTTGAATTGAATATTAATTTTAATAGTAATTTTAAGGATAAGTTATATCGCAAGTACATTAATACACATAAAAAGCTTATTGAATACAAGGCCAAGCTTGAACAAATTCTTGTTTCTGAATCTGTAGATATATGTATATCAACGGGGGCAAAGGAAATAGAGTTTTTATATAAGCTTAAAATGAATTGTAAAAAAATCTGCGAATTGCATTTTTCACAAGAATATCGGAAACAAGCTTATTTGTCTCGTAATTTAAATTTATTTTGGAAGTTTATTGGTGATTATAGGACAAAGTTATTTATAAAGCAGACTCAAGGTTTAGATGCGTTAGTTGTTTTAACAAAAGAAGATGAAAAAACCTGGAGACTTACCAATGCAAATGTAATCCAGATTTATAACTTTAGTGCAATTGAGTCAGAGAAGGTCGCTAAACTCAATAACAAGGTAGTTATTGCTGTTGGTCGATTAACAGAACAAAAAGGTCTTGATCGACTTATCCAAGCATGGTCTCTTGTTTCGAAAAAAAATAAGGATTGGATTTTGAAAATTTATGGAACTGGCGAGCTCGAGGATGAATTGAAATATCAAGCTAGAAGTCTCAATTTAGTAAACTCAATTTCCTTTGAAGGTCAAACCAAAAATATAACCGAGAAGATTTTAGATAGTTCTATTTTTGCATTATCCTCTAGATATGAGGGATTTCCTTTAGTTCTTTTGGAAAGTATTACTTGCGGAGTTCCTATAGTTAGTTTTGATTGCAAAACGGGACCAAATGAAATTATTATTAATGATGATTGCGGCATTTTGGTACAAGATTCTAATATAGAGAAGTTTGCAGAAGCATTAGATGCTCTTATGTGTGATTTTCATTTGAGAGTTGATAAAGGAAGTGCTGCGAAAATAACTTCTGCAAAATTTTCGAAACCATTTATAATGAATGAATGGATTCAATTATTTAACAAATTAAGTAGCAAGTAATGATATTAATTGATGCAATTTTTATTAATTGTGGTGGTGGCAAAATTTTATTAGACTACTTATATCAAGTATTACAAGAGTCTGGTCTAAATGTTACAATGCTTATTGATGAGCGTATTAAAGATGAATATATACTAAAACAAGATAAAAATATTAGTTTATTTTTTTTGAAAAAATTTTCTGAAAGAAATACTTTTCTCAAAACTAATAAAAATGCATTTAGTAAAGTTTTATGTTTTGGAAACACACCTCCTAATGTAAAAATGAAAGCAACAGTATATACTTACTTTCATCAAGCAATTTACTTTAATATTCCTAAAGAATTTAGCCTTTTAGAAAAAGTCAAATTTAATATAAAAATTTATGTATTAAAAAAATATAATAAAAACACAGATTTTTGGATGGTTCAGAGTGATTTTATTAGAAAAGGTTTGGAAAATAAATTTAAAATTGAAAATACTAGAATATTAGAAATTCCGTTCTATCCTCCTTTGTCGATACAAGATTTATATGTCCAAAGAGAAAAAAATACTTTTATATTTGTTAGTAATGCGACACCGAATAAAAATCATATTAGATTAATCAATTCTTTTTGTAAATTTTATGATAAATTTGGAATCGGACGACTTACATTAACGGTAAGCGATAGCTTTCCAGAAGTTAAAGGTATTATTGAAGATAGACAGAAACAAGGCTATCCAATAGAAAATTTGGGATTTATAACTCGTCACGATTTATGTTTGTATTATAGAAAATCTGAGTACTTAATTTTTCCGTCCTTAGCAGAAAGTTTTGGATTAGGAATTGTTGAAGCTATTGAAAATGGATGTAAAGTGATCGGTGCTGATCTCGGATACATGTACGAGGCTTGTGAGCCCAGTTTAGTTTTTAATCCTACTGAAGAACAAAGTATATATGATAGTTTTTGTATAGCAACTAGTCAAAACCTACCAGAAAGTAAGCAGAACATTTATAACAAAGTTGATGAATTAATAAAATTATTGAAAGATTAAAAAATGAAAATTAAAGATAAGATACTCTTGATTACAGGAGGGACGGGTTCTTTCGGAACAGCTGTTCTTAACCGTTTTTTGAAAACTGATCATTTTAAGGAGATTCGCATTTTTTCTCGTGACGAAAAGAAGCAAGATGATATGCGAAATTTTTACAAAAATGATAAAATTAAGTACTTTATTGGTGATGTCCGCGACTATAATAGTGTAGAATATGCTATGCATGACGTGGATTATGTTTTTCACGCTGCAGCTCTTAAGCAAGTACCATCTTGCGAATTTTTCCCAATGCAAGCGGTTAAAACCAATGTTGAAGGGACACAAAATGTAATCCGTGCAGCAGCAGCTAATAATGTTCAAAAAGTAATTTGTCTTTCTACCGATAAAGCAGCATATCCAATCAACGCAATGGGGATTTCTAAAGCTATGATGGAAAAAGTTGCGGTCGCAGAAGCCAGAAACCTTACTGATACTGTGGTTTGTTTAACCCGTTATGGGAATGTTATGGCATCACGTGGTTCTGTTATTCCCTTGTTTTTGGAGCAAATTAAAAATGGCGAAGACATAACTATTACAGATCCAAATATGACACGTTTTCTTATGTCTTTAGATGAAGCTGTAGAATTGGTTTTATTTGCATTTGAAAACGGAAATCCAGGCGACTTATTTGTCAATAAAGCACCTGCTGCCACAATTGGTGATTTAGCTAAAGCCGTTTTAGAATTGAAATCTGCGACAAATAATATTAAAATCATTGGAACGCGTCATGGTGAAAAGTTATACGAGACTCTTTGCACAAGAGAAGAAATGATGAATGCGGAAGACATGGGCGAATTTTATAGAATTCCGGCGGATAATCGAGATTTAAATTATGCAAAATACTTCTCGCAAGGAAATCAAATAGAGGAGACCATCGAAGATTATAATTCTCATAATACGAAAAGAGAAGATGTAGAAGGTGTAAAGGTTTTACTTAAAAAATTAAACTTATTTCAATAAAATTTTATGCTAATTCAAGGTAATGAGTTTATAGATCATAGAGGGAAATTACGATTTAATAATGATCTTGACTTGTCTGAGGTTAAAAGAATGTATGTTATAGAGAATCAAGATACAAATGTTGTTCGCGCTTGGCAAGCCCACAAAATTGAGAAAAGGTGGTTCGTTGCAGTAGAGGGGCAGTTTGAAATTAAACTCATTGAATTGGATGATTTTAACTCACCTTCAGATAACTTAGAAGTTGTAAAATTTACACTAAAAGCAGAAACTATGGATTGTTTGTGTATTCAGCCAGGTTATGCAACTTCTATTCATGCATTATGCGATAATGCAAAATTAGTCGTTTTCGCAAATTATCGATTAGGAGAAATAGATGACAACTATAAATTTGACTCACAAAAATGGAGATAACTATGAAAAAATTAAAATTAGCAACTATATTAGGAACTAGACCAGAAATTATAAGACTAGCAGAATGTATTAAAAAAAGTGATATTTACTTTGAACATATTTTGATTCATACTGGACAAAATTACGATTACGAATTAAATGAAATATTTTTTGAAGATCTAGGTCTTAGAAAACCAGATTATTTTTTGAATGTAGCGGGTGAGCATCTTGGAGAGACGATAGGTAATGTAATTGCTAAGTCATTTGAAATATTAACTAAAGAAAAACCTGATGCTATTTTAGTATTAGGAGATACCAATAGTGTGCTTAGTACCATTGCTGCTAAAAGATTAAAAATTCCTATTTTTCATATGGAAGCTGGTAACCGTTGCTTTGACCAAAACGTACCAGAAGAAATTAACAGGAAAATTTCTGATCATATTTCGGATATTAATTTGACTTATACTGAAAACAGTCGTCGCTATTTATTAAGTGAAGGCTTTAGAAAAGATCATGTATTTGTAACAGGATCGCCACTTAAAGAAGTACTAGAAAAGTACAATTCAAAGATTGAAGAAAGTGATGTTGTTAAGAGACTCGGTTTAGAAGAAAATAATTATATAGTTGTAAGTGCACATAGAGAAGAAAATATCGACTTGAATGATAATTTCGAAATACTTGTAAATTCGCTCAATAAAGTAGCAGAGAAATATGCTAAACCAATTATATTTTCTACCCATCCAAGAACAAAAAATAGAATTGAAAAGAATAATATAAAATTTCATCATTTAATTAAGAATGTCGCTCCTTTAGGCTTTTTTGATTATGTTAAATTACAGAAGCAAGCTTTTATTGTATTATCTGATAGTGGAACAATTAGTGAAGAGTCTGCAATGATGAAGTTTCCAGCTATAAGTATTAGAACGAGTACAGAGAGACCAGAAGCGATTGATGCTGGTACTATTGTCTTAGGAGGAATTACCCAGGATCAGATTCTTAATGCAATCGAAATAACAAAAGGTTTGTTTGATGAAAATATTAAACAACCTTTCGAATATGAAGTTACCAATACTTCCGACAGAGTTATTAAAGCAATAATGAGTTATACCTCTATTGTAAATAGAACAATTTGGAACAAACCAATGTAATCATGAAAAAGATTCTTATTATAGGTATTAAAGGTATGGCGGGACATATCTTCTTTAATTATTTCAATAATAAAAAAGAATTTGATGTCTACGGGGTTGCTCGAAATGTAGAATCTACAGACAGAATTTATGACTTAGATGTTTCTGACGTTGATGCTTTGGAAAAACTTATTCGAGAAAATAATTTTGACATTATTATTAATGCAATTGGTATCTTAAATAAAGATGCCGAAGATAATCCTGCAAAAGCAGTTTGGTTTAATAGTTATTTTCCTCATTTTTTAGAGAATGTTACAAAACAATCTTCCAGTAAAGTTATTCATATAAGTACAGACTGCGTGTTTTCTGGAAAAGATAATGGGCAATATACCGAAGATAGCTTTAAAAATGGAATTGGCTTCTATGCTCAATCAAAAGCTTTAGGCGAAATAGTTAATGATAAAGATTTGACATTAAGAACTTCTATTATTGGCCCAGAACTTAATAAAAATGGTATTGGACTATTACATTGGTTTTTGACACAACCAAATAATTCGGAACTTAATGGATTTAGTCAAGTATTTTGGTCAGGTGTAACAACCTTGGAGTTAGCTAAAGTTATTGAAGATGTTATAAAATATAATGTAGTTGGGCTAAAGCAGATTTCTCGAGAAAAGATATCCAAATATGATTTACTAAAATTATTCAATAAAGTATTTAAGAATAACGATTTGAAAATTAATAAGTCAAGTGATTATAAGTCGGATAAAAGCTTGAAAAGTAATAGAACTGATTATCAATACGATGTTCCTACATATGAGCAGATGCTTGTAGAAGTGAAAGCTTGGATGGAACTTAACGATTTTTTATACAAATATGAGTAAATTATTTGTAGTTTCTGAGCTTTTCTATCCTGATGAAACTTCAACAGCTTTTGTTATGACAAAAATTGTCAACAAGCTGGCTGAAATTAATGACGATATAGAGGTTATTTGTAGCGATTCTAATTATGACGACTCAAATCTGAAAAGTGAAAACTATAATCTTGCGTCTAAAGTTAAAAGAGTAGGAATTAAATCTTATAAAGGATCAAAAAATAATCTCTTATTAAGAACATTCCGTTTTTTCTCTTTGAGTTTAAAAATGTTTTTCTATTTATTAAGGCATGTTAAGACAAAAGATAAAGTTGTAATTGTAACGAATCCTGCGCCAATAATAGTTTTAGCATATATTCTAAAAAAGATTAAATCGAATTTTTTAGTTATTATTGTTCATGATGTTTTTCCAGAGAATACAATACCAGCTGGAATTTTTAAAAGTAAAAATTCAACATTTTATAAGTTTTTATTAAAAATTTTTAATATCTCATATTCCTTTGCAGATAGACTCATTGTCGTCGGAAGGGATGTTGGTAAAGTAATTCTCAATAAAATCGGAGAAAATAATGAAGAAAAAATAATTGTCATTGAGAATTGGGCTGAAACTTCAGATGTATTACCTCATTTCGCATCACCCTTAAAAGATAAGATAGTATTTCAATTTGCAGGCAATATTGGGAGGGTTCAAGGTTTGAAAGAACTTTTAGAAGTAATTAAGGATGTTAAAAATGATTTGTTAGAATTCCATTTCGTGGGAGATGGCGCGGTAAAACAAGAGCTAATTGATTATTGCAAAGAGAATCGTTTAATAAATGTAGTATTCAAACCTAGTTACAAAAGAGAGGAACAAACAAGAATACTTAATGATAGTGACATTGCGATTGTAACATTATCACAAGGGATGTTTGGACTTGGTGTACCTTCAAAATCATATAATATTATGGCCGCAGGTAAACCGATCCTGTATATTGGAGATAAGGATGGTGAAATAGACCATGTTGTAAATGAAAATAATATTGGTTATAGTTTTGAGAACTATCAGGATTTAAAGTTATTTTTTAATAGTTTAGGAACAGAAGATAAAAGCAAATTGATTGAGATGGGAAAAAAAGCTAGGAAATTAGCTGAAACAATATATTCTGAGGAGACTATTCTTAACAAATATCAAAGGTTTATCTAATATTAATGACAAAAATTGCAATTTTAGGTGCATCAGGATTTGTTGGGCAAAACTTATCATTTTTTTTGTCAAAAATTTATGATGTCAATCCTGTTTCTTTAAGAAATGAAGATTGGAAAGTTCTAACAAAAGATTCAAATGTTGTCATTAATCTTGTTGGTAAAGCACATGATCATAAAGGTGTGGCAACAGAAGTAGATTATTATTTTGCAAACTTAGATTTAGCCAAAGATGTCTTTACTGAATTTATGAGGTCAGATGCGAAATTATTTATTCATGTAAGCTCGTTGGCTGCAACAGAAGAATTTGAAAGTAATATACCACTTGATGAGAGTCAAAAACCAAATCCTCAATCTTTTTATGGAAAATCTAAAAGAGCGGCGGAAGAGTGGCTTTTAGATCAAGATTTGTTACAATGTAAGAAGTTAATTATTTTGCGACCACCAATGATTCATGGTCCAGGAGATAAAGGCAACCTTGGATTGTTATATAAATTAATTTCGAAGGGGATTCCGTACCCACTAGCTTCATTTGATAATCGGAGATCATTTATTTCAATAGATAATTTTACGTTTTTTATTAAAGAAATCATTGAAAAACAGAATCTTATAGAATCGGGGATATATCATATATCCGACGATGAATCAATCTCAACAAAGCAGATAATAGAGATTATTAAAAAAGTTGAGAATAAGAATGTAATAAATCTAAGTCTTCCAAAATCTGTTGTGAAAGCTTTAGCTAAGGTTGGTGATGTTTTACCTTTACCATTAAATACAAAAAGGTTAAAAAAAATGACCAGTAATTTATTAGTTTCCAATAAAGAAATAAAATCAGCATTAGGCATAGAAAAATTGCCTCTAAGCTCTGAAGAAGGATTGGAAATAACAATTAAAAGTTTTAAGGCAAGATAATATTTCTTTTGATTTCACCCGAATATAATACTTGCAATCACAAGAAAAAATTAAGGCGTTTTAGGATTAGGTTAGAAACGAAGCAAAACAGTGACTCGCTTATTTACTTAGATTCTGTAGCAGTTACATTGATTTTACTATCTATTCCTAGTCGATTGTATAGAAATATTATTCCTGAATCTTTATCCTGTAAAAGATTAAATTTTTTGTCCTCAAATCTATTTTCATTATTTAATGTAAAGTATTTACTATCTTTAGTAATCTGAATTTTTCCGTTGCTAAATAAAACAAATTCAAAATTATCATAAATATCTGTTGCCGAAATTTCAACTGAATATTTAACAGTCGTATTCGTTTTTTTGAGCTCTGATAGTTTTGAATTAGCCAATGCTATAAAGTCTTTGTTATTATTGGGTATATTTAGTTGCTGTGTCGATGTTAATTCGTCACTTTGGGAACTAGCTTTCTTCAAACTAATACCTTGACCCATAATTAAGTTATCTGGGAAAAGATTTTTTTCTTCATGTACATTTTGCTGGATGTATCCATTGTAAATAATTTTGCCATTGTTAAAATTAGAATTTACATCAGGTGGTAATGAAACATTTTTTAAAAATATAAGAAGTGAAGCATCGGGAATCTTGAAATTTAAATCTAAAGCAAAATCTTTACTAATTTTCGGGTCTCCCCAAGTTATAATGTTTTCTAAAAAAACACGTCCGTATGTGGTATTGCCAATATGAAGGCCATTACTCACACCAGCAAACATAACATTTTGGAATTGAAGATTCGAAATTGTTTCATTTTCGCCAATCCAGATGTTTGCGCCTTGTAATTTGTTCTGTTTTCTTATATCTGATACTAATTGTTCAATTCTAATATTTTCAAATTTTGCATTTGCGAATGAGTTGTAAGTTGTAGAATTTTCAGCGTACAAACCATAAAGTCCCTGGCACCAACTTTGACCTCCTGTGAAGAGAATATTTTGTGAAGGTAAAGCCACCGATTTGTAATATACAGTTGCTAAACCATAAGTGCCTGACCAATTCATATAATCTCTAACTGTAACGAAATCACAAAAACTAGAGAATAGAATTCCTACATCTGAGAGTGTAAATAAGTTATTTATGGTTGTCACTTCAGAATCTCCATTAAATTCGACACCTACATTAGCTTCTTTCATTTTGTTGGGATTTGCTAAGAACTGTTCTAAATCTTGTTTTGAAAATTGTAATTTATCACCAAATAAGAAAATTTTGACATTTTCTATGATTGGTTTATGAGCAGCGCCTACTATAAGACCTCTGTTTCCTTTTAGTCTAACCTTACCTGGAGTTGACATAACTAAAGTTACATCTTTAATATAGTTATAATCGTAGTTGCGTTCTTTAAGAATTCCTCCAACTTTTCCTAAAGAAAAGATATAGGTGTTTGATCTGTCAGTTTCCATGATTACTCTAGTTTTCGCCATTGAAGTGCCTTTTAGACCCTTTACCATGTACTCTCCTTTTTTTGTGTAATAATCACCAACACCTAAAGAGATATCATAAAAAACAGGCTCTAACTTTTGTAAAGCATCTACTAAATCTACATTAATATTATATGGAAAAACACCAAACCATTCAGGGTAAGCATAATCTGATGTAGATATAAAACTACCAGAAAGAACAATATTTTCAAATATTTTGATTCTTTCTGCATTAATTTTTGTTTGTTGTCCTATTAGTTTTGCATTAAGCAATTGTCCACCTTGAAAATTCAAAATAATATTTGGGTTGAGATTAAAATCAATTGTTTTATTTGCTAAATTGAATATATAACCATCAGGAATATAAATCGATTTTGATAAAGATTGACTCGCAGTTTGCATTGCCTTCAGAAAAGCTTGTGAATCATCTGATATGCCATCCCCCTTAGCTCCAAAATCTATTGGACTTATAGTATTAACTGTATTCTTTTTTTGATAATGCAGATTTTCAATTGCATTATTTTCCTTAGCATTTATTATGATGTGGAAAAAGCTAAAAATTAAAATATAAAAGTATTTCATTGCGTTAATGCTTTTTAAGTTTGGTTAAAAATAATCATTTTATTTTGATTGAAAAAAAGATTATTTTTGCACAAAAATCAAAATAGATGGATTATTTCGTAGTTTTTGTAAGTCTTATTTTACTTGAATTGCTTTACTTTAAAATTGCTGATAAATATAATATTATAGATAAACCCAATGAAAGAAGCTCCCATACTCAGATCACATTACGAGGCGGTGGCATTATCTTTTATTTGGCAGCAGCGATTTATTTTGTGGTTTCAGGATTCGAATATCCATATTTTTTCCTAGGATTAACATTAATTACACTAGTTAGCTTTATTGATGATGTAATGATGTTGTCCAATAAAATTCGTTTACTTGTCCAATTAATCAGTATGTTGTTGATGTTTTACCAAGTAGGAATGTTTTCTTTGGCTTGGTGGTTAATTCCAATCGCTTTAGTGGTTTCTGTGGGAACAATTAATGCGTACAACTTTATGGACGGAATAAATGGGATAACAGTTTCTAATAGCTTGGCAGTTCTTATTTTATTAGCAATTGTCAATAACTCTTTAAATTTTGTTGATCAAAATCTTATTTATTACACAATTTTATCTTGCTTGGTTTTTGGATTCTTTAATTTTAGAAATAAAGCAAAATGTTTCGCAGGTGACGTGGGTTCAGTGGCAATGGCATTTATTATTCTATTTCTTCTTGCTAATCTAATTGTGCAAACTGGAAATATTATTTACATATTATTTCTACTAATTTATGGATTAGATACAATCTTAACAATTATTAGAAGGTTATTAAGAAAGGAAAATATTTTTGAAGCGCATCGTTCTCACCTTTATCAATTTTTCGCCAATGAAAATGAAACGAATCGATTAATGATTTCCGCAATTTATGGTATTTTGCAGTTATTGGTTGGTCTTTTAGTTATTTATTCGACAACTATGAGTGTCAGCTTTCAAGTGATTATTGCAACTACACTGATGTTTTCAGGCACATTACTCTATTTAGCATTAAAGCAAAATTTAATTAAAAAACATAAAATTGCATAGTTTCTAGATTTATTTTAATAATTACGGAATTAAAAATAATTTAATATTTTTGTTGAAAATCATTGAAATGAAAACACAAAAAATAGGGATTACATTCTCGGCTTTCGATTTGTTGCATGCAGGGCATATAAAAATGTTGGAAGAAGCAAAAACAGTATGTGACCATTTAATTGTTGCTTTACAACTAGATCCAACTTTGGATCGCCCACATAAAAATAAACCAACCCAATCAATTGTCGAACGTTATATTCAACTAAAGGCATGCCGTTCAGTAGATGAGATTATCCCTTATAATACAGAGGAAGATTTAATGGATATTTTAAAATCTTTTGTTATTGATGTTCGCATCATTGGAGATGACTATCGTAATGTAGATTTTACTGGCAAGCAATATTGTGAAGAAAAAGGTATTGAGATTTACTACAATAAAAGAGATCATAATTTTTCTACTTCCGGTTTAAAAAGAGCTGTTTTTGAACAAGAATTAAAAAAACTTGAATCTTCGAAATAATGAAAATTAAAGAGACTCCACTTAAAGACTGTTATATTATAGAACCTACAATTTTTGAGGACGATAGAGGTTATTTTTTTGAAAAATTTAATGAAAATAAATTTAAGGAACTAACAGGCATGAATGGACATTTTGTTCAAGATAATATTTCTAAATCATCCTATGGAGTGCTTCGTGGTCTTCATTTACAAAAGGGAGAACATGCGCAAGCTAAACTTGTTTCTTGTCTTGAAGGAAAAGTTTATGATGTTGCAGTTGACTTAAGAAAGGATTCTCCAACTTATGGCAAATGGTTCGGAATTGAATTAACAGCCGAAAATAAGTTGCAGTTATATGTTCCAAGAGGATTTGGTCATGGTTTTTCTGTACTTAGTGAGACCGCAATTTTTTCTTACAAGTGCGATAATTTTTATCAAAAAGATGCGGAAGGTGCAGTAGCATGGGATGATCCAGATCTCGGAATTGATTGGCAGCTACCAATTGAAGATGTTATTCTATCAGAAAAAGATAAATTGTCTCCTAGTTTTAAAGACGAACAATTTTTATAAATATTAAAGAACCAAATTTTGGTTCTTTTTTTATTCCTAAATTTGCAAACTCAAATTCTTAATAATGCGTACAAAATCAACAGGTAAAAAGAAAATAAATATCGTAACATTGGGTTGCTCCAAGAATGTATATGATTCCGAAGTACTAATGGGACAATTGCAAGCCAACGGCAAAGAAGTTGTTCATGAGGACAAAGGCGATATTGTGGTAATCAATACTTGCGGATTTATTGACAATGCCAAAGAAGAGTCTATCAATACGATTTTGGATTATGTAGAAGCTAAAAGTAGAGGCGAAGTCGAAAAGGTTTTTGTGACAGGATGTTTGTCAGAACGTTACAAGCCAGATTTGATTCGCGAAATTCCAGATGTTGACCAATATTTTGGAACACGTGATTTGCCGATTTTATTGAAGCATCTGGGTGCCGATTATAAGCACGAATTGGTTGGCGAAAGATTAACGACGACGCCTAAGCATTACGCTTACCTCAAAATTTCTGAAGGTTGCGACAGACCTTGTTCGTTTTGTGCAATTCCTTTGATGCGTGGTGGGCACGTTTCAACTCCAATTGAAAAATTGGTTGAAGAAGCTTCTAAATTAGCTAAGAAAGGAACTAAAGAATTAATTCTTATTGCTCAAGATTTGACTTATTATGGTCTTGATATTTATAAGAAACGTGCACTTGGCGAATTGTTGAAAGAGTTAATTAAAGTTGAGGGTATCGAGTGGATTAGATTGCATTATGCATTTCCATCTGGTTTTCCAGAAGATGTTTTGGACATTATTCGTGAAGAGCCAAAAATCTGTAATTACATAGATATACCATTGCAACATATTAATTCAGACTTGTTGAAGTCTATGAAGCGTGGTACAACACACGAAAAGACTGATGCGCTTTTAGCAAAGTTCCGTGAGAAAGTGCCTGATATGGCAATTCGCACCACTTTAATTGTTGGTTACCCTGGTGAGACCGAAGAGCGTTTCCAAGAATTAAAAGATTGGGTTAGAGAGCAACGCTTTGACCGTTTGGGATGTTTTACTTATTCTCACGAAGAAAATACGACAGCGCATGTTTTAGAAGATGATATTCCACAGGAAGTTAAGGAAGCACGTGTAGAAGAAATTATGGAGTTGCAATCGCAAATCTCATGGGAGAAAAACCAAGAACGTATTGGTAAAGTCTATCGTTGTATTTTTGACCGTAAAGAAGGCAATTACTTTGTTGGTCGTACAGAATTCGATTCTCCAGATGTTGACAATACTGTGTTGGTCGAGGCTACCGATACTTATATTTCTATCGGCGAGTTTGCGGATGTGAAGATTACATCGGCAGAAGAGTTCGATTTGTATGGTGAATTAGTATAATTTCAAACCAAATAAAGACAAAACCTTGAGATTTTCTCAAGGTTTTTTTATGTCAAAATTTCGGGTTTTCTTAAAATTTCAATGATTTTGATTTAAATCGCTGTAAATCAATATGTTGTTTGTTTTTAAGATTTGTAAATTTTAATATTTTACAATATTTGTTTTTAATTGAACTTATTTTTGTGAATGTGATAAAAAATTCATCTGTTTTTGTTTTTAAATTTTTTATAAAAGAATCTTGTTTTTAGAAGATATGTAAAAAAATGAATTTAAGTCAAAATATCAAAAACGATTGTTTGTCAGTATTTTAAGCCATTTTTAAGCTTTTCGTAACATGTGTTTTTCTAATAAAAATTAACAAAATAAGTATAAAATTAA
Source organism: Soonwooa sp. (assembly GCF_030151385.1). Taxonomy (GTDB): domain Bacteria; phylum Bacteroidota; class Bacteroidia; order Flavobacteriales; family Weeksellaceae; genus Soonwooa. Next base: position 66,042 of record NZ_JASLDS010000049.1, read on the forward strand.
CATTCTTTAACATTCTTTGGAGTTTGCTGTAAATAAAAGACTTAGAACGATTGTTAATTTAATTTTAAGATAATTTTAACATTTTGAAGCGTCGAATTTGTAGGCTGAAGTCATTTCGAAATAACTTTGCGGAGTCAAAACAATTAAACAATTCAACATGATCAAAAGAGTTATTCTTACAATCATAATGATGATTTCAACACTTGGTATTTTCTCTTTTACATACAAAGGAGATGCCACAGATGCTAAAACAAGTTTTGCATCGTACTACCACGATAAGTTTGAAGGTAGAAAAACAGCTAGCGGTGAAATCTTCGATAACGATGAGTATACAGCAGCTAACAGAACAATCCCTTTCGGGACAAAGGTAAAGATTACGAATCTTCGTAATGGTAAAAGTGTAGTAGTGAGAATTAATGATAGAGGGCCTTTTACAAAAGGGAGAGCTTTTGATATGTCAAAAGCAGCCTTTGCACAGATTGGAAGCCTTGCAGCAGGACATCTTCCAATCGAATATGAAATTGTCGATTAAGATTAAAAATTTTAGTTAGTAAGAAAAAGCATCTATAACAATTGCGTTATGGATGCTTTTTTTATTTTTGCTAAAAATTATTAAATGTTTAGTATCGAAGACGAATTTCAGGCCTTCAAGCAAGAATTAGAAAAATTGGGCATTCAGGTTATCAAAATCCAAAAAGTTGGTAACGGAAGCATGTCGTTCCACGAGCTTACCTACAAATCGCCTCGTTACGAGGAAGAAAAGAAAGTTTTTGTAGAAAGACACAAACTAGATGATTTGTTGGGCGATTTCAAAAAAGCTTACTCCTAACTAAGATTTCTTTCCGTAAAGTAAAAGTCTTTTGAAAGCATAGATTGCGGGCAATTTTGGAAAACTGTCGGCAATTCGATTTTTATATTCTTTGATAAAATCCTCGTGATGCACTTCATCCATATTTTCTAAATACGGAATTAAAGCAGAACCAGAAATAAAATCGAAAAGCTGATCGTGACTTTCCGCGATAATCGGGTAAATTCTGAGCGATAAATTCAAATTGGACAATCCGTTCTCAAAAAAGATTTGCGCGTAATCATCAATGCTTAAAACCTCCGATTTGCGATTCCAATTATTAAGTTGCGTTTTATAAGGCTCTTCTTCTGCCAAATCGAAAAGTATTTGGTTAAGTTTATTTTCGGGTTGATAAGGCATTTGTACAGCCAATTGTCCGCCTTTATTTAATTTAGAAATAATTTTCGGAAACAATTCTTGATGGTGATCTGACCATTGCAAGGCTGCATTACTAAAGATTAAATCCCACGTTTTATCATCTTCCAAAATCGCTTCGGTTGAGGATATTTTAAAATCTAAATTTTCTTTTTTGAAGACTTTTGATTGTTCCAGCATTTCGGGTGACGAGTCAATTCCTAAGAATTTGGAATTAGGGAATTTATCAGCAAGAATCGAAGTTTGCTCACCTGTTCCGCAACCCAAATCAATGGCACTCATGTTATTTTTATCTTCAATTAAGTCCATCAAGTCAAAAAAAGGTTTGTATCTAATATTTTTGAATTGATTATAAACGTCAGGATTCCAAGGCATATCTTTATTTTTTTGTTGATTATTTGCCATTTCGATATTAAGCCAAAGTTTCTATAGGATTTTAAGCTACGAAATAACAATCTTAAATTTGTTTTAAAACTTCATTAAATTTAAAAAGAATTGCTGACTTTTACCGACATTTGTTCTGTAAATTTCAAGTATGAAAAACGCCATTCTCATCACCATCGGTGATGAAATCCTTTCTGGAAACACTGTTGATACCAACTCTAACTTTATCGCAACAGAACTAAAATCAATCGGAATATCTGTAAAACAAATTTTCACGATTTCTGATGAAATAGAAGTTATAAAATCTACACTTAAAGATGCTTTCGATTTAGGCGACTTGGTGATAACAACAGGCGGTTTGGGGCCAACCAGAGATGATAAAACCAAGAAAGCTTTTTTGGAATTTTTTGATGATAGATTAATTTCAGATGAAAAAACATTTAAGCATTTGTCAGATTATTTGATTTCCAGAAATCGCCAAGATTTGTTGGAATTGAATAAAAGTCAAGCCGATGTCTTATCGAAAGCTGTCGTTTTTCAAAATGATTTCGGGACAGCGCCTTGTCAGATGATTGTACAAAATGGCAAAATGGTTTTCTCGTTGCCTGGCGTTCCTTATGAAGTAAAACCTTTGATTAAGGATAAAATAATTCCTTATTTAAAAGAGAAATTCGAGCTCGATTCTATTTTTACGAGAATTGTTTCGGTGGTCAACGTTCCCGAAAGTATTTTGGCAGAACGCATCGCAGATTGGGAAGATAATTTACCATCGCACATTACGTTGTCTTATTTGCCAATTGGAAACCGTGTAAAACTGAGAATAACCGCTTCTGGAAAAGATTCTTTGCAATTAGAAAATGATATCGAAACGCAAATTCAATCTTTATTAAAAATTATTAGCGAAAATGTAATCGCAACTTATGAAGATAAAATCGAAAAGATTTTAGGCGAAATTTTAACCGAAAGAAATCTTACAATTTCTTCTACGGAAAGTTGTACTGGCGGCGAAATTTCAAAATTGATTACTTCGGTTTCTGGAAGTTCCAAATATTTTTTAGGTGGAATTGTAACCTACGCCACTCAAAAGAAAATTGATATTTTAAAAGTTTCGGAAGAAACTGTTGCAGAACATACTGTTGTAAGCGAAGAAGTCGCGTTGGAAATGGCGCGAGGTGGACAAAAACTCTTTGGGACGGATATTTGTCTTTCTACGACTGGTGTTGCAGGACCAAGCAAAGGAGAAGATGGTAAAGATGTCGGAACGGTTTTCTATTCAATTCGAATTCATGATGTTGAAAAAGTTTCACATTTATATTTACCTTATATGGAACGAACAGATTTCATGAATTTCGTCGCACAACGTATTTTGCAAGATTTGGTGGCGATGTTGGTACAGAATCATTGATAATTCTCATTATAAGAAATTATTGCATCAATATTTTCTTTTGTAGCTTTGATAGGTTTTTAAATTCAATCATGAAAAATTTAGTTTTAGCTGGTATTGCCATTATTGCATTGGCTTCTTGCGAAAAGAAAAATCTTGAAGTAAAGCATGTTTCCGACATGGAATCGCAGCCAAAAATAACGGCAAAAGTTGTTAATGAAGAAGATCCTGTTTGCCACATGAAAACCGCGGGACACGTTAGTGATACCGTTACATACAAAGCGCAGGTTTATGGATTTTGCAGTTCCATTTGTAAAGATGAATTCAAGAAAAATCCTGATTCTTACATAAAATAAAATGTCAACAACCGAAAACATTCAGTCTTCAAAAGCAAAAAAAATGTGGATTCCCATTTTGGTAATTCTGCTGATTGCTGCTTTGGTTTTTGGTGTTCGACAATACATGAGTTCGTCGCTTTTTACGGTGATGAAAGTTCCCGAATTTTCTTTGAAAGACCAAAATAACAAAACGATTACCGACAAAGATATGCTTGGGAAAGTTTATTTGGTGGAGTTTTTCTTTAGTCGTTGTCCTACGATTTGTCCAGTGATGAATACCAATATGCGACACATCGAAGAGGAAATCAACGATCCAAATTTTGGTATTATTTCAATTAGTATCGACCCCGAAAATGATACTCCCGAAATTTTAAAAGAACACGCCAAAAAAATCGGTGCAAAATCTCCGAATTGGCATTTCTTAACTGGCGATCGTACCTACATCGGCGATGTTGCCAAAAAGTTCGAGATTTATGTTGGCGACCAAAAAGACAAAGCCGAAAGTCTTAATCACAGCGGCGAAATCGCTTTGGTGGATAAAGATGGCAATATCAGATGTCGTTTTGGGAAAGATGGGATGCCGATTTTGTATTATTCTGGGCTCAATTACGAAGACGAAGCGGGAACCAAAGCCAGTTTGGTTGGTAAGTATCATCCAGACCGCGAGCTTTTGATTGAAGATATCAAGAAGCTTCTAAAATAGACGTTAATTAATGTTAAGGATACCTTGAATTGTCCGTCAATCTTTATCTTTAGGCATCTTTTAATTAACTTTTAATCGAAAATTTTAAAAATGAAAGTATTAAAAATAGCAGCTGTCGGTTTTTTGATGGCTTCAAGTTTTATGTCGGCGCAGTTTAAGCAAGCACCGCTTCCTTACGCTTATAATGCTTTGGAAGCTGCTGTGGATGCAGAAACCATGGAAATTCATTACAGCAAGCATGCTGCAGGATATACAGCAAATCTCAACAAAGCTATCGCAGGAACGCCAATGGAAAAGGAAAGTCTTTTTACTATTCTTTCTCATATTTCTAAAGAGTCGCCAGCCGTGAGAAATAATGCTGGTGGACATTATAACCACGAGTTATTTTGGACAGTTTTAACACCGAAAAAAGACACTAAAGCTTCTGCAAAATTAGCAAAAGCTATTGTAGATAATTTCGGAAGTATAGATGCTTTTAAAGAAAAAATGGCAAAAGCTGGCGCTGAAAGATTTGGTTCTGGCTGGGCTTGGTTAATTGTTACACCAGACAAAAAATTAGTGGTTACTTCAACGGCAAATCAAGATAATCCGTTGATGGATATTGCAGAAGTTAAGGGAACACCGATTTTTGCAATTGATGTTTGGGAGCATGCTTATTATCTAAAATATCAAAATAAACGTGCAGATTATTTAACGGCATTGTGGAATGTTGTCAATTGGGATGAAATCTCAAAACGTTATGAAACTGCTGTGAAGTAAATTATTTTTTCACAACAAAAATATCAACTCGCTTTTCAAATTTAGGAAGCGAGTTTTTTTGTTAAAATTTAATTTTATTTTAAGTTCCAAAACACGATTATTTCACACTTCTTGTAACTTTGCACATCAAAATTGAGAGAACAACTGTGGACAAATCAAGACAAATTTTTCAAACGGAAAATACAAAACGTTGGAGAAATGTAAAATGGAGTAGTCGAATCATCATCTTCTGTATCGTGCTACTTTTCGGGGCTTTAGCGCTAATGATGAAATTAGATAAAAATCCCCAACTTCCTTTTCATGAAGATTTCAAAGCTGTAATTTCAGCGAACAAGCCTTTTTTACAAGAGAACAAAATTTCTAAAGAATACCAAGGTTTCCGAAGTTTTATTCATGCTAAAAAAATGCAAACCAACGAAGAAAAAATCACGAAAGCTCGTGAAGAACGTCTTCAAAATCAAAGCAAAAACTGGTATCAATTTCCTGCGGGAATTCGCTCGGCTTTCTATGTTGCATGGGATCCACAATCTTTGATGTCTCTAAAAAGAAATATCAAAAACCTAAATCTTGTATTTCCAGAATGGTTTTTTATCGACCCAAAAACAGGTGATTTAAAAACACAAATGGACCCCGAAGGTTACAAAGTCATCAAAAGAACTGGCGTTGCCGTTATGCCAATTTTGAGTAACAACTCCAATCAGGAATTCCACTCAGAAGGGATTGGGAAGATTTTGGGCGACCCTGTAAAACGCATGGCTTTAATTGATAAAGTCGCGACACAATGTGTGAAAAATAATTTTAAAGGAATAAATATCGACTTCGAGGACTTAAATCTTAATTCAGACCAAGTTTTAGTGGATTTTATGAAGGATTTGAGTACAGTTTTCAAGAAAAACAACCTCTTGATTACGATGGATGTCATGACGGATAACGACGATTATAACATTCAAAAACTCGACCCTTACGTAGATTATTTTGTGTTGATGGCTTATGATGAATATTCGGCAAGCAGCGATGCTGGACCAGTTTCTTCACAAAAATGGATTGAAGCGCAAACCGACAAAATGATTAAAAAGACAAGTCCTCAAAAAGTGATTTTGGGACTTGGAGCTTATGGTTACGATTGGAGTTCTAACAAAGATCAAAATACGTCGGTAACTTACATGCAAGCTATTACAAAAGCCAATGCCAGTAAGGCTTCTATTAATTTTGATGACAATACTTTTAACCTCAATTATTCTTATCAGGATAGTCAGAAAAATACACATACCGTTTATTTTAATGATGCAGCTTCGTTGTTCAATACGATGCGTTTCGCTTCGGAATATCCGTTGGCAGGAACGGCTTTGTGGCGTTTGGGAAGTGAGGACAGCAGAACTTGGTTGTACTACAATCAAGATATGACTTTGGAAGGTTTAACGAAGTTTAATATGCAAAAACTTCAAAATGTGAAAGGTCAAACCATGGTCGATTACATCGGGGATGGCGAGGTTTTAGATGTTCTAAATACGCCTCATGATGGTAAAATAAAATTGGAAGTTGACCCATCACTTCAGATTATTACCGACGAAAATTATGTGACTTATCCAAGTTCTTATGAGGTTAAAAAATATGGAGCTGCGCCGCAAAAGCAATTGGTTTTAACCTTTGATGATGGTCCAGATGAGACGTATACACCACAGATTTTGGATGTTTTGTCAAAATATCATGTTCCGGCAGCTTTCTTTTTGGTGGGAATTAATGCCGAGAAAAATTTACCGCTCGTAAAACGTATTTATAAAGAAGGTCACGAAATTGGGAATCACACTTTCACGCACGAAAACATTGCGAAAGTGGATCCAGAGCGTGCTTTAATGGAATTAAAACTTACACGACTTCTTATAGAATGTGTGACTGGACATAGCACGATTTTGTTCCGTGCGCCTTATAACGCGGATTCTGAGCCGACAACGCCCGAGGAGATTATTCCCGTGGCTTTGGCGAGACAACAAAATTATTTGGATATTGGCGAAAATATCGACCCTGAAGATTGGGAACCAGGCGTAAAAGCCGACCAAATTGTAGCCCGAGTTTTGGATGGTTTAAAACACCAACGTGGAAATATCATTTTACTTCACGATGCTGGCGGCGATTCGCGTGCAGAAACTGTGAAAGCTTTAAAAATTTTAATTCCGATGTTGCAAAAGCAAGGTTATCAGTTTGCGAATCTTGAAAGTATTTTGCACAAAAGTAAAAGCGAATTAATGCCCGAAGTTCCAAAAACCAAAGCTTACTATATTATGCAGCTAAACTTGGTTTTGGCAACCATTATTTATGGTGTAAGCCATTTCTTGGTGGCATTATTTGCAATTTTTATTGGCCTTGGAATCATCCGATTATTACTCATGCTTTATTGGGCAATTCGTGAACATAAAAAAGAGAAAAAACTTAGCGAATTCCCTGTTTTGGAAACCTATCCTAAAGTTTCGATTATCGTTCCTGCTTATAATGAAGAAGTGAATATTGTTTCGTCACTTCGAAATTTATTGAATCAAACTTATCCTAATTTTGATATTGTTTTTGTAGATGATGGCAGTAAAGATGCAACTTTGGAAAAGGTGAAAGAAGCTTTTTCCAATGAATCTAAACTTAAAATTTTAACTAAAATAAATGGAGGAAAAGCAACCGCGCTCAACTATGGAATCTCGCAAACTGACGCCGAATATGTGGTTTGTATCGATGCAGATACCAAATTGGAGCAAAATGCTGTAAAATATTTAATTGCTCGATTTTTAAATGCTAAAGAAGACGAAAATATCGCCGCTGTTGCAGGAAATGTAAAAGTTGGAAACCGCGTCAATTGGCTTACAAGATGGCAATCGATTGAATATACCACGAGCCAAAATTTTGATAGATTGGCTTATGCCAACATCAATGCGATTACGGTAATTCCAGGTGCGATTGGTGCTTTCAGAAAATCTGTGATTGACGAAGTGGGAGGCTATTCGTCGGATACTTTGGCGGAAGATTGCGATTTAACGGTTAAAGTTTTGAAAAACGGCTACACGATTGCCAACGAAAACAAAGCCGTTGCGATTACCGAAGCACCAGAAAGCGTAAAACAGTTCCTGAAACAGCGTTTCCGTTGGACTTATGGCATTATGCAAATGTTCTGGAAGCAACGTCAAACTTTCCTCAATCCAAAATACAAAGGTTTGGGACTTTGGGCGATGCCAAATATTTTGTTGTTCCAATACATTATTCCGTTTTTCTCGCCATTGGCAGATTTAATTATGTTTTTCGGAATTTTGTCAGGGAATGGTAGTAAGATTTTCACCTACTATTTATTGTTTTTGATTGTGGATGCTGCTTTAGCCTTTATTGCATTCTTTATGCAAAAGGAAAAATGGACAGATTTATTCTACATCATTCCGCAGAGATTTGGTTACAGATGGTTGATGTACATTGTTTTGTTCCGAAGTTTAAGAAAAGCTTTACAAGGCGAATTACAAACTTGGGGCTTCCTAAAACGAACCGGAAACGTAAAAGATATTGCCACCAACCCGCAATAGAATTTTAAATATAAAACGAGGAATCATGAAGGTGGTTTCTCGTTTTTTTTATTTGGCACTGTGAAGCATATAATTAGATACAAAGGTTACAAATCGAACAGTAATTGAATGTTTTTTTTACAAAAAATTATCTTTTTTTCTAAATTTATGAGATTCAAAAAATACTTTAATCAGATATTTTTATAAGTCGAAGTTCTGATTTTTTTAGTAATCAAATTTCAAAAGCAATGGATAAAATCTTAGTAGAAAAAAACGGAGAAGAACAGCTTCCAATACCCAATATTTGGAGACCAATTATCAAAGACATTGTAAAGTCATTTGTAAATCGGGACTATAAAATAAGTTCAGGATTAAACAATGTAAATTTTGTTTCTGATGAAACTGCTGAGCAAATACGCGAATATATTGATGATTATGGAGAAGAACTTGTCGATTTGCCAGATGAAACTTGGAATAGTTCAGTTTATATTTATTATGGCGATTACTGGGAAGCAATAATTGATCTTTTTACTAAAAATGAAGGCTTAAGTGATTTAATCCTTAACCTTGAGATTCGAGAGCAAAATAATAATTATGTTATTGATATCATCTCTGTTTATGTCTCATAAAAATAATGGCGTTGATAAAACTTATACTGAACTCAGTAGGAACTAACTTACAAATTATCAGGTCGCTCCTACGGAGCTCTTTTTGCATTAACTCTCACATATCTACTAACAGTATGCTCCTACGGAGCTTTTTCGAAAAGCACTTAAAATAATCAATTTAAACATTTCGTCACTTCGTAGTAAAGCAAAACGAGGTGTGTTGAGAAGTTTTTAAGAGAAGTTCTCGATACGATTTTTTCAAAAACAACTTGAACCAATGGCGGTTTTTGTAGCTTTGAAAATGAGTTAAACTTTTGTGATTTGACTTGTTTTGGCTTTAAAATAAAAATCAAGTCAAAAACATCCGAAAATATTTCAAAAAAAATTACATTTGGTTTCGTAACAAAAACAAAATTTGAACGACATATTTCAACAAATTATATTAAATGAAAAAACTTACAATCTCACTATTTCTGTTAGCAGGAGTTTGTTCACAGACTTTAGTTCATGCACAAAATAAAACTACGATGAGCCAAACACAAGAAAACGGTCTAGACCTTTCTGCAATGGACAAGTCGGTTCGTCCACAGGATGACTTCTACAATTATGTAAATGGTTCTTGGATGAAAACTGCAAAAATCCCAGCAGACAAACCAACTTGGGGAAGTTTTAATAAACTTGCTGAAGATACGGATAACAACTCGATGACGATTTTGAATTCATTGTTGAAGGATAAATTCGCTGACGGAAGTGAAGGTAAAAAAATCCAAGATTTGTATGCGACTTATATGAATATGGATAAGCGTAACGCAGACGGAATTAAGCCAATCCAAACTAACTTAGACAAAATTGATGCTATCAAAAATATGGCTGATTTGCAAAAATACATGATTGCAGTTACCAAAGATGGCGAAAATACATTGTACGGTTGGGGCGTTGATGCAGATTTGAAGGATTCTAAAATGAATGCCATTTATCTTGGTGACGCTTCTTTGGGATTGGGAAGAGATTATTACCAAAAAGTAAACGAGAAAAACACAGAAACTTTAGCTGAGTATCAGAAATATGTTTCTTCAATGTTAAAAGAAATCGGTTACAAAAACGCTGACGAAGTTGCTAAAAAAATTGTTGATTTTGAAAAGCAAATCGCTAAAACTTATTTAACAAACGAGCAAAGCCGCGATAATACGCTTCAATACAATCCAAAAACAATGGCAGAATTGAAGGCTTTGGTTAAAAACGTAGATATTCCTGCTTACCTTAAAAGTGTTGGTGTAACAACTGATAAAGCGATTATCGGTGAATTGGGTTATTACAAGAGTTTTGATAAATTCTTTAATGACAAAAATTTACCTTTAATTAAAGATTATTTGAAGTTCCACATGATTCATGGAAACGCATCTTATTTAAGCCAAAAATTAGGCGATATGAAGTTTGCATTCTATGGTAAATATCTAAGTGGACAACAAGAGCAAAGAGCTTTAAACAAAAGAGGTTACCAGTTAATTAATGGTGTGTTGGGTGAAGCTTTTGGTAAATTATATGTTGAGAAATACTTCCCAGCTTCTGCGAAAGCGCAAATGGTAGAATTGATTGATTATCTTAAAAAGAGCTTCGATGTACACATCAAAAATCTTTCTTGGATGTCTCAAACTACTAAAACTAAAGCTTTAGAAAAATTAAATAAATTCACCGTTAAAGTAGCTTATCCAGACACTTGGAAAGATTATTCTAAACTGACAATCCTTTCTGAAAATCAAGGTGGAACATTGTACAAAAACCTACAAAATATTTCAGAATGGCAGTATAATAAGGATTTAGCAAAAATCGGAAAACCAGTTGATAAAACAGAGTGGGGAATGACGCCACAAACGGTTAACGCTTACTACAACCCAGTAAACAATGAAATTGTTTTCCCTGCTGCTATTCTTCAACCACCTTTCTTCAATCCAAATGCTGATGCTGCGGTTAACTTTGGTGGAATTGGAGCAGTTATCGGTCACGAAATCACACATGGATTCGATGATTCTGGAGCGCAATTCGATGCAGACGGAAACTTAGTAGATTGGTGGACGCCAGCTGACAAAGCTAACTTCGAAAAAGCTACAAAAGCTTTAGCAGCGCAGTACGACAAGTATGAGCCGGTAAAAGGAACTTTCGTAAACGGAACGTTTACAAACGGTGAAAACATCGCGGATTTAGGTGGTGTTAATATCGCTTTCGACGCTTTACAAATGTATTTAAAAGATAAAGGAAACCCTGGAACAATCAGCGGTTACACGCAAGATCAAAGATTCTTCTTGAGCTGGGCTACAGTTTGGAGAACTTTGTCAAGTGAAAAATACATGACAAACCAAGTGAAAACAGACCCACACTCTCCAGGTTATTTCAGAAGTTTTGGACCGTTGGTTAACACAGATGCTTTCTACAAAGCTTTCGATGTTAAAGCAGGCGATAAATTGTATAAAAAACCAGAAGAAAGAGTTAAAATTTGGTAATTCGTTCTTTTTAATAATTAAAACCACTCTTTTTAGGGTGGTTTTTTTGTTTGGTCATTTGGGTTTTAATATTTTCGTAAAAGACAATTTTTGATTTTTTTAAAATTGATTGTCCGTATAATTATCTAAATTGGTATAATGCTGTCATTCAGAGCGAAGCGAAGAATCTCAAACAATTGATTATCAGAGATTCCTCCTACGTCGGAATGACAAACTTTGTTTAAAAAAATGACTTAGGCATTGTTCCGGATATTCATAATTTTAAAACAAAAAAAGAGATTTTAAAGTTTTTTGTATAACCTATTTAACCTTTTCTAAAAATTTGAATTCAGATAAAACAGAACATAAGGAAGACTGGCTAATGATAATTTACATAGTTGTCGGGATATTTGCTGTTGGCTTGTTTATATATAGCCTTAGCAACCCCAACTATATTTATTATTCGCTTGGTATTTGGCTTTTGTATGTTGTAATCCGATATGCAGTCAAGAAAAACTTAAGTGATGTAACAACATCACTTATGGCTTTATTATGTTCTTTCTTTTTAGTAAGCTTTGTTTTTTCCGTCTCGCCAGCCTTAAAAATTGAAGAGTTTAAATTAATGCATCCAACTTGGAAAGTAAAAAATATAGATAGCTATAGTTTGGTTGCCTATTATGCTAGAAATTCCAAAGGTGGTTTTCCAACGACAGATATTGAGTATAGTTATAGTTTTGGAAATGATAAATACGAAGACAAAACGAAGTATGCCATTAAATATATCCAATATTTTTTTCAATTTAAAAGTAATAAAGAACTTGTTGCGGCTTCCAAAGTCATAACTGAAAAAACGATGCACGCAGGAAAATATGTTCTGTTCGTAAATCAAAAAAATCCTAAAGAATCGCGACTGTTTTTGCTGACTTCGTGGTTTAACTTTAGGTATTCATTATTTGCTCAGGCGCTTTTTTCACTTATTATTATAATGTCGATTACAATCTTTTGTGTTGTGAGTTACTCGAGTTTCAAGGCTGGGATGTCGCCACTAAAATTTCTAAAAAATAATCCTCAGTTTTTTAAAATCAAAAGAAAAAGATAGAAATAGTATTTTTTCATTCATAAGTAAAATTGATTGTCCGCTCGATTGCCTAAATTCGGAATATAATGTCATTCAACGCGAAGCGAAGAATCTGGTTTGAAATTATGTTATAATAATACAATCCCTAAAAGGGCACATTATTCAAGTATAGCATGTAGTGCTATTAAAAAATAAAAGGATAACAGCAAACGCTGTTATCCTTTTTAGGTTTATAATAAAAGTAAAATTACTTCATATCGTACATCATTAATGCGGTGATAAGTTTTGGTTCGATATAGGTGCATTTTGGCGGCATCTTTATCTTTTTATCCGAAATCTTTATCAAGTCTTGGAAACTTACAGGATAAACTCCGAAACCAACTTTGTAAGCACCAGAATCTACTTTTTCTTTGATTCTTTCAATGCTTTCTTTCGTCGAATTGCCTTTGATGTAATCTGTTTTTTCGGCGCGTTTTTCTTCAGTATCTAGTTTTAAAATTTTATCGAAAACATACTTTTCTAAAAGATAATGATCCATATCATTCGAGTCTTTTTCTGTTAAGCGAAGTTCGTGCTTAACATGTAGACTGTAGAATTTACCATCCAAGTACATACTAATATGGAACTTTTGAGAAGGGTAGTAGATTTCGTCACCTTTTTCGTGGATTTGGAAATCCTCTTCCAGAGCTTTTAGTAAAGTCTCTTTGCTAACGCCATTTAGATCTTTTAGAAGTCTATTGTAATCGTGGATTTTTATAGATTGGTTCGATACAATAAAGCTATACACAAAGTTGAAATGCTCGCTACCAGAATATTTTTTATTCTTTTCGCGAAGGCGCTTCGCGTGTTCACCAACACTTCCAATACGGTGATGACCATCAGCAATGTAGAAAGAATCAATTGGATCTAAGACTTCTTTAAATTGTTGAAGCTTTAGACGGTTGTCTATTTTCCACATTTTATGTCTTACACCACGATCGTCAAGATAGTTAAGAATTGGCACATTCTTTTGCTCGTGGGACATTAGAAGTTCCACTTTAGCATTGGCATTATAAGTTAAAAGTACAGGCTCTGCTTGGATGTGTACTTTTTCAAGATAATGTGCCATTTTCATTTTGCGTTCTGTGATGGTAGATTCATGTTTTTTAATCTTACCATTAAAGAAGTCATCAACGCTTACTAAACCAAGAAGTCCGCGGAAACTATGCTTATTAGGCATAATTTGCTCGTAAAGGTAGTAAGAAGAATCATCTTGCATTAACTTTTTAGCTTCTAGTAACTCTTCGAAGTTGGTGCGCACCTTCCTCAGGTTGCGGTCAACATCTTTGGATTTGCTAACAACAGCAGGTTTTATCATTTGGACATAAGAGTCCTCAACATTGGCTTTGTTGTTAATCTCGTCCTGCGAATAGTTATCTAGAGAAGGTGTTGGGAAGATGTCCAAAATCTCTGGACGTGGTCTTACACCTCGGAAAGCTTTAAAAGTAGGCATTATTCTAATTCCTTTTTGATGTTGATGATTTGGTCTGCAAGTTCTAGTCCTATTCTTTCTTGTGCATCTACCGTGTTGCCACCAATATGCGGCGATAGAGAAAGCGCAGGATTCATAAGTAGCGGCAGTTCTGGTTTTGGTTCGCTTTCGAAGACGTCCAAAGCCGCACCTGCTACTTTTCCACTCTCTATAAAGTCTACTAGCGCTACTTCGTTGATAACACCACCGCGTGCTGCATTGGCTATAAAGACACCATCTTTCATCATTTCGAATTGTGGCGTGTCGATAATATAAGACTTCAGCTTGCTTGTGTTAACCGTGATATAGTCAGCTTTTTGTAAGACTTCATCTAAAGTTACAGATTTTATTTCAAACTTTAAACTTTGACCATCAAAAAACTTAAGTTCTACAGCTTCAGTTTTTGGTGTTCTGTTGTAAGCAACGATGTTCATGCCTAGAGCAATCCCGATTTTAGCGACTTCTAGACCTATTTTACCTAGACCTACAACGCCCAATGTTTTACCCGAAAGTTCGTAAGCTTTAGCAAAAGATTTTTTAAGACTTTCAAACTTAGTGTCACCTTCTAGTGGCATAAGTCTGTTAGACTCATGAAGATTTCTTGCTAATGAGAAAAAGTGCGCGAATACCAACTCTGCTACAGACTTGCTAGAAGCTGTCGGCGTGTTGATAACGTAAAGACCTTTTTCAATGGCATATTCTACATCGATGTTGTCCATACCAATACCACCTCTTCCGATAATCTTTAGGCTGGGGCACTCGTCGATAAGTTCAGCACGTGCTTGTGTCGCACTTCTTACCAATAATACGTCGATGTGGTTGTCGTTGATAAACTTTGCTAAATGCTCAGGTGCAACACGGTTGTTAAGAACCTCGATGCCTGCTGCAGTTAGTTTGTCAATTGCGGATTGAGAAATCCCATCATTTGCTAGAACTTTCATTGTTTAATATTTGTTGGTGAGTATCACTTGACTGATACAATGTGTTTAGTTTTAAAATTGAACAAAAATACGAAAGTTTAAAAAACTAGCCAATATTTTTTTGTGAATTCATATTAATATATAAAAACGCCCTCTATTATTGAAAATAGAGGGCGATTAATTGTATTATCTTTAAAATTTTAAGCAAGGTTTTTCATAACATCAACCAAAACCTGTACACTTTCGATTGGCATGGCATTATAGATACTTGCTCTATAGCCACCTAGGTTTCTGTGTCCGTTAAGTCCGCTAATGCCTGCAGCTTTCCAAGCGGCATCAAAAGCTTCTTTTTTGCTCTCGTCTGTCAATTTGAAAGATACATTCATTAAAGAACGATCTTCTTTAGCCGCATAACCTTCGAATAATGGATTGTTGTCAATCTCATCATAAAGAAGTTTTGCTTTAGCTTCGTTTTTAGCTTCAGCAGCAGCGATACCACCATTCTCTTCAAGATGTTTAAGTGTTAAATAAGACACATAAACAGGGAATACAGGAGGTGTATTTAACATCGATTCTTTAGCAATGTGTAAACCTAAATCTAAGTAAGATGGCAGGTTACGCCCAGTTTTGCCAAGGATATCTTTTTTAACAACAACTAAAACAGCGCCTGCAGGTCCCATATTTTTTTGAGCACCAGCATAGATTAAATCAAATTTTGAAAAGTCTAATTGGCGACTAAAAATATCTGAAGACATATCGCAAACCATTAATGTGTCCACATCTGGGAAAGTCTTCATCTGTGTTCCGTAGATGGTGTTGTTAGACGTACAGTGGAAGTAGTCATATTCTGCACCAACTTTGTAGTCTTTTGGGATGTAGCTATAGTTAGCGTCTTTGGAAGATGCAACCACATCGATGTTTCCAACTTTTTTAGCTTCCTTAATGGCGCCAGCTGCCCAAGTTCCTGTATCGGTATAAGCGGCTTTACCATTTTCTGTTAGAAGATTCATTGGTGTCATTAAGAACTGAAGACTAGCGCCACCTTGTAGGTATAGCACTTCGTAGTCATCGCCAAGATTCATTAATCTTTTTACGATGGCTCTTGCTTCGTCCATTACGGCAACAAATTCTTTACTTCTGTGTGAGATTTCTAGCAAAGAAAGCCCCATGCCGTTAAAATCCAAGATCGCTTCTGAAGCTTTTTTGAAGACTTCTTGAGGAAGGATACTTGGCCCAGCACTGAAATTGTGTTTTTTCATTTTATTTTATTAGATTTCGGTGTCTAAAGTTAACGATTACTCGTTATGTAAGAAAGCTTTTTTTGCTAATAAAGATTCCTCAGACTCAACATGGTCGTCATCTGGAACACAGCAGTCTACAGGGCAAACTGCAGCACATTGTGGCTCTTCGTGGAAGCCTTTACACTCAGTACATTTGTCGGATACAATGAAGTACACATCATCACTAACTGGCTCTTGCGGCGCATCTGCATCAATGGTTAAACCTGATGTAAGCGTTACGCGTCCTTCTAGAGTTGTTCCTTCGGAAGCTTTCCAGTCTACTGCACCTTCATAGATTGCGTTATTTGGGCATTCTGGTTCGCACGCCCCGCAATTAATACATTCATCTGTTATTTTGATAGCCATTGCTATATTATTTATAATTTTGTGCAAAATTACGAAAAATAAGATAAGTAATGATTAATCAAGATAAAATTTATGGCCTCACAAAAGTTGGCGATTTTTTAAACAATTATTTAACACAATCACCTGATAGTTACGATGCTAAGCAGGAAGAATTGCGAGCGATATTAAAACGATCGGAGGTCGAAAACCCTTGGTTCGATGAGGTTAATATGCGATTTGCTTTAGAAAGTTGGGCTTCATTGCTTAATACCTCGGCTTTGGAAACTTGGTTGTCGAAATATAATTTTGAATCAAAAGATAAAAAAGTTGGATTAATCTTAGCTGGCAATATCCCTATGGTAGGCTGGCATGATGTGATGTCGGTGATATTATCTGGTAATATTCCGATTATTAAACTATCATCTAAAGACCGTTGGTTAATTCCATTTTTATTAAAACTATGGAATGACAATACTGAAGGTGGCATTAGCTATGAGTTGGTAGAAAAACTCGAAAATTTTGATGCTGTAATTGCGACAGGTAGCAACAATACAGCACGTTATCTAGAATATTATTTCAAAGATCATAACAGTATTATCAGAAAGAACCGAACTTCGATAGCGGTTGTATCGGAGAATGATAGTGATGAGGATCTCCGAAAATTGGCCAATGATATTTTTGTCTATTATGGATTAGGTTGTCGAAATGTGACAAGATTATTAATTCCAGAAGATTATAAACTTGACCGACTTTTTGAAAACTTTGTCAATCATCAGTCTGTGATCAACCATAACAAATATGCAAATAACTACGATTATAATCGCGCGGTCTTTTTGTTAAATAAAGATCTTTTTTGGGATAATAATTTCGTGATGTTAAAAGAGGACGAGAAACTGTTTAGTCCTTTAGCTGTGGTTAATTTTAGTCGTTACAAAAACTTAGATGAGGTCAAGTCTTTTATAAACGATAATGAAGCGGATATCCAAGCGGTGGTTACTAATCTAGAGCTTGGTGCAGATACGGTAAAACTAGGAGAGGCGCAACAACCTTCGTTGGATACTTATGCTGATAATGTTGATACTATGGCATTTTTGGCAGGATTGTAAAACTAAATCAAAGCTTGCCAACTTCCCAGTTCTTGCTCATAATTAATGAATAACTTTTAGTTTATATTTTTTACGGCGCTGATAGAAGAATAAATTTCTATCCATTTTAAAACCTCGAAAAAAACTATTTAAAAAACGATTCCCAACATTAATAAATGTTGGGAATTTTTTTTAGTTGAAAAATTTGAGCAATGCCAAGATGTTGAAAAAGAGTTTTTATTCTTTTTTAATTGGGAGTTTATTTTTTAGTTCAAATTTGTACTGTGTTAATTCACTCCAGTTTAAGACTTTACATTATCAATAATCCATTTAATTTCAATAATCTTTTTGAAGCTAGAATTAGAAAATATTTGGTCTTGATTTTTCGAAGTGAAATAGAGAAATTTAATTAAGAACAAAAAATAGGGGTTTTAGAACATTTTTAAGTTTTTGTGTGAAAGCGTTTTTAATTTTATCGTCATATTTTGAGATAAATATTAACAAAAAACTAATAAATCATGAAAACAAATTACTTATTCTACCTCAAGTTTATGCTTTTACTCCTTTTTATGGGAGGAAGTCAACTTTCTAAAGCAACAATACGTTATGTAAAAGCCAATGGAACAGGCGATGGCAGTACGTGGGAACTAGCTAGTCCTAGTATTGGAAGTGTACTTAGTTTATCCAAGGGCAACGATGAAATTTGGGTGGCAGCAGGAGAGTATGCCGCTACAAGTTCGATTACGATGAAGGTTAGGGTTAAAATCTATGGCGGTTTTCCCGCAACTGGTACGCCTAGCTTTAGTGATAGAAATTGGAAAACTAACCAAACAAAACTTAAAGCCAATGGCAACACCATTTTTAATAATAATCTTCTTATTAATAGCGAGAGTATTTTAGATGGTTTTTATTTAACAGGAGCTAATGTTGCAATCTCAAATACAAATGGAGCGTCACCAACAATTACCAACTGTTATTTTGAAAGTAATACTAACGGAGCAATTAACAATTATAGTTCAGATCCTATTATTTTCAATTGTATTTTTAAACAAAACTCATCCAACAAAGGAGGTGCAATCTATAATGAAAGTTCTTCGGCAGTAATCAAAAATTGTATTTTTGATAGTAATTCGACAGCAGATGGAACTGGTAATGGTGGAGGCGCTATCTATTTGACAGGTAATAATGTCAACACTAATATTACCAATTGTATTTTCGTCAATAATACCGCTTCTCGAGGTGCTGATATTTATAGCAGTTTTGGTAGTGTGAAGCCTTTGACATTGCTTAATTGTAGCTTTTACAATAACAAACAACAGTCAGAAATGCTATATCTCAATCAAACTGATTTGAGTATTATTAACACAATAATGATTGGCGGTACTGCAATTAATAATTTTTTTGTACAAAATGGTAATGCTCCAACAGTTAGATATAGTTTACTTAGCAAAAGTAATTCAACAACTAACGGAAATATAGACTACAGCACTGTAGATGTTAACAGCCTTTTTGTAAATATTAATAAACCTCTAGGCGATGATGGGATATGGGGAACCGCAGATGATGGATTGGCGCTTTCGCAAAGAAGTATTTTGATTAATAAAGGTGATAATGCCTCTTATGGCAGTAGTTTGAACACCGATCTTGATCCTTCTGGCAACATCAGAAAGCAGTACAATATTATTGACATAGGCGCTTACGAAAGTCCATTCTACCCAATTCCTGTTGCTGGACAGAATAATGTAGTTTATGTAAAAAAAGGAGGAGCTGGTAATTGTTTCGGGACAAGTTGGGACAATGCAACGCCTGAACTTTCAATAGCATTAATGGCAGCAAATACAAATCCGAACATCAAAGAAATCTGGGTGGCAGCTGGGACTTATTATCCAAGCTATAGAGGAGATAATATGGACAATAGCAATGTCAATGATTTCGATAATACATTTTTATTGGTAAAAGATGTGAAAATCTATGGTGGTTTTGTGGGAACAGAAACGGCAAATACTCAAAGTAATCCTGCACATAATCCTAGTATTCTGAGCGGTGACCTTGGTGTTGCGAATGATGCTACAGACAATGCTTATCATGTTGTTGTTTCGGCAAATGATGTTGGAACAGCTAGCCTAAACGGATTCACTATTACTGGAGGAAATGCAATTAATAATACACAAACGGCTTCGGTAAGTATTAATAATAATATTGTCTATCGTAATAATGGAGGTGGGATTTATATTGTTGGTTCTTCACCAGTCTTCAAAAATGTAAAAATAGAAAACAATGTCGCAAAATATGGTGGTGGAATTTATATGGATTTAGGAAGTTCTAAACCTAGCATCGTCAACAGTTTATTAACCAATAATATTGCAAAACAATATGGAGGTGCAATCTGTACAGATCGTAGTTCTTATACACTGATCAATAGTACGGTTACAAAGAATATGGGAGATGTGAATGCTGGGGGAATTTCTAACTCTTTTGCTGAGTCCAAACCTCAAATAATCAATAGCATAATTTGGGCGAATACCAAAGTCGATAATGTTAGTCTTAGTAATATGGTGAACAGTTCTGCCGTACCAACGATATCGAATAGCATTATGCAGGAAAGTGGTAGTAGCAATTGGCAAAGTAGCTTTGGTGTAGATGGTGGTAATAACCTTGATGTTGACCCAAGCTTTAGTGATGTTGCGAATCGCGATTTTAGTTTACAAGCTGATAGTCCTGCAATTAACCAAGGAAGTAATGAGCTTTACATTTCCAATGGCGGTAATTTTAGTACTGATAAAGATTTAGCCGATAATCCACGTTTAGTAGGTTCTAATATTGATATGGGCGCCTTTGAACGCCAATGCAATACTCCAGCGCCAACAGGCGAAGCAACACAGAGCTTTAACCAGAATGATACTTTGGCTGCTCTTGTAGTTAATGGTCAAAACATCAAATGGTATGCTACACAAGCAGATGCTCAATCACATGCCAATGAATTGCCAAGCACAACAGTTATTGTTAATAATACCACTTATTATGCTACACAGACTATTGGTCAATGCGAATCTGCAACTTCACTAGCAGTAAAAGCTTATAATGCGACCTTAGCAGTTGGTGTTAATAATAAGATTGCAGCAATCCAACTATTTCCAAATCCTGCTAAAGATATTCTTAATCTAAAAACGGATGAAAAAATAGAAAGTGTGGATGTCTTTAGTATCGATGGTAAAAAAACAATGACGAATCTAAAATTAAATACCAATAACCAACTGGATGTTAGAAGTTTATCAAATGGCGTTTACATCCTTCAAATGAAAACCAAAAACAAAACCGAATCGGTTAAGTTTATTAAACAGTAATAGTTTTTTTAGTTTTTTTGATGAAGCAGACCGCCTTGGCGGTCTGCTTTTTTTGTTGGTTGTATAAGACGTTAAAGTGGTCACTTGGCGTAGCCGAAGTGTCGAAGTGTGATTTCGGCTCCGCTCAATTACTGTGTTACTTACAATGTAATTCTAAAAGATCTCTTGGCAATATTAAGTATTAGGTGTAATTACTATAAATAAAAATGGGGTAAGGACCTCTATTGTTTTTTAGTTTGATTGGTGAATTTTGCTTCTTTAATAGCGTGCTTATTTTGAAGATAGAGAAAACAAAGGCTTTTGTTAATAAACTTAAAATATAAACTCTTACTGATGATTTTTGGGTATTTTTTAAGTCTATAATTAGTGTTAAAAGATATTTTTTTAGGCAAAAAAGGATGTTCTTAATAAAAAAATAAGCCAAAGCAGTAAAGTGATTTTTTTGTAAGTTGTTGATTGTCATATGTTATTTTTTGTAAAATAATTTGTCCACCCCTTTGTCCACCCCTATTTTTTTCTTTTTTTAATAAATAATTGTTGATTTGAAGAAAATAGGCTTAGAAAATTTTTGCAATCATAATAAAAGCTCTAATAACCACACTTAAAAATTCTATAATAATACAATAAAATCTAAAAGACTATGAAAAAAAACTACATTTTAAGCCTCATCTTTATGATGATGAGTCTATTGGGCTACAGCCAAGCCAGTACAGAGACTTTTGAGGAAGGAGTTGTTGGAAGTACTTCGTTTACTAATAATGGTGTTACTTTTAAAATTATTTCGCCGTCTAATTATTATAAGATTGTAAGATTTCCTGGTACTGGTTGGAATGGTACCGCTTATGACAATCAGTACATTGATAATAATGAGGCACCAAATGCTCCGACTTTTAGCATCAAAACAACCTCTAATCTTTTTAAAGTGAACAGGTTTTGGATGTTCCTATCAACAAGAGATCTTAACTTGAATGTAATCGGAACTTTAACAGTAACTGGAAAATTGAGTGGTGTTACTAAATTTACCCAGACAAAGACTAATGGTTTTGCAACCTCGCTAGGGAGTACTAATGGTTTTAGTCTAATTGATTTGACTAATCTTAATGGGCAAAATTATTCTAATATTGTTATTGATGAGTTGGTGCTTACGATTGGTGGTGCATTTACTTATGCAAGTTTTGATGCCTTCACATGGGTTAAAGATTCTAATGTGATATTGGGCCCTTCGGTTTCTTTAACTAGCCAAACTAATGTCAGTTGTAATGGTGGAACCAATGGTTCATTAACCGTAAGTGCTTCTGGTACTCCAACACCATATACTTATTCTTGGTCACCAAGTGGAGGAACATCTGCTACAGCAACGGGATTATCAGCTGGTACATATACTGTTACAGTGACAGATGCTAATGGAGGTAAGGGAAGTGGGTCATATACTATAACCCAACCTACTGCATTAACAGCTACTACATCTCAGACTAATGTTAGTTGTAATGGCGGTTCTAATGGTACAGCAAGTGTTCAAGCATCAGGCGGTACTTCAGGTTATACTTATTCTTGGTCACCAAGTGGTGGTACGGCTGCAACAGCAACAGGTTTAGCTGTAGGAACTTATACTTGTACAATAAGGGACGCTAATTCTTGTACAATTACAAAGTCAGTCACGATAACGCAACCAACCGCTTTATCTGCTACAACATCGTCTACCAATGTTAGTTGTAATGGCGGTTCTAATGGTACAGCTAGTGTAGTAGTATCGGGTGGTGCCTCAGGTTATACTTATTTGTGGTCACCAAGTGGTGGTACAGCTGCAACAGCAGTAGGATTAGCAGCAGGAACTTATGCTGTAACAGTCACGGATGCTAATGCTTGTGCAATTACAAGGTCAGTAACAATTACGCAACCAACCGCTTTATCTGCTACAACATCGTCTACCAATGTTAGTTGTAATGGAGGAGCTAATGGTACAGCTAGTGTAGCAGTATCAGGCGGTACTTCAGGTTATACTTATTTGTGGTCACCAAGTGGTGGTACAGCTGCAACAGCAACAGGATTAGTTGCGGGAACTTATGCTGTAACAGTAACGGATGCTAATGCTTGTACAATTCTAAAGTCAGTAACGATAACACAACCAACAGCATTAACAGCTACTGCATCAAA
The DNA here is from genome assembly GCF_030151385.1 of Soonwooa sp. Lineage (GTDB taxonomy): Bacteria > Bacteroidota > Bacteroidia > Flavobacteriales > Weeksellaceae > Soonwooa. The sequence goes on from NZ_JASLDS010000049.1 coordinate 89,163, forward strand.
GACAGATGTTAGTTGTAATGGAGGAGCTAATGGTACAGCTAGTGTAGTAGTATCAGGTGGTACCTCAGGTTATACTTATTTGTGGTCACCAAGCGGTGGTACAGCTGCAACAGCAACAGGATTAGTTGCGGGAACTTATGCTGTAACAGTCACGGATGCTAATGCTTGTACAATTACAAGATCAGTAACGATAACGCAACCTGCAGTATTAACAGCTACTGCATCAAAGACAGATGTTAGTTGTAATGGAGGAGCTAATGGTACAGCTAGTGTAGCAGTATCAGGTGGTACTTCAGGTTATACTTATTCTTGGTCACCAAGTGGTGGTACAGCTGCAACAGCAACGGGATTAGTTGCAGGAACTTATACTTGTACTATTACAGATGCTAAAGGCTGCGTAACTACAAAATCAGTAACTATAACGGAACCAACAGCGGTGTCAGCACCAATAGGTGATGCAACGCAAAGCTTTAACCAAGATGATACTTTGGCTGCTCTTGTGGTTAATGGTCAAAATATCAAATGGTATGCTTCTCAAACCAATGCTCAGACGCATACTAATGCTTTACCAAGTTCTACCATTATTGTTAATAGTACTACTTATTATGCAACTCAAACAATTGGGCAGTGTGAGTCTACTTCATCTTTAGCAGTAAAGGCTTACAATGCGACCTTAGCAGTTGGTGTTAATAATAAGATTGCAGCAATCCAACTATTTCCTAATCCTGTTAAAGATATTCTTAATCTAAAAACGGATGAAAAAATAGAAAGTGTAGATGTCTTTGGTATCGATGGTAAAAAACTAATCAATAAAGCACGGGTAACTACTAATAACCAACTGGATGTGCATAACCTAGCTCAAGGTACTTACATCATTCAGGTAAAAACAGAAACCAAAACAGAAGCGATTAAGTTTATTAAACAATAATGAATCAGCAGTAAAACAATTGGTAGGCTGCGAAAGCAGTCTATCTTATTGCTAAGTCTAATATTTTCTTTGAATTATAGAACGCTTTTTCGGTTTCGTTGAAAGATGAAAAAAAATAACACAACTATTTCTAAAATTAATAACACTATGAGAAATTCAGTTTTATGTGCCTATCTTATTTTAATGTGGAGTTCTGCGCTCTCTACATTTTCGGCACAACAACAAATGTCTAAACAACGCAGAATTGAAAATAACAAAGTTGCAGCTCTTGAAGTATCTACTAAAAAAGACCAAACTACTAGGCTCGAACGTATCTATGGTACATATTCTCGTGAAGCCGAAGTCCAGTCGAAAAGATCTGAGAATGTTAAGCATTTCCGAAATCCAGATGGTAGTTTTACTGCACAAATAGGAGGTAATTATCACTACAAAGATCAACAGGGTCAATGGCAAGACATAGATCTTAGTATTGAATCTGGCGTGTCAGAGCGTACAGGATATTCTTACAAAAGCGTTAAAAATAAAGTGAAAAGCTATTTTCCGCAATATGCCAATAACGATGGTCTCATCATGAACTTGGAAAGTGGAAAAGATTTTAGTTGGTGGAGAAATCCTAGTTTGAGTATTAATAGTAATGGCTCTCAAAAAGATGTTAAAAAAGCTATAGTGCAACAAGCTAAAGCTAAGGGTGAAAGCATTGTATATCCGCAAGTCCATGACGGTATTTCTGAAGAATTTGTAATGCTAGATAATGGTGTAGAGCATAACACGATTATTGATAAGTTGTCTTCTGATATTAAAAATGCACAACAAGGTGCTACTTTAGAATTTAGTCAATTTATTCCACTAGGAAATACTTACAAAGTTATTGACGCTAAAGGACAAGTGAAGAAATCCGATTTTGATACCAAGCAGTTTTCAATAGAATTAGGTGATCCAGCAGATCATATTTATTTTGGTAATATCTTAGTCTTTGATGCTAATACAACTAAAGAAGATGCTTTGTTAGTTAATCTTCCGTCAGATAAATTAACAGCACAACAAAAGTTAAACCATAAGAACAATGTTTTAGAAATTTCTTATAGACTTATTTTTGTAGATGGTGGTGTAAAGGTAATAGCGAAGTTACCAGTAGATTGGTTAAAGGTATCTCACCGTAGCTTCCCTGTAACCATTGATCCAACAGTTACTATTATGCCTCCAAATTCAGAAGGTTATTTTGCTGGACCTCTAACGCATTGGTATGGTTATCAACGTTATGCTAACATATACCTTCAGTCAGAACTTGGTATTTCTTCTGGAATAATAACAGCGATAGAATATAATTCTACAGACAATGGTGTCGCAGGAAGCACGCCTACAAAAGTTTATATGAAATCCACTACCGCCAATACTTTGGCAGGGGGTAAGCTATGGAATTCTACAGACTATACCGGAAATGCGCAATTGTGTCTTGATGCTAATACAGATCAAGGAGATACAACTGGTTGGAAGATGTTGACCTTTACAAATGCTTACAACTACGATGGCAGCAACGGAAATCTAATGATTATGGTGTATGATGCCTGGGGAGGTGAAGGAAGTGCGAAGGGGTACAATCAGTCAGAAAGTGTCTTACGAAGGCAAGCTTTTAGTTGCCATGATGACACCGATCCTGGTGATAGTACGACTTTAGCGGTTGAAAATAGATTATCAGAGATTAGGATTACCTACTCTCTACCGCCCAATTGTGCAGCTGTACCAACCAACATGATAGCGCAATCTAGCGTACCAACGACATGTCTTGCAAGTTCTTTTACTTTGAGTATAAAAGACTTTACATTACAAACCGGCTTGGCGGTACAATGGCAAAAATCGACCGATAATGGTGTTACATGGCAAAATCTAGGGTCGAGTCAAGCTACAAATGTGCTAACAGTTAATGGGCAAGCTACGGCTTCTCAATACAAAGCAATTGTTACTTGTACATTATCTGGTAATTCTTCTACTACAGCACCTGTTAGTGTTGGTTTAAGTCCTACCCAAAATTGTTATTGTACTAACACCATTCCACTTAATTGTAGAGAAGGAGACTTTATTGGTAATGTGACCTTTGGTAATATTAACAACAACTCAGGGTGTGGTAATACAACAACAGGATATTCTAATTATACAACAACTGTAGCCCCAGCTATTGTTGCTGCAGGATCTACTGTGCCTATTTCGGTAAAAGTAGGACCGTCTAGTGATGGTTGGATGTATGAGTCGGTTGGTGTATGGATAGATTATAATCATAATGGGGTTCTGGATGAGTCAGAAGGCGAATTTACTAACGTTGGAACAGGACTCGACCAAGTATTAACAAAAGACATACTTATACCTTCCACAGCTTTATCTGGTGAAACTAGAATGCGTGTCGTTCTTATAGGAACTGAAAAGATGACTAACGATTACGCTTGTGGTCCAAAAAATACAAATATAAGCTTTGGGGAAATGGAAGATTATACAATTAATATTGTTGCACCATTGTCAATAACAATGTCCTCGACAAACCTTAACTGTAATGGTGGTAATAATGCAACCGCAACTGTAGCTGCGAGTGGAGGTGTTGCACCTTATACTTATCTATGGGATGATGCGGCGGCACAGACAACTGCAACTGCAACAGGATTAATAGCTGGCAATTATAGTGTAAAAGTAACCGATGCTAATCAAAATAGTATGACGAAATCAGTAACGATTACTCAACCTGCAGCTGTAGCTGCACCAACAGGTAATGCAACGCAAAGCTTTAACCAGAATGACACTTTGGCTGCGCTTGTAGTTAATGGTCAAAATATCAAATGGTATGCTACGCAAGCGGATGCTCAATCGCACACCAATGTTTTACCAAGCACAACAGTTATCATTAATGATACGACTTACTACGCAACACAAACTGTTGGACAATGTGAGTCTAATGCCGCACTAGCCGTAAAAGCTTACAATCCGACCTTAGCAGTTGGTGCTAACAATAAGACTAAAGCAATGATATTATATCCTAATCCAGTTAAGGATATTATTAATCTAAAAACGGATGAAAAAATAGAAAGTGTAGATATCTTTAGTATCGATGGTAAAAAACTAATGAACAAAGCACGGGTAAATACTAATAACCAACTGAATGTCCATAATCTTCCTCAAGGTGTTTATATCATTCAGGTAAAAACAGAAACAAAAACAGAAGCGATTAAGTTTACTAAACAATAGCGATTTTTTGTAAGTATATTTTATTGAAGCAGACCGCCAAGGCGGTCTGCTTTTTTATTTAGGAGCTTGGTTGAGATTTACAATTTCTTCCAAATCATAATGTAGTCGTTTTTGGCGAGGATTTTATACTTTTGAGGTTTTGTGCCAAATGGAAAAACGCGTTGGACTTCCATTGGGATTTTAGGATTGCTAAATGCAATCTCCATAAGATTGTTGCTTTTGTCGTACTGGTAGCTTGCTAAATAATCTGCTTGTGATAACGTGCCACACCAACCTGTAGCAGAACCTTCAACTTGATAGCGCACATTAAGCTTAGCATTTGGTAAAAATATAAATCGGCTATTGCGACTTTCGGCGATAGGGTTGTAATATGGTAGATAATTCCATGCTTGACCGTACATCATTTTTTGAGCATCCTCTGAATATTTAGAAAGGTCATCGTGTTCTCTTATTTGTCGATTAAGAATTTGATAGTCTTTAAAATTAATGATGGTCCAAAAATCGGAATAATATTCTGAATCTTTTGTTGTCAAATCACTTTGGTTGATACCAATTTCTTTGATGATGTTGTCAAACTTCTTTTGTCGTTCTGCAAGATCATAAGTTGGATTTATTTTGGTTTGGTCTGATGTTATTTCTTTAATGAATTTAAGTTTCAAAATTTTATCATTGTTGTCAGTAATATCAAAAGTTTGTTCTACACTGATTTGATTTGGATTGGCATTTGCTGAAAGTTGCAGATGGTTATTTTCAATTTTCCAAGTTCCAGTAACTGGCGTGTAACGTGCTTGGTTTGTGTTAATTTGAAATTGCTGCATAGAGAATTGCTTATCTGTTTGTAGATTCAACTTTGTATAGATATCACCTCTAAGGAGATAATAACTTTCTAAAGAATCGCCTCTTATTATATTTTCCTGATTCGTTTTCCAATCCTTTTCGATATGGAATGTATTGTCGGTTTGCAATTGTCCATAGAGTATCCACGTACCGACAAGTTTGTCGGGATTTATTTCTTTTTGTTGTGGCGTTGGCTTGGCTTGATTTTCAGTTTTGTTTTCAGTTTTTTTGCTGCATGATAAAACTATTCCCAATAGTAGGACAAAAAGTAGAACTCGGAAAAGTATCTTGAGTTTCATATTGTTATTTTTTCATCGAATTAAATATAAGCATTTCTGTCTTTTCGCTGGATTAAAATATTTCTTGGAGGATGTAACAAAAAGGCATCTTCAAGCGTCTTATTATTTTACGACTGACGAATTTTGAATTATGATTTGGTATTGTGATTCAGTTTTGTTGGTCGCTGAGCGGAATCGAAGTGCCTTTTTTGGATTTTGATTTCGACGCCGCTCAATGACTATTGCATAGTCGCGTGAGCGATGCTAGCGGATATCCTTTTGGGGTGGCGCGAGGCGGCGGAGCGTAGCGGAGCCGTCCGATCGGCACACTAAAAGATAGCAGCGGACGTAGCGACCCGCTTGTTGGCGGAGGAGAAACCTGATAGGTTTTGGAAAACCTATGAGGTTTTGTAAGGCGAACAACGGGACACGCCAAAAAAAATAAGTAACTTTACATAAGCTAAATAAAAGTATGAAGAAATTAATTACTACCGTTTCAATTCTATTAATGATGACAGCAGTTAATGCACAAAAATACGAACTTCAGCACCTTACGGATCCTAGCGGATATCAGTATGACAGCGTGAAGAATGACGCCAACGGCGTGCGAATCTATACCCTAAAAAATGGCTTGAAGGTTTATCTTGCGAGAAACGAAGATGCACCACGTATCCAAACTTACATTCCTGTAAGAACGGGCTCTAACCAAGATCCTGCGGACAACACAGGTCTTGCGCATTATTTGGAGCACATGGTTTTCAAAGGGACTTCCAAGTTGGGGACGCAAGATTGGGTAAAGGAAAAAGCTTTGCTACAGCAGATTTCGGACCTTTATGAGCAACACAAGGCTGAGAAAGATCCAGAGAAAAAGAAAGCGCTTTACAAGAAAATCGATGAGGTTTCGCAAGAAGCTTCAAAGTATGCCATTGCCAACGAGTATGACAAAGCGATTTCGTCTTTGGGAGCGACTGGTACCAATGCACACACTTGGCTAGACGAAACGGTTTATAAAAATAATATTCCGTCTAACGAATTAGAAAAGTGGTTGAAAGTTGAAAAAGAGCGTTTCTCAGAATTGGTGTTGAGATTATTTCACACCGAGTTGGAGGCCGTTTATGAAGAATACAACCGTGCACAAGATAACGATGGTCGTTTGGTTAACTATGAGTTAATGGACGCTTTGTTTCCAAAACATCCTAACGGACAACAAACAACAATTGGTACATCAGAACACTTGAAGAATCCATCTATGGAGGCTATTCACAAGTATTTTGATACTTATTATGTGCCTAATAATATGGCGGTTGTTTTGGTTGGAGATATCGATTATGACAAAACGATTAAGTTGGTCGATCAATATTTTGGAAGTTTCAAATACAAAGAGCTTCCGAAAAAGCAATTGCCAGTAGAAGCGCCAATGACTTCGGTGGTTTCTAGAACTGTGAAAAGTCCATCTACGCCACGTTTAACAATGGCTTGGAGAACGGATTCTTACGGTACTAAAGAAGCGCGTCTTGCTGATATGGTTGCCAATATCTTGAGTAACAATGGTGAGGCTGGACTTATCGACCTTAACATCAATCAACAACAAAAAGCTTTGGGAGCTTATGCTTATGCATCGCCTTTCAAATATTATGGAAATATGACCATGGCGATTGTTCCGAAAGAAGGACAATCTATGGAAGATGCTAAAAAACTATTGTTGAATCAAATCGACTTGGTTAAAAAAGGAGATTTCCCAGATTGGATGTTGCCAGCGATTATCAATGATATGAAGGTTCAGCGTCTTAAAGGTTGGGAGACTGCGGATGGTCTTGCAACAACACTTTACAATGCTTACATCAAAAATGTAAATTGGGAAGATGAACTAAACGACATCAACGAGTACGAAAAAATTACTAAAGCTGATGTTGTTAAATTCGCAAACGACTTCTTCAAAGACAACTACGCAATTGTCTATAAAGAAAAAGGTGTTAATGATAAATTGGTTCGTGTTGAGAATCCAGGTATTACACCAATTAAACTAAATAGAGATGCGCAATCGCCTTTCCTAAAAGATATTCTTAACTCAAAAGTAGCTGATATTGCACCAGTATTTATTGACTATCAAACTGCGATAAAAACTGACAAAATTAAAGACAAGAAAATCAGCTTTGTTGATAACAAATACAATGAAGTTGCGCAAGTTAGTTATGTCTATCCAATGGGATCGGATAATGACAAAGAAATGTCTTTAGCAGTTTCGGTTTTACAGTATTTAGGAACTTCGAAATATACACCTGAGCAGTTAAAAGGTGAGTTCTATAAGTTGGGAATTGCTAACAGTTTCAGAACTGGGAATGACCAAATTATCATTACGTTGACAGGTCTAGAAAGCAACATGAAAAAAGGTGTTGAACTTCTTAATCATTGGATTTCTGATGTTAAGCCAGACCAAGCTATCTATGACCAAACGGTTAAAACAATTCTTGAAGGTCGCGAAGTGGCGAAAAAGGACAAAACAAGAATTATGTCTGCTCTTAGCAACTACGCGAAATACGGAAAAGAAAGCCGTTTCAGCGATGTTATTTCTAAGCAGAATTTAGAAAGTATCAAAGTTGCTGATTTGATGTCAAAAATCAAAAACCTTAACAAGTATCCTTACGAAGTTTTCTTGTACGGAAAAGACGAAAAGTCTTTGAAAAATGGTGTTAAACCTTTCATCCAAATGGCAAGCTTAACCGCGCCAAAAGCTAAAGAATATCCAGAGCCAGCAACAGCAGGTCACGTATACTTTACCAATTACGATATGGTACAAACCGAAATGTCAAAAATTGGAAAGGGAAGTGATGTTAACACAAAAGACTTCGGAAAAATCAATGTATTTAACGAATATTTTGGACGTGGATTGTCATCAATTGTTTTCCAAGAGATTCGAGAAAGTAAGTCTTTGGCGTATTCTGCTTACGTTTCTTACTCGCCAAGTAACTTGTTGAATCACCCGAATTATGTGACGACTTACATCGGGACACAGGCTAACAAATTGCCACAAGCAGTTAGTGCGATGAATGATTTGATGGCGGATTTCCCACAAATTCCGGCACAGTTCGAGAATGCAAAAGGGTCAGCGCTTAAGCAGATTGCATCTAACAGAATCAACAGAACCAACATTTATTTCAACCAATTGGCGTTGGCGAAGTTGGGAATTAACTACGACATCAGAAAAGACACGTACGCAGAAATTCAGTCGTTGACTTTACCGCAATTGACTAATTTCTACAACGGTGAAATCAAACCATTGAAATATAACACCGCAATCATCGGGAAAAAGGAAAACCTAAATATGGACGCTATCAACAAGATGGGCGACTTCAAAGAGGTAACTTTGGAAGAGATTTTCGGTTACTAATTTTATTTTGGTATTTTAACTACAGCGACTTCTATTCGGTTAGGAGTCGCTTTTTTTTTATGGCGTGCCCTTTTACGCTCACTTGGTTCGACGCTCCGCGTCGCCCACGTTCGCGCTTCAGGTCGGTCTGCGCGCAGTCGCTGTGATGCTCGGACGGCTCCGCTGCGCTCCGCCGCCTCACATCACGAGCTCCAACAATGCGCTTCGCCCTCACGCAAAGTCGTGATAATTAGGAAGATTCTCAATTTGATTGAAATTTACTTAAAATCAATAAAAGTTAAATTATTAGTAAAAATAAAAGAAATTTGTTTTAAATTCGTTTTCCTAAAAAGTGAAATTGTGTGCGAGTGGAAAAACGGATTTTCTTAAAACTGTTTTTAGTAGGATGTACGTTGGCTTTGCAAAAAGTTGAGGCACAACAAAACATAATGTTTTCTAACGATCTTTATAGTGGAGTCAGTTCGAGTTCACTTTCGCCGACACAAACTTATATCAATCCAAATCCGTGGGACATTCAGATTTTTTCCGAAGATGTCAATGTCTATAACGATTATGGCTATGTTTCAAAACAAAGTCTATTAGGTCTTACCAAAGGAAAAATAATTGCAGCAGAGCCTAAAAAAGGAATTACAGGTGCTAATCAAGCCAATGTTTTCGATTACTATAACAAGGATTTGGCGAATCTGTATTTTAGCTCAGATATTATGGGACCCTCATTTTCTTTTAAATCAAAAATAGGCGATACAGATTTTAATGTTGGTCTTTTTACGAGGTTGAGAACCCAAACTACCATAACGGATTTAGATAACTATTTTAGATTTCAAGATCAAGATGTATCTCGACCGATAGAATATGCTGTAAGTCCTTTCAAAACCAGTTTTATGAATTGGGGTGAATTAGGACTTAATTTTGCAACACAAGTTTTTCGTCAGTCAGACTACAAATGGGTTTTGGGTATCAACTTAAAATATGAAATGGGTTTTGATGCTTTCAATCTTCAGAATAACAAAGAATTACACCTAAGCACAGAAGTTAATGCGGAAGGTAACGACCAGACAACCGCAACTTCTTATGATCTTGCAGGGAGTTATGCCACCAATTATAATTTTGATAAGAAAAAATATGACTTCAAGCAGCAAGGTAGCGGTGTCGGCTTAGATTTTGGCTTAAGTTTTATCAATCAATATCCTGATTCCGAGCACTATGATTTTAAGTTTGATTTCAATATATTGGATGTTGGTTATGTCAAATTTAATGGAGAAAATCACTCTTTTGTTGGTGATACAAAAGTTTTGTTAGATGATAATCCGACTTTTGATGATACCAAATTTGAGTCTGTTAAGCAGTATTTAGGTTTGTTGAGCTCTGAAGTTTATGGCGACCCAAATAAATCCCACATTTCTGATGGTTTCAAAATTGGTTTGCCAACAAGCATTCATTTAGCTTTGAGCAAAAATATTGTCGATAATCAATATTTAAGTTTTAATTGGATACAGCGAATGCCAATTTTTGAAAATAGCCTTAAACGTATTAACGCTCTTTCGGCCACCTATTCAATTCAGAAACGTACAATAGCTTATGGCTTTTCAAGCGCTTTGTATGATTATCGTAATCTGCAGTTTGGAGCTTATTTGCGACTTGGACCACTTATTTTGGGAAGTGAGAATATGTTTCCATTTTTATTCAAGCACGAAAAATTGCATGCTGCTAACTTTTTTATAGGATTAAAACTTTATCCATTTTGGGATAGTGAGTTCAAGCGTCATCGCCGCGAAAAATGTAATTGTGATTAGGTAAAACTGAAATCGCCATCACCGTCTGCGAATTCATATCGGAAATCACTGCCAAGTTCTTGTCTCAGCGTTTTCGTAATAAGATAATTTCTTTTGAAATATCGCTTATACAAAGCTTTTACCGAATTCCCTTTTGCTAATTCGTTATTAAGTTGATCGTCATAGATTGTCATCATTTTCACTTTGTAACTTTTGATAATTGCCGGAAGTGAAATTGCAACTTTCGAAATATCATCCGCAAAATAATAAAGAACTTTAAGATGCGAATTTCGAATAGAACATAAAAAGCAAGTTGTCAAAATTCCATTTTCATAAAGCTTTACCCAAAACATTTGATAAGATTTGGAAAAAGATGAAAATAAATAATTTGGCTGTTCTTTTTGGGTTGACAACCAAGGGTATCTAAGAATCCACTCGAACTCTCGTGAGCTTCTGTATAAAGGATTCTTGATTTGTTTATCAATGAAATTTTGCAAATCTTTATCCCAATCAGATGTAACTGAGTAACTCAATTTTGATGATTTAGAAAGATAGGGAATTACAGGGTTTATTAACTTATCAAATCTTAAAATCCATTTTTTATTTCGATTAAAAACTTCTTTTTTAGCAGGTAGAATTTCTGCAAGATTGGATTTAAAATAATATCGAACAGCTTGTTTTGGAGCGAGGTCGTCAAAAAGTCCTATTTTTTTATAAAGTCCATGCGCACTATCTGTGAATTCGGTGATCATCATTCTTCCATTGTAAGCTGCTTCGGCGGCATACAAAAGTTTTTGCGCAATCTGTTTGCCTCGATGCTTTTCGCTGACGTACAAAGTCGAAAACCATCCGAAATGAAAAACTTCGCCGTTTGGTTTTGCGATGTCGTCTGGCAAAATCCCAAGATAACCTGTTAGTTCTTCGCCTTCATAAGCCAAAAATAACAGAATGTCATCATCCGTCGCACGAGGATTTGCGATGTGCGAGATTTCGCGAAGTTCAGAAATTGGCGCAAACTCAAACTTCCCAAAGGCTTCTGATGTTGTAAATCCTTTAAGTTGTTTCTTGTTGAGTCCGACAATTTCTATCACAGTTTTCAATTTTAAACAAATATAACAAACTTGATTTTTAAAACGAAACTAAAAATCGGAAAAGGCTGATGCTTTCTGATTAAATTCGGTGTTTGTTGAATAATTTTAGCAAGTTGAAATACACGATTTCATTTTTGATAACTTGCTTCGCAGAATAATTGTCGACTTCCAGCGGAATTCTTTGCAAGTTTTTGAAGCGCGAATCAAGTTTGAGTCCAGCAGCTCCAAATGCATATTGAAGTTGGGGATTGGCTTTTGATAGCTTTTCAAAGAATTCATTTTTGATCCCAAAATCGGTGAATGGAAAAGCAAACGAATCACTATTCAATCCTAAATTTTCTAGAAAATCCAAAGCTTTTTGAGTGTTGTCAAGTTGTGCATCAAGACTTAATTCATGATACAAAGGATGATCCCAACCGTGCGCCGAAATCCCAAAGCCATCCTGTTTTAATTTTAATAATTCGTCGGTTGTGAGATAAACTTTATTTTGCGCTAAATAAGTTTTAAAATCGATGTTCAAAAAAGTGGCAAGTTCATCCAAAAGATGTTGATTTTCAAATTTAATAGAAAGAAGAATTTCTTTAAGATTCGATAAGCCAGGATGTAATTTTAAATTTTTAAAACCTAAAACTTGTTGTTGGAAATCTTTATCATCTGCAATTTCAGAAATTAAAAGACTGGCTTTACAGCGCCACATGAGATCTTTATTATCAATAAATTTTGGATTGATAAAGTTGGTTGCGTAGATGCCTTTTTGTTTTAAAATAGGAGCGATTACATCATAAAAATCGCTGTAACCATCGTCAAAAGTTAATAGTAATTTTGGTTTTCCGGTTTTGTTTTTAGTATTCTTTCTTTCTAAAAATGTGTTCCAATCAATAAAGTCAAAATCCTTGGAAAGCTCGTCCAAATCTTTAACAAATGCCTTCGAACTTCGATATGGGAAAAGATGTTGAGCATGTTTTAGTTTTTCATCACTTACGCTGTGGTAGACGATAACAACATCTCGGTAGGGAAGATACTTTGCAAGTTTCTTTAACGAAAAAGAATTAAGTAAAGTTGATGCCGATTTGTAAAAGATAGATTTTGCGCTCACTATAAAAAAAAACATTGTCAGAGCTTTCGCCCTGACAATGTTAAGAAAATATTATTTAATACTTGTAAGGTATTTCAAAAATTATTTAATAATCTTCATTTCGTTAAGAAGCCATTTAGCATCCGCATATTTATCAATGATGAATAAGATATACTTTGTGTCAACCATAATGTTACGACTGAACTTAGGATCGTAGTTGATGTCGCTCATCGTACCTTCCCACTGTCTGTCAAAGTTAAGACCAACCAAGTTACCATAAGCATCCAAAGCTGGCGAACCAGAGTTACCACCTGTTGTGTGGTTGGTTGCCGTAAAGTTAACTGGTACATCACCAGATTTGTCTTTGTAGATACCGTAATCTTTCGTGTTGTAAAGATTAATCAATTTTTTCGGAACATCGAATTCGTAATCTCCAGGCACATATTTTTCCATAACACCAGCAAGATGCGTTTGGTAGCCATAAGTTACAGCATCGCGAGGGTTAGACCCTTTTACTTTACCATAAGTCACACGCAAAGTTGAGTTAGCATCTGGGAAGAATTTTCTATCCTTATCCGTTGCCATTTGCTGTGCCATAAAGGTCTTTTGCAAAGCATCGATGTCAGATTGTAGACCCGTAACTTTCCCGTGCGTTGTGCTAACGTAAGTATTTTTGATATTGTTCCAAAGTTGAACATACGGATCATTTTTCAAAGCTTTTACAAGACTTGCTTGGTCTGCAAATACTTTGTTGATGTCGCTATATGTTGTTGCGCCGTTTACGCTTGCTTGCCCAGTAATGATAGAGTTTTTAGCATAGTTTTCCAAAACCGCAACATTAGCTTTCGCATCTTTGAATTTTTCTAAACCACTTGGCAAAAACTGAGGCGCTGACTTCGTTGCGTAAAGCGCTAAAACTTGAGCCGTAACTTTCGCATCCAAGTTGCTTTCGTAATCTTTGTAGATGTCTGTAAGTTTGGTTTTAAAAGCATCCAAAGATTTTGGATTATAAGTACCATTATCAATAGCTTCAACATAGCTAGAGAACAAACTTGCCAAAGCTAAAGTCTCAGCATTTCTAGGTAATTCCGAATAGTAAGCTCTGTTTAACGCATAAGGTGCTTGCTCATTATAAGCTTTATTAAGTCCATCAATAGTCGCTTTAATTTGAGGGTTTTTCGAAATCAAAGATTGTTCATATTGTTGTTTTTTACCAACAGCATTTGATTTTTTAAGACCTTCAACTTCACCAATCCATTTTTTCCAAGAGTTGGCGATACGAGCGTATTTAGAAGCATATTTAATTCTTGTAGCATCGTCCGTTCTCATTTTTTCGTCAAGAACTTTCAAAGTAACATCACGCACCGAAATCATTGCTGGATCGGTTTCGTTCATAATTTTTTCTACAGCAATTGCTGGAAGATATTCCGTAGTTCTTCCTGGGAATCCAAATACAAACGTGAAATCATTTTCTTGTTTATCCTTAATAGAAACTGGCAAGAAATGTTTTGGCTTGTAAGGCACGTTATCTTTAGAGTATTCTGCAGGCTTGTTGTTTTTGTCCGCATAGATTCTGAACATCGAAAAATCGCCTGTATGACGTGGCCAAACCCAGTTGTCAGTATCACTTCCGAATTTACCAATGCTTTGTGGTGGTGCACCAACGAGGCGGATATCTTTGAAGGTTTCGATAACATAAGCATAATACTTGTTACCGTAATACATCGATTTTACAACAATTTTTTGATCTTTTGGCGTTTCTCTTGTCGCGATGTAATTGTCTGTGTTTTGTTTGATTTTATCGTCTAAAGATTTACCAGTAAGACTGTCGGTACCTTTTAAGATTTCTGGAGTTACCTCCATGATGTCAACCACAAAATCAACTGTTACACCAGGATTTGGAAGTTCGCCTTCCATATTTTTTGCCCAAAAACCATTCGTTAAAAGGTCATTTTCTACCGTTGAGTGTGATTGGATATTGTCATAACCACAGTGGTGATTGGTCAACAATAGACCTTGTCCCGAAATAATTTCGGCTGTACATCCTCCATCGAACTGTACCACAGCATCTTTGATGCTCGCTTTACTAGGGTCAAAAATATCTTTCGCAGAGATTTTCATTCCCAAGTCTTTCATTTCCTTTTCATTAAGTTCTGTAGGCATCCACATACCGCCGTATTGTTGGGCAAAAGCCATTGCAGCAGGTAATAAGATTGCTGATAATAGAAGTTTACTTTTCATTTCTTAGCATTAAAATTGAGCCAATTTACGCATTTTTATCGGAACGGGATTTTTTGTCGTTTGAGAACCGCTTTGTTTTTTAGGAGCCAATCCCGCTATCAGCTGTATCTTTAGTCTTGTCGCTCGGACGGCTCCGCTCCGCTCCGCCGCCTCACGCCAATCCCAAAGGATGCCGCTTCTATCGGGGCTAGGGAATACGTGTTCCCATTTTAAAGTCTATTTAACAATTTTTGAAACAATATTTTCACACAGAATCTTCATGAATAAGTTCTATGAAAACAACCTCATTTTTTTTAAAAACCAATTATTCGTATTTTCGAAGGAAATAAAAGTTTTATGAAGAATAGATTTTCCTTATTGTTTTTGGCAGTAGCGGCACTTGGCTTTGCGCAAGAAAATGTTACCTACCAAAAACCATCTCAAGAAATATTGCAGTTGGCGGACTACAATCGTCCACCAACAATAATGATGGATAGCAAACGCGAAAATATCATTTTAACCTATCGTTCAACCTACAAAACTTTAGAAGACCTTAACCAAGACGAAATGAAGTTGGGTGGACTTAGGATAAATCCAGTAACCAATATTTCGAGTACGATTACTTATTTTAACAACTTAAAACTTAAAAAAGTTACTGATAAATCCGAAACCCAAGTTAAGGGACTTCCTGCAAATCCACGTTTAGCTTATTTTCAATTGTCACCAGACGAAAAGTTGTTGGCTTTCACCAATACCACAGCTAAAGGTGTCGAACTTTGGATTGTAGATCTAGCTTCGGCAACAGCGAAAAAATTGACTTCAGATAACTTGAATGCTAACATGGGATCACCATATTCTTGGTATAGAGATTCCAAAGCTTTATTAGTGAATCAGATGGTCGCAAATCGTCCAGCGCTTTTGGATGATAAAAATAATCTTCCGACTGGTCCAACAGTGTCGACAAGTGACGGGAAAGTGTCGCAAAACCGAACCTATCAAGATCTTTTGAAAAATCCGCAAGACGAGAAGAATTTTGAAATGCTAGTAACTTCAGAATTGTACAAAGTTAGCGTTGATGGTGGTTCTAGCCTATTCAAAAAAGCTGATTTGTATGTTGGACAAAGTTTTTCTCCTAATGGAAAGTATGTCAATATTACAACATTGCAAAAGCCGTTTTCGTACATCGTTCCTTATTCTAGATTTCCGATGACAAGTATTGTTTATGATGATGCAGGCAACGAAATTAAAAAAGTAAATACTGTGCCTTTAACGGAGATTATGCCAAAAGGTTTTTCTGCAACACGTGAAGGAAAACGTAATATGACTTGGCGCTCGGACAAACCTGCAGTTTTGTATTTTGTCCAAGCTTTGGATGGTGGTGATCCTGCAAAAAATGTAGATTTTCGCGATGAGGTTTTCACGTGGGAAGCACCATTTAATGCTGAACCAAAATCTTTAGTAAAAATAAAAGATCGTTTTGGAGGCATCCAATGGGGAGATGATCAACATGCGATTATTAGTGATTCTTGGTATGACACGAGAAATCTAACGACTCAGTTTCTTAACCCAACGACAGGCGAAACAAAACTAATTTCGAAGCGAAATTTCCAAGATATCTATAGCGATCCTGGGAATTTCCAAACCAAAAGAAATGAGTTTGGTCGCGATATTATCGATATAGAAGCTAACAAATCTTATCGTTTAGGTGAAGGTTTTACCAAAGAAGGACAATTTCCGTTTATCGATTCTTTCGATTGGAACACTTTGAAATCAACAAGACTATACACGTCTAATGTTAAAGACAAAAAAGAAGATTTAATCGATATTCTTAATATTAAAAAGAACGAAATCCTTGTTCGTGAGCAATCCAAAAACGAGTATCCAAATTATTATATCAAAAATTTTAAATCAGGAAAATTAACGCCAGTTACACAATTTGCTAATCCTTTTGCAAGTATTAAAGATGTTACTAAAGAAGTGATTCATTATAAAAGAAATGACGATGTAGATTTGACAGGGACGCTTTATCTGCCTGCTGGATATAACAAAAAAGACAAGTTGCCATTGTTGATTTGGGCTTATCCAGAAGAGTTTAAAGATAAAGCAACAGCGGGACAAAACTCCAAAAACCCAAATGAGTTTACCTTCCCAAGTTATGGTTCTTTCATTTATTGGGTAACCAAAGGTTATGCAGTTTTGGATGACGCTTCATTCCCAATTATTGGAGAAGGCAAAACGGAGCCAAACGACACTTTTATCACGCAATTGGTGGCGGATGGAAAAGCGGCAATTGACGCTGTAGACAAATTAGGATACATCGATAGAAAGAAAGTTGCAGTTGGTGGACATTCTTATGGAGCTTTTATGACAGCAAATCTTTTGACACATTCGGATTTGTTCGCTTGCGGTATTGCGAGAAGTGGAGCTTATAACAGAACTTTGACGCCTTTTGGGTTCCAGAGTGAGCAACGTAATTATTGGGATATCCCAAATATCTACAACGAAATGTCACCTTTTATGAATGCTAACAAAATGAAAACACCATTATTGCTTGTTCATGGTGAAGCAGATAACAATCCAGGGACTTTCACTCTACAAACAGAGCGTTATTTCCAAGCCTTAAAGAATCTTGGAGCGCCAGTGCGAATGGTGTTGTTACCCAAAGAATCGCACGGTTATGTTGCAAAAGAAAATGTCTTACATCTTCTTTGGGAGCAAGACCAATTCCTAGAAAAATGTTTGAAAAGTAAATAAATTTAGATTTTGATACATAAAAAACCATCGGATTCCGATGGTTTTTATGTTTTTATATTAAAAGAAATTACGAATTCTTTTCTTTTAATAAATCTCTAATTTGAGCTAAAAGTTCCTCTTGAGTAGGACCAGCTGGAGCTGCTTCTATAACAGGTTCTGGCTTTTTCAGTTTGTTGATACCTTTGATCATTAAGAATAATGCAAAAGCTACAACAATAAAAGAAATAGCAGCAGAGATGAAGTTACCATACTTAATTGCAGTTCCTGGAATTACAAGCTGAGATAGGTTATCTGCATGTATTGCTTTTAATGCAGGGTTTAGGATAGCTGGTGTAATAATATCTTCTACTAATGAAGTTACAATTTTTCCAAATGCACCACCGATAACTACACCGACAGCCAAGTCAATTACGTTTCCTTTTACAGCAAACTCTTTAAATTCTTTAAAAAATCCCATAGTGTTTTGTTTATTATAGGCTACAAAAATATTAAAATTTCTTAATGATAGATAGATATATTCTAAAATTATTGTAATATTTTATTTATTGAACGATATTTGTATATTGTTTCTTTAAAAAATACGCAAAAACAAGCCGATGAAAATACTAAATGTTAATCAATTAAAGGAATGTGATCAATTTACAATAAAAAATAAGCCTATTTTTTCAATTAATCTTATGGAAAAAGCGGCGAAAGTAAGTTGTGAATGGATTCTCAAAAACTCGGATGTTAACGAGGATTTTATCATTTTTTGTGGTAACGGAAATAATGGTGGTGACGGATTAGCATTAGCCAGATTGTTGTCAACATTTAATAGAAAAGTTAAAGTGGTTGTCAATTATGGCAAAAAATTCTCAAAAGATGCTGTAACCAATCTTCAAAGGATTCCCGAAAATGTTCCTATTATTGATGCTAGCGATTTTTCAACTAACATAGTTAGACAATCAACGGTTATCATTGATGCTATTTTTGGTATAGGTCTCAACAAAAATATTGGACAACCTTGGGAAGCTATAATTAATGAAATTAACACTCTAAGTAATCAAATTATTGCACTTGATATGCCTTCTGGATTAAGTCCAGATGGAGATAGAAATAGTGATGTTTTCATAAAAGCAAATGATACGATTAGTTTCCAGTTTTACAAAAAAATATTCTTTCATCCAGAAACTGGTGTTTATTGTGGAAAGATTCATGTCTTGAATGTTGATTTAAGTCCTATTTATATAAAAGAAGTAAAAGTAGATTCTTTTGTTGCTGATGAAAGAGAAATAAAAAATATTTACAAAAAGCGCCCTGAATTCAGTCATAAGGGGAATTTTGGTAAAGCAGTTCTAGTGGGTGGTAGTTATGGTAAGACAGGCGCAATTGTATTAGCTGGTCGTGTGGCGGCAAGAACTGGCGCGGGACTTACTTATATTAACGCCCCAGAATGTGCGTATTCTGCATGTTTATTGCAAATCCCAGAAGCGATGTTTGAGTTTGGTGGTAATCGTGAAGTCGAACAGATCAACACTGTAGAAAATGCTGATTATGGAATTGGACCAGGCTTTGGTAAAAGTGATATAGCCCGTTCTGCTTTGGAGAATTTTTTGCGAAACCACAGCAAGCCAATTGTATTAGATGCTGATGCTTTAATGCTTTTGTCTAGTCATTTTAATTTGCTATCATGGGTGCCGAAAGATTCGATACTGACTCCACATCCTAAAGAATTTGATCGACTTTTTGGTGCTTCACTAAATTCTTTTGATAGATTAGAGTTAGCAAAAGAAATGGCAAAAAAGTATGGAGTTAATATCGTTCTCAAAGATCATCATTCGCAAATTATTCTGTCAACAGGTGAGGTATACTACAATGTGACAGGTAATTCTGGTTTGGCTAAAGGCGGAAGTGGCGATGTTTTGACAGGAATAATTACATCACTTTTAGCTCAAAAATATAGTCCAAAAGAAGCTGCGATTTTTGGTGTTTGGATTCATGGTAAGGCTGCGGATTTGGCTCTTAAAGGTCAATCCAAAGAAAGCCTTCTGGCTTCAGATGTTATCGAAAGCGTCGGCAAAGTTTTTAACTACCTTTCAAAGTAGCAATTATTACACTTACTATAACAATTAATATTGTCCAGATCCATATCGATTTGGACATTTTTGTTTTTTGACCCAATGCAACTTTGTAAATGCTCGATTGGATTTCCAAAAATAAAATCAATACAAAAGTGTTGATTAACATTCCAAAAGAGGTTTGTAAATCCAAATTCCAGTTTTGTATAAGCGAATAAATGTCAGCTATTTTTAAAGATTTTAAATCTGCAATCTGTGTACTGAATGTTGCGAAAAATATCAAACCTAAAATCGGCATCAACCAATAGAACAATTTGTTACCATATCCGTCAGCTGTACCACTAATCCCAAAATGAATCGGGATTCTTTTTGGCAGATTGCGATAGGTTAAAGCGCTAAAAAGTAACAATGCAAAAACCAATATGCTGTTTATAAGAATTAAAAGTAATGTCATTTCTATAAAATAAGAGGATGAGGTCGATGATTTTCTAAATTTTATAGCAATTTAAAACTTTTTTAACAACAATGGAATCCAATTATTATTAAATTTGTTAGTATGATAAATGACAAAAAGAATGAAATTTTTCGACAATTAGTTGAAAATAAATTCCAAATATACAATTCACTTTTCATGAGTTTGCCTTATGATAAGATGACCAATATCGGAATGTTGCTTCCGTTTTTATACGAAGAAAGTAAAGAAGGTTACGACAAAGCTTTGTCTCCGGAAGAGATTATTAATTCGTTTTTTAAAAATCATACCGATTTGCAAACCGAAGAGCAAAAGTTAGAATTACTTTTTAAAATTGTTCAGTATATCGAGCGGCAAGTTGTTTTGTTCGATAGTATTGAGGATGCAGCTTTTCAGGATTTGCATTCGGAAGCGGATGCGGGGACAATTGTTAATCTTTACGAACGTGCTTTACAAGACCATCGTTTGACGGAAGTTCGCAAAAAGTTAAAAGACTTTTCTGTGAAAATCGTTTTTACAGCGCATCCAACACAGTTTTATCCAAATGCTGTTCAGAGAATTATTCATGATTTGCGCAATGCCATTCAGGACGATTCTGTGACAGAAATTGATGTGTTGTTGCAGCAATTGGGCAAAACGCCATTCGTTAACAAAGAGCGTCCAACACCTTTGGATGAGGCGATGAGCATTATGTATTATTTGCGTTATGTCTATTACCAAAGCATTGGCGACCTTTATAAAAAGTTAAAAGAAACTTTTGGTACAGAGTCTTTCCATCTTCATCCTGATGTTATTAAGTTAGGTTTTTGGCCAGGTGGCGATCGCGATGGCAATCCATTTGTAACCGCGAATGTAACTTTGGAAGTGGCTAACGAACTGCGAAGCTCAATCCTAAAATGTTATTATGGACATCTTAAAAACATTCGACGACGCTTGAGTTTTAGAGGTGTTTCGGAGGTTTTGGAAGACTTAAGCCATAAATTGTATAAAGCTATTTTTGAAAATGATTTCGAAATTTCGGAAGCGAATATTATTGCTAAAATTGACGAAGCTGAACATATCTTAATGACATCACACCAAGGACTTTTCCGAGATTTGTTGGACGATTATCGCGATCGGGTTCGGATTTTTGGGACACATTTTGCGACTTTAGATATTCGACAAGATAGTCGTATTCATCAAAAAATAATTGATACAATCTTTAATCATTTATTTAAAAATGAAGAAAATTCTGAAATTTCTAATCAACAGAAATTCGAAAAGTTAATTGCATCAAATGATGTTGTGACACCAGAGATTTTCGATGAAGAAATTGTCAAAGATACTTTGCAAAATATTTTGAATGTTACTAAAATTCAAAAACATAATGGCGAACGTGGATTGCATCGTTACATTATTTCGAATTCGGATGAAGTTAAAGATGTGATGAATGTCTATGCGCTTTTTAAACTTTGCGGTTATCAAGAAAGTGACATCAAAATGGATATTGTTCCGCTTTTCGAAACGATGGAAGGTCTCGACAATGCGCAACAGGTTATGCGAGATTTGTATCAATCGCCGATTTATCAGCAACATCTCAAGAATCGTGGCAACCAACAATACATCATGCTCGGTTTTTCTGACGGAACTAAAGATGGCGGTTACCTAAAAGCGAATTGGGAAATCTACCGCGCCAAAGAAGAATTGACGGCAGTTGCTAAAGAATTTGGCATTAAAGTTATATTTTTTGATGGTCGTGGAGGTCCGCCAGCAAGAGGTGGTGGAAAGACGCATGATTTCTATGCTTCACAAGGCAAGACGATCGCAAATAACGAGTTAGAATTAACAATACAAGGTCAAACGATTACCAGCGTTTTTGGTAATAAAGACCAAGCGAAATACAATTTTGAACAACTTTTAACTGCTGGAATTGAAAATGATGTTTTCGAAAATTCTAAAAAAGATTTAACCGAAAAAGAACGCCAACTGATTGATACCTTGGCTGAATTAAGTTATAAAAAATATTCGGAGTTAAAAGCGCATCCAATGTTTGTTCCGTATTTGCAAGAGATGAGCACACTCGAATATTATGGAAAAACCAATATTGGAAGTCGTCCAAGCAAACGTGGCGCAGATGGTGAATTGAAATTTGAAGACTTGCGTGCAATCCCATTTGTTGGTTCTTGGTCGCAACTTAAGCAAAATGTTCCTGGTTTTTATGGATTTGGAACTGCGTTAAAAATATTGAAAGACGAAGGTAAATTTGATGACGTTAGATTCTTATATCAACATTCGGATTTCTTCAAAACTTTGGTGCTAAACTCGATGATGTCGATGAATAAGACTTATTTCCCATTGACTTTTTATATGAGAGAAAATAAAAAATTCGGCGAATTTTGGAATGTTTTGTTTGAAGAATTTAACCTATCGAAAGATTTGATGTTAGAATTAACGGGCTTCAAAGTGTTGATGCAAGAAGAACCACTGAACAGAAAATCGGTTTTGATTCGTGAGAAGATTGTGTTGCCACTTTTGAGCATCCAGCAGTATGCATTAATGCAGATTCAGAAGAATCCTGATAATAAAGAACTTTATGAAAAGTTGGTAATCAGGTCTTTATTTGGTAATATTAATGCAAGTCGTAATTCTGCTTAATTTTTTTAATCGAATTTAAGTTTCTTTAAGTAGATTTACACCGCTTTTCTTTAGTCGCATTTAATTTAGAAAAAATCAGCTATGATGGATTTAACAACTCAGGTTCCTAGAGAACTTTTCGAAAGTATTTTTATGAATACTTCCATCGGATTTGCGTGGATTAATGTTGATGATTTTAGAATTAGAACTTTTAATCCTGCGCTAAGCAGTTTTTTAAATCTTAATGAAACGGATATTGGAAGGCAGGCGGACGTGGTTTTTCCAAAAGAAATTTTTGCGGCAAATCATGACGCTATTTCACAGGTGATAACGTCTGGTGACAAGTACACTCATGTTATACATTTAGTTGAGGAGAACACGGAAGACCGCTTTTTTGTGTTAGAAATTTCTAGGCTAGATTTTGAAGATAAGTATGCATTAATGCTCAGTCTACGACAAATTGGAGAGCGATTGTATTTTGAAAAAAAACTAGCAGAATATAAAAATAAATATGGTGAGCAAGTTGCGGGAACTTTGCATTCTAAAGCTATTCTGAAAGGCGAAAATGCGAAAATTGTTATCGCTAACGAAAGGATGATTTTGGCACTTGGTAAAGGTCATAATGTGTTGGGAACGTCCATGTTTAAGCTTTTTCCCGAAATAAAAAATCAAAAAATTATTGAGCTTTACAATCGATGTTTAGAAGAAAAAGTCAAAATTTTTGAAAAATCGCTTCCTGTTGAAATTAATTTTAAAACGGGACCGAAAACCTTTTTTCTGAAAGTTGCTTTAAAACCGATTTTTAATGAATCAGGCGAGTTTCAGGCTGTTCTGTTATCATTGTTAAATATTACTGATCTAGAGATTGCAAAACAAAAAGTATACGATCGAGAAGCTTTGTTAAAACAATTTATCGAGAATGTGCCTGTAGCAATTAATGTTGTAGAAGGTGAAGATTTCGTGTATAGAATTTCCAATAAAGCATCTGAAAAAGTTTGGGGTTTCAAAATCGAATTGGGAACACGAGTTAAAGATACAGTCCCAGGAATTGAAGACCGTCCTATCTACGAAGATCTTCAGAAAGTCTTTAGGGAAGGTATTTTATTGGAGAAAAAAGAGCATGAATATACCGACGCCAATGGTGAACTTCAATATATTAATTATATTTTTCAGCCTATTCGAGATTCTGAAGGTGTTGTTAAATATGTGATGACTTTGGGTTATGATGTTTCGGAAGATTTAAAACATAAAAGACAGCTTCGCGAAAACGAAGAAAAATTCAAAATGCTCGCAGAGTCTATGCCACAATTGGTTTGGACAACTGACAAGGATGGACATGCTACCTATTTTAATAGCAATTGGTATGAGTTCACCAGTATTAAAAAAGGCGAAAATCCGTGGGGACAGATAACTTGTCTTTTGGGTATTTCTCAAAGCGAAGCAGATCATATCCAAAAAGAGTGGGAAGCGTGCATCCAAAAAAAGCAAGTCTATGAGAAAGAAATGCTTTTTGATAATTATAAAAAAACGGGTAAAAAGCATTGGTTTTTGGTGCGTGCGATTCCTGTCTATAACGAAGAAAACGAAATCGATTTGTGGATTGGGACTTGTACAGATATTGACGACTTCAAGCAACTTCAGCAACAGAAAGATGATTTCTTGGGCATTGCCAGTCATGAGTTAAAAACGCCTTTGACAAGTCTTAAATTATATTCACAATATATTGAACGAAATCTTCGTAGCCAAGGCGATTTGGCGAATGCGAATGTTGCCCAAAAAATGGATGAACAGATTAACAAATTAACTGAACTTATTGGTGAATTGTTAGATGTTACTAAAATCCAAAATGGTCAAATCGAATTAAAAACCATGACGTTTAATTTTAATGATTTGATTAATGAAGTGGTAGAAGAACAACAGCTGGCAACCAAACATAAAATTACTGTTAATGCGGATTCCGTTGGAGAGCTGGAAGCGGATCGTCATCGATTGGCACAAGTGATGAGTAACCTTATCGGAAACGCCATAAAATACTCACCAGACGCAGACGAAATTGTTGTGACAGCGGAGCGTGTCGGCGACAAGCTGAGATTTTGTGTTCAAGATTACGGAATCGGAATTCCAGAGGAAAAAATCCAGCATGTTTTCAAACAATATTATCGCGTCAGCGGTAGTAAAGAGCATACTATTCCAGGTTTGGGACTTGGGCTTTATATTTCGTCGGAAATTATTAAAAGAAGTAAAGGTTCTATTTATGTCAATTCTGAAAGAGGAAAAGGGTCTAATTTTTGTTTTGAACTTCCCGTGAAAAACTAATTACAATCTTTACTCAAATGTCGGAAAAAAATAAAAAAATTATCATTGTTGATGACAATACTGCAATATTGGATTCGCTACAGATGATGTTGGATTTGGAAGGTTACAATGTTGAGCTGTTTGAAAAAGGCTCAGAAATGTACCAACAACTCGACAAAGATAATCTCCCAAATCTAATACTAATGGATATGTGGTTGGCTGGTGAAGATGGTCGTGATATTTGTCGTTTAATTCGCGGAAATACAGATCTTGATGGTCTTCCCGTTATTATTATGTCTGCGAGTCGTGGACTTGCCAAGTCTGCAATTGATAGTGGAGCAGACGAATTTGTTGCCAAGCCTTTTGACCTTTTTGAGGTTTTAGAAAAAATAAAAAAGTACTGCAATTAATAAAAAAAGACTGCCTACATAGACAGTCTTTTTGGTTTAATCTTTTATAAATTTTTCAATCTTTTCGCCGCCATTTATTTTTAAGTAATAAACACCTTTTTCGAGTTTTGAAACATTTATTTTTGATGCATTTTCTGTTTTTATTAAACGTCCAAGATTGTCAAAAATCTGTACTGATTCTATTTTAGAATTGGACTGAATTTCGATAACATCTTTGGCAGGATTTGGATAAATCGTCATTTTTTTCTGCTCCAGATTATTAACGCTTAAAAGTTGATTAATTGCAGAACCAAAATTCAAAATTCCATAACCTTGTTGGTCGGTTGGCGCATTCGCTCGAGAGGCAGTTGCTCTCAATTTGGACTTTACAACATCGAGGTTAATGTTTTTTGGAAGCGCTTGGAGTAGGGAAGCAACACCTCCCGCCGCTACTGGATTGGCTAAAGATGTTCCGTTTCCATAATTGACTCCATTTCCAAAGACTGTTGCTGTAGCCACGCCACGCGCATCAACATCGGGCTTTATAACGCCTACTGAATTTGGTCCGAAAGAAGAAAAGGAAGCACTTGTACCACTTTCGTCAACAGCACCAATGGAAAATACTTTTGCATTATCTGCTGGTGAAGTAATATAATGCCAAGCAGATGTGGCTTCGTTTCCTGCTGCAAAACTTACAAAAATTCCTTTCTCATAGGCAATTTGTGCTCCTCGTGCTATGAAGGTTGTGGTTCCATTCATATCAGCATAGGTGTAATCGTATCTGCTATCATCAAATTCAGAATAACCTAAAGATGTCGAAATAAGATCAACGCCTTTTCTATCGGCTTCTTCTGCAGCTTCGATCCAATAAAGTTGTTCTTCAGGGATTTCGACCTCTGCATTTTCTGAAGCGTATAAATAGAAATCCGCATCTGGAGCAGTACCAACGAATTGATCCTGAACAAAACCTGCAATGGCACCCAAACAAAACGCACCATGCGTATTGACATTGATGTTGTAGATATCATTACTTTTTGTAACAAAATTGTAACCGCCCTTTATGTGACCATTATCACGCATTCTTTTGTAGGCGCTACCTGTGTTAACCGTTGGGAATCCTGTGTCAATAACTGCAATAGTAATTCCTGCACCTGTGTAGCCTGCGACATGTAAAGGTCTTAGGTTAATCTGATCGATTTGAGCAGATCCTTCGCCATAGTTAAAGTTGGTTTTGTTGGCATCAATATTTTTCCATTTTTGTGGACGATCCGCTTCTGCTTTTTTGCCTCCGTTAGGATTTCTTACAAAAGACTCAACATGCGATACATAGCTCTGGCTTTGTAGGTTTTGTATTTGTGCTTTAGTCGCATTAACCGCGACACCATTTAACCATTTTGAGTAATCGGTAACCATGAATCCCAAATTTTTTACATTTTGGATGTAAGAAGCTTCGATTGGAGCATCTTGATCGTTTAGTGGAATCGATTTTTGAGTTCTTCGATCCAGAGATTTTTGCGATAATTCCGATAAAGGATTTGCAAAAAATGTCGCTTTGTTAGGTTTATCTTTAAAAAAGACAAAAACCAATTCCGTTTGTTGTGCTTGGCCAAAAAAGAGACCACCGAGCAGCAAGCTGGTAAAGATTTTTTTCATAGATTTATGACTGGTTATTTTTTGTAAGAACTAAATTAAGCTTAAATTTACAAAATCAAAGTTTCGTTATGAAAAAAATTCAAATGGTTGACCTTCAAAGTCAATACTATAAAATAAAAAATGAAGTAGACAATGCGGTTATCAATGTGATGAATTCCGCTGCTTTTATTAATGGTCCAGAGGTTAAATTTTTCCAGTCAGATTTAGAAAATTATCTAGATGTAAAGCATGTAATCCCTTGTGCAAATGGTACAGATGCTTTGCAGATTGCATTGATGGCATTAGATCTGAAAGAAGGTGATGAGGTTATCACAGCAGATTTTACTTTTGCAGCTACAGTTGAAGTGATTCATTTATTAAAATTAAAATCAGTTCTTGTAGATGTTGACTATGATACATTTACGATTGATCCAGAACAAATTAGAAAAGCAATTACGCCAAAAACTAAAGCGATTATTCCTGTGCATCTTTTTGGACAATGTGCAAATATGGAAGAAATCTTAAAGATTGCAAAAGAACATAACCTTTATGTAATCGAAGATAATGCGCAAGCAATTGGTGCAGATTATACGTTCTCAGATGGTACAGTTAAAAAATCTGGGACAATGGGAACAATTGGTACGACTTCATTTTTCCCATCTAAGAATTTAGGTTGTTATGGTGATGGTGGAGCGATTTTCACCAATGATGATGATTTGGCACACAGACTTCGCGGAATTGTTAACCACGGTATGTACGAAAGATATTATCATGATGAGGTTGGTGTTAACTCTAGATTGGACAGCATTCAAGCGGTTGTATTGAGACAAAAACTTCCATTGTTAAATAATTACAATGAGGCGCGTCAATGGGCTGCGGATTATTATAATGAAGCGTTCGCAAATCATCCACACATTTTAACGCCAAAAGTTGCAGATCACACAACGCATGTTTTCCACCAATATACTTTGAGAATTACAAACGGAAAACGCAATGAACTTCAAAAATTCTTAACAGAAAAGGAGATTCCTGCGATGATTTATTACCCAGTTGCACTTAGAAAGCAAAAAGCTTATTTCCAAGAAAGCAACGATGCCGATTTTGTGCATACGGACAAATTATTGGATCAAGTTATTTCTCTACCAATGCATACAGAATTAGACGAAGAGCAACTGAAGTATATTACTGATGCTGTTTTGGAGTTTATGAAGTAGATGAAAAAAGAAAGGGTCTTTAAAAAAAAGTGGATTTACATTGTTAGTTTAGTGTTTGCAATACTTTCGTTTGTAATGTATGTTGGGGGCTTGTTCGTTAGAATAAATGCTGGAAATTATAATTGGCTAGGATTGATGATTCTTACAATGCTCGCGGTTTTAGTTTTTTTTCAGAGTTACTTTCTTATAATAAAAAGTTTTAAAAGTATTTTATTGATTAATGTTCATCTTATTTTTTTATTCTGTTATACTTTATATGAATTAGCAAATGAATTGTTTCATTTTGGAATATATAATCAGTCTGTTAACGGGTTGCTTACGATGATTATAATTATTGCATTTTCTCTAATAATTGTTAACAAATATAAAGTACAAAATCCATTGAAATATGAAAATATTGAAGAAATTGGAGGGAATTAAAATTAAATAAAACACAAAAGAAAAATAATGGCAATACTCGTTACAGGAGGATTAGGTTATATTGGTTCGCATACGGTTGTAGAACTTCTTAACAATGGTTTTGAAGTTGTAATCGTAGATGATTTATCTAATTCGGAAAAATTTATTTTAAACAATATTGAAGAAGTTTCTGGTAAGAAACCGATTTTCTATCCATTTGATCTAAGACGAAAAGAATTATTATCGCAAGTTTTTGAAGCCCACAATATTGAAGGTTGCATCAACTTTGCTGCTTTTAAGGCTGTTGGTGAAAGCCAAGAAAAACCTTTGGAATATTATGAAAACAATTTGTTTTCGTTGATTAATGTTCTGCAAGAATTTAGAACCAGAAATGTTTCGAATTTTATTTTTAGTTCTTCTTGCACAGTTTATGGTCAGGCAGATCAAATGCCAATCGATGAAAATACACCTCTAAAAATGCCGGAAAGTGTTTATGGAAAAACCAAACAAATGGGCGAGGAAATCATTAAGGATTTTGCAATAGCGAATCATAAAAAAGTAACTTTACTAAGATATTTTAATCCAATTGGAGCACATCCGTCTGCAAAACTAGGAGAATTGCCAATCGGCGTTCCAAATAATTTGGTGCCTTATGTAATGCAAACGGCAGCCAAAATTCGTGAAAAGTTGAGCATCTGGGGTGACGATTATCCGACAGAAGACGGAACCGCTGTTCGCGACTATATTTATGTTGTTGATTTGGCAAAAGCACACGTTGCTGCGCTTAAGAAATTAATAAATTCCAAAGAAGAAACTTTAATTGATGTCTACAATTTAGGAACAGGAAAAGGATCTTCGGTTTTAGAAGTTGTTAAAGCTTTTGAAACAGCAAACGATGTTGATGTTCCTTATCAAATTTGTGATCGTCGTGCTGGTGATATTACAATTGCCTATGCGAACGCTGACAAGGCTGAAAAAGAACTAAATTGGAAAGCCAACACTTCACTCCAAGAAGCGCTGAGAACGACTTGGCAATGGCAAAAATATTTAGAGACAAAATAAAAAAAAGCGATTCCTAGGAATCGCTTTTTTATTGGGTTGAAATTTGATTTAGTTAAAACTAATTCTTAATGATTTTCTGATTGGATGTTTCGCCATTTTCAAAAAGAATATTCAAATTATAGACGCCTTTGCTAAGTTTTGAAATGTCAATTTTGCTTGATTTGTATTCATTTATTTTTTTACCATCAATACTGTATAATTCAATTTTTTGGATTTTATTACTCGATTGAATGTTAACTTCATTTTGACTAGGAATAGGATAAATACTCACTTTATTTTTAGAAGTTTCATTTGTGTCTAATGAAATAGCTTGGGAGAAAACGGGGCCAATCCAAAGACTTTCTTTGTTAATGTCGGTACATTTTGACTTAATGTAATTTTCATAAGACCAATACACTGTAAGATTATTTAACTTTAGATTGTTTTGGTCAGTGTCGACATAAGTTTCCAAACTTGTTGCATACCCACCTTTTCTACCATACAAAACTTGCGAAGCATTAGACTGCGGATTTGGAGTCCAGCTGAGATCATAACTTTGGTTAACTTGATTATTAAGATTAAAATTAGTAGGACCATCGCAGACAACTTCTCCACTAGAAGCATTTTGTATATACATTGAGATAGGGAAGTTGCCTTCGTTATTTGCAAAGACCGCATCAGGAACTTTTAGCTTTACTGTATGCTGCCCAGCAGCAAGATTTCCGAGTTTTACTTCTCTGTTTGGAATTGCATCACCAGGACACCAGTTACTGAAAGATAACCAATTGCGTAATGTTTTTTCGGTTGTGCCATAGATGCCATTACCTTGGGTATTGACAACACGGAAAGGTTCGCAAGATTTGCCACCAGGTTTATATTGCTGTACCAAGTTATCGTCTAGATAGACATAATGCTCTCGTCTGATATACTCTTCACCATTGGTGTTGGCGCCGTGATTAGATGATATTAAATGTAAGACAGCATTATTTACAGGTGCATTTAATGTAAAATTTACCGTTTTTGTTGTGGTGCCAGGTTCATCCGTCGCGTTATATTTGTTAAGATTGGATCGATAAAGTAACGGCAAAAAGAAATTAGATGTTGTTGGCGCTGGACCAGAAGAAACAAATCTTAAATTCCCTCGGAAAACATCCGTTCTATCCGCACAACCTGCAACCTGCGTATTGGCTGCTGCCGAGTAGCCATCTGCACGAAATTCAATCCAGATATCATAATTCTGAGTAATGGATGTGTCATGCAAAAGATTCGATAGATTGTCAATTTTGTATTGATAAGGAACCGAAGTTGGCGTTTTATTCTTGTTCATAAACGGTGTTATGAAGCGACCAAGTTCTATTCGTTTAACATCCGTTTGTTCCCAAGTGTAAGTCGTTAAACCTTTTGGAACTAAAGCCAAATTAATACCAGCGAGACGATCATAGTTATCACAAGCCGCGATTAAATCTACTTCGAGGGAAACATTGCTCCCAATGCTGGCAATTTCTTCGGGTGTTAATTTTCTGGAAATAATGTCGCGTTCATAAGCATGAAGTCGAATTGCACCAGCAGGAATTTGTGAGTAGGCTTCGGGTGGAAGACTTTGTCCCTCGCCCAAATAATGGTACATGCTGTAGAATGGAACATCGTTAAAAACCGTCACGTTTTGGGCATTCAACGACAATCCAAGACTTAGCATAGCAATACCAGTCAGTAGTTTTTTATTCATATTAGATTTGGTTGTAAAATTGAATCTAATATAAATAAAATCTAGCGATATTTAGATTTGTTTAAAGGAAATTACGTAATTAAGAAAGTTCTAAATGATTTCGATATTCGTCCCAAATGATTTTGAACCACTCCGTATAACGCTCTGGGAATTCTTCAATTTCTTGTTTTAGCTCGTCGATGGAAATGTATTTTATAGCCGCCACTTCTTCTGCATTCAGTGCAAATTCGCCATTGTATTCTCCTGTGAAAACATAGTCCAACTCGTGTTCCCAAAGACCTTGACCAACATCAGCTTTGTACAAGAAATGGAAACGCTCAGTTAAGTCCGACGAAATTCCTAATTCCTCTTGTAGACGACGTTTCGCAGCATCTAGGTAAGATTCGTTTTCGCGAGGATGGCTGCAGCACGCATTAGTCCATTGTAAAGGCGAATGGTATTTTCCAGCGGCACGTTGTTGCAAAAGCATTTCGCCTTTATCATTAAACAAAAACACCGAAAAAGCCCGATGTAGCAAAGCATTTTCATGCGCTTGCATCTTCTCCATCAATCCCAAAACCTCGTCCTGTGGATTTACTAAAACTACGCGTTCTTCCATAACACAAAGCTAGTCAAAATTTTCAAATTATTTATTAGGAGCTATTCCTGCTGTCCGCTGTATCTTGACGAGCTCGCTCGGACGGCTCCGCTGCGCTCCGCTGCGCTCCGCTGCGCTCCGCTGCGCTCCGCTGCGCTCCGCTGCGCTCCGCTGCCTCACTCGCCGCAAGGATGTCGCTTCCATCAGGGCTAGGCTATTCTAAGTCGTTGGAAATTTGTATTTTTTGGTTTACGATTTGTAATTTTTGAATTAGGATTTTTGAATTATGAGCTAATAGCTAACAGCCATGAGCAATCAGCATCTCGAGATATTTTTTTTGGTTTACGATTTTTGATTTATAAACAGCAATTCGCTCAGCGAGCAGAATCAAAATTTATAATAAAAAATCAGTGGGGAGACATAAGAAGTTTATCTGCATTTTCTAAATAATAGTTTTCAATTTTTAATTCTTGTGGGTCGATTATCAAAGCACCATTTTTTAATTTACTGTTGTAGAATAACGTGTCATTAGAAAGATGAAAATCATTGTCTTTTAAAAGCTGATAAAACTCCGAAAAACGTATTTTTTTTGAATTCCCATTTTTATCAGTTGCAGCATAACCAAGAATACAACTTTTGGAGGGATGATCAAATGCTATTCTCAAAATCGTGCTATCTTTTAATAAGAAATAATCCGTTTCGATGCTGTATTTTTTATTATAGTCAAGTTTATAGAATAGTTTGGTGTTTAGCTTTAGTTCTATAAAAAATTCTGAGTCTTTATTTTGCTTTCCAATTTGTGTAGAATCGAAGTCCAGAATCGGCAAGCCATATTTTTTGCGATATTTCACATTACTGACTTCGCTGAAAGGAATCGTATTTTTTTTAGTTGTGAGATAATTGTTAATTAATCGATAAGTCCAAAATATGACCAAAAGAACACTAATCGTCCTCACGACTATTCTCGATGTCAAAAATTTTTTCATTTTTGGAACAGCGTTTTTGAAATTACTTTTGTGTCAAGCTGTCTATAACAGAAATTAAATTTTCTTCACCAAAGCCGCCACATTTGTTATAGATAATTTTGCCACTTTTGTCGATGACTGTTTTGGAAGGATAACAAACGGCACCAAATAAAATTTGTCGATTCTTGTTAGAGCCTTGTGTATTATCAATTTGATCGAATGGAATTCCAGCGCTTTTCATTTTTTGATGAAGTGCGTTTTCATCACTATCGTGGTCCTCAACAATACCAATGAAGTTGGCTTTATCTTTTGTAGCTTCGTAGATGCGCGTTAGTTCGGCAGGCATATCGTATGTATCAGACTTTTGGAGGTAACTTTTGGGATAAGCAATAATCACCAAGGTTTTTCCGTGGAAGTCTTTTGTATTAAAAGTTTTGCCAGAAATTGTCTTTGCCGAAAAATCTTTTAGATTTTGCCCAAGCTCTAGTGTGACTAATTTTTTGCGATATTCAGCTAATTCTTTTGTACGATCGATATCGGGTTCTTCTTTTTTCTGACACGAAAAAACAAAAGGAAGGATAAGTGTGAGCAAAATAAGCTTTTTCATAATTGTATTTTATGTTTCTAAAATACAACTTTTCTAAAAACAAATACGACCAGAAAATTTATTTTCTGGTCGTATTCAATATTTTGAGTAATAATTTTTATATTTTTTTAGGTTGCAGCTTTCCATTCATTAGCAAAACTAATAAAATCGGCAACCGAAAGTTCTTCCGCTCTGATATCAAGGAAAGAATGTGTTTTCATACTTTCAGGAATGTTGAGAACTTTTAGAGCGTTGCTCAATTTTTTACGTCTTTGGTTAAAACCTGATTTTACAATTTTTTTGAAAAGCTCCTCGTTACCAGCCAAACCTTCTTTTGGATTTCGGAGCATTCGGATAACACCAGATTTTACTTTTGGTGGTGGATTGAAAACATTTTCGTGAACCGTGAAAAGATATTCAACATCGTAATAAGCTTGGATCATCACCGACAAAATTCCGTAATCTTTGGTGCGTGGTTTTGCCGCTGTACGTTCTGCAACTTCTTTTTGGAACATCCCAACCATCTCTGGTACCACTTCGTAATTATCAACAATCTTAAATAAAATCTGTGACGAAATATTGTACGGGAAATTTCCGATAACAGCCAGCTGTCCTTTAAAAACGGTTGGAATATCAATTTTCAGAAAGTCACCAACAAAATGTTGTTCTTGTAATTTGGGATAATGTATCTTAAGGTAATCGATAGATTCTGTATCGATTTCTGCAACAAAGGTTTCTGTTGTTTTGTCCAACAGAGACTTCGTTAGTACGCCCATGCCAGGACCAACTTCCAAAACTTGGTCATAGCCTTGGTAGGAAAGTCCATCGACAATGTTTCTTGCAATATTTTGGTCTGTTAGAAAATGTTGACCCAGATGTTTTTTGGCACGTACGTTCAAGTGATTATTTTTTGCAAATTTAGCCTTATTAAAGAGAAAATTACAATTTTTCGCCAAATTATCAAGATTTCCTTTGTTGATGGGGATTTAGGCTTATATTTGCGGCTTTTTAAACCTAAATTTATATGAAGAGAATTTTACTACTTTCCCTTTCTCTAGCGGGATTGGTGAGCAATGCGCAAATTTTGGAACAAGAAAACTTTAATGCTTTTGCATTGGGTAATTTGGGGGAGCAATTTGGCTTTGAAACAATGAATGGTACAGATGCCAACTATCAAATTGTAAATATTGATGCGGCGCATGGAAAATCATTGCAGATTGTTGGCGGAACTAAAAGCGAAAGCATGTACGCTTACAAACCAGATGGACTTTTCTCTTGGAGCTCGAGAGATACAAAAAACAATTTGTTAAAAGTTTCGTTTATGCTTTACACAGGTGCAGAAGCTGGTACTGGAACGGGAACTGTAAGATCAGTGGTTTTTGATGGAGAGTATTCTAGTGTTGCAGGTATTTTGTACGACTTCCAAACCAAAAACATTAGAGGTATTGCACGATTAAAGAAGAAAGCGGACAATACGGACGCTAATCTATTGTTTAACTTAGGAGCAGAAACTTATGAAAAAAATACATGGGTGCCCGTAAGTTATACATACAATTATTCTACAGGTGAGATTACTTGGACGTATCCAGGGGGAACGTATTTTGTGGATTCTACAAATCCTACTTATAATACAATTCCTAGTACAACACCAGGAGAAATGGATTTTGTAAGTATTAGTTCTGGATCTAATGCAATTGTCCATACTTTAGGTTTTGATGATTATAAAGCAGAAGCTGTTAGTGGAGGAAATCTAGGTGTAGCAACACCTGCTACTGTTGCAAGCAAGCTAAGAATATATCCAAATCCTGTACAAGATGTTCTTAAAATCCAAACAGATGAGAAAGTTGTATCTGTTGATATTTTTGATGCTTCTGGTAAGTTGAATCTTTCTGCTAA
This sequence comes from Soonwooa sp., assembly GCF_030151385.1. Classification (GTDB taxonomy): domain Bacteria; phylum Bacteroidota; class Bacteroidia; order Flavobacteriales; family Weeksellaceae; genus Soonwooa. Next base: position 124,596 of record NZ_JASLDS010000049.1, read on the forward strand.
AACTGCTGAGGTTAACGTGAATCACTTATCTTCTGGAATCTATATGTTGAAAATTACAACTGATAAAGCTGTACACGTTGAGAAAATGATCAAAAAATAATAATTTTTTTGAACATTATTTAGACGGAATTAAGTCGGAAGCTTTGCTTCCGACCTTTTTGTTTTTGAATTTTTCTTTTGTGTAATTTTATTTCTTTCGAGGCGTTGTTTTGCAATAGGGATGGAAGCGGCATCCTTTGTGGTGGAGTGAGGCGGCGGAGCGTAGCGGAGCCGTCCGAACGTAACCGCAAAGATATAGCGAACAGCCCGACCGCAAAATTGGCGAGGCTAAGCTGCTGGTTTTTGCGGGATTGCCCAAATTATTCTGAAAAATGCGAATCCAGAATTGTGCTTTTTATGATTTTATTAACAATACTTTGCCCTATTTTGGAGGCTTAAGTGAATATTATTTTCTATTTTAGCAGAAAATTTTTATTAATGCCAAAGACTGTAGAGGATATTAACAAAAGTAGATTACGATCCAGTAACATTACCGTAGTTATAAGTATTGCTTTAGTTCTTTTTCTTGTGGGCTTATTCGGGTTGATCTTGATAAATGCTCAAAAATATTCGGATTATATTAAGGAACAATTGGTTGTGCAAGCCTATTTTGACGAACATCTAGATGTGAAAGATTCTGCCAAAATAGAAAAGGATAATCAGGTAAGTTACGAACTTATCAAGACGCTTCCTTTTGTGAAAAAGGCGACTTTCATCTCAAGAGAACAAGCTTCTGTGGAAGCTCGAAAAAGTATGGGTATTGACTCGGAAGCTTTATTTGATGCCGATATTTTTCCGCCATCTGTTGAGGTTTCGCTAAAACCAGAATATGTTGATCCTACAAAAATTCAGCAAGTTGTAACCGAACTTTCTAAAGTGCCTGGCATTAAGGAGGTGAAGAATGACGATACGTTGACCAAATACGTTTATAACAATCTTAATAGAATCTTGAAATGGATTTTTGGTTTCTCGATTTTGTTTTTGATTTTAGCTATAGTGTTGATTAACAACTCGATTCGACTGAAGATTTACTCTAAGCGGTTTATTATCAAGACGATGCAGTTGGTTGGTGCGAAGCGCCGTTTCATTTTGAAGCCTTTTGTTATCGAAGCAATTGTACTTGGTTTGATAGGTGCTTTAATTGGATTGGCTGCGCTGGGCGGACTTTGGTACTTCTTTACTAACGAGATTGGTACGCCATTCGTTAATGATCCTAATCAGTATTTATTATTAGTGATTGTAGTTTTTGCGGTAGGTGTTTTAATTACAGTTCTAAGTACTATATTTGCAACTTGGAGATTCTTAAGATCTCATGTTGATGACTTGTATTACTCATAAGATTATGGCAAAAAAGGATAAATATTCTGCAGACAAATTTGGAAGTCCCTCTACGACGCCAACGCCTGCTAAGGAGAATAATTTTTATTTTGGTAAAACCAACTTCAAATGGATGTTGATTGGTTTGGCTTGCATCGTTTTTGGATTTATCCTTATGATGGGTGGCGATGCCAACACAACGCCAGAAGGAAAGTTAGATCCTAACTATTGGAACGAGGATATCTTCTCGATTCGCCGTGTAAGAATTGCGCCTTTCCTTGTTATTGCAGGATTTGTGATTCAGGTTTATGCGATTTTGAAACGCGACAAAAAGTAATTAAAATTTAGAAAAAACAATATTAAAACTTTGGGAGAGTTCTGTTCTTTTTCAAAGTTTTTTTTAATTAAACACAACTATGGATTTAATCAAAGCTATTATTATTGCCATTGTAGAAGGACTTACAGAGTTTTTACCAATCTCTTCTACAGCGCACATGGGATTTACCGCGAGTCTTATGGGAATGCAGGAAACCGAATTTCTAAAAATGTTCCAAGTGTCTATTCAGTTCGGGGCAATTTTGGCGGTTGTTGCAGCTTATTGGAAGAAGTTTTTTGATTTTAAAAACCTTAATTTCTATATCAAATTGGCGGTTGCTGTTATCCCTGCTTTGGTTTTAGGAAAACTTTTTGATGATAAAATCGAAGCTGTTCTCGGAAATCAAATCGCTATTTCGACGGTTTTGGTTCTTGGCGGTGTTGTGTTACTTTTTGCAGACAATTGGTTTAAAAATCCAACCATTAATGATGAAAAACAAGTCACAATAAAAAAGGCTTTAATCATTGGTTTTTGGCAATGTCTTGCGATGATGCCAGGAACCAGTAGAAGTGCAGCTTCTATTATTGGAGGTATGACGCAAGGTCTAACACGAAAAGCGGCAGCTGAGTTTTCGTTCTTCCTAGCAGTTCCGACTATGTTAGCTGTGACGGTATATTCTATTTTTGTGAAAACTTGGGGCGAGGGAACAGATCATGCTACCAAAGGTTATCAAATGCTTTTGAGCTCGCACGATTATATGTTGTACTTTATCGTCGGAAACATCGTGGCATTCGTAACTGCGTTGATTGCCATTAAGTCTTTCATCGCTTTCCTTAACAAATATGGTTTCAGACCTTGGGGGTGGTACAGAATTTTTGTTGGCGTGGCTTTGTTGATTTATTTTACGTGGTTTAAGTAGAATTTTTATTTAGGCAACAATTCCGCCTGAGCCTGTACTGAGTTTATCGAAGTGCTCTCGCTTTTTTGTTTTTCAAAAAAAATAAAAAGAGCTCCGCTCAAATTGAGGAACGAGATTCATCGAATCAAATAAAAAAAACTGGCGAAATGAGATAAGTCGGGTTGCAGATACAAAACAGTAGAGAAATTCTGTTTTTTTTAAGAATTAATTAGGATTTACGAATTAAGATTTACGAATTAAGATTTACGAATTAATTTTGCTAAAAACTAAAAACTAAAAACTAAAAACTAAAAACCGACAACCAACAACTAAACACGACATCGTGACTTCAGAACAATTACAAGCAGGTTATATATTTTTAGTGGACAAACCTTTGGATTGGACTTCCTTTCAAGCGGTTAATAAACTAAAGTACAAACTAAAAAGAGAATTTAAAGAACTTCCGAAGAAATTCAAGATTGGTCATGCAGGAACTTTGGATCCACGTGCGACTGGACTGTTGATTGTTTGTACAGGAAAATTCACCAAAAGAATTCCCGAAATCCAAGACGCACCAAAAGAATATTGGGCAGAAGTAAAAATCGGTGTTCAGACAGAATCTTATGACACTGAAAAGCCTGAGATTCTACATCAGGATTTTTCTCATATTACAGAAGAAGATATTCATAAAACTTTAGAGAAATTCGTTGGCGAAATCGACCAAAAACCGCCTGTTTTCTCTGCTTTGAAAATTGATGGCGAACGTGCGTACAACCTAGCACGTGCTGGTGAAGAAGTAGAAATGAAATCCCGAAAGACAACGATTCACTATATTAATGATATTAAAATCGACGGTGCTTTGGTGAGTTTTATCGTTGGTTGTAGCAAAGGAACTTATATCCGAAGTTTGGCGCACGATATTGGTCAAGATTTGGGTGTTGGTGGATATCTAACACAATTGCGTCGTACAAAAATTGGCGATTATAGCATCGAAAATGCCTCTGAAAAATTTCTTGACAACGATTATCATTTTGAAGATATCTAAATGAAAAAACATTTATTCCTTTTGATGCTTGTATTGTCAAGCTTTGCTTTCTCACAAGATTATCCTCCTAGGAAGAATTTGGGATTCTTTACAACAGTAGATGCAAATATTGGTTTTGATTTGGCTTCAATTATCAAATCTAATCGGGCAAAAACAGAGGAGGAGCGCAGACAGGTTCCACCAGGAAAATTTAATTACGGGTTTTCTTCGCAAATAGGTTATCAGCCGCTAAGTTGGTTTGCTTTAGCAGGAGGTTTGCGCTACAGTTATATTGATCCCAATTATCATTTGCTGTATTTTACAGTTCAGCCATACTTTTTTATCAATGATAAAACCGACGATGATTTTTTGTTTATCAGTGCAAAATATGGTAATAAAATAAATCACACCGCAGCAAAAAATGCAGGTTTTGTTGGTTTAAGTGTAGGAAAAATGGAAGCCATCAATAGTAATTTGGGGCAGTACTTTTCGCTTAATATAGAAAATCAGGTTATGGATGGAAATGGCACTTTTTTCATTGGACTAACTTATGGTTTGGTTTTATTTTCGAATAAAAGATATTAGAAAATTTCCTTTTCAGCAGATTGTTGATATTTATCATCTTTTTTTGATTTTTTTCTTTTGTTTATCGTCTTTCGCGTACTTTTTAGCTTTCTTGGATTATATATTTTTTACCTTACTGAATATCAGAGTTTTAAAGGTTTTGTTTTTACGCTATATTTAAATTATTGCATTTTTATTTCAACTATATTTAAGTAAATGGCGTTGTTATTTAAGTTTTAAGGTTGGTTTTTAGTTTTTATTATTGTATTATTGCGAGTTAATAAGCTAAACTTTAAAATTTTATGAAAAAAGTTCTATTTTCTTTAATTGCAACTACTGCAGTTTTTTATTCGGTTAATGCGCAAACTAGTAAAGTTTCATTCGAGGCTTCTGAAGGTTTTTCTTTAGGAGAATTGGTTGGTCAAAGTACAACAGTTAGAACATTCTATGCTGATGGTGTTGGTGTGCAAGAAGTTGCTGAAATTACTTCTGAGAATGCTTCTGATGGTGTTAATTCTGTGAAGATTCTTAATGCTGATGATGAGGAAGACGGAGGTATCTTTATTACAAATGTACCTAGTTTTAATAAAACGAGTGTTACTTTTGATGTATTGGTTCCTGAGTTCGGTGGTTCTGATAACTTTTTTATTCTTTTTGCTGGAGAGAAGGCCATGATTAATATGGATTTCAATTACCAAGGAAATGTTAAAATTGGGAACTTTACAACAAGTCAATATGAAACCAAAGGAACTTACACTGCTGGTCAATGGACTAAAGTGCGTGTAGATATCGATTTTGGAGCTAAAACATTAAAGTATTTTGTTAATAATAGTTTAATCCATACACAGACAACAACGAATACTGGGACTACAATTGACGAGATGGATTTCTACATCGATAATTACGGTAGTGATGCATACTTTGATAACATCCAAGTAAGAGATACTACAACGCTTGCTGTGGCTGATTTTACTAAAAATGTGATGAGCGTTTATCCTAACCCTACTGCAGAAGTTCTAAACTTCGGAATCAATGAAAAAATCAACACGGTTGAGATTTTCGATGCAAATGGTAGATTGGTTAAAACTGTGAAAGATTCAGCTACATCGGTTGATGTATCTGCACTTCCAAAAGGAAACTATGTTGTAAAAGTTGCTACAGACAAAGCTAACTATACTAACAAGATTATCAAAAAATAATTTTAATATTATTTCACAATTAACGCCTCAATCATTTGGGGCGTGTTTTTGTTTTGTACAAGAGTTGTTTGGCTTCTTATTTAGTTTTAATTTTGAAGAAAATTTTTTGGATTGGAAAAAACACGTATTAATAAATATTTGTCGGAAGTTGGATATTGCTCACGAAGAGCTGCAGATAAGCTTTTAGAAGAAGGTCGTATCACTATTAATGGTGTAATTCCAGAATTGGGAACGAAAGTTTCTGACGAGGATGAAATTTTTGTTGATGGCGTTTCCATTAGAAAAACTGAAGAAGAGCATGTTTATATTGCGTTTAACAAACCAGTTGGCATTGTTTGTACAACTGACACGAAGCGCGAAAAAGATAATATCATTGACTACATTAAGCATCCAAAACGTGTTTTCCCAATTGGACGTCTTGACAAGCCAAGTGAAGGTTTGATTTTGTTAACTTCTGACGGTGACATTGTCAATAAAATTCTACGTTCCAAAAATAACCACGGCAAAGAATATATTGTTCGAGTTGATAAACCTATTACGCCAACTTTTCTAAACAAAATGAGAAATGGCGTTCCTATCCTAGATAGAGTAACTAAGAAATGTGAAGTTGAACAAATAGACACCATGACTTTTAGAATTGTATTGACACAAGGGCTTAATCGTCAAATTCGTAGAATGTGCGAATATCTTGGTTACGATGTTAAAAAACTAAAACGTATCCGTGTTCTTAATATTAAACTAGATCTTCCTGTAGGCAAATGGCGCGATCTTACAAAAGAAGAATTACTAGAACTTAATCAACTTCTTGAAGGTTCGTCTAAGACTTTTGACTAGATATTGCTAGAGAATTTCCTACGTTTGTTATCATACAACCCAAATCCAAACTCAAACTCAAAAAAATGAAAAAGTACAAAATCCAAGCAAATCCTTTTGTAGTACCAACTACTGATGGAAAACTGATAGAAGAACATTGGGGAAACTCGACAGGGAACAAAAATATTTCGATTGCGCACATGGTCGCGCCTCCCAATTGGAGCGAGCCACATCAAACTCCAGAATTTGACGAATTTACCTTGATTATTTCTGGTAAGAAACAATTCGAAATCGATGGTGAAATTATCGTTTTAGAAAAAGGTCAAAGCATCTTGATTGAAAAAGGTGCGCGCGTTAGATATTCTAATCCGTTTTCGGAAGCTTGCGAATATGTTGCGATTTGTCTTCCCGCATTTTCAATGGATTTGGTTAATCGCGAAGAGTAGCTTTTAAAACTCAAATTTCAGAAGTTGCATATCTTTTAACTGAATGCCATTTTCAAAAATAGGTTCGGGATAATTTTCGATAAAGAAATTCTTCCTAACATCATATTTAAGAAACCCATTTCTTTCATAAAACCGAATCTGATTAATCCCACAATCTGCCGTTCCAACAATAATACGCTTGTATTTTGGATAGCAGATTTTTTTGATATGCGTTATCATTTGTTCGCCAATTCCTTGTCGTTGATACTTTTCAGAAACGGCAATGTTTTTTAATTCAATAACTTCAGAATCTTGATGATACAAGCAAAATACACCAACTTTGTCGTTGTTTAGTTTTACGAGATAGACGTCAGAACTCAACAAATATTTGTCAATCGCGTCGCGTGTTTCATCTGCCAAAAGCAAAAGCTCATATGGATAATCATCCGTAATTAATTGAAAATCGAGTAGGGGCGTTTTCATTTTTTTACAGCACTAAATCTTCAAACAGTCGATCAAAAGCCACATCCAAATCTTTGGCTTGTCCAACATGAGGACGCGATGTTTGGATGATGGAACTTCGCACAGCCGTTAACCAACGGAATCGCTCGGGGATTTCGAGCTGTGCAATTGGTCCAGAATCTTTCCCGCCTTTTGCAACGTTTTCAAAAGACGTCAAATGTTTTTCGATGATGTCAAATTCTGTTTCACAAACAAAACATTTCATTCGGTCGGAGCAAAGTTTCGTTTTTACTTTGATGTATTTTTCACGTTTGCTAAAAAGCACCACACCAACATTGATGAATTCCTCACGCTCGGGCTTTGGCACCAAACGAATCACCGCATACTCATATAGTTTAACCTCTTGCATGTTTCGCTTCATTTACAAAGTTATCAGAATGGGCAACACGTCTTGTCAAAAACTGAAAATACACCTCTTTTATTTCCTCTGGCGAAAGTTCGGTATCGCGCCACTGTAGCCAATCTTCAGGAATTAATTCCACGATTTCGCGCAAAACATCATCCGTCAATATCGCTCGGAATCTTGTGTTGACTTCGTCCAATTGGTTGGCTTGCGGTAACAAAACATGATCTTTTATCATCACAAATGGGCTCACGGCATTCTTTTCCCAATTATCCCAAGAGTGGTGAAAATACAAGGAAGCACCATGATCAATCAACCACAATTCCTTGTGCCAATATAGCATATTGGTATTTCGGAAAGTACGATCGATATTGGTAAGGAAAGCATCTAGCCAAACAACTTCGGATGCCAATTTACCATCGATTTTTACGGCAGCAGGATCGTAATTGATGCCACCAGACAAATAATGTAAGGCCAAATTTAATCCAACACTTGCTTTCAACAAATCCTGAATTTCCTCGTCGGCTTCAGTTCTTCCGAAATCTTCGTGCAAGTTTGCAAAAACCAATTCGGGCGTTCGCAATCCCAAAATCTGAGCCACTTTGCCTCCAACTAATTCCGAAATCAAAGCTTTCACGCCGTGACCAGCGCCACGAAATTTCAACACATATTTGAAGTCGTCGTCGGCTTCCGCCAAAGCAGGCAACGAGCCGCCCTCGCGCAACGGCAAGATATAGCGTAAGACGGTGACCGTCCGTAATGATAAATCCATCTTGTAATTTAAAATGTAAAAATAAAGGAATATTTTTTATTTGGGCGCCTTTTCCGCCCTCCACTCCCGCTTTTTATTTTTTCGCCAAGGCTTTTTCTACCACTCAAAAAATAAAAGAGCTCCGTTCAGGTCGGGGCGCAACCGCGCCGTTGAGATTTTTTGGTACAAAAATCAACAGTCTATTCCGACGTAATGTTTAAATAACACTTTACAATTTTAAATAGACTTTTTGTTTCGGAACAAAAGATAAGTGTTTCAGAACATTTTTTATAAAATACAATTTTACCCTTAATAATTTTACAATAAAAAGTGAAATCATGAAAAAAAATCTTTTATTAGTTTGTAGTTTTTGTGCTGTAATTAGCTATGCACAATCTACCTCGCCTTCGCCATATTGCGATGCATCTTTTGATGAACCACATGGTCCTCTTAACGATTATATCAATTCAGTAAGTTTTGGTACGCTTTCAAATCTTAATACAGGACAAGCAGCATTTCCTAGATATATTTTTTATAATAATCTGCCAACAGTATCTTTTGTACAAGGAGATACTTATCCATTAAATATAAGCTTTAACAAAATAGGAGGTTGCGGATATGGTGTTTGGATAGATTTTAACCAGAACAACATCTTTGAAGCCTCGGAAAAAGTTGCTGGCACAACAGGTTTTGAAACTTTAGGAACGCCAAGTAGTAATATTGCAGAAATCACCAAGAATATTGTGATACCAGCCAATGCAACTTTGGGCAATACCAGAATGCGCATCAGAATTGTTGAAGATGATGGCTATAATATGAATTCTACTGACGAATTGCCATGTAATATAAGTACAAATCCGCAAGATATAATGGATAACGGCGAAACCGAAGATTATACTATTAATATAAAAGCTTCAACACTTGATGTTAATACAAATGATGCAAAACAATCTTTGAAAATATTTCCTAATCCTGTCAGTACTAATCTCAATGTTGAAGGAATAGAAAAAGGAAGTCTTGTAAGGATCCTAGATATGAGTGGAAAACTAATCTATGAAAAAAGAGCTACTGATACCAAATTAAATATTGATACCAGTGTTTATCTATCTGGGCTTTACCTCCTTGAATATGGAACTGAAAAAGTGAAATTTATTGTTAAATAAATACCTCGATTTTTAAGAGGTTTTATTTTAAAAGTTTTTCAAACGAATAACACAAGTAGACGTTCTTTTTATTTTAATGGTGGAAGTCACCGCATTTTAATGGAGGTCACTGAAAAAGTGGCTTATTTTTGAAAAACAGAAGTTTTTGAGCAATTTGCCAAAATGACTTCAATTCCAAGTTATTGATTTTCAATCAAATAAAAAAAGCAGAGAATTTAAATTTTCTGCTTTTTTTCATATAGAGGTTTTTATCAGTAGCCTCTTTTAATGCGGTGGCTTTTTATTTTTGAAAGGGAATCCTTATTTTTGGGAAAATATTCAACAGAATGTCAAGTTTCATCGACTTCGGTATTGCGAAGAAAGCTTACGATTACCAACAAAATATGAATAAAATAACAGAACTTTTCAATATAAAATATCCAATCATCCAAGGTGGGATGATTTGGCACAGTGGCTGGAGATTGGCTTCAGCAGTTTCTAACAATGGTGGATTGGGACTTATAGGTTCTGCAAGTATGTATCCCGATATTCTTAGAGAAAATATCCAAAAGTGTAAAGCAGCAACAGATAAACCTTTTGGTGTTAATGTAGCGTTGTTGTATCCAAATCTTGAAGAGATTATCAATATCATTTTGGAGGAAGGTGTTAAGATTGTTTTCACATCTGCGGGAAGTCCAAAAGCTTACACAGAAATTCTAAAAAAAGAAGGCATCAAAGTCGCCCATGTTGTATCATCAACCAAATTCGCTGTTAAATGTCAAGAAGCTGGTGTTGACGCGATTGTTGCAGAAGGCTTTGAAGCAGGTGGACATAACGGTCGTGATGAAACAACAACTTTGTCACTTATTCCAAATGTTAAACGACATATTTCTACACCACTAATTGCAGCAGGCGGAATTGCAACTGGTGCACAAATGAAAGCAGCAATGATTCTTGGTGCTGATGGTGTGCAAATTGGTTCTCGTTTTGCTGCAACCACGGAAGCGAGTTCTCACGATAATTTCAAAAATAAAATTGTTGAACTTGGTGAAGGTGATACGCATTTAACTTTAAAAGAATTAGCGCCAGTTAGATTAGTGAAAAATAAGTTTTTTAACGATTTGGAAGCGCTTTACCAAGAGGGTAGAAATGTTGAAGCGCTAAAAGAAACTTTAGGAAGAGCACGTGCAAAACGTGGAATGTTCGAAGGAGATATGGTGGAAGGCGAATTGGAGATTGGACAATCTTCAGCGCTTATCGATAGCGTTTTACCAGTTGAACAAGTAATCAAGAATTTGGTGGCAGAGTTTAACACTGCTAATGTAGATTTGAAGTTGTAGTTTTCGGATTCTGTCATTCAGAACGCAGCGTAGCGAAATGGAGAATCCTATTGTTAGTTGAGATTCCTCACGATGTTCGGAATGACAGGGCGGAGATTTTTTATTGAATGTCATTTAGAATGGAGCGTAGCGAAATGAAGAATCTACAAAATGGTGTTTTTTAATAAAATTGAAACCAAACACCAAACACTAAACACTAAACACTAAACACTAGAAACTATCAATTACTAACCCATTGCTAAAAACTAATAAAACGTGTTTTCAAAACAAGAAGCAGCGCAACTAAAGAAAGAATTTTGGACGGCTTTCGGGAAAGCTTTTCCTAGAAAATGGTTGCTGTATGATACTAAGATTAAAGATTTTTCTTTTAAATTCAATGCGGATAATAAAAAAGCTGAAGTCTCTCTCGATATCGAAATGAAAGACGAATTGTTTCGAAATGCTTATTTTGAAAAGATTCAATCTTTGGAAGATTTACTTCGTGATGAGATTGGCGATTTCGAAATGGATGAACATTTTGTTTTGGAAAACGGAAAAGTCATCAGCCGCATTTGGGTAACTAAAACTGGCGTCAGTGTTTTTAATAAACAAACTTGGCCTGATACTTTTGAATTCTTTGTCGAAAAAATGACTGCTTTCGAAATGTTCTTTTATGAATATGAAGATTTTATAAAAGACGTGTAGAGAATTGCGATTTGGAATTTACGAATTATGTTTAAAAGATAGTTTAAGAATTTATGATTTCCCGATTTGGAAAGGATTTTTTATAATGATGAATTATGCTTCTTCGGAGCATTCTACTAATAGCAAATTTGTGTGGTGAATTGGGGAGCTCCGTAGGAGCGACCTGTTAATTGTGTAATACTATTTTTTGTTTTCAAAGAATAGTTCGTTCCTTCGGAACGCGTCGCAACAAAATGATTTGTTGATAATTGCGAGTTGTAGGTTATGCTCCTTCGGAGCATTCTGCTAATAGCAAATTTTGTATGAAGAATTGAGAAGCTCCGTAGGAGCGACCTGTTAATTGTTTAGTACTATTTTTTGTTTTCAAAGAATAGTTCGTTCCTTCGGAACGCGTTGCAACAAAATTGTTTGTTGGTTATTGCGAGTTGTAAGTTATGCTCCTTCGGAGCATTCTGCTAATAGCAAATTTTGTGTGAAGAATTGGGGAGCTCCGTAGGAGCGACCTGTTAATTGTGTAATACTATTTTTGTTTTCAAAGAATAATTCGTTCCTTCGGAACGGGTCGCAACAAAATGATTTGTTGATAATTGCGAGTTGTAAGTTATGCTCCTTCGGAGCATTTTGTTAATAGCAAATCTGTGTAGTGAATCTGGGAGCTCCGTAGGAGCGACCTGTTAATTGTTTAATACTATTTTTTTGTTTGTAAAGAATAGTTCGTTTCTTCGGAACGCGTCGCAGTGATTTATTACTTGAAGATGATTTATTGATGATTTCGAGTTGTAGGTTATGCTCCTTCGGAGCATTCTGCTAATAGCAAATTTGTGTAAAGAATCGAGGAGCTCTGTAGGAGCGACCTGTTAATTTCTAAACTTTCTGCTCATTGATCAGTTTCGCGGTAATAAAAATGATAATTTTGGACGAAGATTTGGCAATTCGTAGATTGTTTAACAAAAAAGCTTTCGAAGATCTGTTTTTGGTAGGCAAAAAATTGGGAAAATACTAAAAAATATTATGAAGAAAATAACAATAAAAGCTAAAGATTTTTTCGAATTGTTGAAATTGAAAGACCAGTCGATGTGGGATATTTTTGCATCTTTGATTGATGGCGAAGAAAAGGAACTTATTTTTGTTGATGAGGATAATGCCTTTTTGTTCAATTATATTTTGCCAACAGATTTCAAAAAGTTGCAAGAAGACAAAGCTGTGTTTTCTAAAGAGTATTCGGAAAAATTGAGTGGACTCAATTAGTCAAGCAAAACTGAAAATATACATCTAGCCCCGATTGAAGCGGCATCCTTTTGTGGCGGACGCTGAGCGGATTTGGAAGGCTTGACGCTTTGGCTCCGCCCAAAGTCCATAACAAAAGATACAGCGGAAAGCGGGCGAGAATCTTCTACGAAGAGAAATCTGTCCTGCTCCTAATTATCCTCATTTCGAAAATTCGATTTAAGGCTTTTTCGCCATTCGATAAGACCGACAATAGCCATGAATGTAAACACAAAATATTGTAGCGAAGTGATGGCAAGTCCTTTGTACAACATCATTGGGATGCAAATGATGTCAGCTGCAATCCAAAAATACCAACTTTCAACCGCGCGTTTCGCCATTAGGTACATTCCGACCAGAAATAGCGATGTGGTAAGGATGTCCATATAATTTGCCCAGTCGAGGTGGTACATTCCCAATCGCACGCCTTGCATAGAAAAATGGTTGTCGATAAAAGGTTTGTAGTAATATACCAAGCCAACGAAAATAAGGCTGCCAACAAATAATAATCCTGCGCTTTTCCATTCTTTAGAACTCGCTTTTTCGATGTCAACGTGGATGTTATCATTGGCGTTTCTGTGCCATAATATCCAGCCGTAGATGCTCATCACGGTATAATATACATTAATAAGCATGTCGCCTAATAACCCAAAAACAAACATAACGTAGGTGAAAAGCACCGTCGAAATGATGCCAGTTGGGTATACGCCAATATTTTTTTTGATGGTATAGTAGACACTTGCAATACCAAAGAATGTTGCAATAGCTTCTAAGACAATTAGATAAGTGTCGTAGGATTGGTATTGTGCGCCTAAGTTTAGGAAAAAGTCCGTCATAATTGTAAAGATACATATTTAACAAAAAATGAGGAATATTATTATTATATCTTTAATGTTAAAAATTGGCTAATCTATTAATCGATTTTAATATTTTTTTAGGATTTGATGTTGTAATTGTAATTTTTTTATATTTTCGTAATCTGAAATATATAATAGAAAGAAAAGAAAATATTATGTCGAGTATTTGGACAAAGAAACCGCTCAGTGCTTATGAGGCTGACATGAAGAAAAGTGAACTGAAACGAGTTCTTGGTAAATGGAGTTTAACGGCGATTGGTGTAGGTGCTATTATTGGTGGTGGTATTTTCGTACTGACAGGGACGGGCGCTTATTATCACGCTGGTCCAGCGCTTGCAATTTCCTTTATTGTTGCTGGTATTGCCTGTGTTTTTGCAGCCCTTTGCTATGCCGAATTTGCTTCGATATTGCCAGTGGAAGGTTCTGCGTACGCCTATGCTTACGGAACAGTTGGCGAAATTTTCGCTTGGGCAATGGGATGGTGTCTCATTCTCGAATATGCCATGGCAAGTATGGCGGTCTCCGTGAGTTGGTCGGGCTATTTTAATAAATTTCTAAAAATCTTTGGCGTCCATTTGCCGTCTTGGCTAACTTCGGACCCTGCAAGTTATAGTGGTACAGGCTTTTCGATGAATTTACCAGCTTTCATTATTGTGTTGTTAATTACAGCATTATTGGTGAAAGGTACCAAAGAAGCGGCTGGCGCTAACAACCTTATCGTAATTATGAAGACTTCGGCGGTTATTTTTGTAATCATTGCTGGTGCTTATATTATTTTCACAAATACAGACCTATACAATGCTGTGGATGGTGTTAAAAATTGGAAACCCTTTATCCCAGCCGAAACGCTAGTCAAAAATCCTGAAGGCGAAATGGTCTCCGCCTACGGCATCAAAGGGATAATCTCTGGTGCTGCGGCAATCTTCTTCGCGTATATCGGATTCGATGCGGTGTCAACGCAAGCTGGTGAAGCGATTAATCCTAAAAAAGATGTTCCGTTTGCTATTATCACTTCTTTGCTTATTTGTACAGCGCTTTATATTTGCGTGTCTTTGGTATTGACAGGAATGATGCATTATACAAACTTTAACCCAGAAGGAAAATTTCCAGAAGCGATTAAAGCGCCTGTAGCGTATGCATTCGAAATTGCTGGTTACCATTGGGCAAGTAATATTGTTACCATTGCGGCGACTGTAGGACTTATCTCTGTAATCATGGTAATGATGATGGGACAATCAAGAATCTTCATCGGAATGTCAAAAGACGGTCTTATTCCAAGATTCTTGGGCGAGCTTCATCCAAAAACTAAAACACCAGCAAAAGGTATTATTCTTTTAGGTTTGGTGGTTGCATTTATCGCGGCTTTTACACCGATTTCGACCTTGGCAGATATGACAAGTTTTGGAACATTATTCGCGTTTACATTAGTGTGTATCGCAGTTTGGGTAATGCGTAAGAAAGAACCGAATCTAGAAAGAAGCTTCAAAGTGCCAGCTTATAAAGTTGTTGTTGCTTTGGGCGTTTTCATCAACTTATATTTGATTCTTAACCTTAGCGCGCACGCTTTAGAATTGTCTGCTGGCTGGCTCGTATTGGGCGTTTTGGTTTATATGTTCTATGGTCGCAAACATAGCCATATTAACAATCCACACAAGAACACCGATAACTAACTATATTTTTTTAAGCCCGCTTTTTTTGAGCGGGTTTTTTATTTGGGCGTCATTTCGGTCTGCGGGCAGTCGCTGTTATGTTCGGACGGCTCCGCTGCGCCGCGCCGCCTCACATAACGAGCTCCAACAATGCCCTCCGCCCGTACGCATATTTGAAATAAAAATAGTAATTTGTCCTTCGAATATTTACAAGCCATGAAATCATTTTTCCTTTTTGTATCACTAGCAATTTTTGGATTTTCAAAATCTCAAAACATCAAGATTGACACTTTGTTAACGGATAACATTAGCATTCGCGCCATCGAGATTCACAATGGCAAAGTTTGGTATGCAGGCTCGCAATCCAAGTTTGGTTATGTAGATATCAAAAATTCTAAGCAACAAAAACAAATAAAAATTAATGAGCTTAACCAAGAATTTCGAGTGCTAGCAAGATTTAAAGATGGCTCATTTCAAACAGTTAATATTGGTTCTCCAGCACAGTTTTATAGTATTAATAAAGACTTTAAAATTTCTGAATTAGCAAAATTTACGGACTCTACCACATTTTATGATTCTTACAAAATCGATTCTAAAACGAATAATGGATTAGCCATTAGCGACCCCTTTAGTAATGGGAAAATTGACTTTTACATGGTGGTCAATGGTGACCCGATAGATATTATTGACAAATTACCAACCTATGCGAAAGGAGAAGCGCATTTTGCGGCCAGTAATTCCAACATTGCAATGCAAGGCGATAAAGTTTGGATAGCTACAGGAGGTATAAAAGCTCGGGTTTTCAAGTTTGATTGGTCCAAAGTTTCCAAATGGGAAGCTTTCGAGACACCTTTCGTGCAAGGTACTTCTTCGCAAGGTATTTATTCTATTGATTTTGCGGACGAAAATTTTGGTATTGCAGTTGGTGGTGATTATAAAAATCAATCCGAAAATATTAACAACATCGCGACAACCAACGACGGTGGCAAAACTTGGCAAATACAAGCTTCTGGACAAAATGCTGGTTATTCGACTTGCGTTAAGATAAAACCAAAATCTAAAGGCAAAGAGATTGTAGCTTTAGGCGATGGTCATATCAGTTATTCTAAGGATTTTGGAAAAACTTGGACAAAGATTTCAGATGCTAAAGATTTTTATACTTGCGCATGGTTGGATGCTAAAACTTTGGTTTTGGCAGGGAAAAATAAAATTGCAAAACTTAGTTTTTTAGATTAATATGAAAAATGCTTTGGTTTTAATATCGATTTTTTCACTTCTTAATTGTCAAGAAAAGACTAGTAATAGTAACGCAGCGACACCCAAAAAAGTCGATAAGGAAGTAAAAGAAGAACTTCCAACTTTTTTGATTTATGGAGAAGCCTATCCAGTTGGATATGCAGAAGAACAAGATAGTTTGGTTACTCAGAAGTTTGGTTTTAAAATAAAAAGAGTTGCTGGTTGCGAGATTTCGGATGTGTTGAAACAAAGTGTAATTAACAATAATCAAAAAGAAGATAAAAAAATGGAACAACTTTTCGGAAAAAACTGGAAAGAAGATTTTACTAAAAAATCCAAACTAGAATTGATGATTCCCGAGATTGAATAATTTTCTAATTGAAGCAACAAAAGTCAGTTTTTGGCTTTTGGAAAGTATATTTAACTCTGACTTCTATTTCGTAACTTTGCAGTCAATTTTAATGTCGAAGACAAGATGATTTCATTAGTTGACAAATACAATATTCCAGGTCCGCGTTACACGTCTTATCCTACTGTTCCGTATTGGGACGACGCTTCATTTTCTTCAGAATTATGGAAGCAAAGTGTGGTAAGAACTTTCAAAGAGTCTAATGCCAAAGAAGGAATTTCAATTTATATTCATTTACCTTTTTGTGAAGCTTTATGTACATTTTGTGCATGTCACAAGCGTATTACAAAGCAGCATTCGGTTGAGGTTCCGTATCTAGAATCTGTCATTAAAGAATGGAAACTCTATCTAGAATTATTCGACGAAAAGCCGATTCTTAAAGAATTGCATTTGGGTGGTGGTACGCCAACTTTCTTTTCACCTGAGAATTTGAAAACGCTTTTGTCTTCAATTTTTGAAACTGTAGAAATTGCAGAACATCAAGAATTTTCTTTTGAGGGACATCCGAATAATACAACCAAAGAACATCTACAGACACTTTATGATTTAGGATTTAGAAGAGTGAGCTTTGGTGTTCAGGATTATGATATTAAAGTTCAGAAAGCCATTAACAGAGTTCAACCTTTCGAAAACGTAGAAAAGGTAACGAAGTTAGCGCGAGAAATAGGTTATCAAAGTATTTCTCATGATTTGGTGTTTGGTTTGCCACATTCAAACTGGGAAACAACCGAGCTTACAATTCGTAAAACTTTGGAATTAAAACCAGATCGTTTGGCATTTTATTCTTATGCGCATGTGCCTTGGATAAAAGGTGTTGGACAACGTGGTTTCGATGAGAAAGATTTGCCATCTGGAGAAGAAAAACGTAAGCAATACGAAAACGGCAAAAAGCTTCTCGAAGATCTTGGTTACATCGAAGTCGGGATGGATCATTTTTCTTTAGAATCTGATGACTTGTACCAATCTTTGACAGGAAAAAAACTGCACCGAAACTTTATGGGTTACACGTCAAGCAAAACCCAATTGATGGTAGGACTTGGCGCATCTTCGATTTCGGATTCTTGGTATGCTTTTGCACAAAATGAAAAGTCTGTGGAGGAGTATCAAATTAAAGTCGAAAACGGCGAAATTCCAGTTATTAAAGGTCATATTTTAAATGAAGAAGATTTGGTGATTCGTCGTCATATCCTTAATTTGATGTGTCAACTAGAGACAACTTGGGATGTACAAACAAGCTTCCCCGAGTTAAAAAATGCTTTAGAAATGTTAAAAGAAATGGAAGCGGACGGCTTGGTAGAATTTGCAGACCATCAAATCAAAATTACCGAAAAGGGGAGAGCGTTTACAAGAAATGTAGCAATGGTTTTTGATCTTAGAATGATGCGCAACAAACCTGAAACCCGCATTTTTTCAATGACGATTTAATAGGCTGAATTGAATTTTTATTCGAGAAAAGTTTTAAAATAATAAAAAAAAGAGTTGAGCAATCAGCTCTTTTTTTGTTTTGCTAAAAGCACTGACAAAGTTTTGAAAAGATTCCGATTTTATCAATTATTTGAGACTAGATTAAAATTAACTTAAAAAAAAGTTAAGGTTTTTAATATAATTTGTTAATAATTACACAAAATCAAATTCTTATTTATAGAGAAAATCATTATATTTGCCGACTTAATGAATTAATATATATTAAAAAATGCAAGGAAAAGGACTCGTTACATTGGTTGCTATCGTGCTAGGACTTATCTGTCTTAACGAGCTTTTGCCATCTTTCTATGCTAATAAAATAGAAAAAGAGGCATTGGCTGTTGCTGGCGATAACCAACAAAAATACCAAGAGGAGATTGCAAGACTATCTAAGGATACATTGAATTTAGGTTTCACAAAACTTAACTATGTTGACGCAAAAGCTAAAGAAATGAAGCTTGGTCTTGACCTTAAAGGTGGTATTAACGTGCTTTTGGAAATTAATCAAAGAGATTTGGTGAATGATTTAACTAATTATTCTGCAAATCCTGTATTAATCGAAGCACTTAACAGAACAGAAAAAGTACAAAGAAACTCAACAAAGTTATTTATTGATGATTTCTTTACTCAGTTTGACATTGTCAACAAAGAGAAAGGTACAAATCTAAAACTTGCAGATCCTGAGATCTTCGGTAACACAAATTTGACGGAGATCAAATTTAACACAACTGACGAGCAGGTTAAAAATATTGTAAGAAAGAAAATCGATCAATCTGTAGGTACAGCTTACGAGGTTATCCGTACACGTATTGACAAGATGGGTGTTACACAACCTAACGTACAACGTGTGGCTGGTACTGGACGTATCTTGGTAGAGATGCCAGGTATCAAAGATATCGACAGAGTTAAAAAAATGTTGGCGACTTCAGCAAAACTTCAGTTTTGGGAAGTTCAACAAGTGCCAGAGGTATATCCTTACTTCGAGCAGTTAGGACAATTGGTTCGTGCTAAAGGTGACTCTATGGGTGTTAAAAATAATACTGATTTAGTAAAAGCACTTCAGATTAACACGCTTCGTTCTAATGGTGTTGCTAATGTTAAATTGTCAGATACAGCTATTGTTAACAAAATCCTTAACAGTGAAGTTGCTATCAAAGCTAGACCAACTAACATTAAGTATACTCAATTCATGTGGGGATACAAGCCAGAGAGAGAAGATCCTAACAACTTGGTGCTTTATGCAATTCGTGGGAACATCAACCAAAAAGCGCCAGTAGATGGAGCGGTAGAAAGTTCTAATGTTAGTTATGACCAAATCGGACGTATCGTTGTTGACATGCAAATGGACAGCAAAGGTGCGAAAGAGTGGAAAACAATGACGGAGAAAAACGTTAACAAGCCAGTTGCTGTAACTTTGGATAACAGAGTGTATACTGCGCCTAACGTATCAGGTGTAATCCCGAATGGTAGAACACAGATTTCTGGTAACTTCACACAACAAGAAGCTAAAGATTTAACAGATGTTTTAGGAGCTGGTAAATTACCTGCAGGTGCTAAAATTGTACAAGCGGATGTTGTTGGTCCTTCATTGGGAGCGGAATCTATCCAAGCGGGTGTATTGTCATTCCTTATTGCATTTGCAGTTATTATCGTATATATCATATTCTATTACGGTGGAGCAGGGGTTTACGCAGTTATTGCGATGATCATCAACTTGTTCTACATCTTCGGAATTATGGACTCTATCGATGCGACATTAACGCTTCCTGGTATTGCAGGTATCGTATTGTCAATGGCGATGGCGGTCGATGCCAACGTAATTATTTACGAAAGAACAAAAGAAGAATTATTCCGTGGTAAGTCGATTTTAGAAGCTTACAAAGACGGTTTCAAACACGCGATTTCGGCGATTATCGATGGTCACCTTACGACCTTGATTACGGCGGTTATCCTTTATATTTTCGGTACAGGACCAATCCAAGGTTTCGCAGTAACTTTGATTATTGGTTTGATTATGACATTGTTCACATCAGTTCTTTTATCAAGATTGATGATCTTCAACAGATTGAGCAAAGGAAAATCATTGTCTGTATGGACACCAATGACAAAGAATGCTTTCCGTAATGTATGGATTGACTTCATCGGAAAACGTAAATACGCTTATATTTTCTCAGGTATTTTGATGATTATCAGTATTGCATCAATTGCTGTTAACGGATTCAAATTTGGTATTGACTTTACAGGTGGACGTAACTATGTTGTTCGTTTCGAAAAACATGTTGATGCCGAAAAAGTTGAAGCAAGTATTGCAAAACTTATGCAAACCGAAGATGGTAAAAACTCTGCTGTAGAAGCTAAAACTTTTGGTAGTGGTAACCAATTGAAAATTTCAACAGATTACCTTATCGATGACGAATCATTAAAAGCTGACCAAACAGTAGAACAAAAAATCTACGAAGGTGTTAAAGCGGATCTTCCAGCGAATATGACTTTAGCAGATTTCAAATCAGCAGACAAAGGTCACGCAGGTATTGTATCATCAACCAAAGTTGGTCCAACAGTAGCCGACGATATCAAAACTGGAGGTACACTAGCGGTATTAGCATCATTAGTAGGTATCTTTATCTACATCTTGGTGAGATTCGACAAGTGGCAGTTCTCATTAGGAGCGGTTGCAGGTCTATTCCACGATACAGTAGTTATTTTGGGTGTATATTCATTATTCTACAAAATCGCACCATTCAACATGGAGATCAATCAAGATTTTATTGCGGCAATTCTGACGGTAATTGGTTACTCGATTAATGATACCGTAATCATCTTTGACCGTATTCGTGAGTATCTTCGTGAGAAAAAAGCAATCACATTGGCTGGTCTATTCGATGACTCAATTTCGAGTACAATTGGTAGAACTTTCAACACGTCCTTCACAACAATTTTGGTAATTCTAGCGATTTTCATCTTTGGTGGAGACAATCTAAGAGGCTTCATGTTCTGTCTATTAGTGGGTATCGGTTTCGGTACATACTCTTCAATTTTCATCGCGTCAGCAACAGCTTACGACTTCCTAAGAGGAAAGAAAAAAGAAGAAAACCCACATGGCAAATCAACTGTGGACAACGCAGAAATTGTAAAAAGCTAAACCAGTTTTTTAACAACATAAGAAAGCCTTCAGAATCATCTGAAGGCTTTTTATTTGGGCGCCATTTCCGGCTGTCACTAGTCGCTTTTTTCGTGGTGGCTATTTCGGGTTGGTGAGCGGAGTCGAAGTACCGAAGCCACCACGAAAAAGAGCTCCAACAGACCGTTCCATCCGGGGCGCATCAACGTGGTGAAAGTTAGATTCAGGATTGTTGAGATTTACATTTTTTTTGTTTTACGAATGACGATTTACAATTCACGCTTCGTCATTTTTGTTTTTTCTATCTAGGTTATTAAGTGAATTAGAGTAAAATAAAGATTCTGATTATTTAGTTGAGATTCCTCACGATGTTCGGAATGACAGGAATGTTTTTTTTACGTGTCATTCAGAGCGAAGCGAAGAATCTGATTCTTCTATTGAGATTCCTCGTGCCTCGGAATGACAATGTTAGTGTTTATAAATGTCATTCAGAGCGCAGCGAAGAATCTAAAATTCTAAAGTCTATTTGTATTTGTACTTCGTCACTTCGAGTGTTTCGCACAGCGAAATGTATCGAGAAGTTAAATGAATTATGAATTATGAATTATGAATTATGAATTATGAATTATGAATTATGAATTATGAATTATGAATTATGAATTATGAATTATGAATTATGAATTATGAATTATGAATTATGAATTATGAATTATGAATTATG
>NZ_JASLDS010000063.1 GCF_030151385.1 Soonwooa sp.
GATGCACACGATTCGGCTTTTGCAGTCCGCTTTGCAAATTTTGGAAACTGGAAAACTCAATATTCGGGCTGAAAATCGAGAAGAATTATTATCGATAAAAAACGGCGACAAAGATTATGACGAGCTTCTAAATTACGCCGAAACTTTGATGAATAAATTAAATTCAGCTTCAGAAACTTCAAGATTGCCCGACTTTCCAGACAAGAAAAAAGTCAATTCTATTTTGGTGAAATTGCGCTCGGAATTGTATAAATCGACTTATTAATTTAGGTCGATTTTTTATTTAAGATTTGGTTTTTGAGATAATCACAATTGATTTTATGAATATCCGTTATCCATCATAATTAACGGTTTGTTATCCAGAATGAAGCACAGCGGAACGAAGAGTCTCTTTGATAATATAGATTCCTCCTACGTCGGAATGACAAAAAAAATGTGCTAAAACTTTGAATCATGATTAAAAGCGGATATTCATAATTAATTTGATTAAAATAATTAAACTTGAAACTTTAGACATTAAACCCCAAACTTTCTTTTCCCACTCGGTTTCATTTTCATAATCGAAAAGTAAGAATTGCTAAATGCGGAAAGACTTTTGTAGCCGACTTTGTAAGCGATTTCGCTCAATGTGAAACGTTTGGTATCAATAAGTTCAATACTTTTTACAATTCGGATGAGCTGAATATATTTTTGCAATGTTATGCCCGTTTCTTGTTTGAAAATTCTTTGCAAATTACGGGCTGACATTTTTGCAATTTCGCCCAAATCATCAACATTGATATTGTATTGATAATTTGCATTGATGTAATGACAAACGGGAATCAGTCGACAATCCGTTGGTACGGGAACTTGCAAACCAAAAGCATCGTTGCAAAAGTTGGGTAAACTTCCCAACAAAGCTTTTAGGAAAAGATGTTGCTCGGGATTTTCGATGGTTGCTTTATTCCATTTTGAGGCATAAAACATCATTTCTCGCAAAACTGCAGGCGCTTCGAAAACGTGAACTTCGTTATAAAAATCCTTTTTGGGAGCTGACTTAAATAAAATCAACATTGGATTAACCGCCGTCGCATCGGAGGTTGTCCGATGTTTTTTGTTGGCAGGAATCCAAATCACATTATTCTGCGGAACCAAATAAATTTTCTGCTCGATATGAAAATACTGATAACCTTCCTCAACATAATTTAGTTGGTAATAATCGTGCGAATCTTCGTTGTCATCGTGCTTCCAATCGCTTTCGTACCAAACATAAGAATTGATTTCCAAATGTTCGACATGTTGCCCGCGGTCTTCTTTTGTGTTTTTAAAACTCATTTTGTCGTTTTAAATGTAATTTATGGCAAATTTAATATAAACGACAATACTAATTTTGTAAAATAATTTTGAACTGTACAAAAGTCCTTTCAATATTTAATCCTACAAAAAATATGAATAAAGAAAATACCAATAAAAATCTCGCGTGGCTCGGTATCTTAGTCGTGATTTTGGTTTCCAGCAATCTGCGTTCGCCCATTACGGCGGTTAGTCCGATTTTGGACGAAATAAAAAACGTTTTTCACCTCGATAATTTGGAGGCGAGTTTGCTTACGTCGATTCCGCTTTTTGTGTTTGCAACGTGTTCTATTTTGGTGAGTAAAGCAGCCGCGAAAATCAATATTCGTACAGGTTTGCTGATTTCGCTTATCATTTTAATTGTCGGACTTTACATCAGAATTTACGGAAATGTGGCAACACTTTTTGCAGGTTCGCTAATCCTTGGATTGGGAATTTGCATCGGAAATGTCCTAACTCCGGCTTACATCAAAAATATTTTCCCCAACAAAATCGGAATTATGACTGGCGTTTTTTCCGTAGCAATGAGTTTGGTTGCTGCTTTAGCATCAGGTTTGAGTATCGACCTTGGAAAATGGACGGGAATGGAATGGAAAGGTTCTTTGGGAATTTGGATTATTGGCGGAATCCTTGCGCTAATCGTGGTTTCGGCGGAATTAATGACAGGTAAAAAAACGACTCAAACCGCGACAAGTGCGATTGCTACAACAAAATTCAACATTTTCAAATCCAAACAAGCGTGGAGTATCAGTATTTTTATGGGACTTCAATCTTTGGTGTATTATTGCCTTGTCGCTTTGCTACCAACGGTTCTCGTAGATTTTGGAATGCAGAAATCCGAAACTGGTTGGGTGCTTTTTGTACTTCAAATGGCGATGTTGCCCGTAATGCTTTTTAGTCCAGTTTTGGCGACGAAAATGAAGAATCAAAAAAATTTAATTTACTTAACTGGCGGACTTTTCCTTATCGGTTTGTTGATGCTCACCATCCTAAAATCTCAGTTGGTTTATGTCAGTGCAACTCTAATCGGAATTGCGGGCGGATTGGCATTTAGTCTTTCGATCTTGTTCTTTTCACTCCGAACAAAAACCATGTACGGAACCATTAAAATCTCTGGAAAATCCCAATCAGTCGGTTATCTTATTGCAGCTTGTGGACCTCCAATTTTCGGAAAGTTGCACGATTGGGATATTTCTTGGCAATATTCG
Source organism: Soonwooa sp. (assembly GCF_030151385.1). GTDB lineage: Bacteria > Bacteroidota > Bacteroidia > Flavobacteriales > Weeksellaceae > Soonwooa. Next base: position 2,541 of record NZ_JASLDS010000063.1, read on the forward strand.
TTTTACTTTTTGATTATTTGCGTTCTCATCATGACCTACTTTGGTAAAAAAGCTTCGGAGCCAAGATATATCGAAGACCATTAAAAACGAAAAATTTAGTTTAAACTAAAAATCGATTTGTTATTCAGGTCGATTTTTTTGTTTAATATCTCAAACGCAAAGGCGCAAAAATGAGAAATGAAGCAGAGTGTTTTTAAGTCGCAAAGCTTTTATCTCCGATAAAAAGAATGAGTATCTTAGTATTGAGCGAAGTCGAAATTTTCTTGCGCATTACTTTTGTGTTTAGTTAATCAAAAAATTGCGCCTTTGCGTTGATTTAATTTCCTATTCATTTAATTTATTTGAAAATAATTTTAAACTTTTTCAAAAATAATTTAACTACGCAAAAAGATTGCGCACTAAGACTATTACTTTGCATCAACAATTAGACGTAGTAGCTCAGTTGGTAGAGCAACAAACTACTTTTCGCTTTGGGCATAGAAAGTTCCTAAGCTGTGTGTCGCAGGTTCGATTCCTGCCTACGTCTCTTAGCTGATACAGAAAGTTCCTATAAAGATTTTTTACCCAAAATTTACTTTCCATCGGCAATCAAAAGGCAAAGGAAGTTCCTATGTTTGGTATTTACTTCCCGCTTTTTTTAAAATAAAATAGGTAAAAGGAGTTCCTATGTTTTTCCAAATTACTCCTCACTTATATTTTTAAATTATGAAAACACTACAATTATTCAACGCGGTAATCGCGAAAGAATCGAAAGAAAAAGCATTTATTTCCGACTTAAGAATTTTAATTGAACCTAAGGCACTTTGGGCGAAAAATGAAATTTTGGCTTATTATAAAAAAGAAAAATTAAGTTCAGAAGATTTGAACAAAACGTTTCATAAATCTTGGGCAAAAATCAAGAATTCGACACGATTTGAATTGTTTTTATACCAAATTCAGCATTATTTTTCAACTTATGGAAATAATTTTCAAGATGAAATGTATCTTCCTGACGAATTGTTGGAAATCCCTGAAAACAAACTGACTTTCAAAATCATTAGAGCTTATTCTAAAGAAGAATTGGTGCAAAAAGCCTTGGAATTATTGCAATCTGGTATTGCTTTGAAGGAAGAAACCATCGATGACTTGATTTCGGTTTTAGAAGTGGATTTGAAATACCAATTCACAGGAAACGAAAATATCAAAAACAAAGAAGCTATCATTAAAATCGCTGATAAATTCGGGATTTATCCTAAAAATTCAGTTGAGTTTTTGAGATATATTATTTTCAAAGCGACGGATTCTACTTTGTTGATTAAAAATAAGGAAGTTATCGAAGCCATTAAAACTTCTAAATATAATCCTACTGCGGCTTTTGAAGCTTTCGGTTTGGAAAAATTGGCGGAAATCTTTAACCGTTTCAAACCTTTGTTTTTGGCTTTCAAGGATAAAAATCCTGCAATAATTAACAAAATTAGCAAGTTGTCGAAAACGCTGCACCAACCTTTGGTTTCCAATCCATTGAATGATGTGACGACTTCTTTGTTGACCGAAAATGATACGCATTGGTTGGATAATGCAACGCCATTTGCTTTGTTTAAAGCACTTTCGGCTTGTTATTCTAGAATTAATGGACAAAATACTTTCGTTTATAGAATCCGAAACGGTAAATCGTGGATTAAAAAGAACAAGTCCAAAAATGAAGTTTGGAGCAATTATTATTTCATTTTAGAATATTTAAAACTGCGTTTTGACCTTTCTGGAAAGAAGATTTTCGTTCCAAATGATGTAGAATTCGCATTGCCAACTTCCGAAAAAATGTTTGTGGGAAATATTCCGACAGGTACGCGTTTTTACGGAAAGAAAATGGCGGTTGGAGTGTATTGGGAAAATGCTTGGGGCGCGAATGATTTGGATTTGTCGGGTCTTAACATCGGTGGAAAAATCGGTTGGAATGCGAATTATAACCAAAATAAAGGAAGTTTGATGTATTCTGGCGATATCACCAACGCGCCAAATGGTGCCACCGAATATTTGTATGCAAATAAAGGTTTGAACTTCCCAACTTTAGTGAACTGTAATGTTTACGGCGGTTCTTCGGATGCTGGTTATAAAATCATCATCGGAAAAGGCGACGAAATCGATTATAACTTTATGATGAATCCTAATAATCTGATGATGGAAACGAAATGTAATGCCGTTCAGCGTCAAAATGTTCTTGGAATCTTTCTACCAAAAGGCGATGAGCAATGTTTTGTATTGTTAAATTTTGGAGCGGGTCATGCCCATGTTTCAGGAAATTCCGAAATCTCCGATTTGGCGACTCAGGCTTTGTATCAACAATGGTCAAATCCATTAGGTTTTAACGAATTAGTGGTCGATTTGGGCGCGACTTTGGTCGATAAAAAAGAACATGCCGATTACGATTTCTCATTAAACACATTGGAAAAAGATAGTTTTACGAAATTGTTTAAATAGTAGATAACCACCTCATTTTGGGGTGGCTTTTTGATTAAAAAAAGTGAAATGAGAAATTTAAATTTTCACTAAATTCGGCATCAACTACAAACACGATTAATGATCAAGAAAACGATTCTCATTCTCTTCGCAATTTCGAGCGCACTTTTGGCATTGGATATTGGTCTTTATCTTTATGATTTTATAAGTTACAGAGGTTATTACTCGGATGTTGTGGTGTTTTGGAGTTGGTTTATCTTAAGTATTTTGGTAATACTATTTTATTGGAAAAAACTTATTGCAAAATTATATTTAACAGCACTTATTATTGCTTTAATTCTAAGTATTTTGCCAATGATGCTTCCCTTTTGGACACTTGTATTTTCGATGAGCTCGTTTGGTTTAAAAACAAATAAAAAACTTAATGATAATTATCGCGCGCAGATTGTTGGCTATTCTGTTATGTCGAAACCTTGGTTGGAAATTATCGAAAGCAAGGGCATTTTTGAAAAAAGAATTGGAAAATATATGGACTTCGATTTTGAAGAAGACGGTGATTTTAGAATTCGCGATACAAAAGAAATTTATCTTAAAAAAGAAACCGATTCTACATTAACAATAGCTTTGTTTAGAGGTGGAAATAATAGAATTATTACTATTGACAAGGCAAGTGGAAAGGTTCTAAAAAATGACCACCAATAAAAATTACTTTCTATCATTAAAACCTTTGCCAGCGTAGATATCGGGCATCGCTTTTTCAATTCGGCTAATTCTGGTTTGGGATTGTTTTGCAGCACCAAAATGCAAAAGATAACCTCTTTGTCTTCCAGGTGTTAAAGCTTCAAAAGCGGCTTTAAATCTTGGATCTTGTTCAAAGAAAGCTTGCAGTTCTTCGGGCATTGCGAACTCAGAAGTTTTCTTCATTTCGACTTTTAAACCTTCTTTTTCGTTTTTGGCAGCTTGCTTTAGAATTTTCAGAATATCTGCTTTTTTACTTTTGATTTCGTCCAAAGAAATAAAGCGCATTTGTCGTCCCGATTGTGTGTTTTCGGTAGGTTGCGTCAGGAGATTTTTTGGGTCATCAATCAAAGCCCCTTTAAAAAAGTTGAGCGCACAATATTCCTTGAAAGGACTTACAATCACTACATTTCCCTTGTCCACTGAATAACATGGTTGATACCATTTTAGCGCTTCAGAAAATAATTTTGTTTCCAAAACCAATTCACGAAGTGCATTCAGCTCCTCTTTCCAAGGGGAATTCTTTTTGTAGAAATCGTCAACAGCGTTTGTCTTTTCCAAAATCGAAAGTTTAGTAAAACAAATGTAGGATTTATTTGAAAACTATTTAATAAAGTAATAATAAAACTTATTTCTTCTTCGCTTTCTTGGCAATTTTATTATATTCCAAACTAATTTTCATCCAATAATTGAAGTCATTGGCTTTTCGAAAACCTTCAGGTTCTACGTAACAAAATCCGTCCATTTGCTTGCCTTTCATAATCATAGGTAAAAAGCCAATTCTTGAAGAAACTTCTTCCTCCAAATCTGGATTATAACGCAGCATAAGATTGTCGCCGCTTACATTAACGCACATTTTTTCATCAACCAAAAAAGCTAACCCGCCAAACATTTTCTTTTCAATAATGTTTAGATTTGGAATCTCGGAAAGGTATTCTCGGATGCGGTCTGCTAAATTGATATCGTAAGCCATTTGATGTTTATTTTAATAAAGCTATGAAAAATTTATGTAAAAAAACCATCCCAAAACTGAGATGGCAAAAGAATACCTTTCAATAGTTTATTAAATGTTTTTTTAGAAATTAATCGGATACGCTGCTATAAAATTCTCCGGAACTAGTTCTGGCGCACAAGCGAAATTAGTAATTCGAACATTTGTAGCCTGCGGTGAATAATACTCGAAGATATATTTCAAATAATAAGTTTTAGGAGTAGCCGATTTTTGATTGATAAAAAACTCGCCGGTTATTAATCCATTTGGATTTGGACCTATTATCGAATTACTGGAATATACTGCCGAAGTATAAATATCTGGTGAAGGTTTTGAAGCGTTACTAGCAAGACCATCCGTATTGTCGTCAAAGAAACTTGTCTTCATCCACGTATTACGTCCGTCCTTCATCGGGTAATATGTTATTTCGGCTGTCCCTTTATTGTCAATATATGCACCCAAAGAAACAATAATTAACCACTTGCCCGTTGGCAAAGTTATTGAAGTTCCAGTTGTTCTATAAGGGCTTGTGCTTGTCTGTAAGGTGTAAGCACTAAAAGTCTCAACCTTGTTATAGGATGTCGAATTATAATCAGCAAAAATCGTCGGCTTGGACAAGTTTATATTTTGCCAATTTGCATTACCAGATGCGTCGGAAACTAGAGTCTTACCCGTAGTAACTGGATAACTTGGATTCGTAGATTGGTATCTAATGCTTCCTTTTACATGCAATTTCTCTTGAGGATTATTGGTATCGATTCCAACATTACCCACTTGTGAGAAAACACCAATCGGCATTAGTAATAAAGAAATTATATTAATAAAATTAATTTTCATGATGATCTGATTAGAAGATTGGTATTGCAAAGATTTGGTTCTCTGGTTCTGAAGACGATCCAAGGTTAGACAGTGTTACAGATCCCGTATTAACTCGGCTAATATTTGCAATAAAATAATAGGTTTTTGGAGCGCCTGAAGAATTATTAACATAAATATTCCCTTTCATGATCTCATAGTCTGACGGCGCATAATAAGAACCTAAAAAATAACCTTTCCCAAACTGAGCACCATTAATAATATCATTAGAAGGCATAGTTGATGAACTGGTATCCGCCACGGACAATTTACAATTAACTACAATAATAGAATTTGCTGACAAATCTGTACTTGGTCTCATTACTACTGCACCAGTAATCTGCCATCTCCCTGTTGGTAGGGTTATGCTTAAAACCGTTGTTTGCCAATTAGGATCTAATTGAGTAATAGTGCTTCCCGTTGAAGGTAAAGTAACCAACTGAATGCTTCTAAAAACATCAGTTGGAACCTTTTGAAAAGTTCCGAAATTATCAGCACTCTGTATCGTATAATTTCCAGTACTGGTATCGACGTTATCTTCTTGCCTTATGATATATGGATTATTGGTTTTCACATGCAATGTAGCAGTTGGTGTGGTCGTGCCAATACCAACATTACCAGTCTGGGCTTGTACAACTCCCATCAATAATACAGCAGGTATAATAAATAGCTTTTTCATGATTTTCATTTTTTAATTCCCTGTTGATATTGGATATGCAAAAATTCGATTTTCTCCCCAAGTCCCTGCTATCTTAAATAAAGGAAGTTGTGTAGCTGGTACCGTACTTACTGATCTTCGAGTAGATCTTCCCCACAAATAATAGGTTTTATTTGCAGCTGTTTTATTTTCAACCAATGCATAGCCTTCTACCATTCCGTACATTGATGGCGTAACAAGAGAACCTGTAATCTGCTGCGCACCACCAGGTATGTAGTCTACTGTTGGTGTCGCATTGGTTTTAGAATCAGTGAAATAAGTAATCACTTTAATGATAATATCATTGTAGCGCATAGAAGCTGCAGGACTAGAAAGCGCATTTGCGCTACCATCAGTAGGAATTAGTAATGAAACTTTTACTAACCATTTCCCAGGAGAGACTGTAACTTGTCCATTCAAATAGACATTAGAAGGAATATCTCCACTATATCCATTGGGATCAATTAATGTACCCGTAACTGCATTTGGAATTAAAGGAGACCACTTCATAGATCCTCCATTAAAAACCTGTAGGATATAACCATTGCCCTCTGAAGGATGATCCAACCTTAAACTTCCTGTAACATGCAATTTTGCTTGAGGATTTGTATTTCCAATCCCTACTCCTCCAGTTGACTGCTGAGCAAATCCTACAACTTGAAAAAGGAAAAGAATACCTAAAATAATTTTTTTCATCATTTGTGTTCGAATAAAATGTTTTTGAAGCAGTACGAATACAAAAACATTTATTGTTTTCGAGACAAAAATAATAGTACTTATTTGTTAGATGCAAGTATTACACTAGTCAAATCTTAAAAAAACACACACGATTTTAACGTTCAAAATATTGAAAATCAGTATACTGTATTTATTTTATAGATTTAGCGTTAGCAATAAAAACAGAAGGCGAAATACCTGTTACTTTCTTGAAAATTTTGGTAAATGTAGTATGAGATGGATAGCCACTAAGCTCTGCAAGGTGACTAATTTTATAATTTCGGTAGGTAGAATCTTCATAAATTTTTCGGCAAATGTACTCAATGCGAAGATCATTAATGTATTGATTGAAGCTCTTATTTCGGAATGTATTGATAAGTTCTGAAACGTAACTTTGGTTCGTATCAAACTGACTTGCCATATTTGAAAGACTAACCTTTGGGTTAAGATAAGCTTCCGAATTTTCGAATTTTTCCAATTTTTGAAGAAGTTTATTTTCGGTAAATTCAGTTGCGGAAGAGGAAGTTTTTTTCGGTTTTACAACTTGACTTTGAAGTTCAACTTCCGTAATCTCTTTCTCCTTAATGGATTCTTCTAATTTCTGGATAGTCTTCTGAAAAAGAACTTTATCCTCGCGTTTTTTCCTTAAAATTCTAAAAACGATATAGGCACCAATCCCAATAAGAAGAACTATAATAGATCCAAAAACCATGTAATTAACACGTTTCTTTTCATCCTGTTCTTGGGAGATTCGCATTTCATTCTTTAAAGATTCAGAAAGCGCAATTTTCTCCTCATCACTGATTTTACTTTTCTCATTGAGATACAATTGATTATATTGATTCGACAGTTTTTCATCGTCCAATTTCTCATAAGCTTGTGAAAGCGTATGATACAAATCGGCTTGAATGTAAGAACGTTTGTCGTCATTAACCTTTGCACCTACTTGAAGTGTATCAATTGCTCTTTGATATTCTTTACGATGGTAATAAATTTTTCCTAAATAACTATTGCTAAATGCTCTCTCAAACTTTGGATTCTCACCAGTTGTTGAATATTCTAAAACTTTTATAAAGGCGTTTTCGGATTCATCCCATTTTTTTTGGTTATACAAGGTTTCGCCAATTGCAGAATAAATAATGGAAAACTCTAATGAAGCTACCATCTTTTTATTAACCTGTTCATATTTTTTAGCTAAAGCAAGTGCTTCATTCAAGCTTTTTAAGGATTCATCGTACTTTTCTTGGAGATTTAGATTTTGTCCTAACTGTGTAGCAATACGAATTTCTGTGAACAATCTTGTAGTATCATTAGGCTCGTTTTTCGCCTCATTTTTCGCTTTTACAATATAGTGAAACGACTCTTCGTGCAAGTTCATTTTAGTATAAAGATTAGCTAACGCAAGGTTTGAATTAATACGAAGCTCGTAATTATCGGTTTTCTCGGCAACTTCTATAGCTTTGGTTAAAAACGGAATCGCTTTAGAGGGCTTACCTTTTATGCTATATGAAGTTCCTATCCCTATTAGGGCGTAAGACTGCTCAAGATCTGTTGCCTTTTGGGAATTAAGTATTTCATTTCCAATTTCAATCGCTTTATCAGGTTGCTCAAATTGGATTTTGAACAGTTCCCCAACCATTTTATAAGCCTCACTCTTCTGTCCAAATGCAAAATGCGTAGCAAAAAAAAGTATAAATAAAAAGCTAAGTTTCTTAATCATAATCGGCGATTACTACTGATGCAATGAGTTATTCATATGGTTACTAATAATGTGTAAAAATAGGAATAAACTTAATGTGCTCAAAATAACATTTTTTAATACTTAGTATGGGAACAAAAAAAACACCTCAATTCGAGGTGGTTTCATATTTCATCGGATTGCATCCGATTCTTTGTTAAGTCGTCCTTTCAGGACTCATTTTTCTTAAATCTTAAGCTTGTTCAGCTGGTTTGTCTCCTTCTGGTTTTGGAGCATCACCTTCAGCTTTAGGTTTACCTTCTGGCTTTGGAGGTCTTGGAAGAAGAACTTTTCTTGAAAGTTTCATTTTCTTACGATCATCGTAACCCATGAATTTCACTTCAACTTCGTCACCTTCTGCATAAGGAACTTTGTCCAAACGCTTCCACTCAATTTCTGAGATATGAAGAAGACCTTCTGTTCCTTTTGCAATCGCTACGAAAGCTCCAAAATCCATTACTTTCACTACTTTTCCTTTGTAAACTTCGCCTACAACTGGTACAAAAGTGATTTCGTTGATTTTTGCAACAGCAGCGTTGATTTTCTCTCTGTCAACACCAGAAATTTCGATACGACCGATTTCTCCAACTTCTTCAATTGCGATAACTGTATCCGTATCTTTTTGCATTTGCTGAATGATTTTCCCTCCAGGCCCGATTACCGCACCAATGAAGTCTTTAGGAATTTCCATCATCACCATTTTCGGAGCGTGAGGTTTCACGTCTTCTCTTGGTTCAGCAATCGTTTCTTTGATTTTTCCTAAAATATGTAATCTTCCTTCTTTTGCTTGCATTAATGCTTGTTCCATAATGTCCATAGAAAGACCTTGGATTTTGATATCCATTTGACAAGCTGTAATTCCGTCTGCAGTTCCAGTTACTTTGAAGTCCATATCACCCAAGTGATCTTCGTCTCCTAAAATGTCTGAAAGAACTGTGAATTTCCCTGATTTTTCGTCAGTAATCAATCCCATCGCAATACCAGAAACCGGTTTCTTGATTTGAACTCCCGCGTCCATCAAAGCCAATGTACCAGCACAAACTGTTGCCATTGAAGATGAACCGTTAGATTCCAAAATATCAGAAACGATACGGATTGTATAAGGATTTTCCACAGGAATCATGTTAGCTAAAGCTCTTTGAGCTAAGTTACCATGACCAACTTCTCTTCTTGAAGTTCCTCTTAATGGACGAGCTTCACCTGTTGAGAATGGCGGGAAATTATAATGTAAGAAGAATTTTTCATCATGGTTAGTAACAACGCTGTCTACCATGTTTGCATCTTTAACCGACCCTAAAGTTACTGCCGTTAAAGACTGCGTTTCACCTCTTGTGAAGATTGCAGAACCGTGAGCTCCTGGCAAATAATCGATTTCTGACCAAATTGGACGAATAGTTTGTGGATCACGACCATCAAGACGAACTTTTTCGTTCAAAATCATTTGACGCATCGCTTCTTTTTCCACATCGTGGTAATATACTTTTACGAAAGGCGTAACTCTCGCCAATTCCTCCTCGTCTGTATATTGCGCTAAGAAATCGTTAAGTACTGCTTTGAAGTTTTCACCTCTTTCTTCTTTAGCAGAAGGCGTTTTAGCAACTTCATAAACTTTATCATAACACTCTTTCCACACTTTTTCACGAATTTCCTCGTCGTGAGTTTCGTGAGAGTATTCTCTTTTTGGAGAAGAACCAACTACTTTCGCAGCCAATCTTTCTTGAGCTTCAATTTGATTGATGATTTCTTTGTGCGCGAATTGGATAGCTTCCAACATTTCTTGCTCAGAAATTTCTTTCATTTCTCCTTCTACCATTACGATAGAAGATTTTGTAGCTCCAACCATAATATCCAATTCAGCGTTTGCTAAATCTTCATATTTAGGATTGATAGCTAATTTTCCGTCCAATTTTACAACTCTAACTTCAGACATTGGTCCGTTGAAAGGAATATCTGTAATCGCGATAGCTGCAGAAGCTGCTAAACCTGCTAAATCGTCAGGAATCGTTTGTCCATCGTAAGAAATTAGGGAAATCATCACCTGAACTTCTGCGTGGAAATCTTCAGGGAATAAAGGTCTCAAAACTCTGTCAACCAAACGCATTGTCAAGATTTCTTGATCCGATGGTCTTGCTTCTCTACGGAAGAAGTTTCCAGGGATTTTTCCACCTGCGTAGAATTTTTCTCTGTAATCTACTGTTAAAGGCAAAAAGTCAACGCCAGGGTTGGCTTCTTTGTTGGCTACAACGGTTGCAAGAAGCATCGTTCCGCCCAATTTTACAACAACAGCGCCATCGGCTTGTTTCGCCAATTTTCCTGTTTCAAGCGTAATTTCTCTTCCGTCTGCAAGAGTAATCAGCTCAGTGATTGCTTGTGGTGCATTCATAAAAAATGTCTTTTGTACTCCGTATTGAGTACGTTAAATTATTTAAACTCTTTAAATTTTCGTGGGCAAAGATACGGAATTTGGGTGGAAGTTGGAAGTGTTTAATTTCAAGATGTTTTGTATTATTAGCTAATCTTTCAATAATTTTTGCACAAAAAAAGCAACCCATTTCTGAGTTGCTTGTGATTTCTATAAGACTTAGGATTATTTTCTAATTCCAAGTTCTGCGATAATCGCTCTATATCTTGCGATTTCAACTTTCTTAAGATAATCTAGTAATCTTTTTCTTTTACCTACCAACATCACTAGAGAACGCTCTGTGTTGTAATCTTTGTGATTAGCTTTAAGGTGTTGAGATAAATGATTAATTCTGTAAGTGAACAAAGCGATTTGTCCTTCTGCGCTACCAGTATCTGTAGCTGACTTACCATGCTTAGCGAAAATTTCCGCTTTTTTTTCTGCTGTTAAATACATTCCAATATTGTTTAATGATTATTATGTAATTCGGGTGCAAATATACAACTTATTTTAGTTCTGACGATATCACTTTTAATTTATTTACAAAATTAGATTCTATTGACTAACTTTACCATCACAATAATATAAGAAAGCTCATGCAAATCTTCATCAAAAATATGGTCTGCAACCGTTGTATAACGGCGGTTGAAGGTATTTTTAATCAACTAAAAATTTCTATCGATGATATTAAATTAGGTGAAGTAAATATAAAAAAATCTATTTCGGAAGATGAGTTATCGGTTTTGGAAACCAATTTAAAAAGTCTTGGGTTTGAAAGAATTAAAGATTCTGCACATCAATTGAATGATAAAATAAAAACATTTATCATTCAAAAAATATCGGATTTGGATATTAGCGAAAACTTTGTGCTTTCTGAGTTTTTAAGCAGTAGCTTGCGTAAAGATTATTCGGCTCTTTCTAAGAATTTTTCTCAAAATGAAAACATTACGTTAGAACAATATTTTATCCTTCAAAAAATTGAAAAAGTAAAAGAACTCCTCCTCTACAACGAATTCACATTAACCGAAATTGCAGGAAAACTTGGCTACAAAAGTGTTCAACATCTTTCGACACAGTTTAAAAACAATATAGGTTTTACACCCACAGAGTTTAAAAAAGCTAAAGACCATAATCGCAGAGCGTTGGATGAGTTGTGAGATGCGAGTTTCGAGTTTTGAGATACGAGATACGAGTTAAAAAGAGAGACGTTAAATACTTGCTTCAAGCATCTGGAATTTCACATTACGAAACGCGAAACGCGAAACGCGAAACACGTATCCCGCATCCCACATCCCACAAAAATTCTATAACTCTTTTCCTTAAATCTATAACATAAAGCAATTTGATATTCCGAATTTTGTACTATAAATTCAAGGAATATGGAACGCACGTATAAAGTTTTAGGAATGACTTGCTCTGGTTGTCAAGGCAAAATTACTGAAGCGTTAAATAATATAGAGGAAATCCACGCTCATGTTAACTTAGAAAAAAGTGAAGCAATAATTCATGGTAATCGTGAAGTCAGCTTAGAAGAACTTAATGAAGCACTTTCGCAAGCTGGAAACTACAAATTGCAAGACCCAAATGTGGTAGATAATACTTTTGTGAAACCGCAAGACAGAGTTTCGCCGTCGTCGGTTTATTATTGTCCAATGGAATGTGAAGGCGACAAAGTTTATTTTACCCAAGGTGAAAGATGTCCTGTTTGTAAAATGTATTTGGTGCCGATTGAGAAAAAGAATAAAGTAAAAAGTGAAAAGAGCCAAGAGTCAAAACATCATCACCATGCTCATCCAACAACCGACAACCAACAACCGTCAACCAACCAAGATAACGCAGGAAAATATTTTTGTCCGATGTATTGCGAAGGCGACAAGGTTTACGATTCCAATGTTGGTTGTCCCGTTTGTGGAATGGACTTGGTGAAATATCCCGAAAAGAAAAAAGTGCAATACACTTGTCCGATGCACCCAGAAATTATCCAAGACACGCCAGGCGATTGTCCGATTTGCGGAATGGATTTGGTGAAAATGCCCGACAAAAGTGATGATGAAGAGGATGAAACTTACAATATTTTAAAGAAAAAATTCTGGATTTCGTTAGCGTTTACGCTTCCTGTTTTCATTTTGTCGATGGGCGGAATGTGGTTTAATTTTCCATTCTCGCACGAAATTCAGGCTTATATAGAATTGGCGCTGACTATTCCGGTTTTGTTTTATTCGGGATGGTTTTTAATAAAAAGAGGTTGGGTTTCCTTTAAAACTTGGAACCTCAATATGTTCAGTTTGATTGCTTTGGGCGTTGCAGCAGCATTTTTGTTCAGCCTTTTTGCTATGTTTTTTCCAAATATGATTCCGCACGAAATTCGTGGTCATGGTGGTGATATTCCGCTTTATTTTGAGGCGGTTTGCGTGATTTTGACCTTGGTGATTCTCGGTCAATGGATGGAAGCTGCTGCTCATAAAAAAACAGGAAAAGCCATTCAAGAATTAATGAATCTTTCGCCTGATGAAGCCACTTTGGTGGAAGGAAATACTGAACGTAAAATTACTTTGGATGAAGTAAAAATTGGAGACATTTTAAAAGTAAAACCTGGCGAAAAAATTCCAGTTGATGGTAAAATTATTGAGGGAAATTCGTCTATTGATGAATCGATGATTACGGGAGAACCGATTCCTGTTGAGAAATCTGAAAACGATAAAGTAACTTCTGGAACCATCAATGGAAATCAGGTTTTCTTGATGAAAGCCGAAAAAGTTGGTGATGAAACTTTACTATCACAAATCATCAAAATGGTCAATGAAGCAAGCCGAAGCCGTGCCCCAATTCAGAAGCTGACGGACAAAGTTTCAAAAGTTTTTGTGCCTGTTGTGATTTTAATAGCTGTTTTAACATTTATTTTATGGCAATTCTTCGGTCCTGAAGGTCAAAAAACATTATTTGCTTTTGTGAATGCTGTTGCGGTTTTAATTGTAGCTTGTCCGTGTGCTCTTGGTTTAGCAACGCCAATGTCATTAATGGTTGGAATTGGAAAAGGTGCGAAAAACGGAATTTTAATTAAAAATGCCGAAGCGCTTGAACAAATGAATAAAGTAAATGTTTTAATTACCGATAAAACAGGAACTTTAACAGAAGGAAAGCCGTCTTTGGAGCATATTGAAACGGTAAATAATGCAGATTCAAACAAGATTTTGCAAGTTGCCGCTTCTTTAAATCAAAATTCGGAACATCCACTTTCTAATGCTGTATTAAAGAAAACAAAAGAGCAAAACATTGCTTTTGAAAAAGTAGAAAACTTTGAAAACGTTTCTGGTAAAGGTGTTCAAGGGAACATTAATGGAAAGAAAACTTATTTAGGAAACGAAAATCTTTTGACATCAAACGGAATTATCATTCCCGAAAGTTTAAAACAAAAAGCAACCGAAGTTCAGTCAAAAGCGCATACCATTTCTTATGTCGCAGAAGGAAACGAGGTTTTAGGCTTTGTGAGTTTTACAGATAAAATTAAAAAAACCTCTAAAAAAGCCGTTGAGTTTTTACTAAAAGAAGGCGTTGACGTTATGATGATGACTGGCGACAACGAACATACTGCAAAAGCCGTCGCAGACGAACTTGGAATAAAACATTACAAAGCAAATTGTCTTCCTCAAGATAAATTGAATGAAGTTAAAAAATTGCAATCCGAAGGGAAAATTGTTGCCATGACCGGTGACGGGATTAACGACGCGCCTGCTCTTGCACAATCCAACGTAGGAATTGCAATGGGAACTGGAACCGACGTTGCGATTGAAAGTGCCGAAATGACTTTGCTAAAAGGCGATATTTTGGGCGTTGCAAAAGCAAAAATGCTAAGTGAAAAGCTTTTGAAAAACATCAAGGAAAATCTATTCTTTGCATTTATTTACAATGTTTTAGGAATACCATTAGCAGCAGGTTTGCTCTACCCTTTCTTCGGAATCTTGTTGTCACCGATGATTGCAGCTGCAGCAATGAGTTTTAGTTCACTTTCTGTAATTTTAAATTCGTTGAGGTTGAATGCGGTGGATTTGGAAGTCAAATAAAAAGTTAAAGCATTATTAAAGAAAAACTTGTTGATATTCTCAGCAAGTTTTTCTATTTTTAAGCAAATGAAAATCTTGATATGAAAAAGAAACTTGTGGTTTTATCGGGTGCTGGGATTAGTGCAGAAAGCGGAATTTCGACTTTTAGAGATTCGGATGGTTTGTGGGAAAATCACAGAATTGAAGATGTGGCTTCGCCCGAAGGTTTTGAAAGAGACCCCGAAATGGTTCTTAATTTTTACAACCTTAGACGTCGCCAACTAAAAGAAGTAAAACCTAATATTGCGCACGAAATTTTAGCAGATCTCGAAAAAGATTTTGATGTTTATATTATCACGCAAAATGTCGACGATTTGCATGAGCGCGCAGGTTCTACAAAGGTGACGCATCTTCACGGCGAACTTCGCAAAGTGCGTCCAGTTAATTCGGAAGACGATGCCATCCTCTGGGAAGACGACCTCAATCTGGGTGATTTGGACGAAAATGGTGTACAATTACGACCTCACATTGTTTGGTTTGGCGAGATGGTTCCAGAAATGCAAAATGCCGCCGAAATTGCTTCCAACGCAGATTTATTTTTGGTTATCGGAACGTCTATGCAAGTTTATCCCGCTGCTGGACTTATTTCGTATGTGTCTAGTGGAAGCGAAATATTCTATATCGATCCCAATCTAGATCCTTACGAATACACAAAATCTGAAAATGCTTTAAAAATGAAAGCAACCGAAGGTATGCAAAAGCTTAAGGAGATTCTTAACTCGAAATTTTTGTAGGTTTTTACATTATTAAAATCATATTAGTTTGAATATTTTCAATGGTTTTAGATTAATTATTGAAGATAAAAGTCTTTAAGAATATCCAAAAGTGTTAAAGTTTTTCTCAATCAAAACTTTAACACTTTTATTTTCGAAAAAGAAAAAATTCGGCATCACATTTGATGGAATTAAAATAGAAAAAATTAACATTTCTTTAACTTAATTCCTTTCAAATTTTATGAAAACATTTTTTGGAGAAAAGCTTAAAAAATCGGCTTTTCTTGGGACGCTTGCATTAATTTCGGCAACGTCATTTCTTTTGGTTGGTTGTGATAAAACGACAGAACACATTGACTCCAAAACCAGTGAGCAACCACAAAAGAAACCCGTCTCAAAGAATGTTACAACCTCGGAAAATCTTGAGGATACAACTCCTGATGGAAAGCGAATTATCTATTTAACTTTTGATGATGGTCCCAATCGTGGCACCGAAAATCTATTGAAAATTTTGCATAAAAGAAATGTTGTTGCAACAGCTTTCGTTGTGGGAAAACATGTTAATGGAAGTACAAAGCAAAAGAAAAATTTCGCAGAATTACAGAAAGATTCTTTAATAGAAATTGCGAACCATAGCTTTAGTCATGCTAGCAATCATTATTTAGATTTTTATAAAAACCCAGAAAAAGTGGTCGCAGATTTTGATTCAGCAAATGCAATTCTTGGCTTGAATAACAAAATTGCGAGAACGCCAGGACGTAATATTTGGCGCCTTAATGATGTTAATGTAACCGATATTGCCAGTTCTAAAAATGCTGCAAATCAACTACAGGCTGCCGGTTACAAATTAGTTGGCTGGGATCTCGAATGGCGTCCAACACCTAAAATGTCATTAAAGGGAAATCACCAGCAAATGATGAAAAAAGTGGATAGTATTTTCTATAACGATTTAGAAAAAACCTCTAAACATTTGGTATTTTTGACACATGATCAATATTTGGTTGACGACGAATCTCTTGCAGAATTGGATGCTTTTATCAATGTACTGCAACAAAGTAATCGCTTCGAATTCCGAAAGATTTCTGAGTATCCAAAAATCAATGAGATTTTGAATTAAAAAAAATTCAAGAACTTATAAAATCCGTTTTAGTTATTGCTGAAACGGATTTTTATTTTGTAAAAAAATCTTTGTAACCAAATAAGCAAAGTTGCGTCTAATTAAAATAAAATGGACTTTGATTTTAATACAATCAAAAAGTATTTTAAATATAAATCTAAACTCGGTCAATATTTCCAAGTTATTTCTGACGAAACAGCAGAGGACTTGAACTTGGATTTGGTATTCCTAAAGCTTGACAAAAACATTTCAAAAATTGGTCAACAATTCTTCTATTCAAAACTTCGAATCATTGAGCAAGAAAAAGATAAAAGTTTAGAAAAGTACATCGAATTCTTCAACACTCAAGATTCTAAAAAAGTTGAAAAAGACCTTGAAAAGCTCAATAAAGAAAAAGACTACGAAATTATTGATCTCATCGAAAATGATATTTTTATCAATCAAAAAATATTGAATTATGCCAAACTTTCGATTGGTTTCTTGATTGTCATTTTAATTTGTGGATGCTTTGTCAAACAGTGTTTAGCACTACTCTTTCCTCTTTTTTTGTTAAATGCCTACCATCATTATTCCAACAAAAGTTATGTTGAGTTTTACAATTCAATTATTTCGAGGCTTCATACAATGCTTGTGGTTGCGAAAAATATTGGTAAAACTGAAACTTTTGCTAACGATTATAAAAGCATAAAACTTAAAAAATTAGAAAACTCTTTTTGGTCCAGTCATCTAACAGAACAATTGGCTAAAAACGAGTTCTTGATTGTTTTTTGGGCGATTTTGGAATTATGCAGAATTATGTTTAATCTCGAAATATTCGGTTTTGCAAGAAAGGCGAAAATACTTAACACTTCAAAAAATGAACTTCTGCAAGTCTTTGAATTTGTTGGTAAAATAGACACAGCCAATACAATTGCAAAGATTAGAAAAGATTTTACGACCACAGAACCCAAGTTTTCTAGCATTAAGAAATTGGAAGTAAAAAACATTTATCATCCATTAATTGATAATTGTGTTAAAAATGATTTGACTTTAGAAAATAGCAGTATTGTTTTGACAGGCTCCAATATGTCTGGTAAAACTTCCTTTATGCGTGTGGTTGCCGTTAACGCGCTTTTTGCACAGTCATTTGGTTTTTGTTTTGCCGATTATTATTCAGCGCCATTTATGAAGATTTTGACATCAATTTCTGTTCAAGATGATATTAATGACAGCAAAAGTTATTACTTGGAAGAAGTTTTAAGAATAAAAGAATTCTTGGAAGAATCGACGGATTACAAATTGATATTAATCGACGAAATCTTTAAAGGAACCAATACCAAAGAAAGAATTGCTATAAGCAAATCTGTTTTAAACACACTTAATTCCAGCAAAAATATTGTTTTTATCACAACGCATGATTTAGAGATTGCGACTTTTCTGGAACAACATAACTATCAACTTTACTACTTTTCCGAAAGTTTGGATTCCGAAACAATAAAATTTACTTATAAAATAAATTCCGGAATTAATACCAAAACCAATGCAATCCGAATTTTGGAAATGTACGATTATCCTCAAGCTATAGTTTCCGAAGCTTACAAACTGCTAGATTAAAATTTTGTCTAATTTTAAAACAATTTTAAAAGCCGAATAAAACCAATCGATGGACATTTTAGATAAAATAATTTCTGCAAACATTTTCAAAAAAGAAATCATTTTGAAACGAAATGACTTTCTGAAAACTGAAAACAGCATTGATTCTAATATTTACTTTGTTAAAAACGGAAGTCTTAAAATTTCCATTTTTAATGAAGGTGAAGAACAAATTATTCGATTTGGTTATGATAACAATTTGATTGTTGCTTTGGATTCTTTTATTTCTGAAAATAAGTCCGATTATGTTATTCAAGCGATTAAAAAATCAACAATTTTGGTTGCGGAGAAAAAGGATTTTATAGCTTTTGTTAATTCAAATCAGGAAAATCAAAATTTCTATATTCGGCTTTTAGAAGATTTGGTATTGCAACAACTAGAAAGAGAAAAAGACCTCCTACTCGATTCTCCAAAAGATAGATTTGATCGTATTCTTGCAAGAAGTCCACAGCTTTTCCAATTGATTCCGAACAAATTGATTGCAAATTACCTCAGAATGAGTCCCGAAACCTTTTCGCGTTTGAAAAAATCTTGACTTCAATCAAGCTTTTTATCAGAGAAAATAACAAATTTTGAACAAAAAAATGAAATTCAATTCGGAAGATTTACTTTCTCAACTTATTACGCAAACTAAGAAAAACATCGCCTTTGTAGAAAGCCTACAATCTCTTTCTGACGAACAACTTAATAAGAGAATCAGTGAAAACTCTTGGAGCATTTTGGAAGTCGTTCAACATCTTAATCTTTACGCCAATTTTTACCATCAAGAAATTGAAACCAAAATGCAACAAAGCAATTTGCTAGCTTCCGAAAACTTTTCGTCTGGAATTTTGGGCAATTATTTTGCGAAAAGCATGCTACCAAAAGACAAACTCAACAAAATGAAAACACCAAAAGCGATGAATCCTATTTTCACGAATTTGGACCGAAATATTTTAACCGTTTTCTCACAACATCAAAACCAACTTTTAAAACTTTTGGAAACAGCGAAAACCAAAGATCTATCGAAAATTAAAACCAATATTTCTTTGACACCGATAATTAAAATCCGATTGGGCGATACATTTCGATTTGTTGTTAATCATAATTTGAGACATATTAAGCAGATTGAAAGGATTTTAAATTCTAAAAAAATGCAATGATTTTGTAGTTTAAAAATTTCATCATCACAAAATAAAATATTGATAAACGCTCAGCTTTCTAAACTATTTTTTTTTTAAATTAGAACATTGAGATTTATTTCTTTTATTTAAAACCAAAATTACTGATGAAATTAACTTTTAAAATCTTTTTTTGTTTCACACTTTTAATCTTGTTTTCTTGTAGTAATGCTGATAATAAAGTCGAAAACAAATATGTAAAAATTGAAAAACTAGATGATTATCATGATATTACAGATTTAAAAAATGAAGAGGTTCTTAATTTGGTGAAATTCAGTGATTTCGGAAATAAGGAAACACAAGGCGGCTTACAAAGCATTTTTTCTATCGACAATGGACGATACAACGACTTGCAAACCAACGCTGAACTTGTTAAAAATTCCACACCAGAAAAGGCGCTGCGCGGTATACTAAAAAGTATTGAAGAAGAATGTGCTGATCCTACTTTTCCTTGGAAAAACTTCAAAATAGTAAGTGATGTAAAACCGATAGATTTTAAAACTTATAAAGCTGCTGTCGCAGAATATGAAGTCGATGAACACGTTGATTATCTGAATACCACAATCAAAAAACGGGTTAAAAGATATTGCATATTTTTCAAAAACGATTTGTGGAATATCGTGCTTGCACCAACTAAACTTGAAGATTACAACAGCGAAATGAAGGATTTTGATAAGATGATGAGCACACTCGAAATAAAGTAATTTTTGAAACTATCTAGCCGACTTTTACCTGACAATTCCAATTGCAAATTAGATAAACCAAATGAAGAAAATTCTTTTAATATTAATATTGGCTGTTTTTACTTTAGGATGCAAATTCAAAAATGAAAAAGCATCACCTAAAGCTGAAACTACGACAACCAGCGTTCAGTTTTCAAAACAGCTTGGCTACGTTTCGGATTTTGAAAAAACTTTAACAGAAAAAGAAATTGAAGATTTGACAAAGAAGCTTTCTGATTACGAAAAACAGACGAGCAACCAAATTGCCATTGTTTCTATTTCTGATAACTTAACGGAAAATAATTTTGACCAATACGCAATCGATTTATCAAATCATTGGAAGATCGGGACATCCGAAAATAATAATGGTCTAACAATTATCTATAGCAAAAAATTACGAAAAGTAAAAATCAGCACTGGAACAGGCGCCGAAAAGATTTTGACCAATGAGATTTGCGAAAAAGTACTTAATGAAAAAATAATCCCCGAATTTAAAAACGGAAATTATTACCAAGGTCTCG
Organism: Soonwooa sp.; assembly: GCF_030151385.1. Classification (GTDB taxonomy): domain Bacteria; phylum Bacteroidota; class Bacteroidia; order Flavobacteriales; family Weeksellaceae; genus Soonwooa. Next base: position 23,079 of record NZ_JASLDS010000063.1, read on the forward strand.
ATAATGCTGTTACAGAATTTATTACAATGTGGAAATAATTAATTTTTAGAAAATCGCTTTCAATAAACCAAACCTTTACTCAAAACTTAAAAAATCCAAATAATGTCTATGTCGTTATTTTTGCGTTATTTGCAAGCATAATTAAATTATTATTTCATTTTAAAGGATCAAGAACAAAACCTGGGGACTAAGCAAAAAGATTGGATAATCTAAATAGAAAAAAGGATCTATCTTTTACGCCGCGAAGTTGTAATCTGAAGTTTTTGATTTTGGCATTGAAACTTTCTGCTGAAGCATTTGTGCTT
>NZ_JASLDS010000014.1 GCF_030151385.1 Soonwooa sp.
TCTATGACAGCTTTTTCATACATCCCGCTTACTCCAACCATTACAACAAAATCGTGATTAACAAACAGTTCTTCTAGCTTCGCCAATACTTCTTTCTCGAATTGTCCGATCGAATAATAATCATCAATACTAAGATTGGCTATAAAATGATGTGGTACTTCTGCCAATTCTTCGTCGGAAGGAACTGCGGTTCCTATTTTCATTTCTTTATAAAACTGTCTCGAATCGCAGGATATAATTTCTGTTTTCAGAAACTTTGCAATTTCGATAGCGAGTTTTGTTTTTCCAATTCCGGTAGGTCCGACAACAGAGATTAAGCGTTTCACAATTTTATTTTTTGCGAAAATACGAAATCGAATAATTATTATTAATTTTAATCCACTTTTGAAACAAAATATGACACCCAATATTCAATCCAAATTACCCAATGTCGGCATCACCATTTTTACAGAAATGAGCCAACTCGCAGCAAAAGAAAATGCAGTTAATCTATCACAAGGTTTTCCCGACTTTCCTATTGACGCAAAGCTTACTGAATTTCTAGAAGAAGGTTCAGCAAAAGGATTCAACCAATATTTGCCAATGCCTGGCTACATTGGACTTCGCGAAGCTATCCTGAAAAAAATGTACGACAGTCACAAAGCAACTTACGATATCGAATCCGAAATCACAGTAACAGCTGGCGCAACACAAGCCATCTTTACTGCGATTGCAACAATTGTAAAACCTGGCGACGAAGTCATTATTATAGAACCTGCTTATGATTGCTACGAGCCGACGATTCAGCTTTTTGGTGGCGTTGCAAAACACTTAACGCTTCGCAAGCCCGACTACGCCATCAATTGGGAAGATTTTAAAAATTTAATCACCAACAAAACTAAGCTCATCATTTTCAACAATCCCAACAATCCTTCCACTCGAATTTTAAGGGAATCCGATATTCAGGAGCTGATTAAAATTATTAAAGACACCGATATTTTCTTGTTGAGTGATGAAGTCTACGAAAACATCACGTTCGATAATAAAGAACATTTGAGTTTTGCCCGTTATTCCGAGCTAAAAGAAAGAAGCTTCATTGTGGCATCTTTCGGCAAGTTGTTGCACATTACAGGCTGGAAGTTGGGTTATATTTTAGCGCCAAAAGAAATGATGTCAGAGTACAGAAAAGTTCATCAATTCAATGTTTTTTGTGTTAACGCGCCAGCTCAATATGCGATTGCAAAATACATGGACGAGGTTTTGGACTACCATGATATCGCAAAAATGTATCAATCCAAACGCGATTATTTCCGCAACGCCCTTGCTGGTACGGATTTCAAACTACTCAATTGTGAAGCCACTTACTTCCAAGCGGTGGACTATTCTGCGATTTCAGACCTTGGTGACAAAGACTTTTGCAAACATTTAACACAAGTTTATAAGGTTGCGGCTATACCTTTCTCAGCCTTTTATCATAATTTTATGGACGAAAAAGTAATTCGATTCTGTTTCGCAAAAAAACAGGAAACTTTAGATCAAGCAATTGAACATTTACTTAAACTTAAAATATGAGAAAATTAATCGGTCTTAGCTTTTTATGCCTAGGATTAATGGCGTCTGCACAGACCAAAAACGATCCCAAACAACTGAAATTTGCTAGCCTCGATGTCAGTCCGTTGGACATGGTTTATTATCCGTTGGACGCTGCAACAGGTAAAAATGTTGCGCCAATTATGAAGATCACCTACTCGCGCCCAGCTAGCAAAGGAAGACCAATTTTTGGGAATCTTGTAAAGTACAACGAAGTTTGGCGTTTTGGAGCCAACGAAAACACGGAGCTAAAAGTTTACAAACCAATCAAAATTGACGGTAAAGAGCTTGCTGCAGGCTGTTACAGCATCTACGCAATTCCTGGAGAAACGGATTGGACAATGATTATTAACAAGACCACTGACGTTTGGGGCGCGTATGCATACAATGCCGCGAACGACCTTATACGTGTCAAAGTTCCGGCAACTAAGTTGACAACGCCAATCGAGAATTTTTCGGTAAGCTTTGTGAAAACTGACGACGGGGCCAATATGGTTGCTGCTTGGGACAGTACACAAGTTAGCATGCCTATAACATTCTAAATATTTTTGGGCGTACCCCAACACCCCGACTGAAAGAACATTTCTTTTATAAAGGAAGATTTCGGCAGTCGGGGCGCTGGGTCGGTCTCCTACGGACTACACTTCGTTTCGGTCCACGGAAAAGGCGAAGCCTGCGGCTTCGCCTTTTCCGTGGACTTTGTCTTTCAGACAAATCCTCCGTCCACCTTACGCAATGCCGTTGTCCTCTAAACCATAAAAAGTTCATTAACAAGGCAAGCAGCCAATCGTGCCGTTCTATCTTGAATATCAAACTCTGGATTCACCTCTGCGACATCCAAAGCTTTTAGTTTTTGACTTGCCAAAATATGTCTGTAAAGATTCATAAATGCGGGATCAGCCATCATTCCATTGTATGCAGAAGCACTCACGCCAGGCGCAATTGCCGCATTGAAAACATCCATACAAATCGTGACATACAAAACATCTACACTTTCCAAAAACCGATTCACTTCAATATAAAGTCGTGGAAGATTCTCGAAAAATAATTCCTCTGCAAGAATGTAATTCATGCCCAATTGATGAGTCGTATCGAACAATTTCAGAGTATTACTATTTCTTTGAATTCCGATATGCAAACTGTTAATTGGTCCTTCTTGTGCAATTTGCCAAAATCCCGTCCCCGAACTTGCTAATCCATTTTCAGGTTCACGATTATCAAAATGTGCATCAAAATTTATAATACCAATTTTAGCATCAGGGAAAGCTTTTCGCACACCTGAATAATGTGCAAACGTAATCTCATGTCCGCCACCAAGTCCAACAGATTTCCCTCCTTTCTTCAAAACCTCCGAAACTTTCGTAGCAAAATCTTCTTGACTTTCTTCTAGGTTTTGATTTTCACAGTAAACATCTCCAAAATCCAACAATCTAAAATCCGCTTGTACAACAGGAAAATTCGACATATTCTTACGAATAATATCTGGAGATTTTGCTGCGCCAACGCGACCTTTATTACGTCTTACACCTTCATCAACCGCAAATCCATGAATTGCAAAAGCATTCTCTGACACATCAGAAAAATCATTGGTATTTTTAACACGTTGGAAAATTCGATGATACAACGCTTCATCACCATCAAAGCGACCTTGCCAATCAAATGCCATAATTATATTTTTTCACCGTTAATGAAAGTATGCTTTGCAGACATACGACCTTGATAGTACAACACATTGTTAAAGTTATCCGTTTCGAAACTTACAAAATCTGCTTTTCTATCTTTTGCGATAACACCTCGGTCTTCAAAACCAAGTGCATAAGCTGCACGATAAGTCATCGCCGCCAAAACTTCTGCAGTTGTCAATTTTTGGAACGTCGCCAAAATAGAAGCTTGCGTTATTAAATTTCCCATCGGTGCCGAACCAGGATTCCAATCACTTGCAATTGCAAAAATAGCACCTGCATCTAGCAACTTTCTAGCTGGCGCGAATCGATCGCCCAAGCCAATACTTGCACCAGGCAAAGCGATTGCAACGGTATTAGATTGCGCTAAAAATTCTATATCTTCATCAGCAGTTGCTTCGAGATGATCCGCAGATTGCGCACCAACCTCAACCGCAACGCGAGAACTTCCCGCAGTGAATTGGTCTGCGTGTACAGTAATCAAAAAGCCCATCGCTTTTGCCTTTTCCAAAAAGACTTTTGATTCTTCTGGTAAGAAAGCGGACTTCTCAATAAAAATATCGACACGCTTCGCCAAATCTTCTTCTTTAACTTTAGGAAGAATATCATTTAAAATATAATCTAAATATTCTTGATTTCCTCCATCGAAATCTTTCGGTTTAAGGTGCGCTGCCAAACATGTAGGTACTAAAGTCGCTTTAGTCTTGGTTTGTGCTTTTTTAACAATACGAAGCATTTTTAATTCCTCATCAACGTTTAATCCATAGCCACTTTTGATTTCAATTGTTGTAATACCCAAACTAAGAAGATAGTTGATTCTTTCTAAAGTCGTTTTTAGCAATTCTTCCTCAGAAGCATCACGTGTGTGTTTTACGCTACTCCAAATACCACCACCAGCTTCTGCAATTTCCAAATAAGTTTTACCAGCATTTCGCATCGCAAAATCATTCGCGCGATTTCCTCCAAAACAAATATGCGTATGTGCGTCTACCAAAGCTGGCAAAAGCACTTGTTCAGTTTCTATAAAATCAATTGACGCGTTTGGATTATTAGATTTTAGTTGTTCAAAATCGCCAGTAGCAACAATCTTTTCTCCATCAACCAAAACACCTGCATTTGTCAATATTTCCAAGGATTCATCTTGGATTTTTCCTCTTAAAGGAAGTTTATCTAAAGTTACAATTTGTCTAAAAGGACCAATAATTTTCATAAATAAAATTTAGAGCAATAAATTTAAGCATAATGTTTTATCCAAACCTTGTAAATCGCCATCGGATTTTGATTTAAAAAAAATGCAGTTCTCTGTCGAAACAAAAAACTGCATTTTCTATAATGAAAAATCTAAAACTTATTTGGCGTGATTCATCGTGTTGGCATCAATATTAATTTGTAAACCTTGCGCCACACGCATTCCCAACTCGATATTTGCACGGAAGAAATGACACAATTGTCTGTTAATAATCAACTCACGATGTGGTCCCGAAATGCCACTCATCGATGCAATAATATTATGTATTAGCGCAGCGCGTTCTTCCGTATTCATCGCTTTGGTGTACAAAAGACCAGGTTGCGTGTAATGATCATCGTCATTTTCATTACGGTTGTAACTCGCAACGTGATTGCTATCCAATTCGTATTCAAAACTTTTATAAGCAGCGTCTGGATTGACATTGTCAAAACTATTAGGATAATAATTTGGACGATCTTTGTATGTACTAGAGTCCGCCATACAACCATCTCGTTGATAATTATTGACTGCAAAAGGACAACGATTAACTTCTAAAAGATGAGAATTAGCGCCTAATCTATAACGGTGTGCATCAGGATACGAGAATAATCTTCCTTGCAACATTTTATCAGGTGAAAAACTAATTCCGTCAACTAAATGACTCGGTGAAAAGGCAGCTTGTTCTACATGAGCAAAGTAATTAACAGGAATTTCATTGAGTTCCATTTCGCCAACTTCAATCAATGGAAATTCAGAATGTGGCCAAACTTTGGTTACATCAAAAGGATTCCATCGGAAGTCTTTTGCCTCCTCTTCCGTCATGACTTGGATGTACAATGTCCACTTTGGAAAGTCTCCAGCTTCGATTGCATTTACCAAATCTTCTTGCGCGAAATCTGGATTTTCACCTTTCATTCTAGCAGCTTCTTCAATATTAAAATTCTTGATGCCTTGTTTTGTTTTAAAATGAAATTTAACCCAAGTTCTTTCATTTTCAGCATTAATCATCGAAAAAGTATGCGACCCAAAACCATGCATATGACGATAGCCATAAGGTGTCCCACGATCTGACATCAGTATTAAAACTTGATGCAGCGACTCTGGATTAAAACTCCAAAAATCCCACATCATCGTAGCACTTTTCAGATTGGTTTTTGGCTGTCTTTTCTGTGTATGTATAAAATCTGGAAACTTTTTGGAGTCTTTAATAAAGAAAACCGGCGTATTATTTCCGACCAAATCCCAGTTACCATCTTCGGTATAGAATTTCAACGCAAAGCCTCGTGGATCTCTTTCTGTATCTGCACTTCCTTTCTCACCACCAACGGTCGAGAAACGAGCGAACATTTTACAAGTATTCCCTACTTTCGAAAAAAGTTTCGCTTTGGTATATTTTGATATATCTGCTGTTACCGTGAATTTTCCATAAGCACCACTTCCCTTTGCATGAACAACCCTCTCAGGAATACGTTCGCGCACAAAGTGTGCTAAGTTTTCTTGAAGTACAAAATCTTGCAACAAAACTGGACCTCTCGGACCAACTGTCTGCGAATCTTGATGTTCGAAATATGGGGAACCTACTGCATTTGTTAACTTATCAGAACTCATAAAAGCTTCTTTTTTTGGATGGATAAAGTTACGCAATATCTAAGAGATTTTGGAAGCTTGTTTTATAATTATTAGTTAAAAAATATTCGTGTTAAAATTTAGAAAGCCATAAAAAATCTATTCATCAAACAAATTAATAGTTATATTTGTAATAGATAAAGTATATTAAAGTGAACATTCAACAACTAGAATACCTTATTGCTGTCGATAAGTATAAGCATTTCGGGAAAGCGGCACAGGCTTGTTTTATCACGCAACCAACGCTTAGTGCGATGATTCAGAAATTTGAAGAAGAATTAGATCTTAAGATTTTTGATCGTACAACACACCCAATTCGTACAACCGACGCAGGTGGTGTTATTATAGACCAAGCCAAATTAATTGTCGATGCGGTTAACGAATTAAAAAACAAGGCGCATCAACTGAATAATATTTTGGCAGGTAAAATAAATATCGGAATCATCCCGACCGTAGCAGGTTATATTTTGCCAAACGAAATTTTTAGTTTTATCTCAAAAAATCCTCAAATTGATCTTAATGTTAAAGAAATGACAACTGAAAATGTCATCAAAGCATTAAAATCGGGAGAATTGGATGCAGGTATTATTTCGACACCTTATGATGCTGCCAACGAGTTCTATCACGATTTTCTTTTCAATGAAGAATTAATGCTCTACGCTTCTGATGAAGATTGTAAAAATAAAGAAGAGCGCTTTGTGGTACCAGAAGAAATCGACGTTGATAAAGTATGGTTACTTGAAGAAGGCAACTGCTTGAGAACTCAGTTTGAAAATATTTGTCATTTAAAAGAGAATAAGCTTAAGCCAAAAAATTTAGATTTTGCAGCTTCCAATGTTAATACATTAATCCAAATGGTTGATAAGTTGGGAGGCATTAGCATCATTCCAGAAATGGGCATTGAGCAACTTGCTCCAGAGCAAAAATGCAAAGTGACGAGATTCAGAAAACCTTTCCCATACAGAGAAATTAGTTTGATATATTATAAGCCGACTTACAAACAAAGAATCATCGACGAGCTAATTTCAGAAATTAAAACATCTATCGAAAAGCGCCTAAACTACTACAAAGCGCCGAAAGATTATAAAAGTGTAAAACCTCAGTAAATGAGGTTTTTATATTTTTATGAAACAATATTTTGCAGAGACAAAAATAGTATTTAACTTTGCAGTCTAAACTTAGAGGAAAAATTTGACCTGATTGCAACCTCCATAAAAAATGCTAAAACAGAATTATCTTTTTAGTTCCTTTTATATTGCAATCGCAGGTTTTTCTATAAATTTTTAAAAAAGGAATATTATGCCATATTTATTTACATCCGAATCAGTATCGGAAGGACATCCAGACAAAGTAGCAGATCAAATTTCTGATGCCTTAATCGACCATTTCTTAGCTTATGACAAAGACTCAAAAGTTGCTTGCGAAACGCTTGTAACAACTGGTCAAGTGGTTTTAGCAGGTGAGGTTAAATCAGAAGCTTACTTGGATGTACAATCAATCGCTAGAGACGTAATCAATGGTATTGGTTATACGAAAAGCGAATATATGTTCAACGGAGACTCTTGTGGTGTTATCTCTGCAATCCACGAACAATCTTCGGATATTAATCAAGGTGTTGATCGTGCTGCATCTGCAGAAGATTTCGAAGCAAAAGCTAATGCGCAAGGTGCTGGTGACCAAGGGATGATGTTTGGTTACGCAACCAACGAAACTGAAAACTACATGCCATTAGCATTAGATTTAGCACATCAAATTCTTAAAGAATTAGCAGTTCTTAGAAGAGATAATGATGCGATTAAATATCTTCGTCCAGATGCAAAAAGCCAAGTTACTATCGAGTATTCTGATGATCACAAACCAATCAGAATCGACAGCATCGTTGTATCGACGCAACATGATGACTTTGGATCAGAGGAAGCGATGCTTGCAAAAATTAAGAAAGACATTATCGAAATCTTAATTCCAAAAGTAAGAGAATCTCAAAAACCTGAAATCCAAGCTTTATTCAACGATCAAATCAAATATCACATTAACCCAACTGGAAAGTTTGTAATCGGTGGTCCTCACGGCGATACAGGATTGACAGGTAGAAAAATTATTGTTGATACCTATGGTGGAAAAGGCGCTCACGGTGGTGGTGCATTCTCTGGAAAAGACCCATCAAAAGTTGACCGTAGTGCAGCATATGCGACAAGACATATTGCTAAAAACCTTGTAGCTGCAGGTGTTGCAGACGAAGTTTTGGTTCAAGTTTCTTATGCAATTGGTGTTGCAGAGCCTTGTGGTCTTTACATCAATACTTATGGAACTTCAAAAGTTGATCTTCACGATGGTGACATTGCTAAAAAAGTTAATGAGTTGTTTGATCTTCGTCCTTATGCAATCGAGCAAAACTTAAAACTTCGTAACCCTATCTACCAAGAAACGGCGGCTTATGGTCATATGGGAAAAGACTATTATGTGGGAAGCAAGACTTTCAACAAAGGTCACAAAAATGAAATTACTTTAGATAATCTTGAGTTCTTTACTTGGGAAAAACTAGATCGCGTTGATGACATCAAAAAAGCTTTTGGATTGTAATCAGCTAATTAATAAAATCTTTAACAGCTTTATTCTTATGGATAAAGCTGTTTTTTTTTATTTTTGAATTTTAATTATCTCTTATGTACTTCAATAAAATACTATTTACAATAAGCCTCGTTTTTAGTTCCGTATTTTTTAATCAAACTAAAGCGCAAATGACAACACATTGGCTACTCAATACAGGTTATGTATATCAAAACCAAAGCTTCGGCGAAATAGGTGTTAAAGCTTTGTTCCTAAAGAATGATGATATGTTATACAGATTGGGCGGATCAGCACTTTTAGGTAGCGCTAACGGAAAATTTGCGATACTTCCAAAGTTACAAGGCGACATACTTTTCAACTTCCAACAAGGCGTTGACCTTTACCATTCGCACTATTTTTTAGTAGGAGCCGAAGCAACAACAAAATATATTGCACCAAAAGTTGGCGTTAGTCTTTTAGGCATTATTGACTTAACTGCAGGCTACGGCTTCGGTTTTTCGGGACAAAATATTAACGGAAAAGAACTAAAAGGTCTTAATATTAACTTTGGTCTTAATCTACCTTTCGTTATGCTAAGTGACATGCTTAAATAGTTTTAACATTTTAAATATGTTAAAATTGAAAATTTAAGATATTGTTAACTTTTTTTTACTATATTTACAAACATCAAATCACCAAACTATCGATAAAAATTTTATCTCTTTTTTAAATAAATAATGTAGAAACTAAGGAATGCGCAAGCATTTCGAAGAATTCATGTGAGAGATAAAGTTATGAAAACACAAACCGATAGTCAATTAATCCACTATTATCAGGGAGGCTGTGAGACGTCTTTGTCAAGACTAATCCACAGACATCAAAAAGAATTGTTCAACTTTATATTTTATAAGGTAATGGACGAGGAATTAGCCAACGACCTATTCCAAGAAACATTTATGAAAATAATTGTAACGCTTAAAGAGGGACGTTACAAAGAGGAAAATAAATTTATTCTGTGGGCAAAAAGAATCGCACACAATCTTATTATCGACCATTATCGCCTTAAAGCGAAACATATCAAAGTGTCGGAATCATCATACCAAGATGAGGAGTTTAGTATTTTTGACATCATCAAAGAACCAGACAACAACATCGAAGATCTTTTGGTTAACCAACAAATCAATGATGATTTAACCAAGATGCTTTCCCTATTGCCAGAAAACCAACAAGAGGTTATTAGACTGAGATTTTTTGATGGTCTTAGCTTTAAAGAAATTGCAGAACACACAGATTCTAGTATTAATACTACTTTAGGACGTGTAAGATATGCCTTGATTAATCTTCGAAAAATAATGGAAGATTATAACATAATTTTAACAAAGTAATATATAATATTTTGAGGCTTAAGTCGTTTTAAGGTTAAATAGTAAAATAGCCTATGAAAAAAAACGACACTTTAGCACTTAAAAGTTTGAAACCGAAAAAGGAAACAATAGCATTTTTATTAAACTACTCAAAAAGTTTGGAGGTAGTTAAACTTAAAGATGGACATCCAATCGGTATTCTGAAGAACTAAAATCTCACTAAATAATAGTTTTAGATTTAATGATTGTATTCATTTGTATGGTTAAAATTGATTAGTTTTGTGCCTTATGGAAAAGATAAGGCACATTTTTTTTGATTTAGACAATACACTTTGGGATCACCGCAAAAACGCATATTTGACTATTAAAGATTTGTTTGTAAAAATGCAAATCTCTGAGAAATACAACATTGAGTTTGAAAGTTTTCACAAAGTCTATGATCGCATTAACGAGGATCTTTGGGAGTTAATTCGAGATGGAAAAATTGACAAGGAGCATCTTCGCAAGCACAGATTCTATGATACTTTTTTAGAGTTTGGAGTGGATGATCTAGAACTAGCTCAATACTTTGAAACCCATTTTCTAGACCAAATTCTTTCTTACAATGATTTGGTTGATGGCGCTGAAGATTTATTAAAATATCTAAAAGCTAAACAGTACAAACTCCATATCATATCAAATGGCTTTCAAGAGGTGACCGAACGAAAATGCATTTTGTCAGGAATCAACAAATATTTTGAAACGATAACCAGTGCGGATTCTGTCGGAAAACGAAAACCAAATCCAGAAGTATACAAATTTGCTTTAAACGAAGCAAAAGCATGCATTGAGGAAAGCCTTATGATTGGTGACGATTGGATTGCAGATGTAGTTGGTGCAACTAATTTTGGACTACAAACAATCTTTTTCGATGCCCTCAATGAAAACATCGATTATCCATTAAAAGTTAGAACAATTTATAAATTAAACGAACTTCAAAATCTGATATAAAAAGAAAGCCGCAAATGCGGCTTTTATTTTATAATGAATCCAAATGTTCATCTGTGATTTCCATATTATGGAAAACATTCTGCACATCATCATCATCTTCGAAACGCTCTAGCATCTTCATATTAGTCGCAAATTGCTCAGCCGTAACTTCCTTTGTATTATTAGGAATTCTTTGCAATTCTGCGCTTTTAACTTCAATTTTAATATCATCTAGCTTGTGAGATAATGTACCAAAATCTTCAAAAGCCGTTGTAATAATCACTTCTGTTTCATCTTGGTCAATTTCTTCCGCACCACCATCAATCATTTCCATTTCGAAATCATCCCAATCCATTGCGATGTTAGCTTTATCAATAGTAAAAATCCCTTTTCTATCAAAAATAAAAGACAACTCCCCATTCTTCCCAAGGTTACCATCAAACTTATTAAAAATGGCTCTTACGTTTGCAACAGTACGTGTAGGATTGTTAGTTGTACATTCTACAAAAAATGCAACACCGCCTTGTCCATATCCTTCATAAGTGATCTCTTCATAATTTTCAGCATCGGCACCTGATGCTTTTTTGATAGCACGCTCAACATTATCTTTTGGCATGTTAGCACCTTTCGCATTTTGAATACAACGACGTAAGGCTGGATTGGATTCTGGATCAGAACCTCCAGCTTTAACTGCTAGTGCGATATCCTTTCCAATTTTTGAAAAGGTTTTGGCCATCTTGTCCCAACGAGCCATTTTCGATGCTTTTCTATATTCAAATGCTCTTCCCATTTTATGTTTGAAATTTATTTACAAAAATACTTGCAATTCGCGAATTATGAAAATTTTTAAATAAAAAAACACCCTCAATTGAGGGTGTTTATACTTAGAAAAATAATTTAATTATTTTTTCTTTTTAGCTGGAGCTTTTTTCTTAGCTGGAGCTTTTTTAGTAGCTTTTTTCACTGGAGCAGATGGAAGGTCACTTTTCTTATAAGTTTCCCAATCAGCACCTGAAATAGCTCTTACGATAACTTTTCTATCAGCTTGTCTTTCAGCATCAGAAGCAGTAGCAGGTACTGTAGCTTCTTGAGAACCGATACCAATTGATTTCAAATAAGTACCATTAACACCTCTAGCTTCTAAAGCTTTAACTACAGCAGCAGCTCTTTCTCTAGATAATTTTAAGTTGTAAGCGTCAGAACCTTTTTTATCTGTAGAACCAACAATTACGAAGTTTGCAGCTGGAGCATTTTTGATGATATCAGCAGCTTCATCTAATTTACCATTAGAACCTGCTTGGATTGTAGCTTTGTTAAAGTCAAATAAGATATCTTTTAACTTTTTAGTTACAGTAATCTCAGTTGGCTCTGGACATCCGTTGTATTCAGGAAGACCTGGAACTGTAGGACAAGCATCATCTTTGTCAAGGATACCATCACCGTCAGTATCTGGCCAAGGACAACCGTTGTTTTCAACTGGACCTGGAACTGTAGGACATTGATCGTCTTTATCTAATACACCATCACCGTCAGTATCTGGCCAAGGACAACCGTTGTTTTCTTTTGGACCAGCTACATCTGGACATTGATCATCGATATCTGGGATACCATCACCATCTGTATCAGGACATCCTTGGAACTCAGGTAAACCTGGTGTATCAGGACATCTATCATCTTTATCAGGAATACCATCTTTATCTCTATCAGTATTACCAAATCTGAATAATAATGAAGCAGATGCTTGCCAGAAGTTAGCAATATTAGATTTATCACCAGGAGTTGAAACATAGTCGCCTTGAACACCTAAACCGAAGTTTTTAGTTACCCAAAGATTAAGACCTGCACCCGTTGCAACAGTGAAGTGATTAGCTTTACCTGCTCCTCCTTCTCCATCCCAAGAGCTATAAGTACCACCTCCTCTTACTTTAGTATCAGTAATAGGGAAGTTAACACCTGTATAATCATGTCTTAGGTAGTTAGCACCCACTCTCAAATACGGATCAAACCAAGAATCTTCATTCCAAAGACCATTAAATTTGAATTGTAAACCAAGACCTGTTTGTAAGAAGAATTCTTTATCAAGACCAAATCTCTTGTTATCAACATTACCAACAGTTGTTTGCCAGTCTAGAACTAAATACTTGTTTAAGTTTCTAGCAACAGTTAATTTTGATAATGGCGGTGTAATGGAGTATTTTGAAACTCCAAATAAATTTTCTTTAAAGTTCCAAGCAGAGAAAGTTCCACTGAACTGGCTTCTTTGTGCTACATGGTTCACTCCGTGCATACCAACTCCGATAACCCACGGGTTAGAAGTCGTCTGAGCGAAAACAGTAGAGGCAACTGTAAGTGCCAAAGCTGAAATTCCTAATTTTAGATTTTTCATAGAATTAAATGATTAAATAATTGATAATGCAAAATAAATATAAATTTTCTTTAAAAACAAAGTTTTTTTAACTTTTCTTTAATAGTCTCTGGAGGTTAACTTTATTCTCTCTGTCTTTTATAGCCTCTCTTTTGTCATAAAGTTTCTTTCCCCTAGCCGATGCAATCAGTAGTTTGGCTTTACCTTTATCATTAATATATAACTTTAACGGTATTATAGTATTGCCAACATCCTTTAACTTTTTTTTAAGTTTTTGCAATTCGTATTTATGCAGTAGCAACTTCCGTGCCCTTCTTGCCTTATGATTATAAAAAGTCCCCAATTTATACTCATCTATCTGCATATTAACAATATATAGTTCATCTTCGGTGAATTCGCAGAAACTTTCTGATATTGATGCTTTTGAGGATCTAAGGGATTTAATTTCAGTACCTGTCAAAACAATTCCCGCTTCATATTCGTCGAGAATTTCGTACTCGAAACGAGCACGTTTATTAAGAATATTAACAGTTCTTTCGATTTTCATAGGCTTATATATAGTATAAGATGATACAGTTTATTATACCAACTTATTTTCGTAATTTCGCACAAATTTACAAAACTATATGTTAACAGTATCTAATTTATCATTACAGTTCGGGAAAAGAGTACTTTTTGATGAAGTCAATATAAAATTTACAAAAGGAAATTGTTATGGTATTATTGGTGCCAATGGTGCTGGTAAGTCAACATTCCTTAAAATATTAAGTGGAAAACAAGAAGCAACTACAGGAAATGTTTCTTTGGAGCCAGGTAAGAGAATGTCTGTTCTTGAGCAGGATCACTTTGCTTTTGATAACTTCACAGTTCTAGAAGCTGTACTTCGTGGTAACAAAAAATTATTTGAAATCAAAGAAGAGATGGACGCTTTGTACGCAAAAGAAGATTTCTCCGACGAAGATGGTATTAAAGCTGGTGAACTTGGTGTTATCTACGACGAAATGGGCGGATGGAACGCCGAGTCAGATGCACAAACGATGTTATCTAATGTAGGTATCAAAGATGATATGCATTATCAAATGATGTCCGAACTTGAAAATAAGGACAAAGTAAGAGTTTTGCTTGCACAAGCTTTGTTTGGAAATCCAGATGTTTTGATCTTGGATGAGCCTACCAACGACTTGGACATTGACACAATCGCTTGGTTAGAAGATTTCTTAGGAGGTTACGAAAACACGGTTATTGTTGTATCGCACGACCGTCACTTCTTGGATGCGGTATGTACACACATTGGTGACTTAGATTATTCAAAACTTAACTTATATACAGGTAACTACACATTCTGGTACCAAGCTTCACAATTAGCGACAAGACAGAGAGCGCAAGCTAACAAAAAAGCTGAGGAAAAGAAAAAGGAATTACAGGACTTTATTGCGAGATTTAGCTCTAACGTTGCAAAAGCGAAACAAGCAACTGCTCGTAAAAAAATGATTGATAAATTAAACATCGAGGACATCAAACCATCTTCTCGTCGTTATCCAGCAATTATTTTTGACCAAGAAAGAGAAGTTGGTGATCAAATTCTAGAAGTTAAAGGTTTAGAAAAAACCAAAGATGGCGAATTGTTATTCTCAAATGTTGACATCAACCTTAAGAAAAACGATAAGGTTGCAATCATCTCTAGAAACTCTTTGGCGATTACGGAGTTCTTCCAAATTATTACAGGAAATGCAGAAGCAGATAAAGGAAACTACCAATGGGGCGTTACAACAACTCAAAGTTATATGCCACTTGACAACTCTTCTTTCTTCCAAGAAGAAATTAACCTTGTAGATTGGTTGCGTCAATTCGTTTTAACTGACGAAGAAAGACACGAAGAATATGTAAGAGGTTTCTTAGGAAGAATGCTATTCTCAGGAGACGAAGCGCTTAAGTCAAGTCAAGTTCTTTCCGGAGGTGAAAAAATGCGTTGTATGTTCTCTAGAATGATGCTTAAAAAAGCAAACGTTCTAGTGATGGACGAACCAACCAACCACTTAGACCTAGAAAGTATCACAACCTTGAACAACTCTCTGAGCAACTTCAAAGGTAACATCCTACTTTCTTCTCATGACCACGAAATGTTACAAACAGTCTGTAACCGTATTATTGAGTTAACGCCAAAGGGTGTTATTGATCGTGATATGTCTTACGACGAATATCTAGAAGATAAAAAAATTAAAGAACTAAGAGACCAAATGTATTCTTAGTATTTATAAAAATTAATTCTAAAGTGAGCTTAACATATTAGGCTCACTTTTTTTACATCCAAATCACAAAATAAAACGCCTCTTTTTTTTGTTTATTTTTTCAAAAAATCGTATTTTGGGGCAAATAGAATTTAGATGAAGCTCAAACTGCATTGGACCCACGTATTCCCGATTTTAGCATGGATATATTACTTTACGGGAATCACAGATAGCAATGGTTGGTTTAGTCTCATCGGCGCTTTTCTATTAATTGCGAGTGTTCTATCTGCTGTTCATCATGCTGAAGTTGTCGCCTTAAAAGTCGGCGAACCT
Organism: Soonwooa sp.; assembly: GCF_030151385.1. Taxonomy (GTDB): domain Bacteria; phylum Bacteroidota; class Bacteroidia; order Flavobacteriales; family Weeksellaceae; genus Soonwooa. The sequence goes on from NZ_JASLDS010000014.1 coordinate 15,912, forward strand.
TTCGGAACCATTATTCTCGCTTTAGCTATTACCATTATTGAAGTTGCGTTAATTATTTCGCTCATGATTGCGGGAGGCGATTCTGCGGTTACCTTAGCGCGAGATACGGTTTTCGCTGCAATTATGTTGATTTTAAATGGAATTCTCGGCGCTTGTCTTTTGGTTGGCGGTGCAAAGTTTCATGAACAATATTTTGCGAGATCATCCGCCAATACTGCTTTGGTAAGCTTGGTTGCGATTTTGGTTTTAACATTGGTTCTTCCAAATTACACCACAAGTATCAACGCACCACTTTTTAATAATGCGCAGTTAATATTTTTTGCAATCGCTTCATTGGTAATTTATGGTGCATTTTTGATGGTACAAACTGTTCGTCATCGTAATTACTTTTTAGCTGAAGGCGAAGGCGAACATGACAATGCTGTCCCTCCAACCAACACCAATACCATCGTAAGTTTAGTTTATCTTTTAATTTGTTTAGGTATTGTTGTATTAATGGCAAAAGCACTTTCTCCTAAAATTGAAGAAATCGTACACAATGCTGGTGCACCAAAATCTTTAGTCGGTGTTATTATTGCAGCAGTAGTACTTTTACCAGAAGGGCTTGCAGCCATTAAAGCAGCGCGACGAAATCACTTACAAACAAGTCTCAATTTAGCTTTAGGGTCGGCATTAGCAAGTATTGGACTAACAATTCCAGCTGTTGCTATTGTTTGTTTAATCTACGATTTTCCGTTAGTATTAGGTCTTGACATCAAATCGATGGTGTTGATGGCACTATCCTTATATATTGTAATGCTTTCTCTTAATAGAGGAAAAACCAATGTCTTATACGGCATTGTGCTCCTTGTCGTGCTAATGGCTTATATTTTCACTGTAATTGTTCCGTAAAAATGACTTATAAGAGTTTTGAAACCGAAAGACTTATTCTAAAACCAACAGGCTTAGATGACGTAGATTTTATTTTTGAATTGATGAATACGCCAAAATGGATTGAATATATTGGCGATCGAAACATTAAAACAAAAGATGATGCAAAACAATATATCATTGATCGCCACATTCCGAATTTTGAAAAAAATGGCTTTGGAAGTTATACTCTGATTTTAAAAGAAAACGGAAGCAAAATTGGTTCGAGTGGACTTTACAAGAGAGACAATCTAGATGTGGTCGATATCGGTTTTGCTTTTCTTGATGGATTTGACGGAAAAGGTTATGGCTACGAATCTTCAAAGAAAATATTGGATGTCGCAAAATCCGAATTTGAATTAAAAAAAGTTTCGGCGATTACTTTACCTACTAATATTGCATCTCAAAAGCTCATTGAAAAGCTTGGTCTGCATTATCAAAAAATGGTTAAACCTTTTGCTGATGACAATGATGAATTGATGTATTATGAAATGGATTTGTAGCTTTATTTTGTAAAAACATTAATATCTGCAAAAGACTTAGATTAACAGGTCGCTCCTACGGAGCTCACCGCCCTTTTACAAACATTTTCTATTAACAGTATATTCCTACAGAACTTTTTATTAATGTTAAAAAACTTTGTGATTTAAAAACGTTTCAAGATTTGTGATGGAACTGAAGATTTAGCTTGCCGTAATTTTTGGATTTACAGAGTTAGAATATTAAGAAAACAAATGAAGTCTCTATTTCTTTTGCAATTAACTCAGATTAAAAGGTCGCTCCTACGGAGCTCCACACTCTCTTGTCAACATTTTTCTATTAACAGAATGTTCCTACGGAACTTTTTATTAATGTCCAAAAAAACTTACTGAGTTAAAAACGTTTCAAGATTTGTGATGGAACAGAAGATTTAGCTTGCCGTAATTTTTGGATTTACAGAGTTCGAACCTTAAGAAAACAAATGAAGTCGCTATTTTTTTGCACTTACCGCAGATTAATAGGTCGCTCCTATGGAGCTCAGTACTCTATAGTCAACATGTTTCTATTAACAGTGTGTTACTATGGAACTTTTTAGATTTTTTGAATAATTGTCTTGAATACAAACACATTATAGAAAGTTCAAACCTAGAAAGAAGCTTAAGTTTTAAATCTTTAAACGGCAATTTTCGTTAAAATAGCTGTGTCAAATTTTCTAAGAACACGCGATTTGCGTGAGGGCGAAGCGCATTGTTGGAGCTCGTGATGAGAGGCGGCGGAGCGTAGCGGAGCTGTCCGAGCATCACAGCGACTGCGCGTAGACCGACCCGCTTGTTGTGGCGGCTGGGAAACCTCATAGGATTTTGAAAACCTATAAGGTTTGAGCCAAGGCCAAACAAAGGGGCACGCCCAAATTTTAAGATTCTAAAATCTGCGCCGCGTGATCTTTGGTTTTAACTTTTTCGATAACTTCAGTACAAATGGAATTTTCGTCAAAAACAAAAGTCGTTCTCACAATACCCATAAATTCGCGTCCCATAAATTTCTTAAGCTGCCAAACGCCAAATTTTTCAATAATATCGTGGTTTTCATCAGCTAATAAATCGAAAGGTAATTCGTTTTTGGTGGCGAAATTTAATTGACGTTTTTCCGAATCAGCACTAACGCCCAGCAATTGATAACCTTGCTTTTTAAGCACCGAATAATTGTCGCGAAGATTGCAAGCTTCTGCCGTACAACCTGGCGTGCTGGCTTTTGGATAGAAGAAGACAACCAACTTTTTGCCTTTATAGTGCGAGGATTTTATCGTTTTTCCGTTTTGATTTGTTGCTTCGAATTCTGGAAGCGCATCACCTACTTTTAACATTTCTTTTTTGTGTAAATTTACGTCCAATATGACAAAAAAACAAAGAGCCCAAATCGTCTTGGACGAACTGGAAAAATTATATCCCGTGCAGCCCATTCCGTTGCACCACACCGACCCTTTCACGCTTTTAGTAGCTGTGGCACTGTCCGCACAAACGACCGACAAAAAGGTTAACGAAATTTCGCCAGCCTTATTCGAAGTTGCAGGAACACCACAGCGCATGGCAAAATTGGAAGAATGGGAAATAAAAGAACTCATCAAAGAAATTGGCCTCAGCAACACCAAAGCGAAAAATTTAAAAAAGATGTCGGAGCTTTTGTTAGAGCGTCACAACGGCGAAGTTCCGCAAACTTTTGAGGAGTTAGAAGCTTTGCCTGGCGTGGGGCACAAAACTGCGTCCGTGGTGATGAGTCAAGCTTTTGGCGTTCCTGCTTTTCCTGTAGACACGCACATCCATCGCCTTATGAAACAGTGGAAATTGACGGAGGGCAAAAATGTTGTCCAAACCGAAAATGACGCCAAAAAACTTTGGCCAGAGAATACTTGGAACAAACTGCATCTTCAGATTATTTTCTATGGTCGAGAATACTCGCCAGCACGAGGAAAAGGCGAAAAAGATTTTATTACAAAAATGCTTTTTGAGAAGTAAAATAACAAGGGCGTCGAATCTCCGATTCGACGCCCTTGGATTACAACATCAGTAATTTTATTTTTGTTTTTTAGACCAAAGATTCATTTTGCGGTCTAACACATCTAATGGCAAACAACCTTGACTCAGCACTTCATCATGGAAAGCCGCAATATTAAACTTCTTGCCCAATTGTTTTTGATATTTGTCGCGAAGTTCACGAATTTTTAGCGCACCAATTTTATAGCTTAAAGCTTGACCTGGCATCGCCATATAACGCTCCACTTCTGCCGTTGCACCCGCTTCATCATAAGCCACATTAGTCAAGAAATATTTAATCGCTTCTTCTCGGTTCATTTGTCCAGTATGCAAACCTGTATCAATCACCAAACGCACGGCACGCAACATTTCATCACTTAAAGAACCCATTTTTTGATAGGGATCCGTGTAAAGACCAAACTCAGGACCCAAAGATTCGCAATATAATGCCCAACCCTCGCCATAAGCGCCCAACCATCCAAAACGCATAAATTTCGGCAACTTGGTATTTTCTTGCTGTAACGAAACTTGATAATGATGACCAGGAATTGCTTCGTGCAAGAACAAAGATTCCATACCAGAAGTTACATTAAACTTTTTAGGATCGGGAATCGGAATATAAAAAATACCTGGACGTTTGCCATCTGGCGTCCCTTGGATATATTCTGCACTAGCACTGGCTTCACGAAATTTTTCGGTTTGACGAATTTCGAAAGGTGTTTTCGGTGTTACATTAAACATCGTCTGAAGCTTTGGTGTGATTTTATCCAAAATAGCCTGAAAAGCATCCAAGATTTCTTTTGACGTTTTGTAAGGCATTGCTTTGGGATCTTGCTTAACGTGTGTTAAAAACTCTTCCAAACCACCTTTGAAGCCCACCTTGTTTTTAACGACTTCCATCTCTTGTCGAATTCTCGCCACTTCTTTAAGACCTAAAGCATGGATTTCGTCAGGTGTTTTGTTTGTTGTCGTCCAACTTTTAACATAGTATTTATACATATCATCACCCGACGGAAGTGCGTTATAACCATCTGTCAATCTCGCTTTCGGAAGATATTCATCTTTTAGAAACGCGTGCATTTTTGTATAAGCAGGGACAATTTTGCTTTTAATAGCTTCTTGATACAGCTTAGTGTATTTGTTCGCTAAAACAGGTTTTATGTTTTGAGGTAAAGTTTTGATAGGACCGTAAAAAATATTTTTGTTAAAGTCCAAAGTGTTAATTTCTTCGGCGCCCATCTGGTCAATCATTTTGACAACCAAAGATTTAGGCAGAACAACACCTTTTGACATTCCAGTTCTAAAATTTGCAATCGCGGCATCCATCCAAGCAGGAAATTGATCCATACGCTTCAACCAGTTTTCATAATCCAATTCCGTTTTGAAAGGTTGACTTCCCTTTCCGCTTCCATACAATGGAAATTCTAATGGTAAACCCGAAAACTGCGTAAAAGGAATATATTCTGGATGATAAACATAGCGCTCTACTTTATCTTTAAGTGTTGAATCTAATACATCGTACACCACTTTATCATCATCCGACAAGCCATCATAATCAACTTGCTTTAATTGCTTCTGAACATCATTATAAAAAGAAATTTCTTTAGAAATAAACTCCGGCGCAATATTAACAGGCAATTGATCATTGTACAAGCTATCACCTTGCGCTGTTGACTCTAGAGGATACATTTTAAGATACTCCTCATAATATTTATCAGCAATGTCTTTCAGATTAGAACCTTTATTAGGTTGATCTTGGGATTTTTGCATGGGCGTATCATTCTTTTTGCAAGCCATTACGACAAAAGCAAACAAAATGCCCAGACTTATATTAAATATTAACTTTTTCATATTAAAATTAGCACTTGTAGCAAACAAAATTAGCGAAATAACATTTATATTGACCCATAATAATTGATGTTTAAATTTTTAATTTAAAAATTTTTCCAATTGAATCAATTTTTTATCTTTGTTCTAATACAATAAATCAAATTAAAAACTAAACAACATTAGTAAACCTTACAATGAAAGGGCTATTAAAAATTTATCATCCGGATGAAACTTTAAAATATCACATCCAGAACACGTATTGCAAAGCAGTCTACAACAATTCGTTAAACACTTTGGAAGTTGAAATAATTA
>NZ_JASLDS010000017.1 GCF_030151385.1 Soonwooa sp.
GAATAAATTGAGTAAATTAGCCAGCAAAAATTTTACTCTATGAAAAGAATATTTTTAGCACTTACTTTTCTTTTGAGTTTTGCTCAGATGAGAGCAGACGAAGGAATGTGGCTATTAATGCTTATCAAGCGTCTTAATGGCGTTGACATGCAAAAAGAAGGCCTAAAATTGACGCCTGAAGAAATCTACTCAGTTAACAATTCTAGCCTTAAAGATGCTATTGTACAATTCGGTGGTGGATGTACTGCTGAAGTTGTTTCTAAAGAAGGTTTGTTATTTACTAACCACCACTGTGGATATGGTAACATCGCAGCACTTTCTACCCCAGAAAAAGACTATTTAACAAATGGTTTTTGGGCAATGAAGAAAAGTGAAGAACTTCCTGCTAAAGGACTTTCTGTAAGATTCTTAGTAAGAATGGATGATGCTACACAAAGAATTAATTCTAAATTGAATAACAGCATGTCTGCTGAAGACAGAAAAAAAGTTATCGATGCAGAATATAAAGCAATCCAAGCTGAAAACAGCGAAAACGGAAAATACACTGTAATCGTAAGAGATTTCTTTAACGGTAACGAATTCTATTATTTCGTATATCAAGATTACAAAGACGTAAGATTAGTTGGTACACCTCCTAACTCATTAGGAAAATTCGGTGGTGACACTGATAACTGGGAGTGGCCAAGACACACTGCAGATTTCTCTGTGTTCAGAATTTACTCTGACGCTAATGGAAACCCAGCAGAATATTCTTTAAATAACGTTCCATTAAAGCCTAAGCATTCTTTACCAGTTTCACTAAATGGTTACAAGCCAGGTGATTTTGCAATGATTATGGGTTACCCTGGAAGAACTAATCGTTATTTAACATCTTACGGTATCAAGCAAATGGTAGAAAAAGACTATCCAGCTTGGGTAGAAGCTTCTAAAGTTGCTATGGATGTTATGAAAAAACACATGGACAAAAGCCAAGCTGTGAAGTTAGGTTATGCGTCTCAATATGCTTCTGTTGCTAACTACTGGAAAAACAGACAAGGTACAATTGATGCTGTTATCAAAAACGGAACTATTGCTGACAAACAAAAAGTAGAGCAAGCTTATAAACAATGGGCGTCTATGCCAGAAAACAATGCAACATATTTGGATGTACTTCCAAACATTGAAGGTTATTACAAACAAGTATCTAGTAGAAATGCTGAGCGTAACTATATGTCTCAACTTTCTAGAAATGCGAAATATGTAAGCATTGCAGCTTCTTTAGGAAGCATGTTAAAAACTTATGCTGAGCAAGATCAAAACGGAAGAGCTCAAATGAAGCAAAAAGTAACTGACGCTATTGATAAAGTTTACGAAACTTTCAATCCAAAATTGGAAGGTGATATGATTTCTGCGATGTTTGCTTTGTATCAAGCTAGAGTTGCTAAAGATGTTGCTTCGCCAACAATTATGGCAGCAAATGCAAGTACAATCGCTAATACAGCTTTTGCTTCGATTTTTGCTAATAAAGAATCAGCAATGAAATTCTTAAACAACCCAGATGTTGCAGCTATCGGAAACGATCCACTTAAAAAAATTGGTGATGCAATTGTAGTTGAGCAAAAAATTGCTAGCGACAAATATGAAAAAGTTGACGACGACTTTGCAACTAACACAAGATTATTCTTAGACGGTCTTAAAAAATCTCAACCAAACAAGAGCTTCTATCCAGATGCTAACTCAACAATGAGATTAACTTATGGTACTATCGAAACTCTTCCTAAAAGAGCTGATAGAAACTACAAAGGCATCAAAGAAAACTACTACACAACTATCGATGGTATGGTTGCTAAGTATAAAAAAGGTGACGAAGAATTTGACCTTCCTACAAAATTGATTAGCCAAGCTAAGAAAAAAGATTACGGTCAATATGCTGACAAAGATGGAAGTCTTCACGTTAACTTCTTGTCAAACAATGACATCACAGGAGGTAACTCAGGTTCTCCAATCTTAGATGCTAATGGTCACTTAATCGGACTTGCTTTCGATGGTAATAGTGAAGCTTTGAGCGGTGATATCGTATTCGAACCAGAATTACAAAGAACCATCAATGTTGATGCAAGATTTGTACTTTGGGTAATTGACAAATTCTCAGGAGCTGGTCACTTAATCAGCGAAATGGAACTTGCTAAATAATTCCAAAGCAAACATAAAATTAAAGAGGCGCTAAAATTTAGCGCCTCTTTTTTATTACAACAGAAACAACCTGAGATCCAGCTGAAATAAAAAAAGGCTCAAATGTTAGATTTGAGCCTTAATATCTTATACGAGAATTTTTAATAAAAACTAAAGTAGCAACCTATGATTTTAACAAAATATCTTGAACATCGTCCATTCGATGCATTACTGTTTTCGCATACGAACAATGTGGATAGACTTTCCAATTGTTAGTGCGGGCAAAATCTATGGCTTCTTTTACGATAAGTTTACCAAGACCTTGTCCTTCGAATTTTGGATAAATATTGACAAACGAAATTACAAATCGGCTGTCTTCTGGCATTATTGTATAAGTCAATCTTCCTACTTCCTCAGTGTCGTTATGCATCGTCATAAATCCGCCGTTGCCAGATTGGTGATTTTGGTATGTGTAATTCATATTTTTTTATTTTTAAATTAAATTTCAAATATTATTCCAAATGGGGCAACTGCGGGACGCGATAGGGATAGTAGCGAATATCCTTTTATGAGGCGGCTGAGCGCAGCGAAGTCCACCTCACAAAAGATAGCAGCGGATAGCCCGACCCGAAAGCTTCGGAAAAAGCGAAGGCTCGGGAATCGCCCAAAATATTATTTTACTGGTGTGCGGAATTCGCCGTAACCCAACAATCCATCATAGTTGCGACCAAATGGCGTGTAATATAATAGTCCTTGGTACAAGTTTTCGGTTTGCCAAAAGTTACCATTTATTTCGCCAAAGTTAAGGCTGCCATCGGCGTTCTTGGTAGCTAACATATAGTTGTAGAAACCTTGTTTTAGATAGATTTTCGCAACATACATTTTGTTGGCTTCGTCGTAAGTCATAAGGCTATTTTTATCAGCTTTGTAATCGTTGAACAATCCAAGAACGTAAATATCTTTGTTCATTTTTAAACTCTCTAATGCGAAATGAACCCAAGAATAATCGGCTTCTTTGTTAGCGTCACGCTCGATGCCTAGGTCATTTCTGCGGAAATAAAAAGCACCATCTACGTCGCCATAAGCTTGATAGGTCTCAGGATAAGCCCAAACTGGGTAAAGGAAAGTTTGATTTTGGCCATTGTCGAAACCAACATTGGCAACCATATCGTAAGCTTGATTAATAACCTTGTTGTCGAAATAATAAAACTCGCTGTTTCCTGGAAATGCGATATTCAGCTGTTGGAAAAGCATTTTGTTACCCAAAGTAGAAGTCGGACGTTGGTTAGAAATCGTGGTATTCCAATTGTTGTTTTGCATCACCGTCAACGAAATCGAATTAATATTATTGGTCACTGCTGTGCCACTGCCGACTGCTTGGATCTCTACACGTTGACGCAAATCTGGATTTTTGGCATCTTGAAATCTCGTGATTTGCAAACCTAAATTAGCTGCATTTTCGTACATCGAAAAACGCTTTTTGAAAAGCGGTTTGTCAGCAGAATCTTTGTAAACGATAATCTCATAGTTGCCCGAAATCTTTGGCGTAATTTTTTCGTTCGGGAAAGTTAACTGATAATGCGTGTAAGCCTGAGTCGTGTTAAAGGAATACTGAAAGTTATCAATAAGCGCATTGAGGCTTCCATTGGCAAATTCTGTAAAGAAAAGTCCATCGTCCTGCCAATTGCGATCGTAATGTTTTAAGGTATATCGATAGACTTGACTGCTGTTGGTTAAATCATCAAACCTTAAAATAAGTTGTTCGTTAAAGCCAATAATTGCAGTTTCGTCGTTGGTTTGTGGATTAAACAGTTGGATGCCAGCAATCTTTTGAGCTTGCAAAAAACCGACTGACAAGAAAAAAATAAAACTTAACTTCTTCATATTACGAAGATAACGAAAATTAGATTCGATTTGGTATTTTTGTAATATTAAGAAATACCTATGTTACATATTAAGCAGTTTGCCTTTAATCCTTTTTCGGAAAATACATACATCATTTATAACGACGACAAAGAAGCCTTTATCATTGATCCTGGAAATTTCCAAGTCCATGAAACACAACAGATTGAATCGTTCTTAGACGACAACCAACTAAAAGTCAAAAACATTTTGCTAACACATGCACACATCGACCATGTTTTGGGACTTCAGTGGGCTTATGACAAATATGATGTTCCTGTTTTGTTACATCTTAATGATAAGGAATTGCTAGACAGAGCGCCGATGAGTGCGATGCAGTTTGGATTTGCCTTTACGCCATTTGTTGGAAATTTAGAATTTCTGAACGAAGGTGATGTTATTAAACTTGGTGATGAGGAATTTAAGATTTTATTTGTACCAGGACATTCCCCAGGAAGTATTGCTTTCTATAACGAAAAAGAAGCTTTTGTAATTTCGGGTGATGTTTTGTTCTATGGAAGCATCGGAAGAACTGATCTTTATAAAGCCAGTCACGAGCAATTAATCGACAGCATCAAAACGAAGTTATTAGTTCTGAATCCTAACACCAAAGTCTACAGTGGACACGGCGATCCTACGACTATCGGTTTCGAAAAGGATTTTAATCCTTTCTTGAAGTAAGTTTTATTCAAGCCTAGCGTGTTTATAATTTTACAAAACAATTTAAGAGAATGTTTAAAATTTATAAGCTTAATTTATTTAATCAAAATAAACTAAGTTTATTCTTTATTAAACATTAAGAAACCCTTTAGGTTCGACCTAGTCAAATTTAGTAAATCAATCTGTTTATTTAATTAAGAAATCAATAAATTGATTTTTGTTAAGGTTTTAAGCTTATTTCTTTTAAATCTTAATTACTTAATGTTAAAAAAATCACAATAAGATTTAGTAAAAATATATTTTTAGAAAAATAGTAAAACTGATATTTTTTACAAACCACAAAAGGTTTTTCATTCAATAAAAAACGCTCTCAAAAATTTGAGAGCGTTTGTATTTATTAAGCTTTCCACTTGATGTTGCAACCCAAACTTGGTTTTTGCAAATCTTCTTGCGGTTGGTCTGCCAAAAGGTTTTCAAATGCAATAATTAGATCCTCACCTGTTATTTCTTTTTGGTTCCCTGGACGCGAATCATCCATCTGACCACGATATACCAACTTCAAATCTTTATCAAACAAAAAGAAATCTGGTGTGCAAGCTGCTTCATAAGCTTTAGCAACTTCCTGAGACTCGTCGTATAAGTACGGAAAATTAACACCATGTTCCTCTGCAAAGTCAACCATCAATTCGGGACCATCAGCAGGATATGCGTTAGCGTCGTTAGAACTAATTGCGATAAACTCGATACCTTGCGCCTTATAGTCATCATAAAGTTCAGCCAATTTTTCGATCACATGCAATACAAAAGGACAGTGATTACAAATGAACATCACCAAAGTCGCTTTTTCACCTTTCAGCGCATTAAGCGTTTCAATTCTGTTTTCTTGAGAAGGATTAGGTAGTGCAAAGTCTCCAGCAACGGTTCCTAAAGCCAACATATTAGAAGGAGTATTAGCCATTTTTATAAAATTTTGTGAAGCAAAGATAAGCTTTCTTCGACAGAATTTTCGAAGTTAACCCAATTAACATCAACTAACTTTTTGTTCCAAGTAACTTGGCGTTTTGCATACCGACGCGAATTCTTTTTAATTTCCTCAACAGCAAAGTCCAACGTCCATTCGCCACCCATGTACCGAAATAGTTCGGTGTAACCAACCGTTTGCAAAGCAACTTTATCACGATGAGGCAAAAGACCTTTCGCTTCTTCAAAAAGACCTTGTTCCATCATAATATCTACGCGGCGATTAATTCGGTCATAGACAACTTCTCGCGGTGCATCGATACCAATTCTTATGGTTTCGAAGTTTCTTTTATTTTTTGGAGCGTCAAGATTTTCAGTGTAAGATTTCCCTGTCTGAAAAATAATATCCAAAGAGCGGAACAAACGACGTGGATTTTCTAGATCAACATTGTTATAATAATCGGGATCCAAAATTTTCAAAAGATTCTGTAAAGGTTCAATGCCTTCTTTTTCAAAAATAAATTGCAATAACTTTTGGTTGTCTTCGTCGGCTTCTGGCAAATCGTTCATTCCCTCAACAACCGCTTTTTCGTACATACCACTGCCACCAACCATAACGACAACATCATGATTAAGGAATAATCCATCCAATTTGCCAAGCGCTTCCTTTTCGAATTGTCCAATAGAATAATAATCGTCAATGCTAAGATTACCAATAAAATGATGCGGAACTTCGGCCAATTCTTCATCGGAAGGTACAGCAGTTCCTATTTTCATCTCTTTATAAAACTGTCGCGAATCGCACGAAATAATCTCAGTCTGCTGAGACTTTGCAATTTCGATAGCGAGTTTTGTTTTTCCGATTCCGGTTGGTCCTACAACAGAGATGAGCCTTTTCAAAATTTTATTTTTTGCGAAAATACGAAATCGAATAATTATTATTAATTTTAATCCACTTTTGAAACAAAATATGACACCCAATATTCAA
>NZ_JASLDS010000045.1 GCF_030151385.1 Soonwooa sp.
AGTAAAAATGTCTATTCATAACAAAATTGTTGAACAAGCCATCACTTTTGATGATGTTCTTCTCATCCCTTCTTACTCAGAAGTTTTACCGAATCAGGTATCTTTAAAATCTAGACTTACAGACAAAATCACGCTTAATGCTCCAATCGTTTCTGCAGCGATGGACACTGTGACAGAAGCAGATTTAGCAATTGCTTTAGCAAGAGTTGGCGGTTTAGGATTTATCCACAAAAATATGACGATCGCTGAGCAGGCTGCACAAGTTAATCGTGTAAAACGTTCAGAAAACGGCATGATTTCCGATCCTGTAACCTTGTCAAAAGACCATACTTTGGGACAAGCTAAAGATTTGATGTCAAAATACAAAATCTCTGGACTTCCTGTTGTTGACGCTGACGGAATCTTGATTGGAATTATCACAAACCGTGATGTTAAATATCAGGAAAACCTTGACATGAAAGTCGCTGAGATCATGACAAGCGAAAACCTTATCACGTCTGATAAAAATACGAACTTAGAAAAAGCTAAAGAAATTCTTCTTAAAAATCGTGTTGAAAAATTACCGATTGTTGACAAGAAAAATAAATTGGTTGGTCTGATTACCATTAAAGATATCGACAATCAAATGGAATATCCCAATGCTAACAAAGACGAAAACGGTCGCCTAATTGTTGGTGCTGGTGTTGGTGTTGGCGAAGATACTATGGATCGCGTTAAAGCACTTGTTGCTGCAGGCGTTGACATTGTTGCGATTGATTCGGCACACGGTCATTCTAAAGGTGTTCTTGACAAAATTTCTGAAATTAAAAAAGCTTATCCTAACCTAGACATCGTTGGTGGAAACATCGTAACTGCCGAAGCTGCAAAAGATTTGATAAAAGCTGGCGCTAATGTTCTTAAAGTTGGAGTTGGTCCCGGATCGATTTGTACAACACGTGTTGTAGCTGGTGTTGGTGTTCCTCAACTTTCTGCAATCTATAATGTGTACGAATATGCTAAAAAGAAAAATGTTGCCGTTATTGCGGATGGAGGCATCAAGCTTTCTGGTGATATCGTAAAAGCGATTGCTAGTGGAGCAAGTGCTGTAATGTTGGGTTCTCTTTTGGCAGGAACTGAAGAAGCACCTGGTGAAGAAATTATCTTCCAAGGTAGAACTTTCAAATCTTATCAAGGTATGGGAAGTCTTTCTGCAATGAAACGTGGCGGTAAGGAGCGTTACTTCCAAAGTGAAGCTAAAAAATTCGTACCAGAAGGTATCGAGGGACGTGTACCTTACAAAGGAAAATTGGAAGATGTTATTTTCCAATTAACTGGTGGTCTTCGTGCTGGTATGGGATATTGTGGTGCTAAAGATATTGAAACTTTACAAAAAGAGTCTAAAATGGTAATGATTACAGGAAGTGGTCTTAAAGAATCACATCCTCACGATGTTATCATCACACAAGAAGCGCCTAACTATTCTTTATAAACTAAAGATTTAGATAAAACAATTAAGCTGTCCTCTGTGGCAGCTTTTTTTTGTTATTAAACTTTTTTAAAAGTGAAATTTGATTTAAAGTAAAACTTATTTCTGTAATTTTAAACTTTATAAAACTGCTGGTTTTACTTTCTTTAAAAAGCCCAAATCAAAACTATTTTTGAAATTATGTTTAAAATAAAAGCTTATTTTCTTATTGCATTTTTGTTATTATTAGTTGGTTGTGACATAATGCCTACGAGCTATCCTACATACAGACCCAATTCGGGAACAAGTTCATCTGTTAATGAAAGCCGAGAGTTTGCAGAACTTATTGCAAAAGACCAAATCAATAAAAAAGATGAAACAGCACAGGTCCTCACCTATTTGCTTAACAATTCGGATCCCAAGGACAAACAAACAGCTGCGGTTATTACCAACACTTCGAGTTGTGATATCATTGTAAGATTGATACAATCGGGAACAAACAAAGTTTACAACTTGCCCGTTTCTAAAAATACCAAAAATCAATTCGTTATCGATAAAGGGAATTATACTTTGAAGTCCAACGTTTGTGGTGCACAATACTATTCTCAAAAAAACATTTCGGATGCACTTGTAATAAGTTTAGGCACGAAGTAATTTTTTACTTTTTGAAATTAAAGACTGATACTAGGCGATAAATTTCTGTGTACATAATCTGTTTCCAAAACTACTAATTCAAGAAAAATTAAAGAAAATTTGCACAGAGAATTTATAGCAACAAAAAATCCGACTCAGCGAGCTGAGTCGGATTTACTTTTTTGAAAAGAAATACTATTCTTGAAATTCAGAATCGTCTTTATCGAGATCTCGTTCAAAAACCTTCAATCGATGTTTGCTACTCATATCGCCTTTGGCAATTTTTTCTTTAGCATAAACTTTAAAAGAATGTTCGGTCTTTTCTAAAAGATAATCATAAGGACCAACATTGGAAATTAGCTTAATCAACACTGGCGAAATCTCGAGACAAATAAACATGCCCATAATAAAACTCGCTGCCAAAGCAATGATTGCTGAGTTTTTCCCCAACTCATCCAAAGCCTGTAATCGCGCGGCAAAACCATTGAATTTGTCTTCAAAAGTTTCGGTACTTTTACGTTCGGTTTCAAGGTTGGTGTAGACTTTAGAAATTTCTTTATCGAGATACTCCAAACGCGGCGCGACTTGTTTTTGATAATTTTCTAAATCTTGTCGGCGTTGCTCTTTTAGTTCGGCTTTACGTTTAGCATTAGGACCATAACCTTCTTTACCGCTGGTAAGTCCAGTTTTGGTACCAAGAATTTCCTTTTCCAATTCTACCGCTGCCGAATCATAAGAAATTCTGTAAGCTGCAATTTTATCATTAATCTGCTTTTTCTCGGTATCAAATGGTCCAGATTGTTGCAAAATTCTGCCGTTCATTTCGGCTTGCAATTGTTTTTTATTCCGTTGAATAATCGTGTTAAGTTGCTTGTTGACTTCCTTTTCAAAAATCTTAAGTTCCAAAGGTTTTGCAATGATAATGCCTAGAAAAGTTGCCAAAGCCAAACGCGGCAAAGTCATCAACAATTGATGCCACCAACCGACAGTTTTCTTAATCGACGATACAATATAACGGTCGAGATTAAAAATCATTAAACCCCACAATAGTCCAAATCCAGCAGCAACCCAATAATCATCAAATACCGTAAAAATGGCATATCCTGCAGACAAGGTTGCAAAGATTGCAGTAAACAAAACGATACCACCAATACCCGCAAACTTGTTCCATTCCGAAGGCGTTTTCTTCAAAATATGAATATTGCCTCCCGAGCATAATATTAAAAAATGTTGTAATCCATTCATTGTTAAATCAGTTATTTAGTTCACTATTTGTCAGCACATTCTTTATTTTGTTACAAATAGTAATAGGCTTAACCAAGTAGCGAAAAATATGCCAAGACTTTTAATCTTATTTTTAAATTTATCAATGACTTTTCAACAAGCATTCGAAATACTTATTAATAAAGAAAATTTGAAAAAGTTAGGATCAAAAATTATTTCTCAAGAACGAGATATTGATCGGGAGATTTCAGCGCAAGTATTTTGCCTTGCTGATCTTTGATTTGTGTTGTACTTTTTGGTGCAAAAGCATTAATAGAACTAGCATCTTGATAAAATTTATTCTTATCAATCGCATATCTATAATGTTTGTTTAGAACTTGGAAACTATTGACATCTGCATTTTCAATCTTACTAATTTGCATTCCGCCACTCGTCGGTCGATAATAATAAACATTGTTTTTATCTTTTGCATACCACGAATCCCCAATCTGTTCAAAACTATATGCATCAATATCTTGCGAAATCACAGCATTAAAATATTCCACATCTTGCAGCTTCCCATTGACCTCTTTTTGTGCAAAAGTTTTTTCAAACAGGACACCAGTTTTATCTTTATAAAATTGATTTTTGATGTGCATTAGTGCTAGACTATCCGCCAATGCATATTCTACTGGATTCGTTTTTAATTTGGTATCCTTAGGTTTTGACAAAGAAATACTATCGTCTCCTTGTTTTTTAGAACACCCAACAATTAAAACCAAGAACAAAAATTTCAAACTTTTCATTGAAAACTAGGATTCAGTTTTATTCGCCAAATCGTCCTCAACAGGGACAATGATGCTATTTTCTTGGTCGCGTAATCGCTTTTCGGCATTCCATTTTGCAAACTTCGACGGTTTTATCGAGTGGCCTTTCATGTAGGCATAGACTTTTGTAAACTCTGCGCCGAAGAAAATAATTTGACAACTATAATTAACCCACATCATAATAAGAATAACTGTTCCAGCAGCACCAAAAACCGAGGTCGGCTTGGACAGATCAAAATACATGCTCAACAACATTTTACCAATATTGAATAGCAAAGCGGTTACCACAGCGCCCATCCACACAGACTTCCACGAGATTTCGACATCGGGCAAAACCTTGAACATAAAAGCAAACAACAAAGTCACCACCAAAAATCCCATAATAAAGTTGGAAACCTGCATCAAGATATAAGTTTCGATACCGAAATAATGCGTGATAAGATTATTTGCTAAACCCAACAACGAGGATAACACCATACTGATCAACAACAAAAAAGCAATCACCAAAATCATCCCCAACGAGTTGGCGCGATCCAACAAAAATTTTTGCCAAGCCCGCTTTGGTGCAGATTCGATGTCCCAAAGTTGATTAAGCGAAGTTTGCATTTGGAAAAACAAAGTCGTCGCACCATAGATTAAAGTCCCGACACCCAAAGCCTTCATCCAGATATTTTGTCGATCAATTACAGCACTGGTAATAATACTTTCGATACTTCCTGCAACATCTTTGCCCATAATCCCACGAAACTGTGCAGTAATCTCACCGCGAATGGCTTCTTCACCAAAAAAATTTCCCGCCACCCAAATCACAATAATCAGCAATCCAGGAAGCGAGAAAATCGCATAATAAGCAATACTCGCACTATCTTTGCTCGCAGACGACTTCATCCACTCGCTGCTGCTTTGTTTCAAAACATTCCAAAAGTCCGAGATTAGCTTTATCATATTTTAGTCTTTATACCAACCAGAATATTTCACGTAGTTGTCGGCAATTCTGTTAATCTCGCCCTCAATCAACTGTTGCGAAACATCTTTCACTTTTTTAGCAGGCACACCAGCCCAGATTTCGCCTTCCCCAATATGTGTATTTGCAGTAACAACCGCACCTGCAGCAATAATCGAATTACTTTCTACAATGCAATCGTCCATCACAATCGCACCCATCCCAATCAACACATTATCCTTCAGCGTACAACCGTGCACAATCGCGTTATGACCGATGGACACGTTATTTCCAATAACCGTCGGACACTTTTGATAAGTACAATGCACCATCGCGTTATCCTGTATATTCACTTTGTTGCCAATCTTTATCGAGTTAACATCACCACGAATCACCGCATTGTACCACACGCTGCAATCTCTCCCCATTTCTACATCGCCAACAATCGTCGCCGTCTCCGCCAACCATGTGTTCTCTCCCAATTTGGGCGTCTTTCCTAGAAGTTCTCTAACTATTGCCATTTCTTAATTTTATAATTTTACTTTTATTAATAACATTTTTTTAGAAGCCATTTCAAGTCATCATTTTTTTAGGAGCTATTTCCCGCTGTCCGCACTCGCTTTTGCAAGCCAAAACAAAGGCCAAATTTTTGCAAAGAGCTCAAACAAATGCTCCCATCGGGGCTAGAAATTCCGCATCCGTAGAAAAATAACCTTTATAGAAAAAATCAAACAATACATAAAGTCTTATTCTTCAAGCATTCATAGATTTTTAGGCTTATTGTCCATTTTTTTCTTCCACCAAATTACGATATTTTTGCATAAGAAAAATCCAGTCTATGAGACAAATTTTAATAGAACCAACAGAAAACCCTAAAGTCCTAAAGTTTGTAGCAGATTACAACCTTATCCCAGGCTCTTTAGAACTCGATAGAGATTCCGACATTTCGGAAATCCCATTAGCGCAAGAATTGTTCAACTATCCTTTTGTTAACCGTATTTTTATCACGGCTAACTTTATCGCAGTTGCCAAAGAAGACATTGTAGAATGGGAACATATTGCCGAAAGTCTTAAAAACGTTATCGAAGACGAACTTCTTGCCAATCCAAGAATCTACCTGCAAAAGAAAAAAGAATTGTACCAAATCTATTCTGAAATGACGCCTAATCCAAATGTTATGAAATTCGTTTCTAACAAAATGCTTATGGACGGCTTTTTAGAATGCAAAAATGTACAAGACGCAGAGTTTGTTCCTTTAGCAAAAGCACTTTTCGAGGAATTCGATTTTGTAAAAGAAGTCTTTATCAGCGACAACTTTGTTGCAGTGACCAAAGATAACCAATACGAGTGGCATCAGATTATGACACAAGTCCGCTCCAAAGTGGCGGATTATCTACAAGGTGGTGGCGAAATCTCTAATGTAGAACCGCATCCACACGAAAATCCTGTTCAAAAAATTCTTAACAGAGATTATACTGACAACGAGCAAAAAATCAGCGACATCCTTATGGAATACGTGGCACCAGCCGTTGAAAATGATGGTGGAAAAATCTCTCTTATGGAATATGATGAAAGCAACAAAACGGCTAAAATGCTTCTGCAAGGAGCTTGTAGCGGATGTCCGTCATCAACAGCAACGCTTAAAAACGGTATCGAAAATATTTTAAAACAATTTGTTCCTGACTTAGTAGACAAAGTTGAAGCAGTCAACGGATAATCTTTTAAATATATTTGCAAACCTTTTAATACAAAAAATTGAATACCAATACTACTCAACCAAAAGCCAACAAAAAAGGAATCCTCCTCGTTAATCTAGGTTCGCCAAAGTCAACTTCTGTTGCAGATGTCAAAGACTATCTCGACGAGTTTTTGATGGACGAACGTGTTATCGATTATCGCTGGATTGGTCGTGCGCTTTTGGTGCAAGGTATTATCCTGAAAACACGTCCTGCAAAATCTGCCGAAGCCTACAAAACGGTTTGGACAGAGCAAGGTTCACCTTTGATTGTCATAACAGAACAAATCAAAGAAAAGCTTCAAAAGCAGGTTGATGTTCCTGTAGAAATCGGAATGCGATATGCAGAACCTAGCATCGAAACTGGTATTCAAAAACTGGTTGACCAAGGCATTTCGGAGATTGTTTTGTTTCCTTTGTATCCGCAATATGCGATGAGTACGACAGAAACGGTTATCGAAAAAGCAGAAAGCGTTCGCAAGAAAAAATTTCCGAATGTAAAAATCAATTACATTCAGCCGTTTTATAATCGTGAAGATTATGTAACTTGTTTAGCAGAAAGTATTCGTGAAAAATTGCCGACTAATTTTGATGCCTTGCAGTTTTCTTACCACGGTGTTCCAGAAAGACATCTTTATAAAACCGACCCTTCTAACACATGCAAAATTGATGATGCCAACTGCATCAACAGCCAAGTAGAAACGCACAATGCTTATTGCTACAGACACCAATGTTACAAAACAACCGAACTGGTGATTGAAAAATTGGGTATTCCGAAAGAGAAAGTGATTGTAAGTTTCCAATCGCGTTTGGGAAAAGACAAATGGGTTGAGCCTTACACCGATGAGACTTTCGAAAGCATTCCTAAAAAGGGAATTAAAAACATTGCGGTAGTTTGTCCAGCTTTCGTGTCCGATTGTTTGGAAACTTTGGAAGAAATCTCGGTGGAGGGAAAAGAAGAATTCTTACATGCTGGTGGCGAAAATTTCCATTACATACCTTGTCTTAATGACGAAGACCAGTGGATTAATGTTGTTAAAACTTTGTGTGAAGAAAAACTTAATCAATTTTATTTGGTTTAAAAAAAAAGTAAACTTAGTATATAAAAACCTCAGAAATTCTGAGGTTTTTTCGTTTTGTTAAATAGCATTAAAAACAAAAATATTATCTTCGAAAAGCTAAAACACTTATATGAAAAATTATTTAATACTTCTATCGATATTTTGTTTAGCATTATTTAATAGTCAAAATCGTTACGAAGCTTTTGCGAAAAATTGGCAATATGGTATTGTCGACACCAAAGACCTGAGTGAGTATCTAGCACCAACTTATACCAAAATAGATTTCCACTTCAAAGATTATTTAGCTTTGCAAACAGGCGCAAAAACTGATTTCTATTCTAAAACTACAGCCGAAAAATTTAGTTTAACAGACCAAGAACAAGACGCAATAAAACTTAACAACCGAAATTATTTTCATTATCAAGATGCGACATCCTCTTATCTAATTCCTGAAAAAGTCTCGGAGCGAATAAAGCTTAGCAAAAAATATAATAGTTTTAGAAGATTCAATACTTTTGTTATTGCTTCGTTTGACAAAGGATTTGACATCTACGACAGCAACCTAAAACTCATCAAAAATATTCCCGCTCCTTACAATTATTTCAACTATTTCAAAGTTAAAGGAAATCAAGATTTAGAGCCTTTAATGCTTTTCTATGGCGACAAAACAATTGAAATCTATGACAACCAAATGAAACTTTTGGGCAATTACAAGTCCACAGAAAAATCTGAGGAAACGGTCTTGTCGATAATTAAAAAAGATTTTGAAGTGACACTTGTTCCGCCACCAACTGTGATAAGTCCTGTAGCAGCTGAAAATTGGATTTCCAAAATTGATGGTGATAAAACTACAATCCAAAATACAATGTCGCCAAATAAACAATTTAGTTTGAAAGGACGCTATCAAGCAAGATTTGCAATTTCTGAGGATTGGATTAGCCTCGAGGAAGTCAACTATCTGCAAAGCTTCCAGTTTGAAGTCGATTTTAAAAACAAAAAATTTATTCTACCTCAAAAATACATCGACGAACTAGATTTAAAATTTGATTAAAATAAGTTTTTGAAAAATTTTAGAACAAAACAATTATCTTTCATAACGATAAAAACACAAAAATGAAACAACTAATACAACTGACATTCTTATTTGTTTTCAGCATTTTATTTTCGCAAAATCGCTATGCCGCTTTTGCTCACAACAGAACTTACGGCATTGTAGACACCACCAATCAGACAGAATTTTTGGCGCCAACCTATCAAGATGTTAATTTCTTTTTTACTGATTTTTTAGCGATGAACAAAGAGAGAGCAACCGATTTTTACTCCAAGCAAACAGGAGAAAAGTTTCCAATGATAGCAACATTTACTGGAGGCATCAAAATTGGCGACAAAACTTACATTCATTATAAAGACCAGAATTTCAGTTATTTAATTCCAGAACATTTTGCAGAACGAATTAAGCTTCCGAAGAAATATGAAAATTTAAGTGAAAATAAAGATTTCATCATTGGTGAATTAGGAAATAGCTATGATATACTTGACTTAAAATCTCTAAAAATCACTAAAACGATAAACGCTTCGGCATATTGGTCAGGTATTTTTGACAATCAAAAAACCGCCAAGACGGAAGGTCTATTGATATTCTATGGCAAAGGAACAATCGATGTCTACACCGACAATCTAAAGCTTTTAAAAACTTATAAATCATCCGAAAAATCACGAGAAAAAGTACTTGATTTTATTAAAAAAGACTTCGTTGAACGACAGACTAAATACATGAACGAAACCGTAACGGCGGGCATACCAACTTGGGATTATAAAAGCTCGGACAGCATAACCAAAGTGTGGCAATACCGACAACCAAAAAAATCTTTCACTGTTGCAGGAAAATGTCACGCATCCTATGTAGGTGGAGAAAACTGGGTCGAAATACAAGTTTTGGACAAGTTTCAAAGCTTCCAATTCGAGGTCGATTTCGACCACAAAAAGTTTTTAATTCCTCAAAAATATATTGACTTCATGGACTTGAAGTTTGATTAATTTCATTTAATTTGCAAAACACTCAACAAAAAAATAGTTTTATGAAATTTATAACGACAATAACAATATTAGCAGCAAGCACTTTTTTCTCACTTGTTAATGCGCAATACAAAAAAGTATATAGCTATGACAAGGAGCAGGCGGGCTGGGCTAAAGTAAAAACAATTGGTGGCACTTTTGGTTTTATTGATAAAAACAAAAAGGTTGTAGTGCAACCAGTTTATGCTAAAATTGGTAAGTTTAATGAATATAAGCAAGGTTGGGCTTTGGTTAAAAACATATCTGATGGTTATGGTTTTATCGATAATACAGGAAAAGAAGTGGTTCCCGCAACTTATACTTTAGAAGAATTGAAAACAAAATACAACAAGAAGTAATTGTTGCATCTAAAAAAATCCCTCTTTCTGAGGGATTTTTTATTTAATACTCAAACTCTGCGACAAGTATTCCGTTGTTGTTGCCACCTTCGCCTTTCTTATCACTTTGGAAAACTACTATTTTTCGTTCTTGTTTTCCAGAAGCATAGTTTAGAAATATTTCTGCCATCAATGTCGTTGGTCCAGAAATAGAAGCTTGCTGCTCACCGTAGAAGTCAGTTTCGATTTTATATTTGCCTTTAATTGCCTTTTTAAGAATAAATTGTTCAGGACCAAATCCTCCCATAAAATCGTCACTTAACCTGCCTCCAACGGCTGTATTTTTATTAGAATACATGCACTTTTCACCACTAGGATCCGTTACCCAAAGGTCGATATCGGTATTATCTTTGTTCCAGTTAAGAACCACACGAATATTGACTGGAAGTTCTGCAATCAATTTTGGATTGATATCTTTAGGATTGGCTTTACGATGGTTGATTAACTCATTCAGTTCCATCAAAACAGTTTCCTCGATTTCAAAATCTCTGTCCGCTATCTCCTCAGTATAATCATTAGTAAAAACCTTATACAATTGCGCCAAAGCTTCTTGATATTGCCCATCATCTTCCAACGCTAAAGCGTAATCTCTATAACTTTGAGGATCCATAGGTCGCCACTCCAAAATCTTTTTGGCTATAAAAACAGATTTATCATTAATACCTTGTTTTTTCAATTGGTAAAGAACAAGTTTGTACAATTCTTCATTTTCTAAATCCAAGTCTGTGATAGAACTCAAAACCCTTAGACCAAGTTCTTTTTCCTTAAGATTAAATAATAGATTAGCAACATCAAAATAATAACTTGGAGTCTCCGCAAAGGATTTTCGTAGCTTAAGATACTCTTGATAAATTAATTTGGCAGAATTCAAATTCTGAAAATACTTCATATATTCTGCAGTAGATTTGACATCAATTGTTTTAATGTTTGCTTTAATTTCGTCGGCAGAATTTGTAATTGTAAGTCCTGCCACATGTCCTTCTAAAGCTTGTACTGTCGAAACATTAGCAGAATTAACCACTTCATAACTTGCAACAGAATAACTTGCAGTTTTTCTAGAAATACCAGAAGCCGTTACTACAACCGATTCAATATCTTTTGTCTGTACAGAGTCTATTTTTGGCCGCGATTCATTTGCAACAGGGACAGCAACATCAGGGACAACGACAATACTTGGAACATCCGCTGGCACTTCTTTAGCATTGACTTTCGGATATTTTTTTACTCGGCTAAAATCTGTATTCCACCATTCCTTTAAACTTTGTAAAGTTTCTTCCGCACGCTTCATAATATCAACACGTCTTTCAGTCATTTCGTTTCGCTTGTTTTTAATAATCTCATCATAATTTTTGCGAAGCTCTGCTGGTGGAACAATGCTGTATTTCACATAGTCATCAAGGCTTTCCAAAACAATCAAACTTGTATTGCTGGTCACAATTCCGAACTGCTTTCCAAGATTTCTAATTTCATCGGCATTTTCTTTTGGCTGAAGTTCGAGATCTTCAATTTTATTTTGCGCCCAAACCTGTGCTATATTCCAATTGCTGGTTGCATTTTTTTCAAAATCTAAATCGACTACTTTCTCTTCCGAAACTTGATTATCATAACCAAAAAGAAGCACTACTTTAGTATTTTTCGTGTTTGAAATCCCCACTATATTAATGTTGTTACCAACATTTTTCCCTGAACTAGGATACAATTCCGAGATTGAAGAATTTGGTTTTATCCCTAAAAATTTCAAATTGGTTTTTAGCACTTTATTTAATTCTACATTAACATCGTTGCTTGCCAAGTTGATAAATTCGCCGCCCGTTTTTCGACTAATAAATTGAAGTTGCGAGAAATTGGAAGTCACATTAGAAGTCACGCAAAATGTAGGTTTCGTCAAATTCATTTTTAAATCACCAAAACCAGAAATACCATCTGTAAAGAACAAATACTCATCTACTTCAATATTTTTGAGTTGGCTAAAATCAGTTCCACCATCATATTGAATTGTTGATAGATATTGTTTTAATTCAGAAAAATTGCCATTCGAAATCTGGAAGTCTTTTGCATTTTCCCATTTGTTATTTAGTAGAACCAACTTCAGCTTAACATTTCGGTTGGTATTAAAATAAGCTTCCAAAAATTTCAGTTCTTTCTCCAAGTTTCTTTTGGACATACTCAGAGAATTATCCCAGATTAATCCAAGCGTTTTTGGAAGCGTTCGCGCTTTAGTAATCGGTTGCATCGGGACATTCAGTAAGAAATAATAACTCCCAGAAGCAGCTTGGCTAATTAGTTTTCCTTTTAGGTCTTGATCCAAATAAACCTTTAAATTGTCTTTGGTCTTAAAATTAGTTTTAGAAATCTCCGCCGTCCACGCGTTTCCTTGTTTAACAAAATTAAAATCGCCATCAGGACGTTGTTCCAAAGTCGGTATTTGAACTTCATCAAAAACTTGAACTTTTAAATCAAACTTAGGAATTACAACATCTTTTGAGAAAACATAGTTGTAAAATAATTGTCCATTTTCAGACTTTAGATTCTCATTGAATTGTACTTGCACCATCCTCGTTCCGTTTGCTGGAATAGGATAAATACGTGTTCTAAAGCTATTTTCAACTTTTTCAATAATTCCGGGATCCACTTTGCGCCGTTCTACACTTTCAAAAACCTCTTTTGCTTTAGCTTTTTCAACAGGCACAGCATCACGCAACTTTCCGTTGACATCCAAAGCAAATCCGCTAATACTAATCCCTTCGGGCAAGGGAAACGTAAGACGACCTTCCAACACCCGATTAGAATTATTTTTGAAAGTCATAGTCACAATTGTGTTCGCGAGATTACCGACAATTTTAGTTTGAACATCCAATTTGTCTAGGCTCACAAGCTTATCAGAAGTACTTTTTCCGCGCTCATTTAAGATTTCCATTTTAGCAATCTGAGCAAATGAAAAAAAACTGCATAAAAAAGCCAGAAACAAAAAAATATTTTTTCTCATACAATCCGTTTTAGTGTTTCATAAAAATAAGAAAGTCCGAGCAAAAAACTCAGACTTTCATTTAATATTTAAAATAATTTGATCTTTCTAATCGCTCCATGTCATTGTTACAAGCTCGTCTTTAGAATTGTAGAAAACCATATACCTTGATATTCGAAAAACTGGAACATAAACGAGGCGCACTTCACCAGGCGCAGAGTCATAGGTCATATCGGGTTTTCCCAAAATACGTGTAACTTCCGACAAATGCATACCTTTTCTAATTTGACTAAAATTGTAATTTATCAATTTAAAATCAATATACAAATATGCAAAAGCACAAAAGATAATCACTAGAAAAGTTAGGATAAAAAGCGCTGCGTTTTTCATATTTAAAAAAGAAACAAAAGTCCAAGTATAAAACTCAGACTTTCATTTAATATTGTTATGAATTTATTTTTTGTTAAAATCACCTGCAAAAATCGAAGTCAACTTATCTTCAGAAATATATTTTCTCAGAACGGCGTTGACTTGATCTAATTTAAGCGCCGAAACTTGCGCCTCAAGCTTGTCATAATCTTCCAATGGAATACCGTATTGCATTTGCATATTTGCTAAATTCATCAATGTTCCTTCAGTACCCAAACCAGTTTTTCTAGAGTTAAGCCATGACGTCAAATTGGATTTCATCTCCTCTTGTGTAAAACCACCTTTAATAGCGTTTGCAATTTCCTCTTTCAAAGCCTTATTAACAGCGTCTTTTTTGGTAGGGTTGTAGAACGCATACCAAGACCATGATGCCACATTATTATTTGGCGGAATATTCATATACGATCCTGCACCGTAACTAATACCCTCTTTCTCACGAAGACGCATTGGGATACGCGCAGACAAGAATCCTCCACTTCCTAGGATTTCGTTAACCATGATCATCGCTGGATAATCTGGGCTATTTCTGTCCATTTCGAAATTGATACGTCCAACCGCTGCGGCGTTTTCTTTATCTGGTGTGTTGAAGTCTTTATCTAACTTTTTAGTTGAAAACAATTCTGGTTTAACATATTCGTACTTAGATTTAGAATTCCATTTTCCAAAAGTATCTTCTAGTAAACTTCCCACCGTTTTTGCATCCAAATCTCCCACAACAGAACCAACACCATTGTTACTTCCTAACATTGTGTTGTAAAAATCTACCAATTGCTGGCGCGTTACTTTTTTATTGTTTTCAATGAGTTCTTTTGCTGTTGGCGTGTAATAAATACTTTCTTTAGGATAAGGCGACGCAACACGGTCAATCTCGTTGAAAGCAATCGATCGCGGATCGTTAAGCGAAGCTTCCACATAAGTATTGTATTCGTTAACCGTCTTTACCAACTCTGCTTCTGGGAATGTTGATTGGCTCAAAATCTCTTTAACCAAGCCCATTACTTTTGGCAAATTCTCTTTGTAAGTATTAATGTTCACAGAGAAAGTCTGTCCTCCAAAGCCAAAGTTAAGGTTGGTCTTCCACTCGTCCAACATATCTTGAATTTGCTCTTTTGTATGCGTTTTCGTTCCTGTTTTTAGAACTTCTGCCATCAACGAAGCAACATCAGATTTCCCAGTTAAATCTTTAGCATTTCCAATTGGGAAACGGAAATTGGCAACTACTTTTCCTCCTTTAATTTCTTTTTTAATTAAAGCATATTTCATCCCATTGCTCAACTTAGATTCTGTAAGGTTGGCTTTAAGATTTTTAATCGTTGCTTCAAAAGGCGCCGCTTCTTTTTCGATGGCACGACCTTTATAATCTTTGGTCAAACCTGCAATCTGCGTATCCGAATATTCTAAATTTTTAACACGAACTTCGTCCTTAGTTGGGATAAATACACCAACCGTTCTGTTATTACTTCTAAAATACTTTTCTGCAACACGTTGAATGTCTTCTTTGGTTAATTTTTCAACATTATCGCGATACAACATTTCGAGTTTGTAATTCCCAGCTCCAATGATTTCCGTTAAATTAATAGCATAGTTAATGGTATTATTCTTCGTGTTTTCCAACTGTTTAAGGATTTTAGCTTTTGCACGTTTAACATCATCATCAGTGAATTTAATTGTCCCAACTTTGTCCAACTCTTTTCTAAACTCATCTTGTGTTGCTTTAACATCTTTATCATTCGGAATTTCTAGACCGAAGTACATATAACTTGCATCGCGAACCGTTGGCTGCCAAGCATAGACAGAAGCCGCTTTGTGCGTATCGATCAAAGCTTTGTACAAATAACCAGACGGATCCGAAGTCAAAATTTCACTTAAAGCATCCAATGCGGCATAATCTTTATCAGCAAATGGCGCCGTATGATAAAGCGCTCCCACAACTTTGCTATCACCAGAACGCTTCAACTCTATAAAACGCTCGCCGTCTTGTGCTGGCTCCACGGTATAAGTCAAGTCGATAACTCTTGATGGTTTTGGAATGGATGCAAAATATTGAGAAATATAGTCTAAAGCCTTTTTCTCGTCAAACTTACCAGCAACAATTAAAGTGGCATTGTCTGGCTGGTAGAATTTTTCATAAAACTTTCTAAGCGTTGGTGCTTTTACACGTTCGATATCTTCCTTGCTTCCAATGGTTGAATTTCCGTAATTGTGCCATAAATAAGCAGTTGATACAATGCGCTCCTGCAAAACTCGGCTTGGACTATTTTCCCCAATTTCGAATTCATTTCTAACCACTGAAAATTCTTTATCAAGATCCGATTGTAGAATTGTCGCATTAATCATTCTGTCGGCTTCCATTTCCAAAGCCCAACGCAGATTCTCGTCACTCGATGGGAAAACTTCGTAATAATTGGTTCTGTCATACCACGTTGTACCATTGGCATCACCTCCTTTATCTGACAATTGTTTTTTGATATCGCCTAATTTTTTGGTGCTTTTAAAAAGCATGTGCTCTAGCAAGTGCGCCATACCTTTTTCGCCGTAACCTTCGTGTCGAGAGCCAACATTATAGACAATGTTAACCACCATATTACTTTGAGAACCGTCCGGAACAAGTAAAACTTTGAGACCGTTTTTCAGATTGTATTCTTTGATTCCCTCTGTGTTACTGACAAACACAGGTGCTTCAGTCATATTTTTTTGCGCGTAGATTGCAATTGGTGCAACGCCGAAACTCAGCGAAAACGCCGAGATGAGTAAAAGTCTTTTCATAGATATTTTATTAATTTTTGGAATCTTTAAATGTACTATTTTATTTAATTCAAAATTTTTATTATTTAATTTTTAAAAAATCTTGGCGTAACTTTGTGAGGATGCAAACTGAAAAAATCATTTTAGGAATTGACCCTGGTACGGCGGTTATGGGATTCGGACTTATCACTATTAAAGGTGGTAAAATGTCCCTACTTGCCATCCACGAATTGATTCTTAAAAAGTATGAAACCCACGAAATAAAATTAAAGCACATCTTTGACCGAACTCTTTCGTTGATTGACGAGTATCATCCTGACGAAGTGGCGCTAGAAGCACCTTTCTTTGGAAAAAACGTACAAAGTATGTTGAAGCTCGGTCGTGCACAAGGTGTCGCAATGGCAGCAAGTCTCCACCGTGATGTTCCAATTGTAGAGTATTCTCCCAAAAAAGTTAAAATGGCAATTACAGGAAACGGAAATGCCAGTAAAGAACAAGTTGCGGGGATGTTGCAAAAACTTTTGAATCTAAAAGAATTCCCAACCAAATATCTCGATGCGTCGGATGGTTTGGCAGTTGCGGTTTGTCATCATTTTAACTCTGGAAGTCTTTCTACGGAGAAATCCTATTCTGGATGGGACAGTTTTCTTAAACAAAATCCCAATCGAATTAAATAAAACTAAAATCTTATGGAACAAAACGAGGCTTTATTTGATTTGATTGAACATACCAATCGAAGTATATTTTTAACAGGAAAAGCAGGAACTGGTAAAACGACTTTCCTCAATAATTTTGTTAAAAAAACTCAGAAAAAACATATCATCATCGCACCAACTGGGATTGCTGCTATTAATGCTGGCGGTGTTACCATACATTCGATGTTTGGATTTCCATTACGAACTTTTATCCCAACAACAGAACGTATCGATCAAAATCTTGCCAACAATATTGCTGACCTTACAAAGCATTTTCTTTACCGAAAAGATAAGTTGAAGCTTCTCCGAGAGATTGAAGTCATCATTATTGACGAGGTGTCGATGTTGCGTGCTGATGTCTTGGATATGATGGATTTTGCACTTCGTCACATTCGCAGAAATCCTTTAAAATTCGGAGGTGTGCAAATGTTATTTATTGGTGATCTTTACCAGTTGCCTCCAGTTGTTAGAGACGAATATTTGCTGAATCAATATTATAAATCGCCTTTTTTCTTTCATGCAAAAGCAGTTGAAGCATATCCAATTATCACAATAGAACTTCGAAAAGTCTATCGCCAAACGGATGAAAAATTTCTGGAGATATTAAATGCCATCCGAAATGGTGATGTCGAAAACATTGATTTTAATGAATTAAATTCTCGTTACGATCCAGACTTCGAAGCTGAGGAAGAAGCTTACGTCTATCTGTGCTCGCACAATAGACAAGCCGACGAAATCAATCAGCGAAAGCTAAAAGAACTCGGCAACTCTTCGCATTATTTCGATGCCGAAATTGTTGGCGATTTCAAAGAAAGTCAATATCCAAACGAGGAAACTTTGGAGCTAAAAGTAGGTTCGCAAATTATGTTCATCCGAAATGACACGTCGCCAGACAAACGTTATTATAACGGAAAATTGGCTGAAATCACTTACATCAACGGTGACGAAATAAGTGTTGTCATGGAAGGCAGCGAAGAAGAATTCATCATCAAACCAGAAATCTGGGAACAAAAAAGATATGGACTCGACGCCGAAAAAAATATTACAGAGGAGGTTTTGGGAAGCTTCAAGCAATATCCAATTCGCTTGGCTTGGGCGGTTACCATCCATAAAAGTCAAGGTTTGACATTTGACCGATTGATTATCGATGCCGGAAAAAGTTTTGCTTCTGGGCAAGTCTATGTTGCCTTGTCGCGTTGCCGCACCTTGGAAGGTATTGTTTTGAAATCCAGAATTACGCCCGACGTTATTTTTAAAGATCATCGCGTTGCAGAATTTCAATCCACGACCAATGCTAATGATAAAATGGAAGCTATTTTGGAAGCTGAAAAATATGATTACAGCATCGAAAAAGTTATCCGAAGATTGGATTGCACTTGGTTTGCACAGACTTTAGAAATTTGGTACAATAGCGGGAAAGACAGTCGTTACCTCGATCGTGAACAGAAGAAAAATTTGTATTTAACACTAAAACCAGAAATCAATAATCTGGGACAAATTTTTGTTAAGTTCGAAAAGATTTTAAAGCAACTAACTTATAAATTCATCCATCAGGAAAGCGATTGGCAGCAAGTTGAAGAAAAGGCAAAAGGCGCTGTTAATTTCTTTTTTACAAATGTTAATGATAAAATATTTATCCCTTTAAAAGATTTTTATGCCACAACAAAAGGCGTTAAAGGTCTAAAAGCTTATAACGAAGATTTTAAAATTTGGATTGATGATTTGCAAGAATATCTAAAAGACATCAAGGATGCAAAACTTCTAAATGTTGAATTATTCGACAAGAAAAATGATGTTGAAATCACCGCAACCATCAAAAAAATCCCGACGCATATTATCAGCTACCAAATGTTTGAAGAAGGAAAAACATTAAGCGAAATTGCTAGAGATCGCGGTTTGGTCATTTCCACTGTATATGGACATTTAGCCAAATTTGCTGAGCAAGGTGTCTTGGACAAAAAAGACCTTTTGAGAATCTATCCTAAAGAGAAAATTGAAAGCTTCGAAAAAGCATTTAAAGAAAATCCGCAAGAAACACTCAACGATTGGAAATCCGTTTTGCCATCGGACTTTGAATTCAATGAAATAAGGTTATTATGGAATTATTTTCTTAATTTGAAGCCCTAAATAAAATTATGGAACAACTCGACATTTTTGATTCTTTTGATAGTGAAAACATTAGACGCCGCACACTTCTCCCGCTGTGGATGAAAATCTTCACATGGATTTTCCTAGTAACAGGAGTTGCCGCCGCAGTAATCTTACCGATTGCGTCTATCTTTTTAACGAAAATTGATTTAGAAATTTATGGTTTCTATGCCACACAACTTTGGACTTTTGATGGTGTTGCCATTTTATTAATTTTTCTGCTAAAAGGTATTGTGGCTTATGGATTATGGTTCGAAAAAGATTGGGCTATAAAATTGGCAATTGTTGATGCTATTCTTGGGATTGTAATTTGTATTTATGCCATGTTTATACAATATTCGACGCCAGAGCATTTCGAAGTTAATCTTCGCTTAGAATTAGTTTTGTTGATTCCGTATTTAATAAAATCTTGGAGATTAAACTCCATTTGGTAAACATAAAAAAACATCTCGTTTGAGATGTTTTTTGTTTTATTTCTGTTCTGTATAGATTGTGGTCAAAAAATCAGCATAAGAGCGTTCTAGCCCAATAATATCGCTGGACTTAATATTGATTCCGCCGTAGATACTGTTATTCTCTTTAACCTTAAAATTAGAAATTTGGAAATACTGTGCAGGATGATCTTCCTTTCCAGTAACCTTTATACCACTTCCCAAAAACTGTCTTGTAGAAACACTAATTTCTTCACCGACACCGAAAGTCTTTTTGATAAAGTGTCTATCTTGCAATTCTAATTTATCTTTGTTAATACCAATTTTTTGAGCTTTCCCAGCTGATGCAATTAGATAAATGCAGTTGTGCTCAACAGGAATCTGATCTGCTGGAACATAGTACAGATTCAACATATAATGATTTGGGTTAAACGCTTCATCTTCCAAGCCATCAGGTTTTCTCCACGAAAAAGTATTTGCGCCGATTTCTTTTGCTTTTTTGTACACAGCATTAAAAACGGTGACATCATCATTAGAAAAACCATTCACCAAAATCTCGCCAAGATATTCGCCCTTGGTAATTTCGGGATTAATTTTGTATAAAAATTTATCAGTATTGTCACTGGTTTTTGCAACATTACTCAAGATGACATTTTGCGCAAAAGTCAAAACGCTCAAGAATAAAATAGCGAAAGAAAATATTTTTGTGTGAAGCTTCATTATTTTAATATTTAAGTAAGAAAAGCTTTATTTAAAACTTTTTAAAATTTCGATGCAAGATTCCAAACTATGTTCCCAACGACGCGGCTCGATACCATAGGTCGATTCAATTTTGTCAAGATTCATGGTAGAACGCATTGGACGTTTTGCAGGTGTCGGAAATTGCTCGGTTGTAATTGGGTTAAGTTTAACTTTAGAACCAGAAAATTCCTTAATTTTTTCAGCAAAATTAAACCAAGTCGTTTCTGGATAATTTGAGAAATGAAAAATCCCAAAATGCTTAGCATCTTTTTTAATAATTTCCATTATAGCATCTGCTAAATCGTTTGCGTTGGTTGGTTGACCATATTGATCATTCACGATTCCCAATTCTTCCTTGGTTGCAAACAAATTAAGCATGGTTTTAACGAAGTTCTTATTAAACTCCGAATACAACCAAGATGTTCTCAAAATAATCGTTTTTGGGTTGTTATCTAAAGCCAGCTCCTCGCCTTTTCTCTTACTTGCACCATACACGCCTTGTGGATTGGTAAAGTTATCTTCGCAATAATCGATATTGGTATTCCCCTCGAAAACGTAATCTGTAGAAACATGAATTAAAGTACACTCGTGGCTTTCGCAAACGTCTGCCAAATCAGCAACTGCATAAGCATTAACAGCAAAAGCTTTTTCCTCTTCGGTTTCCGCTAAATCGACGGCTGTGTAGGCTGAAGCGTTGATGCAATAATCAGGTTGATAATCCTGAAACTCGCGTGAAATATCCTCGTGTTTTGTAATATCTAAAACGGATGATCCTGTAAAGTTAAAATCAAAAACATCGTGGTATTTATGTGCTAGTTTTTGCAAGCAATGCCCTAATTGTCCGTTGGCTCCGATTACTAAAATTCTTTTCATACTTATTTATTTTTAGTTTTTATTAAATGCTCGCAAAACCTTTGTACGTTCTGCAAAGTCTTTTTCGGGAAGATCAACAATGGTTGGCGTAAAGAGATCTAAAGTCTCTTGCGGATGCGGCACACTTGTCCGAGATTTCATACTAAAATGGATAACCGTCATCCAAAGCACAGCGTGAATCGTTTTTTCGTCCTCGCTTTTCATTAAGATTTCCACTTTAGAAATGCGATCTTGCAATTCTATTAATTTGCTAGAAATTACAACTTTTTTATTATATCGAACTTCTTTGAAATAAGCAATTTCATTTTGAATACTTACCCAAGTAAAACCTGTTTTGGTAGCGTATTCTTCGTAAGTAAATCCAAAGTGTTCTTCTACATGATCTTCCCTTGCATTAAGCATGTATACCAAATAATTAATGTTGTTGAGATGCCCAATTGGGTCGCAATCTGCAAAGCGAACTTTGGCAATACTCTTGAATTCATTTTCCATAGGGCAAAAATAAAAAAACCACTCCAATAAGAGTGGTTAATATCTGTTAATTAAAACGAATTATTTAATTCCTAATTGCGTTTTAACATCTTGAGTCGCATCTGGACCTCCTTTGTAAACGAATACTGTATCGTCAACGATGAAGTCATATCCTTTAGCTTTAGCTACTTTAGAGATAGCGTCTTTAATTTTAGCTTCGATTGGTGTAAGACCAGCGTCATATTTGTCTCTGATATCTTTTTCGCCAGCCATAGCTTCTTGTTGTAAGTTAGCTTGAAGTTTTTCTAATTCAGCATTTCTTTGCTCATTAATTTGTTGTGTTTGAGTAGCTGCTTCTTTAGAATATTTTTCGAACAATTGTTGAGCCGAAGCTTTCTTTTTATCTAATTCTGTTTTTTTAGCATCAGATAAAGTTTTCATTTGTTGGTCTAACTTAATTTTTTCGGGCATTACGCTAAGTACAGATGCAACATCTAATGAAGCAATCTTTTGAGCTTTTGCAACGCCTACTGCAACAAACATCATAACTGCTGCAAATAATACACTTAGTTTTTTCATAATAGAATTTATATAATTTTAATTGTTACTTAATTTGCTTGGAAACTATTATCCGTTTTTAATTTTTGAGTTTCGTTTACATTACCTCTCGCAGGCTTACTTGTTCTTGATTTTGGATTGTTATCATTATTAAGAACTGGTGCGCCAACTTTGTTTCCTGGCTTCGTATCATTATTAGATTTTGGAAGATTCTTCACTAATAAATCTAGCACAGCATCCGTATAATCATACTTTTTGTCCAAGAACAAAACGCTAGTGTTATTGCTTTTATCAATAACTATGCCCAATGTATTTTTTTTGGACATCACATCAATACTATTCCAGATTTGATCTTGGTAAGGCTTAACTAAACTAGAGCGAAGCTGATCAATCTCACCACCTGTACCAAAACGGCCATTAATAGTGTTGCGGATATTATTTTCTAAATCCGATATTTCTTTTTCTCTCAATTTTAATTGATCTCCAACTAATAAAACTTTTTCGCTCTCGAAAGCCGCTTTTTTAGTCTCGTATTCGTTTTGCAATCTTTGCAAATCGCCTTGCCATTGAGACACTTGATTGTTAAGTCTAGTCTCAGCTTCTTTATATTGTGGTAATTTGCTCAATATATAACTGGTATCAACAACACCAATTTTTTGTGCGAAAGCTGTTCCTGAAAAAACACATAATGTAAAAGCTAAAACTAATTTCTTCATATTACAAATGTATAAAAATTATAATGGTTGGTTCATTAAGAAGTGCGTTTGCCATCCTGACGGTTCTGTTTGACCAAGACCTTTGTCAAATCCATAAGCAAAGTCAAATCCAATCAAACCAAATGCAGACATCGAAACTCTAATACCAACACCTACTGATCTCTTCAACTGGAACGGGTTATAACTTCCCCAAGAATTCCAAGCATTACCACCTTCAACAAAGGTTAAAGCAAAAATCTTTGCAGTTTGGTTCATAGATATTGGATATCTTAACTCCGCAGCAAATCTGTTATAAATTGTTGCGCCACCATAAGGCGTAATATCATAAGGTGTAGATGCTGTGAAACCTGTAGAAGAAGCATTCTCATAACCTCTCAAAGGAACAATCTCTCTACCATCGAATCTACCATTGAAAAGCCCGACACCTCCGACATAGAATCTCTCAAATGGTGGCGCTCCCAGCTCTTTGTTATATCCACTAAGGTATCCCATCTCTGCAGTTGTTCTAAGAACAAGTTTACCGATAACTTCGTTGTAGAAATCTGCTTTAAATTTAACTTTAAAGAATTCCATCCACTTATACTTATCCAAAGCTGACATTGTAGAATAATCTTTCTTCTCAAATATCGAATAAGGTGGTGTAAATTTCACATTAAAATCCAAGTTTGATCCATAAGTTGGGAAAATTGGATCTAGACCAGCTGAACTACGTGTAAGACCTAAGTTGATTGTAAATGACTTTGTCGTACCATTCATTTCTTGCTGATCCCCAAACTGGAATGGATAGTTCTGGAAGTTATAACTCTGGAACTGTAGACCAGTGTAGAATGAGAAATAATCATCTGGCCAATTTAGTCTTCTTGTTAAACCTACGTTAGCAGAGAAAATATTTAATTTTTGGTTTTCACCTGAAACATAATCGTAATTAACACGAGAGTAGTTAAAACCAACACTCAAGGCAGTTGGACGTGTACCAAATAACCAAGGCTCAACAAATGAAATTGAGTAGTTGGTAAAATACTGTCCTGCCTGTGCTTGCAAAGATAAAGTCTGACCATCTCCCTGAGGAACTGGCTTAAAGTCTTTAAGCTTCAAGAAGTTTCTTAGCGAGAAGTTGTTAAATGTCAAACCTAAAGTTCCGATAAAAGAGTTACCTCCATAACCAGCTTGCAATTGGACTTGCGAAGATCCTTTCTCCACCAAGGTCCAATGCATATTAACCGTATTATCCTGCGGATTTGGTTTAACATCAGTTCCGATTTGTTGAGGATCAAAAAACTGCATCCCTGCCAATTCGAAATAAGTTCTTTTAATATCAGATTTTGCAAACAAAGCACCAGGCATTGTTCTTAAAGATCTAAGGATAACGTGGTCATGTGTTGTTGTATTACCAGACCAAGTTACACGGTTCCAAGTTGCCTTTTCACCTTCGTTGATACGGATTTCAAGATCAATAGAATCTCCTTTAACTGCTTTTTCTACTGGTGTTATTGTTGAGAAAAGGAAACCATTGTTCATGTAGATAGACTTGATGTCAGAATCATCTTCTTTACCACCATCTTCACCTACTTTCTTGTTAAATCCAACTGCATCGTAAATATCACCCGTTTTATAACCTAATATCTTTTGTAAAAACTCTGTTGTAAAGGTTGTATTTCCAATAAAGTTAACATTACCAATATAATATTTTTTACCTTCTTTAAGGTCAACATTGATATGGTACCCCTTTTGATCACGCGTTACTGAATCAGACACAATTGCAGCATCTCTAAAACCTAAAGAGTTGTAATAACTGATAAGGTGCTTTTTATCCTCTTCATATTTATCTTCAATAAATTTTGATGGTTTAATAAGCCCGATTAAGAAACGCTTTTGCTTAGTGTCTTTGAAACCATTTTTTCTAAGTTTACTAGAAGAAACGTTTTCATTTCCTTTGAAAATAATTTCGTCAATCTTAACCTTTTTGCCTTTATCAACTTCAATAGTCCAGTCTACCATGTTAGGATCGGTAGCACTTGGTGTATCCGTAATCTTGATTTTAGCATCCGCAAAACCTTTTTTGATGTATTCTTGCGGAATTTTATTTTGTAAACTAGAAACTAGATTGTTATTAATCTTTGTTCCTGGTTTAAGATTATTATCTTTAATAAATTTTTCGTTCTTCGACTTCCCAACACCCTTTCCTGTGAACTTCACTTGTCCAAGTTCTTTAAGATCTTGCAAAGAAAAACGAAGCACAGCTTGATCGCCATCTACAGTTTCTACAAGAACTTCAACTTTCGAAAAAGATTGAGAATCCCATAATTTCTTAATTGCAGAACTAATGCGCTGACCTGGTATTTCGATTTTTTCTCCCTTTACCAAACCTGCCATTCTAAGGATCTGTGCCGAAGAATATTTTTTAACACCATCAACAACGATGTCTTTTAGAAAGTACTCATGTCCATCTGGCTCATTTTGTACTTCTGTAGTTTGGGTACCAGTTTGTGGGTTTATTTGTGCATTAACTACATTAGCTGTAGCTGCAAAAAATATTATAGGTAAAATAATTTTTTTCATTTCTCTTCCTGAGTTCTTCAATCGCTAAATCCCCTTTTGTTACTTGACTTGCTCACTAGTCATTCCGTAACGTCTTTCTTTATTTTGATAATCCAATATACATTGGAAAAAAATGTCTTTACTAAAGTCTGGCCACAACACATTCAAGAATTGAAGCTCAGCATATGCTATTTGCCAAAGCATAAAATTACTAATACGAATCTCTCCACTTGTACGAATCATAAGATCTACAGGTGGAAAATCTTTTGTATAAAGATGACTTTCGAATACTTTCCCGTCAATATCTTCTACTGACAATTGCCCATCTTTAACATCAGAAGCAATTTCTTTAACTGCTTTTAGAATTTCATTTTGAGCACCATAGTTAAGCGCCAAAATAAGATTCCCTCTTGTATTATTTTTTGTTAAATCAACCAAATTAAGGAGCTGATCTCGCACTAATTCTGGCAATTTAGAAATATCCCCAATAAAATGAAGTCTTAAACCTTTTGTATAAATTTCCTCTGCCTCGTTAAGCAGAGATTCTGATAACAAAGACATTAATGTGTCCACTTCATCTGTTGGACGTTTCCAATTTTCTGTTGAAAAAGTATAAAGTGTTAGGTAGGGTATATTGATTTCGTTACATGCATTAATGGCGTTACGAACGGCCTCGATAGCATTACGATGACCAAATGTCCTCTGCTCTCCTCTTGTTTTTGCCCAACGACCATTACCATCCATAATGATTGCAACATGCTGCGGCAAATTCTCCTTATCTATTTTTTCTTTTAAGTCTGACATTTACTATTTGCAATTACAAGGAGGTCGTCCAAATGAATATGATAAGATAATGGTCGCCGAATTAACCCAATCATTAGAATTTGGATTCCCAACATTTCTAACATCTTGTACAACTTGTGGTGCATTTTCTACAACACTATAATCGATGGCATCAGAAAAACTTTGTCTAAATGTGAATTCTCCTGAAATAGCCCAATTATAATTAAACTTATACTTCAAACCAGCACCAAATGGCAAGTCCATAGACATTTTTTTAGCAGTACTGAATGTAGGTTTTCCATCAGGCGAAGAGTCATATTTAGCGACATCATGCATCATACCTCCAATTCCAGCAAAAATATAAGGACTTAATTTACTTTTATGCTCTTCATTGATATCGAAGAAATAATACTCGTATAGTAAATCTGCATGAAAGATGGAATTGTCACCATACAAGCCTCTTTGTCTTCTATAGTTCTCTTTTGCATGTAAGTCACTAAATTGAATATGGCTATATCCAAGATTAATCCTAAGAGATTGCTGAGGATTAACATTTAATCGATAAATGATACCAAGATACATTGGTACACCAAGATCTAAGGTTTTTCCAAAAATGGGTTTTTGTAAGATAAAATTGGTATTACCAATATCACCTACCAAATTACTAACACCCAACTGGACACCTAATTCATGACGTTGAGCCTTTAATGTGGTCACACTAAAAAAGCAAACAAAAATCAGTAAAAAACTATAAACAAATTTTACTCTCATATTATTTCGGGACTATTTTTCCCTAAAAATTGCTGCAAATATAACACATTTTTACTTTAGGGAACTTCTTAAATTTTCGTTAAAAATAATCGAACTTAATTAAAATAAGTTAATTAGATAACGAAAAAAAATAAAATTATTATAAAGTCATCCAAAATTAAACTTTTGCAAACACAAAAAAACTTTTCTTAAAACAATTAATTTCTTCTGAAAATCTTTCGAATCTGATTTCTGACTTTAATAATCATTGGTTCTTTGTAATCGACATCTTCTTCAAAATAACCATAGCCATAACCGTAACCATAGCCGTAACCATAGCCATAACCATAACCTTGTTTCGCTTCATAATCATTGTAGATTAATCCAATATGACTAACTTCTTTTTTAGCAACCTTTTCCTTAATCATATTAAGCATATACTTTTCAGTATATTCGTGTCTAACAATATATACGGTTGCATCAACATACTTCATTAACTCAAAAGCATCTGCAACCAAGCCAACTGGAGGAGAATCTATCACAATAAACTCATATTGCTTTTTTAATTCTTCAATAAAAATTTGATTTCTCGCTCCCAAAAGTAACTCTGAAGGATTTGGAGGAATTGGACCAGAAGTTATGACATCCAAACTAGGTATTTGAGTCTTGTTAACAATTTGCTCCAAGCTAACCTCTCCTGTAAGATAATTAGAAACACCATCTTTGTTGGTAAATTTGAAGTCGCCAAAAATTTTAGGCTTACGTAAGTCCATACCTAATAACACCGTTTTTTTCCCACTTAGAGCTAAAATTGTTGCCAAATTCATTGACGAATATGTCTTCCCTTCTCCACTAATGGATGATGTTATCAAAATAACTTTGCAAGGCTTACTATCATCGTATAAAAACTTGAGATTCGATCTTACACCTCTAAAAGCCTCTGAAATTGAAGATTTTGGACGATCCAAAACAGTAAGATTACTATCTTCAGTATTTTTACCAATAACTCCTAGTAAAGGTATTTTTGTAACATTAACAACTTCTTTAATATTTCGCACTCTATTATCTAAAACTTCTGCTATTGCAATAAATAGAAGAGGAAGGAACAACAACCCGCCCATAATCGCACTTTGTATCATTTTAATATTAGGAGCAATAGGTCCTTGACCAAGGTTTTTTGCTTTATCTATAATCGTTAAATTACTCTTATTAGAAACAATACGCATTTGCGCCTTTGCTTGTTCACTTAATAAAGTATTATAAGTAGCTTCGATAATGCTGTAACCTCTTTGCGCATCTAAAAACTGGCGTTGCTTTTCTGGCAAAGTATTCAGATCACCATCAATCTTTTGAACTTGCGAATTAAGATCTAGCAATTGCTCATCAAACTTAGAATAATATTGCCTAAGTCCATTTGTTGAATTGTTTCTAGCTTCGTTAATCAACCTATTAATTTCACGCATTGGCTCAGAATTAGGCGTGTAGATTGTTGCCATCTCTCTACGCTTTGCATAAAGTGCCTTTAATTCAGATACAGAAGCAGAGAAGGCTCCATCCTCAATGCCTGCAGAGCTAATGTTAATTATTTTTTCAATATTATTAGAGCTAACAACATTTCTTACTTGGTCCAAGTTTTTCATTTTTGATAATAGCTCGGCCTTCTTAGATTCTAATTGCTTTAATTCTTCAAATGTTTTAGAATCGAGGTTAGTCATATCAAAAAGCTTATTATCAATCTTAATTTGATTAAGCTTTGCAGCACTTGAATCTAACTTCTTTCTAACATCATTAAGATTCTCAGCAAGATATTCTAATGTATTTTTATCTACCGTATTGGTATCTTCTAATCTCTTCTTTATTAATTCATCAATCGCAGTATTCAAAAAACGAACGGTTCCGTTTAGATTATAGCCAGTCTTCCCAACAAACATAATAGTGGGCAACTCTTGATCGAAATTAACAGAAAGTGTTGATACGATTCCACCTACAGCCTCACTAACCGACATTAATGAAATATTAATATTATCAAACTTAATAGGTGACGGATTTGGATTTTTCTCTAATTTGAAACGTAAATTAGGCGAAGTATACCACTCATCAACCCCAATTATTTTATTTGCAGGCCGTGCATAACTAGGTATATCAGAATAAGATTCGGTGATGTAACTATACAATGTTGTAGATTCACCCTCTTCTGGAAGGATAACTTCATACTTATCGTTTCCTTTAGGAATTAAAGTGATTTGATAATTAACTTGCTGCAAATGCGCCTTATCAATAACGAGTACAACTGGAGAATCATCTTGATCCAAATAGGTATGCTTTATTGCTCCCTTGGTAGTATAGTTGGTATAAAGATCTAATTTATTAACTAAATACTCGTTCAAACTACGTGAAAATAGAATTTTCTTGATGTATATACCATCTTGGTTACCACCCTGCCCCCAAATAAAGTTAATAGACTGATTTGGTGTAAAATAACTAGATGTATTATTAGAAATACTTAATGATAATTGCGATTGATATATACGCTGCGCATAATACTTACTATATAAATACGAAATTGAATAACCCAGCATACCAAGAATGACAAACCAGTACCAATTTCTTAAGATACGATGTAAAAAATGCATAGGATCGAACAAGCTAAAAGATTTACCCTTAACTTCCTCTTCGACATGCTGTTGCTTGTTATTATTTTCTGGAATCATTTTTAAAGCTTAGTAAAGATCAAATAGATAGACAGAACTGTTGTCAATAATGACACTCCTGTTGTTAAACTTTGTAATGGCTCCTTGCCAAAACCTGAGATACTCTTCTTATTGGTACTCAACATTATCATATCTCCATTTTGTAACCAAAAATATGGAGAATTCATAACATCTTCTCTTGTTAGGTCTAGCTTAACACGTTTTACGCCTTCAGGATATTTTCTAAGTAGCACTATATTCTTACGATCTACCGTTCTATTAAGCCCATCATTAGTTGAGATCGCTTCTAGAATATTAAGCTGTTGTACATGCGCCACTTTAGCACCTGTCAATCCAACACCTTCCATATCTCCAAGAATAAAATAATTGATACCATCTAGACTTACACGAACCTCCGATTTGCCATCTAGAAAATTCTCGTTGACTTTGGTTTGAATCTCTTGGCTGATATCCTCTAATGTACGACCTTCCGCTTTTACAAAACCAATTCCAAAAACATAAACATCACCTTTAGAATCCACTTTCAAACCATTGAAATAAAAACGAGCATTCCCAACCATTCCCCCTCCAGACGCTGATCCTCCTACAGCATTTGCTATAGGGTTCTGACCACCACCAGACTCTGAGCCTCCACTTACATTATAGCTTGAATAAAATTGTGCGGCATCGCCTTTTGGAGTAGTAATAATATTAAGTCCTAAAATATCATTTTTTGTAACATGATATTCTTGTATGTTATATGGAATTAAGCCTTCTGAATTAAGCGTTAAGCTTTCACTAGGTTGTAAATAAGTAATGTCTTTTCTCGATATACAAGAAGACACCAAAAAAGTAAAGCTTAATAATAAAAATATTTTTTTTAACATTGTTAATTATATAATTTCAAAATTAATATTATTTCATAATTCTTTTTAACCAAAATGGAAAAAAAGAACATACAAGTCCTATAATAAATACTATTAAAAACAATAGGTTAATATCTGTATGTCTCAATAGATACACAGCAACAATAATAATCAAATAACCTACACAAATTACAAAAGTGGATTTTCTATGACTTAATCCCAAATCCAAAACTCTATGATGTAGATGATTTTTGTCTGGTTTAAAAAGAGATTGGCGTTTAAAAAGTCTAATTAAGATAACAGAAAATGTATCTACAATTGGTAAAATAAGGATCGTCAAAGCAATAATAGGCGCTGATAACAAATGATAGTGCGGAACTAAAGCATCTTTCTTTGCAATAAAAATATCTATAAAATTAATTGCTGTGAAAGCCAATAGGAATCCTAATATCATAGAACCTGTATCTCCCATAAAGATCTTACTGTTCCTTTGCGAAGACAAATTATATCGTAAAAATGCTAAGACCGCACCAATTATAATGATACAAAACACCACCAAAGGATAATTATATTCGCCTAATCTAAAAAAGCTAATCGCAAAAAGCGCACTTGACAAAACGCTATAACCTCCCGCAAGCCCATCAATGCCATCAATAAGATTAAAAGCATTAATCAAAATTATAAAGGTTAGAACACTAAAAAATACACTGAAATAGTAATTGAGTTCTTCGATGCCAAATAATCCAAAAAAACTTCTAATTCTAACATCAGAGCCAACCACAACTAATACGGAAACGATGATCTGAGCGATAAGT
Source organism: Soonwooa sp. (assembly GCF_030151385.1). GTDB lineage: Bacteria > Bacteroidota > Bacteroidia > Flavobacteriales > Weeksellaceae > Soonwooa. The sequence goes on from NZ_JASLDS010000045.1 coordinate 31,514, forward strand.
TTTTTGTAGGCACGCATCACAACAATATCATCGGTAACACCTACGAAAAACAAAATCACTAAAGAAGCAAACAAGAACTTGTATTGGTCAAACAACTCATATGCAAAAATTGGTGCGCAGACACCTAAAGAAAAGAAAATAGCAATTCCTCCCAAATTAGGAATCTTGCGTTCATGAGAACTTCTTAATGTCGGTTCGTCCATCAAGTTTTTCCTTCTAGAAATCTTGATAATTGCGGGAATCGTAAAATAGGTCAATAAGAAAGAAATCGCGAATCCAAAAATCATCTTTAAAATAAAGACAGTTTCAAAATCCAGACTCTGTACAAAGCTTAACTTTCCCATTGATCTTTGTAGTTTTTCATCATAAAATTTGTGTTCAGCGACACTACTCCATAGTATCTGCCTGCGCAAAAGTACTAATAAAAACCCAAAAATCTTAACAAAGACTTAAAATTACTTTTATTTTTTCATAAACAATTATCAAACTATCATTAATAAACGAATACTGCTGCGAAAATCAAAAAAATAAAAAAAATGAAAAATCTATTTTGCAAGCTTCGATAACAATAATCGATGAAAACGAATTGGAACAAAAAATTGAATTAAATAATAAATTCGCTTCGAAATCGACAAGCTCGAAAAATAGTTTTCGCCAAAGCGTTTGTAAGCTAATACTTCCTTCTTAGCAATATTTCGGTCTTGCATAAATTTTGACAAGTCTTGGCGCATTTGCAAATAATCGGCATCATTTTTAACGAAAGCTAAATAAGCCAAAAACGTATAAACGCCTTCTAAAATTTGGAAATTTTTAAGCTCTATATTTCTTGCAGAAAAAACTGATTGCTTAAAAGCCACTTCAACATCCTTAACAGCATTTAGAATATCAAGTCCTTTTAAAGTATGTGTTTTGGTAATAGAATCAGTGCGTTCTAGATATTGATAATGAAAATGTTGCGTTTGCGCAATGGTTTTGCAATTCAGCAAAAGTTGTGGAATCAATTGTATATCTTCAAAATGAATTCCTTTTTTAAAATTTTTGTTCGAAAACAAATCAGCTCGAAAAATCTTATTACAAGCAAAATAACTTAAATCCGAAAAAACAGAAAAATGCTCATCCAAAACAATTTTCTCCGGCATATTAGGTATTTGCGTTAGCTTCTGAGTAACATTTCCAAATTGATCCACTTTCTGCAAGTTGCAAATCACCATTTCGGCTTGATGCTTTTGCGACAAATCATACATTTCTTCAAACATATTCGGCGTCACATAATCATCACTATCAACAAATCCAATATATTCGCCAGTACAATGTTTTAATCCAAAATTTCGTGCGTCGCTAAGACCACCATTTTCTTTGGAGAACGCTTTTATTTTATTTGGAAAACGAGAGGCAAAATCATCAATAATCTGTTGCGAATTGTCCTTGCTTCCATCATTTACGACAATAATCTCGAGGTCAGATAAAGTTTGACTAACAAGAGAATTCAGACATTTTTCTAAATAAACCTCAACATTATAAACGGGAACAATTACAGATACTTTTGCTTGCATACAAAATTAGTTACGGGTAAAACGTTCTCCCAAATAGCCTCTTTTTGCTTCTTCGAAATCTGAACGCGAGCAAGGAATTAAATTGTTAGAATCTTCATCTTCTCCAAAATACCACAGATTTCTGAATGTATCGCGTTGAAAAGCATAACTTTCGTCACCGACCATCACCCAATACGTTTCGAATTTTCGTTCTTTTGGATGCGTTCTTTGGATATTGATTCCTTCTATCAGATACCAAATCATTTGTGCCAAAAGCTGATGATTCATCCTATCGTCAGAATAAATATTAAAATTAAAAATCCCGACAGATTTTAGATTTTCACTAAGACCAATTTCCTTCATATAGGCGCAAACTTCGCGTTTGTTAAGCCCATTAACTTGTGGATTAATCGAGAAAGGATCCATTCCACTTTCGATGGCGTCACAATTAATCGTCACCAAATCGGTTTTTCTAAAATAAGGTTCAGTACGATCTGTCGAATTCATCATTTCGGCCAAACGAATCACATCAAACTGAACTTCTTTTATCAATTTTACAGAATCAACTTCGTTAAGATGTTTTTGATAACCAAGATGATGATAGTTCTGAATTTCAAAATTTTTGGAACCCAAAATCTTACTCAAAAAGTTACGTTCATTAATTTCTTCACCTTGTGCCAATGACACAATGTTGTTAATCTGCGTATAATTTATTTTCTTGTAATGAAAGTCTAAAGCCGAGTAAAGCGAATACGCCAAATCTGTAGAACCGCCAACCACAACTGGAATTGCATGTTTGTAATGACAAGCCGACAATACTTCTTGTAAAATATAATGCGTATCCTCCAAACTTTTTCCAGAAACCAAATCGCCCAAATCCACCATAGGAATTTCAAAATCCAATTTTGACAATCTGTAAAACTCGCGACGAACATTCATAAAATCCTGAACCTCCGCATCACCACGCGCACCACGATAATCCGAAACAAACAACAACACAATGCTATCTTCCAAAATCTCGTTGCTAATGTGTGCTCCCAATTGCCATTCTTCGGTTTTTATTGGTTTTGGTGCGATGATAAAATCTTCAAAATTCATGATTGTTACTATTTACGATTGATGATTTATGATTTACGATTTCGAAATCTAAGTTTTACTTTTCTTTTAAATCTTTAAGAACTTCGCGGAAATAATTCGCCATCAATTCTCTATCGATTTTGCTAAGGTTGGCTTCTGGATGCTTCTGAATGTAAGACGGCAAAGGCATTGCATAATTTTCCACACTAGTTACACTTTTCTCCATCATACCTTGCTTCTGAAAATTATTGTAGGTTCCCCATTTTGAAAAGTTAAGTCTTTGACGACCTTCCGAAATATGATCTTTTATCATCCAAGAAATTGGCGCAACATAAGCATAATCTGGATATTTAACTTCATTAGAATGACAATCATAACAGGCTACCTTTATCAAATGCTCGACTCTCGAATTGGCTTTGTTAATATCAACAAAGTTCTCATCTTTCTTGACAGGCTCATTCGTTCTGTCAACCGGAATTAATTGTATCAATCCAAAAGCGGCAATTAGTATGATTAAAATTTTAAAAAACTTTTTCAATTTCCTTGTGTTTCAGCGTTCAAATCCCATTTTTCATTAATCTCCCACATTGGACGAATATTAACTTTCGTCATTGGGTTTTGATCTTTTCCTTTTTTAAATAAATAAACATCTTCTGCATATCTATTTTCTGTAAAAGACGACGTCTCCCAATAGCCATCATCATTATTATCCACCAAAATACGAAGAAAATAATCAGCAGGTTTCAAATTCGTAAAATGAACTTGACTGCCTTTCGTATATTCCTGGTACATAACATCGCCTTTTTCATTTAACAATTGTAACCAAAAATGCGAGGTCGGCGGATTTAGAATTTCAACTTTTAAAGAACCATAATCGGCTGGTTTCCCAATTTCAAAATCGAGTCGATACGACTTAGCAATGGATTTATAAAAAGATTTCACAGTTTCTTTCGGAATAGAAAGTTGATAAGATTTCCCAACTTTAAAATCCGAATTCACAATAATATCTTCGCTATTGGTTTTAGAAATACTTGCTGTAAAACTTTGCGAAATACTATCTGAGGTTAACTTCCACTTGTCTGACTGAATCTCCGAAAGCGCAAAATTAGATTTAATTTTAAAGACCGTATTTGGTGGCAATACTTTCTCCCCAGTACTCGCCAAAGTCATTTCAACTTTTGGATCGTATTTATAATAAGTAGAAATCGTATCCGTTTTAACAGAAGTTTTTGCAGCTAGTTTAACATTATCACTTTTTTCAACACCAATTTTCTGCGCCACAGCATCGAACCAAACATATACAGAATCAGATTTCGCCTGATGTGTCACTTTGAAATCGGTAAGATTTGGAGAAGCCGAACTAACCTCAACCTTTTCTGGTTTTCCGTCGTAGATCAACACAAGTCCACCGTTAGTCTGCTTATATTCCTTGTATTTGACTGCTGGTTTGCTTGGGAAAAGTTTAATCTTCATACCAGAAATATTCTTTTTGTCCTCGATATTAATAACGTCTTTAGAAAAAGCAAACTTCTCTTTACCATTATCAAAAATCGAGTTTTGATTCAAATCTTCGAAAGCCAAAATTTTGTACTTTCCGGGACTTAAATAATTGAGTTCGAAATAGCCATCTGGATCAACATTTGTAATATAGTAAGGCTTTTGACGATAATCCATAGAATCTTTAACTTGATAAAGTCCGACAACATAATTAACATCTTTGCCCTCGCTTTTCTTTTCTCCCAAAGCATCAATCAAAGTTCCGCTAATATAGTTATCTTCAATCTCGGAACCAGTTGAAAATGCAAAATTAAAATACGGCAAAGGATTAGCCTCATTAAGATCCGTAATCGAATTTCCGAAATTGAAATTATAAGTTGTATTCGCCTTTAAAGTATCCGACCACTGAATGGACAAAAACTTAGTCCCAAGATTGGCGGGCAAAATCTTTTTGATATTCTTAATCGGTGGCGAAATAATAAGATTCTTGTTAATATCTTTTAGCTTGATATATTCGTCAAAATTAATACGCAATTCCTTAAGCGTTGTTGGGACATTAACGCGCGTGGTGTCGATATTGCTCGACAACATTTTTGGAGGAATCGTATCTTTTGCACCACCATTTGGCGAACCAACACGCGCACAAGAAACGACCAACAAACCGAATAGGAAAAGAAAAAAAATCTTCTTCATTATAGTATTTATACTGCAAAAATAAAAAAACTAAAACGGAAAACACGTTTTAGTTCTTTTTATGATTTTTATTCTGAATAATTGCCGTGACTGACATTGGTAGAATCCGCATTTTCGTTGGTTGGTTGTTCACCCGTCATTACTTTGTTAAGCTTATCAACTTCAAAAGGAAATGGCTCAAACATTCCTGACAATGCCATCGCAGAATAGACACGCTGCGAATATTTGTTACCAATAGCGATTATCGTTGTTTTTGATTTTAAAAGATGAACAAAAACCGCATTGCTGCCATGCCACCAACCATTATGATAAGTCAATTTTTCGCCATCGTCAAAGATTTTCATTCTAAAACCAATTCCGTAATTATTGATTCCTTTTTTCTCGTTGCTATAAGGTTCGAAAATTTTATCTTTTAATTCTGGTTTCAAAAAGTCTTTAGAAAACAAAGCAGTCGAAAACTTCAACAAATCTCTTGGCGTTGTATAGACATTTTTATCTCCGTAGATTAGGTCAAAGTGATCAAGCGGATATAATTTATTTTGTCCATTATAGAAAGATTGCGAAGCCGTCGGAATATCTTTTTCCTGAAAAATATAAGTATGATCCATTTTCAAAGCTTTAAAAACAATTTCTTGCATCGCTTGAGGAAATGGCGTTTTAGTAACTTTTTCAACAATTAAAGCCAACATCGCAAAATTGGTATTACAATACATAAAACCTGTGTTGCTCGGTCTTGCCAACTCTGGCTTGTCACGCTCCAAAATATTAAGAACATCTTGATTGGTCACAAAAGTTTTTTTCAATTCTTCGGGCGCAGGTTTTACCGATTGGTCAAAATGCTCATATTTGGGAAGTCCGCTGCGTTGCGACAATAGACTGAAAACCGTGATACTGGGATAAGGAAATTTTGGAAAGAACTTTGTCAAATTATCATCTAAATTAAGCTTTCCCGCTTCTACCAACTTAAGAACCGCCATCGCCGTCATCGTCTTACTAACCGAAGCAACATGAAGCGGCGTATCTTTATCAATCGGCATTTCGTTATTAACGCGACCAAAACCTCTGTATTTTTCAACAAGGATGTCATCGCCTTTTGCCACTAAAAAACTTCCGCTAAGATTTCCGTTTTCCCAAACCGTTTTATAGTAATTATCAATTTGCGAAACAATTTCGGCTTTGTTGTCAAGTTTTCGATCTTCGTCTGTAAAGACTTTATCGAGTTGAACGTTAGAATAGTTGGGTAATTTGCTTTCGTAAGTTATATTTTCCTTAGCAGGTTGTTCTTTTTTACAACTAAAAAAAGACATCAAAATCACTAACAAAAATACACTTTTAGATTTCTTCATTGTTCCTTACATTAATTACATTTAACAGAACGGCTAAAGTATGAATTTGTTAAAAAAAATGAGTCACCCGAAAATGTTATTTTATGTTAAATTAATTACAAAAAAAGAAGCTTAAATGATTTAAGCTTCCTTTCTTTTATTTGAATTAAATATTGTAAAGTTTCAAAATTTTATCAACGATAAATTGCGCTAACTTTTCTTTACTTTGATGTGTCCAGCCTGCGATATGCGGCGTTACAATTACATTTTCAGAATTTAGAAGATATTTTAAATCATCATTTTCTGCATCGAGATTTTCAAAAGACGATTTTTCGTATTCCAAAACATCAAGTGCGGCAGCTTTGACTTTTTTAGATTTCAAAGCTTCTACCAAAGCCGAAGTTTTTAGGTTTTTACCTCGTGCGGTGTTCACGAAATAAAAATCTTTTCCCATTTTATTAATGAAATTGTCATCAATCATATAATGCGTCAAATCTGTCAACGGAATATGAAGACTCAAAATATCTGCACGCTTTTGCAATTCTTCCAAGCTAACTTGTGTCGCAAATTCGTCTGATAGATTTGGCAGAATATCATAAAAAATAACTTCTACACCAAAACCCGACAAACGTTTAGCAACGGCTTTTCCCATATTTCCGTAGCCGATAATTCCGAAAGTTTTCCCAAGAAGTTCATCACCACGGTTTTCTTCGCGAAGCCAAATACCATTTTTAACTTCATTGGAAGCGATAAACAAACGATTCATCAAAATCAACAACATTCCCAAAACATGTTCTGCAACAGAATCACGGTTACCTTCGGGAGAATTTATCAATTCAATATTTAAAGCTTTAGCAGTTTCCATATCGATATTCTCCATACCTGCACCAACTCTCGCTATGAATTTCAGATTTTTAGCATGATTCAGAAAATTAGCATCAATCGGAATTCGACTTCTAATAATAATGCCGTCGTAATTATTTATCTTTTTTAAAACCTCATCGTAACTCGAACTAAAATCTTCGTCCAAAACAAATCCTTGCGCCAACAATTGCTCATCTATCAAAGGATGGTTTTTGTCTAATAATAAAATTTTTGCTTTCATATCATCTTCATTTTTAGTGATAAAAAAACGGAAGATAAATCTTCCGTTGTATTAAATTTCTCCAGCGAATAATTTTTTCAACTCAATAGAATCTGTCGCTTTCATTCTTCCCGAAAGAATTAATGACAATTCTTTTCTGCGAAGCGCCGCGTCAAATCTTTTAACCTCTTCCTCCGTTTCTGGCTCAATTGCAGGAATCGGAACTGGTTTATTAAACTCGTCCACCGCAACAAAAGTATAAATACCTTCGTTAGTATGGATTTTTCTTTGGTTAATTGGATCATCTAACCAGACGTCCACATAAATCTCCATCGATGTAGAAAATGCGCGGCTCACTTTAGACTCCAAAACCACAATCCCTCCTTCTGGAATTGGATGATTGAAAGAAACATGATTAACAGAAGCTGTTACCACACGTCTTTCGCAATGGCGCGTTGCCGAAATTGAAGCAGCACGATCCATTCTCGAAAGTAACTCTCCACCAAATAAGTTTCTTAAAGAATTGGTCTCATTGGGAAGTACTATGTTGGTCATTACCGTAAGAGATTCTAACGGATGTTTAACTTTTTGCATATATTATTTGATTGTATTGTTTGTAGGAACGGTCAAGGAATCCACCTTGATAGAATCGCTAGGCTTAGCCAAAGTAGAATCTACAACAGCTGGCTTAGTTGGTTTTTTATCAATTTTCGAAAGCTCGGCGCTATCGAAAGATGCTTTGCCAAAGAGTTTGTCTTTTTGTGTCACTGCAAAATACAGCATACCAGCAACCGGAATGACCACTAAAAATATCCACAAAATAGACTTATTGAATTTGTAATCTTCATCCGAAGATGGCATCAACTGTGGCGAATCGGCGCCAATTCTAGGCACAACGATTTCTTCGAAACCATAAAAATCATTTCCTGCAATTTGCGAATCGGCAACAAAATTGATTTTGCCAGCGAAATTGGTCCACTTACCAATACCTGCCAAATCGTAGTTTCCTTTTTCTAAAAGGTCTTTTAGGATTTGTGAAGATAAAGCGTTAAACTGATTTTCGGCTTTTTGACCACGGTCAAGATTAAAAATTAATTCCTTTTTTGGAGGCAGAATTTTATCATTCTGAACATCCAATTCAGCATGTTTTGTGATTAGAGAAAGCGTCCCCAATCCTGCCAACTCAAGTTGTCCTTGAGCATTAAGAACCTGTAAAATTTGCTGTGCAATGTCCATAATGTGCAAATTTATGATTTTATAACAGGATGGCAAATTAATTATTAATTTATAAAAACAAAAACATCTCATAAAATTTGAGATGTTTTCGTTGAAAAAATTAATTAGTGTTCAATTATTTAAACTTTAAAGAAATACCGAACATAAAATTAACGCCAGCTTGTGCATAATAATAAGGTGTATCACCATAGACAAAACCATTGCTAATGTATTTCTGATTAAAAATATTGTTGACCAATAATTTTAACTCAGCTGTTGTTCTCGGAAGTTCAAAAGTATATTTAGCATTAAAATCTGTCAAGAAATAATCTTTAAGTCGAAAGGCTTCATTTTGTGTATTATCCAAATATTGTTTCCCAACATATTGATTCCCCACGCCCAATGTGAAAGCTTTAGCCATATCATATTGCAAACCTAGATTCGCAACAACCGACGGCGAAAACGAAGTGTCTGTATCTTTAAGAACAACACGTTCATCACCTTTTTGAGAGTTAAGTTGGTTAATTTTATTCTTACTTAAACTTAAATTTGCATTCACTCGGAAATCTTGGGAAACATTTGCCAAAGCACCCAGCTCGATTCCTGCGCGGTAACTTTTATCAACATTTTCTCGGATAAAACTTCCCACATCGTTGATGACACCAGACAAAACCAATTGATCTTTGTACTGCATATAATACAAGTTAGCAGTCAACGACAACACAGACCCAAATTGTTTTTCAAGACCCAATTCCCAGTCCTGAAGAAACTCAGCTTTTGTATTTGGATTTTCTTTTAGATCATCACGGTTAGGCTCTCTGTTGGCAATCGCGTACGACAAATAAATTTTGCCACCATTTATTCTATAATTAACACCAGCTTTTGGATTAAGGAACGTCCAGTTTTTGTCAAGATTTAATCCTTCACCATCACCTTCTTTGATAATTTTCGCATTGTAGGAAACATTTCGCACTTGCATATCACCAAAAAATTCGAAATCATTAACACGATAAAGTGCCTTTGCAAAACTAGAAATCTCACTCTTCACCGTTCTATTTCGGTAATACTCATACTCGTCAATTTCTGGAAAATAAACACCAGTTACATTACCATAATGTTTACCATAATATTGATTAGCAACGACACCAACATTAATATCTACGTTTTCATATTTCCCATATAAAGTAGACACCAAACCATAAAAATCATTGTTAAGCCATTTGTTGCGAATGAAGTCTGAGCGCTTAACTTCGGAACCGTTAACTAAAATATTCGGTAAACCATATTTTGAAAACTTCGCATCTTGTTTGTAGTTCTCGTAGTAACCTTTTCCTTTGGTATAATGCAAAGTTGTTTCGAGATTCCAGTGATCGCTAAATCCTTGTTCCCACAACAACTGATAATGATTTTGCTTATAATTATCTGTTTCGTTTTTATAGAATCCAATAATATTTTCCCAATTCGCATCGTAGATTGCTCCAGAAGAATTGAATCGTCTGTCTTTATCGTAAGTATCTTTATCAACACCATTCCAAGCTTGATACGTTTTCTCCTTTCCACCGAATGCCATAAAGCGAAGTTTCGTTTTATTCTCTTCAAACAAGGCTGCAAAATTATAGGAGTCCAAATCCGAAAAAGCTCTATCAATATAACCATCAGAATGGATTTTGGTATAGCGTCCCATCACGGATAATCGGTTATTCCAAAACTTACCAGAGCCTACTTCTGCCGAATATTTATAAGTATTAAAAGAGCCATAACTATCATCGGTTTTCACATAGAATGTTTTTTCTGGATCTTTGGAAATCACATTAACACTGGCTCCAAATGCCGAAGAACCATTGGTAGAAGTCCCAACACCACGCTGAATAACAATTTGCGACGCAGAACTTGCCAAATCTGGAACATCAACAAAAAACGTCCCTTGACTTTCCGCATCATTGTAAGGCACGCCGTTCATCATCACATTGATGCTAGAACCAGCAACACCACGAATACGAAATCCTGTGTAACCAACGCCATTTCCCGCATCGGAGGTTGTAACAACTGAGGTTTGATTCTTCAATAAAATTGGTAAATCCTGACCCAAATTTTTGCCGTCCAAATCTTTTTGAACATTGATGATTTCCTTGGAAACAGGTAACTTTTTAAAAACACGAACCTGCTCTATTTCCTGAATAGTATCTTGCTTCGATTGAGCAAAACTGAAAGCTCCAACACTAAGAGCCGATAAAAAAATAAATCCTTTCATTCTAACATATTATTAGTTGGAATAAAAGGATGCACCAAACAGCCAAGCCGTTTGCTTAGTTCCCTTGGCAGCATTACCCGCCCAGGTTCGTAGGGTATAATCTCAGCCTTTTTAGGGGCACCCCTTTTTCCGTTTGCAAACTTATAAAAAATAATTTTAATTTTTTGAAAATTTTTCAATCTTTAATTTCATATTCAAAAATCTAGACAAAAACATTTAATTTTAACAAAAGAAAGTAATCGAATATAAAAACAGATTATGGCTACAAAACGAATATCTATTTTATGCTTTCTGAGTTCTCTACTATTTGCGCAATTTACCTTTGCACAACCAGGAATGTCGCCAGTTTCAAAATATGAGATTAAAGGCAATAACATCTATTATCTACAAGGCTACAATAGAATAATTAAAGATTCGATTCTATTAAAAGATGTCGATCCTAAATCCTTTGAAATTTTACCAAATGAAAGATTTTTGCCATTCTACGCAAAGGACAAAAACCACGTTTACTACAAGGGACAAGCAATTAACAATGTGGATGCAAAGACTTTTAATATTCTATTCGCAGTTGAAGATCGCCCAAATGTATATGCAGATTCTGAGCATATTTTTTATCAAGGAAAAAGCTTTCCCGAAATAGACAAAAAAACCTTAAAAAAAGTAGGCAACTTGTACGTAGACAAAAACAATGTTTATAAAAGTGATCTAACAATTCTTGAAAATGCAGATGCCAAAAGCTTCGAAGTCATAGGAGACAACGTCAGTTACAAAGACGTTAAAAAAGTTTATACTTCAAATCTTAAAATCATTGAAGGAGCCGATCCTGCGAGCTTCAAGTTTTTGTTTTATCTAAGCAAGTACCAGAATTCAGATAAAGGAATCGGCGTCGATAAAACACATGTTTTTTATGGAACAAAAGTCATTCAGGGCGCCGATCCGCAAAGTATTCAGCGTTTAAAAAACACGGAAGAATGTATGATTGACAAAAATTATGTCTATTTCCAAAACGATATTATCAAAGGTGCAGACCCAAAGAAAGTCGCCGCAATAAAGGATCGAACAAAAGCTGATAGGTTCCTAGACGCTTATATTGCCAACGGAACCGAAGTCGTCAATCTCGTATATGGCGCGATTATTCCCAATTCGGATGCATCCACTTTTTACCACGTTTCAGATTTTCTATATGCCGACAAAACCAACTTTTATGAATTTCAAAACAAATCGCTAGAAGCAAATCCTAATAATTTTTTTATGATTCGCTGGAATCTAATTTTTAGCAAAAACCGTCTTTATGATAATTTTTCAGAAATAGACAAGCCTATCTATAGTTTTGCTGAACTGTCCAAAGCGACCGACCGAGACGTCCTTGACATCGAACTTCCCGTGGAAGATTATGGTTATACGGTGATGAACAATAATCTCTACTATTGGATTGATGCAAAACAAGTTTTAGTTCAAGAGAACACGAAGCTTGACAACTTTCGTGTTTTGGGCGCTTACTTGCAATCGGGAAATCAAATTTTCTATCAAGGAGAAGTTGTGAAAGAGGCTGATCCTGCAAGCTTCGAATGGATAGAACAGTCTAAAGCTAAAGACAAAAATCACTTCTACAACGAAGGGAAAATTGTACGTAAATTTTAAATTCCAAAAATCAATTCGTGATAAACTTCCGTATTTCGGACAACAAAAAATAGAATGATGACAATTAAATAGATAAGAATACTTTTAAACCCAAACAAGGAATTGTAAAATTTCGAGTACTTTGTTTTTAAATCGCCAATCTGAAAAACAAGGAAAATCAAAAAAACTGGAATCGCGACTACAAAAAGTGGATTCAGAATAAAAGCATTTTTAAAATGTCCGTGCAACAATTCGTGGAAAGCGCGCTGACTACCACAGCCAGGACAATCGTAGTTCGTCATCATTTTGAAAGGACAATTTAGCGCCCAACCAGAATTTGCTGGATTTACAAAAAAGTAAATCAACAAAATACCAAGGACTAAAATCCCAAAAACATATTTAATTTTCATTTTCAAAATAAGCAACCAGCGAATGTTCGCTAAATATTTTTTATTAATTTTAAATCTAATAAAAATCACAACTACCTATATACCAATAGTTTAAAAACAAAATTCAACTAAGATAGATAAAAACTAATTTTTATTATTTCAAAACCTAATGAATAAAGCTGATAAAAAGTATAAAAAATCGTATTTTTGGCTGCAATTTATATAATAATTTAAAAATTAACTGACTTCACGTTTAGTTTTAAATAAAATTACAAGCAAAAGCTTCTACTTATTATGAGTATTTACACGAATTATATTCAAGAAATTGAAGAAAGAAAAGGCCAAGGTCTTCATCCAAAACCTATTGACGGTGCCGAATTATTAAGCGAAATCATCGCACAAATTAAAGATGCTAACAACCCGAACAGAGAAGATTCTATTCAGTTTTTAATTTACAACACGCTTCCAGGTACAACGCCTGCTGCTGGTGTAAAAGCTAAATTTTTGAAAGAAATTATTCTTGGAGAAACTGCAGTTGCGGAGATTACGCCAAGTTTCGCTTTCGAATTGTTGTCGCACATGAAAGGTGGTCCATCTATCGAAGTTCTTTTGGATTTGGCTTTAGGAAATGATGAGGCTATTGCAAAGCAAGCGGCTGAAGTTCTTAAAACTCAGGTTTTCTTGTATGATGCAGATACAGCGCGTTTAGCAGATGCTTACAAAGCCGGAAATGCAATTGCAAAAGACATTCTTGAAAGCTACGCAAAAGCAGAATTCTTTACAAAACTTCCAGAAGTTGCAGAAGAAATTAAAATCGTAACATTCATCGCTGGTGAAGGAGATATTTCTACGGATTTATTATCGCCAGGTAACCAAGCGCACTCGCGTTCTGACAGAGAATTGCACGGTAAATGTATGATTACGCCAGAAGCTCAGGAGCAAATTCGTGCGTTACAAGCACAACATCCTGATGCGAGTGTGATGCTTATCGCAGAAAAAGGAACAATGGGTGTTGGTTCTTCTCGTATGTCGGGTGTTAACAACGTTGCACTTTGGACAGGAAAACAAGCGAGTCCTTATGTACCTTTCGTAAATATCGCGCCGATTGTTGGTGGAACGAATGGTATTTCTCCAATTTTCTTAACAACAGTTGACGTAACTGGTGGTATTGGAATCGACCTTAAAAACTGGAAGAAAAAAGTTGATGAAAACGGAAATGTTGTTCGTAACGAAAACGATGAACCGGTTTTAGAAGAAGTTTATTCTGTTGCGACAGGTACGGTTTTAACAATTAATACAAAGACTCAAAAATTATACAACGGTGACCAAGAATTAATCGACATCGCTCGTTCTTTAACACCGCAAAAAATGGAATTCATCAAAGCGGGTGGTTCTTATGCGATTGTTTTCGGAAAGAAAATTCAAACTTTTGCAGCGCAAACTTTAGGTGTTGAAGCACCAACAGTTTTTGCTCCTTCAAAAGAAATTTCTAATGATAATCAAGGTTTAACAGCGGTTGAAAAAATCTTCAACAAAAATGCTGTTGGTGTTACTGATGGAAAAATTTTGCATGCAGGTTCTGACGTTCGTGTAAAAGTAAACATCGTTGGTTCTCAAGATACAACAGGTTTGATGACCGCTCAAGAATTGGAAGCAATGGCGGCAACAGTTATCGCTCCAACAGTGGACGGCGCTTATCAATCTGGATGTCATACGGCTTCGGTTTGGGATAAAAAAGCACAAGCTAACATTCCTAAATTGATGAAATTTATGAATGATTTCGGTTTGATTACTGCTCGTGACCCAAAAGGTGAATACCACGCAATGACCGACGTTATCCATAAAGTTTTGAATGACATTACCATCGACGAATGGGCGATTATCATCGGTGGAGATTCGCACACAAGAATGTCTAAAGGTGTTGCTTTTGGAGCAGATTCAGGGACTGTGGCTTTGGCTTTGGCGACTGGTGAAGCATCAATGCCAATTCCAGAATCGGTGAAAGTGACTTTCAAAGGTGAGATGAAACCTTATATGGATTTCCGTGATGTTGTACACGCTACGCAAGCGCAGATGTTGCAACAATTCGGAGGCGAAAACGTTTTCCAAGGTAGAATTATCGAAGTTCATATCGGTACTTTGTTGGCAGACCAAGCCTTTACATTCACTGACTGGACAGCGGAAATGAAAGCGAAAGCATCAATCTGTATTTCACAAGACGATACATTAATTCAATCTTTAGAAATCGCAAAATCTCGTATTCAGATTATGATTGATAAAGGAATGGATAATCATAATAAAGTTCTACAAGGTCTTATCGATAAAGCAAACAAGCGTATCGAAGAAATTAAATCTGGTTCTAAACCAGCGCTTCAACCTGATGAAAATGCAAAATATTACGCTGAAGTTGTGATTGATTTAGACATCATCAACGAGCCAATGATTGCTGACCCAGACGTTAACAACGAAGATGTTTCTAAACGTTATACGCATGACACAATTCGTGATTTGACGTATTATGGAGGAACAAAAGCGGTAGATTTAGGTTTCGTAGGTTCTTGTATGGTTCATAAAGATGACCTTAAAATCGTTTCTCAGATGTTGAGAAATGTTGAGAAAAAAGAAGGTGAAGTTAAATTTAATGCGCCATTAGTGGTTGCAGCACCTACTTACAACATCATCGACGAATTGAAAGCGGAAGGCGATTGGGAAATGCTTCAAAAATATTCTGGATTCGAATTTAATGACGATGCACCAAAAGGCGCTGCACGTACAGAATACGAAAACATCATGTATCTTGAGCGTCCGGGATGTAACCTTTGTATGGGTAACCAAGAAAAAGCGGAAAAAGGAGATACGGTAATGGCGACTTCTACGCGTCTTTTCCAAGGTCGTGTGGTTGAAGACAGAGATGGCAAAAAAGGTGAATCTTTATTGGCTTCTACTCCAGTGGTTGTTCTTTCGGCTATTTTGGGTAGAATTCCAAATATCGAAGAATACCAAGATGCTGTTGAAGGTATTAATTTAACGAAATTCACACCGATTTCTTGTCACTAAGAAATTCTTGAATAAATACAAAAGACTGCTCGATTTGGGCAGTCTTTTTTGTTTGGATTTTTTTTAACGCTAAGGCGTATGATCAATTGAAATTTTAACTAAATACTATTCAAAAGTATTTTCAACATTAAGGCATTAAGATTTGAACAGACTTCTAATTTTTAAAAAGCTTAATTAAAATCAATGTATTGATTTCTTAATAAAATGAAATTCCTACTTTCTTAAAATTCTTAATGTTTAACTAAGAATAAACTCCGTTTATTTCGATTAAGAAAGCATTAAGTGAAGTTTAAACATATTCAGATTTTGTTTAAAAAATTAGGAGTCATCACTACACATTATACATTTCAACCGCTTTCCAATATTTATCCTTAAAAATGGAATAAGTAAAATCTATTTTGCCTTTGTATTTAATCATCATTTTATCTAAAACTCGTGTTGGCTTACGAAAATCTTTACACGCAATAAAAATCACACGTTCGCTATCAGCCGTTTCTCTACCGATATTTAGATAGCCGTCAACATCTTTTAGATCCTCAGCCAATTCATCTTCAAATTGGTCAAGAAGTTTGTAAATACTTTCATCGGGAAAACCATTGTTGTTTTTGCCGTCGTATTTTATTTTGACTGTCACCATCCAAGGGTGCGAGGCTTTACTATCCCACTCCAACAAAGTTTTATCTACGATTGCAATTAGCGGAAGTCCGTTATTTAGTGTCGCTTCTAAAGAAGAAAATCCATCATTTTTAGTATCATAACTCACCGCTTGATATTTTTCTACGAACTCTCTTTCACGCCAAAGTAGGTAATCTTTCATTTTTCCAATCGGAATCAATTCTTCTGTGGCTTCATTTTTTCCAATAATTTGCAAATGGTCGATTGTCGTCACCGAATTTAATTCTCCCAAATAGTTATCCAAAAACAAATATGCGGCGTTGGTAATCATATCTTTGTCGGCAGCTTTGTAATTTTCATAAACCAAAACAATGTCGACTTCGTCAGGATAACTCTCGTCCGAATTGGCATAAAACCACAGATTATCTTTATCGAAACTATAATCTCCCATGCGCAAACCGATATTAGAAATATCTGCGGCGCTCGGCTTTAAAGCTGTGAAAACCCAATTGGAAAAACTCGGTGCTGCTGCCACCAAATCCTCGATAATAGCAATTTTCTTGATAACGCCATCGGGAGTGAAAATCAGTTCTGCTGTGTCGTCGTCTTTCATTCCTGTTAAAAAGTAAATGCCATCGTCGATATTTTTTAATTTTGGAGAAAGGATATCAAAAAAATCTTTTTCAATATCCTTTCTTGATTTTACAACTTCAAAAAACTCCTTTTCTTTAGTGGCAAACCAATTCCAAAAATCTTGATAAGTCGTTTGCTCGTTAGTTTCCATCGGCGAATTCTCGTCCTTTTTACCAAATAGATTATTTAAAAATCCCATACAATATTGTGTTATTTGAATGATTTTCGAATGACTAAATTTTAAAAATCATCAAGTGTTATGACAAGTAATTTACTAAAAAACTTTGTTTCAAAAATATTTTTAACATTTAGCAATTAAGTCTAAGTAACGATTAAATTTAATTAACTTGCTGCAAATCAATAGTTTAAATATTTGAAACAAACGAATTCATTTTTTAAAATCCTAATATTTAAGAAAAGACAAATCTTTATCAAATTTAAACGCAAAGAAAAACGAAGCTAATGACCTATTCATTTCCAAATAAGTAATACAAAATTGTATTTCAAAAATGAGTGAAACGCCTTTGTTTATCATTAATTGATTACAATTTACTTTGCTATTCTTGTTTAGCTTTGCGTTTAGAATTATTTTAGATTTAAATAAAACAAAAACCTAAAACTCAATATCATCCGCCACATTCCCACCTTGGTCAGCAGCAAAACGCTCTTTGTAATGCGCTCTTACACTTTCTTGGAAATCCGCATCTTCTCTTATTTGGTCAGTACTGAAATCCAGATTTCGCTTCGTCATCCACTCCATCGCCACCGATTGAAAATCCATCAAGTCGATTCCGAATTCATCTTTTATCCATTGCGCGCCATCAATTCCGTATTCATAAGCGACAGAACGTGCGGCTTCTAATTCTAAATAATAAGCTTTGTCAGTTTTTAAACGATTGAGATTTTCAGAATTTCCTGTACTGCTTGGAGCAGAGCCATTTTTTAAAGCTAAAATTTTAGGATGATTGGGCGCTTTCATAAAAGCTTCGCCGTACAAATTGACAATCGTAAATGTAGAATCTTCCTGCATACGTTTTGGCCAAAGCGTGTTGACTTCCTGCCAAATTGCGGTATCAATGCCGAAAGCTTTAAACAATTCATTTTCATCAAAAGTCGTCAAATTCATGGCAATAGCGGCATAATCGTCCAAAGAAATTCCGTGAATAGGCGCTTCCAAAGGATTTCCTGCGTCGGCTTTTACATACCCCATCGTCGAAGTTCCAAAATATTTCAAAGAATGCATCATTTCAAACTGGATAAAATCGTCTTCATCCGCATCCTCATTCCAATCAAAATAAACATTTCGTACAAAATGTCTTCTGTAACTTTTTACGTCATCTTCTTCCCAATTGTCGCCTAACTGCTGTTTTTTTGCTTCCAATCTCGCTTCCACCTCAGCATCAAATTGTGCTTCTGTATAATGATTTCCGTGTAGATTTTCTGGATTGATACTCATAATATTTTCTTTTGTGATTTAATAATTTCTGTTTTGAAGACTTTGATAAAACCTCTCGTTATGCTCTGCCAAATCTGGAACCAAGCGTTTCCATTCGTCAAACATCGCTCGTTGATATTCCTGATAATATTGCGGAATTAAAGCTTTGGATTCTTGATGTTGTTTTTCAAGTTCTTCTATTTGTTGCTCGAGCGCATCGTCTTTTTCGGAAAAATCGCGCTTTAATTTTAATTGATGACCTTGCATGTACAAATCGCGCTCTCGATTTTCCTCTTCATAATATTTATCCAACAAAGGTTGCGTTCTTTGCTCTGCCAAACTTCGACCAATCTGCTCTAAACCTTGCGCCAACGAGCTCGGCGTAAACGTATTTTTGTTTTGACAACTCGGACATGCGATGTGTGAAGTCACGAAATAAATCTTTGTCAACGGAATGGTATCGCCACATTGTTGACATTTGAACTGGTTTTTAATCGCTTCATGTTCATCCAAAATTTGTTGATACAAAACTTCGTAATCCGTGAAATTGGTTTGTTCCAATTGAGCTCTCAGTTCTGATAGTTTTGCTTCCAAACCTCTATGAAGTTGGTTAGAGCAAGTCGTTCTAAATTGAGTTAATTGATTATAAAACGGATTGAAAACATCAATTTTTTCTTTAAAAATTTGATAGACATCTTCAATTTTTTCGTCGTAAACGGCTTCGGCTTTCTCGCGGATATTTCCCAACTGACCTAAAATTCCGCTCAACATTAAGCCATGTTGTCTTTCGTCCTCTTTTTTAAGTTCATAAAGTTCTGGCAAAGCTGCTTCAGTTAACTCAACTGCTTTAGCTTCCAACTTTTCTAAGAACACAAAAAAGCGTTCTTGATTTTCTTGGAGAAGTCCCAACCACTCTGGATTTTCAGAAAATGAATTCTTCTCTAGTTGGTTTGTTTTTTTATTGAAAAAATTAAACATCGTATTTGTTTTAAAATTTGTGTTTTTCTATTGGTATTTTCTTGATATTTTTATCGCAAAGCAAAACAAAGCTTTATTTTACTTAAGTAAGTTTTACGCCTTTGTTTATCTTATTTTTTTTAAAAATTGTAAAAACTTGTTTGACTTTGCGTTTAACACTCGTGTAACCCAAAGTCGCTATTTTCCTTTCCTTCTATACTTTTTTAAGGCATAAGGATTCTATCTTCGATAAAATTGTGAACGTCCCATTCAAAAATCTTTGATTTTTTTGCGCCTTTATAAACGAAAAAATTAGTTTTGACTTGCGCCTTTGCGTTAAAAAACTATCCTATCCCTTTTAAATCTTCAATTTCGTTGAGTAGCTCTTGCATCGGTTTTACTCGCAATGCTTGAGAAACTGGAATGCTCTTAATTTTCCCATCGGCCTTTACAACTGCTAACAATTCTACATGAATGAGGATTCTGGTGTAATACATTTTGCGCAATTCAAAACTTTGAATATCCTGAAACGGAAAAACCAACGGCTTCTTAAATTTAGAATAAAGCAACTCCAAAGATTCTGGTTTATCGCCATTCATTATGATTTTTGGACCGCCTTTGCGAGCTGTTTTAGCGAAAATAAATCCTAACAGCAAAACGACCAAAATGCCTATTCCCGTTTTTTTATAATCGCTCCAAATGACCATTGCAAGCGCAATAAAAACCCATAAAACAACAATTATTACAGCAAAACCCATAAATTGTTTCACGTCATAATCTTTTCCGTTGGGAATTAAATATTTATAGTTTTTCATTTCGATTAAGATTTCGAATTATCGTTTTCATTCAAATTAATTCCATTTGAAATTTTCACTGCGATAAATTCAAAACCACAATAAGCGCAATGTGTGATACCATCTTGCTGAGCTCGAGCAGCACCGCAATTCGGACAATCTTTAATGGACAAAGAAGCCGATTTGTCTTCCATTTTTCCACCATAGACTTCTTGCGTTTTTGCCTTTTTTTTCATCTTTTCGATGAAGGAATTCACTTTCTTATCTTCCGCCATTTTTTAATAAATTAGAATTAATTTTGACTGCACCCAACCTTAATATTTCTTAATCAAAATAAACGAAGTTTATTCTTGCTAAACATTAAGAAATTTAGAAAATCAAGCCGTTTATTCTTTAAGAAATCAATAAATTGATTTTTTTTAAGGTATTTAAGAACATGTCTTTCAAAAAATCTTAATTTGACTTCGTCGAACCTTAAGGTTTCTTAATGTTTAAAATATTTCATTTTTTTTATGACTTAAAGTTTATCCAACAATTCAGATTTCTTGGTTTTGTATTCGTCTTCCTCGATTAGACCATTGTCGAAAAGCTTTTTTAGTTTCAATAATTTTGCTTCAATATCGTCCTCGGCGGGTTTATTTTGCTGTATCTGATTCATCATCATTCCCATTGCAACGGCGTTTGTCGTAGCTTCATTGAGTGCGGTGCCTTTTTCGCCGATGGCTTGCGCTTGATTGAATTTGGTAAATTTATCCATGTCGGTTACCATATTCATGTTCGTGATTTTGTCGTAATGTTTGGTCACTTCTTCGGGAAGCGTCACGCTGGTAATCACGAATTGCGTTAATTCTAAACCGAAAGATTCAAAATAAGGAGCGAGAAAAGGCAGAACTTTTTTGCCCAAATCGGTGATGTTTCCCGCAACATCGGTAACCGTAATATTTTCATTCGCCAAAACCTCAGCAAATTTTGGCGCTATAAAATCTCTCAACTCATATTGCAATTCAAAAACCGTAAACTGCGGGTAAGCCCCTGCATAATTTCTGAAAAAAGTGGGAATATCTTTAATTCTAAAATCAAAACTACCAAAAGCACGAACCCTAATTTGCCCAAACTGCGGGTCATTCATCAAAACTGGTGCTGGCGTTCCCCATTTGTTATTGACAAAATTTCGCGTATTGATGAAGTAAACATCCGCTTTGAAAGGACTTTTAAATCCATATTTCCAACCTTTCAGTTTGCTTAAAATTGGAATATTTTCGGTGCTTAATTCGTGTAAACCAGCATAAAAAACATCCGCCAACTGACCTTCATTGAGAAATAAAACCGCCTGACTTTCGCGAACCGTAAGCTGGGCACCGTTTTTAATTTCCTTGTCGGCATCGGCATATTTCCACATCAAAAGATTGGGGTCTGGCGTTGTCTCTTCTATAATTTCGATGAATACACTCATTTTTTAGTTTTTTTATAGTTTAGAGTTTGTTCAAAATTTTTAACCTTAATTACCTTAATCAAAAATAAACGAAGTTTATTCCTTCTTTAAACATTAAGAAACCTTAAGGTTCGACGTAGTCAAACTTAGAAAATCAAACCGTCTATTTTTTTAAGAAATCAATAAATTGATTTTTATTAAGATTTTTAAGAGCACTTTTCATGAAATCTTAATGCCTTAATGTTAAAAATATTTTGGACTAAAATTTAAATAAGATTTTAAAACAGATAATCAGTAAATTAAGGATTAACCTGTCCTACTAACTCATTGATTTTGCTTAAAATTTCATTTTCGTACAAATCGGCTTTGGCAATACTTTTCTTGGAATCCCCGAAATACTCGCTGATTTTGTAGCTTTTAATTAAATGTTTTCTCTTTTCGCCGATGGCATACGCCCAACCTTCGTTGTCGGAACTCGTAAAAAGCACCATTTTATCAAGGTCGAACAATGCCTTATTTTTAACAAAGAAATTCGATTTGAAAACTTTGTTCTGACCAGCATCAAACGTATAATAAATAGGAATCCTGAACAGCAATTCTTTCAACATCCACAAAACGATTAAAATCGTTAACGTAGAAGCGATGATTAAAACATATTCTGGCATTCCGTTGCGGTAATACAAGCAAACCAAACCGATGACAACCAAAGCCAAAACATACCATTTCAAACCTTTTTTGTAATAATTATAAGGTTGAAGACTCAAGGTTTTGTAGCTTTCATCAACGTTGTATTTATCTTTAATATTGTTTTCCATTTTTGTTTTGGTTTACTTTTTTTAATGAAAATCTTTGATTTAAATAGGTTTATTCGCGACCCATTATTTCGTCAACCTCGTTGAGAATATTTTGCATGTGCGTTTTGCTAATGCCTTGCGCCACTTTCATCACTTTTTCTTTGCCTTTATCATTAAGGTAATAAAGGTTGAGAACCACACTCGAACGAATAAAATTAGTAGTCGTTGTCAGCATTTCGAAAGTGATAATCTTATCAAAAGGTACTTCTCGACTTTGCATATAAATCCCTTGTCTCAGGTTGATAACTTTATGATTGGTGTCGATTTGAAACTTGTCCGTAAACAAGGTGATGATAATCATTACACTTAATAAAGCAAAAACTGCCACCATCCACTTAATATCAACCTTCCAGAATACCCAACATAAACCGATCAACATAAGGACAATTGCAGATTTTACGATGTATTGAGGTTTAAAGGAGTACGAGCTTCCCTCTTGTGAAAAATATTTGTACTGATTCATTTTATTTATTTTTATTGTAGATTACTATTCCGCTTACGAGAACGACCAAAGCGACAGCGATTAGCGGCCATTCGCCATACGAGAACAAAAATTCGGTTTCTTGGGCTGGTCCCATTTTAAGACATACGACTAACGCAAATCCGATAATCATAAGGACGATTCCTAAAAGTTTTTTCATAATTCTTAAATTTTAATTAGTTTTCATTTAATTTCCCAAAGCGTATTCGGAAAATAATCATAATGTGTTTTTAATTAGGATATTCTAAAATCTCGTATTTAATATTGTGTTTATCAGCGTAAGGAAAAATCAAATCATGCGCTTTATTGAATTTCTCATCAATAATTTTTCCTTTTGTGCTTTGCAATTCTTCAATCGCTGCATCAATTTCTTGGTCGCTTTTTCCCTCATCAATCATTTTGGCAATGCGCAACATATCGGTTTTGTAAACTTCTTCGGAATATTTAAAAACATCCAAACTCGCCTTTTGCATTGGTCGTGTTTCGTCATCTACATTAAGTTTGTTGAGCGCTTCAATTTCTTTTTTGAACATCGTAGGATACATATTTTGAACATATTCTTCCGCCGAAACGCCTTTCTTTACTTCATTATTTGGCGTTACATAAGTCAAACTTCCATTTTTATATTGCGCTCGGATTTCTTTAAAATGTTGACTAAACTTGTAAGGAATTTTATTCAAGCTCAAACCACAAACTTCAAAAGTTTTCTCTGGGTCAATACCATTCGGACTACAAGAAATCACCGTAAATCCTAAAAAAAGTAGCAAGAGGTAACAAAATTTATTTTTCATCATTTTTATTTATTAATAATTTCGTTGTACTCCTTTATTCTCTTTAAATGCGGTCTTACCATCGTCAAAAACACGAAGAGCGCCATCGCCACACAAGCTCCAACAAATCCCCATTTCCCAATGATTGAATACATCGAAAAAGCCGTTTGATTTCCAAAAGATTTGTTCATTGCGGCTTCTGGGATAACATTTCCGTAAATCTTTTCTAAAGCATTAAACTTCAACAAACTTCGGACAGCAACAAACACGAAAAAAGCAACAATAAAACTGTATATCATCGCTTTGGATTGACTAAACTGCTTTAACTTTTTAATGGCGTCTTTGTTATTTTGCGCACTTCCATCGTAGGTGTGCAAACTTCTTTGGTCTTGGTCTAAATTTTCCATAAAATTATTTTTTCGTGATAAACATGAGGTAAGCCAAAAGCCCAGCAAACATCAAAACAATGAATAAAAAAGTGCCCCAAATAATGTACAACCACCCAAAACGATATCTGAAAGGCAACTTGTATTTTGTCTTTTCCTGCTCGAAATAGCTTTTGATTTCAGGCGTCCATTCATCCAAAGTCAACATTCTTTTTGTTGGCATTTCATAGACGTAAGCATATTTTTTTCCGAGTGGACCAGAAGGGAGTTTTCCAAAAAACATCGCCGCATAACCTTGACAAATATCCATATTCAAAGGCGCTCCATTTGTTGATTTGAATGGAAGTTCTTGGGTCGCAAAATGATACTCGTACTTGGTAATTGAACTATATATAAACATCTTTTGAAACTTTAATAGAATAAAATATTTTCCTCATCCCACATTTTTTAGAATTAAATTAAAGTCTCGTTTTATAAATTTTAAGACTTCAATTGTTCTAAAATTGCTTTGACCAAATTTCTGTATTATTTTTCCCTGAAACTATTTTTCACCTACTACAAAACAGCTACTCACGATTTTTTTTAGCTACTACAAACCGACTACAACAATCAACTAACCACGATGAATACAGTGTTTAAAAAATGGAATGAAAATCATTTCAAAAAACATCGCTTTGATGCAGTTCAATAATTTTGAATAAATAATTGTGGGAGTTTTAAACACAATGGCGCAAGAAAAATTAAATTTTAGACGTTTTATAGGGCGCAAGAAAATCAGAGATTTTCATTTTATATTCTAAAATTTATAAAGGTGATTTTTTGAAGAACTTTGATTTTCTTTGAAATCTTAATTTGACTTCGTCGAACCTAAAGGTTTCTTAATGTTAAATAAAACGTAGAAGATCTATGGAAAATAATTTCCTTGCGCCTTAATAGCAATATAGAAAAACAAAAACTTTGCGCCATTGCGTTTAAATTAATCAAATCAAAAATTGTTGCGATAGGCATTTTCAACCAAAAGCAATCGATATTGGCATAAAATTCTCATCTTAATTTACGCTCTTAAAATTGATTTCAAGTCAAAATAAAGAAGTCAGATTGTCAATTTTGATTCTTATTTAAAATCAATCTTAATAACAAGCTAAAATGAAATAAGTTCTAAATAATCACTAATTTTAAAACTCATTTCTAAAACATTTCAACGTATAATATTAAAAAATTAAAGTATGATTTTTGACCTTGATATGATCAAAAAAGTGTATGAGCGTTACCCAGAAAGAATCGCTGCTGCGAGACAAGTTGTGGGAAAACCGTTGACACTTGCTGAGAAAATTCTTTATGCTCACCTTTGGGAAGGCAATGCTTCACAAGCTTATGAAAGAGGAAACTCTTATGTAGATTTTGCACCAGACCGCGTAGCAATGCAGGATGCGACGGCGCAAATGGCGTTGTTACAATTTATGCAAGCCGGAAAAGCTAAGGTTGCAGTTCCATCTACAGCACATGCCGACCACCTTATCCAAGCGAGAGTTGGTGCAGCAGCAGATTTACAAGAAGGAATAAATAAGAACTCGGAGGTTTTCAGCTTCTTAAGTTCTGTTTGTGATAAATACGGAATCGGTTTCTGGAAGCCAGGAGCGGGGATTATTCACCAAGTGGTTTTGGAAAACTACGCTTTCCCTGGCGGAATGATGATTGGTACCGACTCGCACACCGTGAATGCTGGTGGTTTGGGAATGGTAGCCATCGGTGTTGGTGGTGCTGACGCTGTTGATGTAATGGCTGGAATGGCTTGGGAACTGAAAATGCCAAAATTAATCGGTGTTAAATTAACTGGTAAAATGAATGGATGGACTTCTGCGAAAGATGTTATCCTAAAAGTTGCTGGAATTTTAACGGTTAAAGGAGGTACAGGTTGCATCGTAGAATATTTCGGAGAAGGAGCGCAATCGCTTTCTGCAACTGGAAAAGGAACGATTTGTAATATGGGAGCAGAAATCGGTGCTACGACTTCTACTTTCGGTTACGACGATTCTATGAGAAGATATTTGGCTGCAACTGGAAGACAAGATGTTGTTGATGCTGCTGATAAAGTGGCTGAACATTTAACTGGTGATGCTGAAGTTTACGCAAATCCTGAACAATATTTCGACCAAGTTATTGAAATTGACCTTTCTACACTTTCACCACACCTTAACGGACCTTTCACGCCAGATTTAGCGACGCCTGTTGCAGAATTTAGAGCAAAAGCGGAAGCTAACGGATGGCCTTTGGAAGTAGAATGGGCATTAATCGGTTCTTGTACCAACTCCTCTTATGAGGATTTATCAAGAGCAGCTTCTATCGTTGAGGATGCCGTTGCTAAAGGTGTTAAACCAAAAGCAATTTTAGGAATCAACCCAGGTTCTGAGCAAGTGAAATTCACGGCGGAAAGAGATGGTTTCTTGGATTCATTTAGAAAATTCGAGAATGCAAGAATCTTTACCAACGCTTGTGGGCCTTGTATTGGACAATGGGACAGAGAAGGTGCTGACAAAGCTGAGAAAAACTCAATTATCCACTCTTTCAACAGAAATTTTGCAAAAAGAGCTGATGGAAACCCAAATACGCACGCTTTCGTAGCTTCTCCAGAAATGGTTGCTGCGGTTGCGATTTCAGGTAGATTAGATTTTAACCCAATTACTGATACGTTAACAAATCAAGCTGGTGAGCAAGTAAAATTAGACGAGCCAAAAGGTTCTGAACTTCCAGAAAAAGGTTTTGCAGTAGATGATAACGGTTACCAAGCGCCGTCAGCAGATGGTTCTAGTGTTCAAGTTGTAGTTAGTCCAACTTCGGACAGACTTCAGTTGTTAGAGGAGTTCCCAGCTTGGGATGGTCTTAATATTACTGGTGCTTTTGTTTTGATTAAAGCTTTTGGCAAGTGTACAACCGACCATATTTCTATGGCTGGGCCTTGGTTGAAATACAGAGGTCACTTGGATAATATTTCCAACAATATGTTGATAGGCGCAGTAAACGCTTACAACATGGAAACCAACAAAGTTAAAAACGAATTAACTGGTGCTTACGGAGAAGTTCCTGCCGTACAGAGAGCTTACAAAGCGGCTGGCGTTCCGTCAATTGTTGTTGGTGACGAAAACTATGGTGAAGGTTCTTCAAGAGAGCATGCTGCAATGGAGCCAAGACATCTTGGTGTGAAAGCGGTTTTGGTAAAATCTTTCGCGCGTATCCATGAAACAAACCTTAAAAAACAAGGTATGCTGGGTCTTACATTTGCGGACAAAGCAGATTACGACAAAATCAGAGAAGATGACGTTGTGAACTTCTTGGATTTGGATCAATTTGCGCCAGGAAAACAATTGACTTTAGAATTCGTTCACAATGATGGAACTAAAGATATTGTTATCGCAAACCACACTTACAACGAGCAACAAATTGATTGGTTCAAAGCGGGTTCTGCCTTGAATTTAATTAAAAGAATGGAGGCGAATTAATTTCGGTTTTCCTTAAATACTAAACCACTCTTTTTAGGGTGGTTTTTTAATTTTCATTAAATAATACTTATCCTAATATTCACTTATAAAAATCTGAAACTTTCCATAATACAAAGCTTGAGGAGCATTGGAAATGTTCATCAAATAAACTTTAATTGTATTGGTTGAAATCAACTTGGAAGAAACAACCGTGAAATTAGAATCAAAGCCAGAATCTGGATTTACTGATACAATCGCTTGTGTTGATGTTGGCTGACTAGCAGCCGGAATACTAATATCTACTGAAACCACTTTACCACTTTCAACTCCAGAAAATGTCATTGACGTAGAACTATTAAAAGCAAACTGATTTTTTTGCACATTCCCTTTTGGTCCTAACTTTACATTCCCGCTAACATCCAATTTGGCATTGACATTGGGAGCACTAGTTCCAATTCCGACATTGGCATTTATACCACCCAAAACAACGGCATTTGCCTGACTTGTAGAAGCACCATAACCTAAAGCCGTGGAAAACTGTCCCGTAGCCGAAGCTCCCGAACCAATTGCAGTAGAGTTTTGGTTTGCTGTTGTTGTATTAATTCCTACAGCTGTCTCATTATTAGAATTTGTTTTTGCATTAAATCCCATAGCAATCGACTGATAGCCTACAGCATTTGCATTTTCACCGATTCGAATATCACCAAGGACACCAAATCTTTGGACAACTTTAGCGTTCGCTTTAAATACCAAATCGTCATATGAAGAAGTCCCAAATGACAAATTAGTACCCGCTCCTCCATTATTACCTACATTGCTCCCAGATGAAGTCCAAGCTCCCGTGCTCGAACCACCGCTTCCTACAACCGCATTCCATTTTCCATCCCAATAATAAAAACCTTTAGTGGACAAACCACTTTCACCGTTATTCCACACCAATAAACTTGTCGCAGGAGAAGGTACTGTTGTAATATCATTTACTGACGTAAGATTAACCCTTGGAATAAGTAAACCTTTGTTGTTACCATAGACATCCAATGCCGCAGATGGATGAAAAGAAGCTGTATTAATTCCAACTTGCGCATTAAAACTTATAGTTATAAATAACAGAACAAGAAAAATTGATTTTTTTATGGTGTTTCTTTCGAAAAAATTAAGTGTACTCATATTATAAAATTTGATTTTTAATCAAGCCTGCAAAACTACGTACTAACAAGGCTAAAACTCTTCAAGTCAAAGATGATATAACTCATATAACTAGCTTTAATAAAAGGACATACATAACAAATTCAATCTTTAAATTTGCTAATAAAATCATCTTTAAGTTGAAAACGCCTTAACTTAAAAACAAAAAAAACTCCAACAAAAGCTGGAGTTTAGGATATATAATTTTAAATTTAGTTTTACAGAAATCGACTTTTAGTGAATGTCAATTTTTTGTGCAGGCAAATTATGTTCCGGATCTTTTGGTAAAATAATGGTTAAAATTCCGTCTTCATAAGTTGCTGAAACCACTTCCGATTTCACTTTGCTTGTTAATTGGAAAGAACGCTCGAAGCTCGTCGGATAATATTCTTGATAAACGATATTTTGAGGTTCCGAAGTTTGCGTTTCGTTGTAAGCGATTTTCAAAACATTGTTTTTAATCGAAACATTGAAAGCTTCTTTTTTCAGTCCTGCAGCGAAAAGCTGTAAGGCAAAATAATCTTCACTTTCCGAGATATTAACAGGTTTATGTGCACTCAATTTTTCGGCTACAGCTTCCTTAAAAGGATGATTTGAGCTAAAAAATTTGTCACGACATCTGTCGAATTTTTGGTTAAAATTATTTCTGCAGTGGTCTTTTTTACTTCTTGTATTTTGAGTTGTTGAAAACATATTGTTTAATTTTTAATATTGATAAATTATTGAATTGGGATAATGGCAAGATTTTCAGATCTTGAAGCTTGGAAACTCGGTTGAACCGCATAGTTTTGCTCAGAATTTCTATCGAAACTTATTGGCGAATTATCGTAATAATTGATATACTCGCGTTGTCTTCTTCTGGCAAATTTACGAGCGACTAAAGTTCCGATGCCTGCAGCGACAGTTCCTAACAAAAGCAGTTTGAAAATCGTCCCGATTATTAATGTTGCGATACCAGCGATAATCGTAACTCCGACTAATCTTGGCAATAAAAAACGCATTTTATTTTTCATTTTTTTGATTTTAAAGTTTGTAATTCTAAAGGCCTTTTTATGGAAGACGCACCAAAATTTGTTTTACTTTAAAATTTTAAAAAATATTTTTAAAAACTTTTGCAAAAGGCTAATTAACAACACCTTGTCTTTTCGACGAAAGAGAAATTTTTTATTTAAAAAGAGATTCTTCGCTGCGCTCTGAAATCGAAGATTCGGCGAAGCCAATGACAAAACAAAAAAAACTCCCAAAACCTTTCGATTTTGGGAGTTTATATCTATCTACCAAACTTGCAGCGATCGCCAAAACGCTTGCGCCATTCTTCACGGAAACGCTCTTTATCATCGTCTGTCATTTGAGGCATTTCTCGGTTACATTTATCTTTAAAATGACCTTTTCCGCGGCCACCACCATTGAAACCTCCAAATAAAATTTTGGACAAAATCAATATTCCGAAAGCTTGCCAATAGGTTATACTTTTAACACCTAAAATCTCTGGCAAAAGCATATTCCAAAGCCATTGCACAAACCAAACCAATAAAAATGCCAAGCCAATACCTATCGGAAAGGCGAGCCAAAATTTCTTTTTATTTCTATGTCTAAATTTCGGATTCATTTTAATATTTAAGTTCGTTGTACAAATGTCTTAATTTTACGCGAAGATGCTTCACAGCATAACCTTTTCGGCTGATAATTGTCTTGAGGTTTTCATTTTCCTCGTCCGCAATTTCCTGCAAAGTACGGTCTTCTATTTCATTCTGAATAAAAACGCGACGTTGATTTTCGGGAAGTTCTTCCAAAGCTTTCATCAACTCGTCCCAAAAAATATCTTTAAACATCTTTAACTCGGGATTGTTGGAATCGTCCGCCAAAAGAATTTCTTTTATGCTAAAACTTCCATCTTCGTCCTCGTAGACGTAATCTTCCAGCGAGTCGCTTTTCTTTTTTCGGTAATTGTCGGTGATTTTGTTTCGCGTTACGGAATATAGCCAAGCGCTCACATTTTCCAAATCGTCGATGTTGGTCAAACGGCTGGTCTGATACCACACTTCCTGCAAAATATCTTCTGCATCCTCAACTTTGCTCACTTTACCCTTGATAAAGCGCAGCAATTGCGAGCCGTAATTTTTGACGACTTCGGTAAGTGAAGCAGATTGTTTTTCAGCCATTTTATCCAAATATAGCGAGTCCATATTGAAGTAGACGAAGCTGAAACGAATTTACTTTAACTTTTTTAAAAAATTTATTTTAAAACTTTCCCCAATTGGAATTTCGGTGTCTGAAATAAGTAAAACAGACTTGCTATCAACCGATTTTATGTGATTAAGATTGAGAATATAGGATTTGTGAACTCGGCAGAATAAAGAATCCGGAAGCTTTTCTTCCATAGATTTCAAAGTGTCGAGGACGATATATTCTTGGTTTTGGGTTTTGATGTTTACATAATCTTTAATGCTTTCGATGTACAAAATATCGTCAAACAAAATTTTATGTTGCTGTCCAGAAGATTTAATGAAAAAGTAATTTTTCTCAGATTCCTGCACGCTTGCAAAACGTTCTTTTGCTTTTTCAATTCCTTTTTGGAAGCGCGAAATCGTAATTGGCTTCAGCAAATAATCAATCACATTATGTTCGTAACCCTCCAGGGCAAATTCTGAATAAGCAGTGGTTAGGATATACTTTACTTTGTCACCAACGATTTTCATAAAGTTGATACCTGACAATTCGGGCATTTGGATGTCTAGAAAAACCAAGTCAACATCATTGTTTTGGATAAACTCAATCGCTTCAATGGGATTCAGAAAAGTTGACAACAACTCAAAGTTTGGCGTCTCGGAAACATATTTTTCCAAAAGTGAAACCGCCAAAGGCTCGTCGTCGATGATGATGGTTTTTATGTTCATGCTTTTTTGTACAATGTATTATGTAAAATGTACGATATATTTTATAGTTCGTTTGTCATTGGCTTCGCCGACTCTTCGATTTCCGAGGAACGAGGAATCTCAATTATAGAGATTCATCACTACGTTCTGAATGACAATATCGCAGATTTCTTGGCTCTTCGTTCTAAAAATCTCTACAGCTCAATCTTCAACTCAACTACAAAAAGATTTTCTTTATCTGAAATATGCAGTTCGTGTTTGTTGGGATAAATCAGTTCCAAACGCTTTTTAACATTGCCGATTCCGATTCCTGAAGTGTGGTCTTTGGAACCTTGTCGCTTTTGGTTTTCGATTCGGAAATTTAGAATATAATTTTCTTCTTTTAAATCAATTTTCATTTCATGTTCGTTGAAATCACCGTGTTTAAAAGCATTTTCAACAAACGGAACCAATAACATCGGCGAAATTTGCAAATTTTCGTTCTGAATATTCTTTTCAAAAATAATCTTTTCAGGATTTCTGATGCGCAGTTTTTCTAAGGCAATCAAACTTTCTATATAACCTACTTCACGTTTTAGTGGAATAAAATCTTGCTGCAAATCTTTGGTTGAATAACGCAACAACTCGCTTAATTCTTCAATCGCAGGAAGCGCTTTATCGGATTTCTGATAGACCAAAGAATAAATATTATTCAGAGAGTTAAAAATAAAATGCGGATTGATTTGGGTTTTTAACGCTTGAATTTCCGCTGTTTTTTTTTCCGAAATCAGCTGAACTCTTTCTTCTTCTACTTTCATAAATTTATATATCAAACTAAAAACCGTGGAAATAAAAATCGTAGTCGAACTAAAATAAATATTATCAAAAAAATAAAATCCAAATCCAGTTTCAGGTGCGTAATTTCCACGACCGATATACATCGGCAATAAGGTTTCTTCAATAAAATACCTAACAAGAACGAAACAAAAAACGCTTATAAAAAAACCGATTAAGGTTTTATATAGTTTATGAATGTCGAAAAACTTAGGAACAACGAAGAAGTAATTGACATAAAAACAAATAAACGCCGTGACAAAAAACGTGACATTGAGTATTATGTGGTCAGACTTAAATACAAATTTTGGCACCAAAATACTTCCGGCAAAGTTGAGTACCCAAAAGACGATATGTAAACCAACGAGTTGCTTATTTTTCATACCCAAATGTAAGTTAGAATTTGCTTTAAATTCAAACATAAATCGACAAAACCACATTTTTCTCCGACGAAAAAAAATTAGTCCGATATTCTTAAAGCTTGGTCTAAACGCTATTTCAAAAGACTTAGCTGGTAAATACCTTTGTCCTATCGAAATAATCACTCAAATAATTTTTATTAAAAATAATTTAAAGATGAAAACTTTAGTAACTGCATTTTTTATCATTTTATCGACATTTAACTTTGCTCAAGATAAAATAAATGTTATTTTGATTGGTACTTTTCACTTCAACAATCCAGGTCTTGATGCTGCAAAAGTAAAAGAGAGAAATATTTTAGAGCAATCTAATCAAAATGACCTGAACCAAATTGTAAAAACTTTAAAAAGCAGCTATAAACCAGACAAAGTTTTTGTCGAAAATCCTTTTGAAGACCGTAAAACTCTCGATAAAAGGTATGATTTGTACAAGCAAGGAAAAGCTTACTACAAGGCAGATACTATGAAATATGCTTTTGACAAGAGAATGCTAAATGAAAATGAAATCTATCAGTTGGGATTTCGATTAGCAAAAGAGGCAGGCAATCAAAAGATTTATTCTATTGACTATCCAAGTGATATGAATCTTGGTGCTTTGGAAAACAAAATCAGCTTAAACCCATCGCTTTCAATGTTGGATTTCCAAACAAGAATAAAGCAACTTTCAGAAAGTTCAAATGCGTGCCTTAGCGAAAGTAGATTACAAAAAACTTTTAAATGTCTTAATACGGATGAGAGATATTCAGAAAATAAAGGACTGTACATTTCATTTTTCAACAAAATTAACAAAGCACCAGATTTCTATGGTTCTCAATTGGTTGCAGATTGGCACAAGAGAAATTTAATTATGTACTCATACATTCAAAATCAAATCGAAAAAGGTGACAAAAATATTGTCGTAATCGTTGGGTATGGGCATGCTGCCATGATGTATGATTTCTTCAAAAACGATACACAATTCAATATCATCAATCTAAACAACATTTTTTAAAAACAAAAACTATCCCTAATTAAGCAAGTTAGCATCATGAAGAAGACTACTATATTTTTAGCCCTTATTTGTCAAGGTTTACTGATTGCGCAAAGCAAAACCGACACCATAAAAACTACGAAATCTATTGAAGAAGTAAAAATAACTTCAACTAAAAAATTAATTGAACGTAAAGCCGACCGTTTGGTTTTCAACGTTGATGCTTCGATGGCATCACAAGGAATGGACGCCGTGGAAACTCTTGCAAATGTTCCGATGTTGAATGTGAACGAGGAAAAAAATACGATTTCGATTGTTGGAAAAAGCAGCGTTTCGGTGATGGTAAACGGCAGAATGCTGAATATTTCGGGCGACGCTTTGGTGAATTACCTTAAAACTATTCGTTCTGAAAACATTGCAAAAGTGGAAGTTATCACAACGCCACCAGCAAAATACGAAGCCGCAGGAAATAGCGGAATTTTGAACATCGTATTAAAGAAAAATCCGAATATGGGTTTCAGCGGAAATATCGGAACTGGACTTCATCAAAGAAGTTATTTTGGTGGAAATGCGAACGGAACTTTGAATTATCAAACCGAAAAACTTAGTTTGAGTTTTAAAACCAATTATTTGAACTCCGCAAAACGTTCTATCGAAAATTACAGCATTCTCGGAAGTACCGACAGTTACAGTCATTCTCGCAGAAAAGACATGTGGAAAAGTATTGCGCCAAGTCTGAATATGTCTTATAAACTCAGCAAAAACTCAGAGATTGGATTTAATTATTTGTTTACACACCAAACGCCAGATATGGACATTGTGAACACAACCAATTATTTTCAGAATGCTCAAAATATCGAAAATCTGTTTACCAACACGAAGCATCGCGAAAAAAACACGATGAATACTTTGGGCGTTTATTATGATTTGAAATTGGATTCTATTGGTAAAAAGTTGAGTTTCACAGGGAATTATTACGGAAACAATGCCACGACAAATGTAAATTTTAACACCTTAAAATCTTCCGACGAAAGTTTAGCTTTTGTAAAAACTATTTCGATTATAAAACCTGAAATTTTCTCTGGTCAAGCCGATTTGGAACTTCCCTACTCTTTCGGAACTATTGAGACTGGTGCAAAATTTAATCAATTCAAAAACTCAACCGATATTGGTTATTATAATCTTCAAAATCAGGATTGGGAGATTGATGCGACGCGTTCTAATCTTTTTCAGTACAAGGAACAGAACTATGCAGGATATTTTAGTTTCGCAAAAACCTTTAACGAAAAATGGTCAACAAAAGTTGGACTTCGTTATGAGCTTACGAATGTTGATGCGTACACTCCGCAAACCGATGAACGCAACAAATACAGCTATGGAGAGTGGTTTCCGTCGGCTTACATCAATTATAAAAACGACAAAAACTCCTACACGATTTCGTATTCACGAAGAATAAATCGCCCCGACATGGACAATTTGAATCCATTTCGTTGGTATTCGAATACGTTATCTTATTCTTCGGGAAACCCTTTATTGAAGCCATCTTACATGAATAATTTCGAATTGGGTTATACGTATAACAATAAATTTAATGCGAGTTTGTACTATTTACGTCAAACGAATGGTTTTGGGCAAGTGTCTTTCCAAAATGGTTTAGAAAGCTACGGAACCTATCTTAACACTTATGACAGCAATTTTTATGGAGCAACTGTTTCGTACACGGACAAAATCAAACCTTGGTGGGAAATCTCAACTTACGTAAATGCTTCTTTAACCGATTCGAAAGTTTACAATATTGAAGCAACGCCGAGAAAAGGGACAACTTTCGACTACAGCATCCGAAATACGTTTACTTTGAACAAAGCAAAAACGATTAATTTCTTCTTGAACTTTAGTCAAAACTTGCCTTATCACAACGTGAATTCTTATTTCCATAGTTTCACGAATTTAGATTCTGGGATAAAAATCGCTTTGATGGAAAAACAGCTTCAAATCAACGCTTCGGTTTCTAATATTTTCGGGCAGTATTGGAAAGGTGATATTTATTACGCAGACAACAGCCAACATTTCAACAATTATTGGGACGGCCGAGGTTTTAGGCTGAGTGTGAATTACACTTTCGGAAATAAAAAAGTAAAAGAAAGTCGCAGCATCGATTTTGAGGAAAAAAGTAGAGCGAAGTAGAATTTCTATTTTAAACTTTAAATATTTAATTCAAAAAAAATCATATTCAAATTAATATTTACTTTCAAAACACGTTTCAGACTTTGAAGCGTGTTTTTACTTTTTTAAAAACAATTATTCAGAATTTTTTTGGCATATATTTTAATACTACTTTCTAATCACAGTCACTATAAAAGTCAATCACAAATAACCACCAAATACCAAAAATTATGAGCAAAAATGTTTCTGAACAAATTGTAGAAATGCTTGTGGAAGCAGGCATCAAAAGAATATATGCTGTAACTGGCGACAGTCTTAACCACCTTAACGACGCTGTCCGCCGAAACGGAAAAATCGATTGGATACACGTTCGTCACGAAGAAGTTGGCGCTTACGCCGCCGCTGCCGAAGCCGAACTCGATGGACTTGCCGTTTGTGCAGGAAGTTGCGGTCCGGGACACGTACATCTTATTAATGGTGTTTACGATGCCAATCGAGCGCACGTTCCGCTTTTGGTAATTGCTTCAACCATTAATACGCACGAATTTGGAACTGATTATTTTCAGGAAACCAATACCATAAAGCTTTTTGACGATTGTAGCGTTTATAACCAAATGATTACGACGGCGCAACAAGCTCCGAGAATGCTGCAAATTGCGATTCAGCATGCGATTAGTAAAAAAGGTGCTGCGGTTATCGGTCTTCCGGGCGATGTTTCGGAATTGCCAGCCGAAGAAAATCTAACTTCTAATCAATATTTTTTCACGAAGCCGATTATCAGACCAAATGACATCGAGCTCAATCAATTAGCAAAACTGATTAATGAAAATGATAAAATCACTTTGTACTGCGGTATCGGAGCCGAAAATGCTCATGATGAAGTGGTACAACTTTCAAAATATCTGAGTGCGCCTGTTGGCTATTCTTTCCGTGGAAAAATGGGAATTCAGTACGAAAACCCTAATGAAATTGGCATGACAGGACTTCTTGGCCTTCCATCGGCTTACCACAGTATGCACGAATCCGACTTGGTCATTCTGCTGGGAACCGACTTTCCATACGAAGCTTTTATGCCGACAAAAAATAAAATTGTCCAAATTGATACCGCTTCCGAAAGATTGGGAAGACGAGCAAAATTAGAACTCGGACTTTGCGGTGACGTTGCGGAAACCATAAAAGCTTTAATGCCATTAATTCAACAAAAAACGGATGCTTCATTTTTGGAAGACCAACTGAAAGTCTATGGAAAAGTAAAAGAAAACCTCGAAACTTATGTCAAAGATTCTGGAAATGCCAGCAATATTCAACACCTGAGTTTCTGGCAAGTATGTTGTGTAAACATGCTGCAGATGACGCCATCTTCACAGTGGATACAGGAATGACTTGCGTTTGGGGCGCTCGATTTATTCGTTCCACAGGCAAACGAAAAATGTTAGGTTCTTTTAATCATGGTTCTATGGCGAACGCAATGCCAATGTCGATTGGTGCAGCGCTTTCGCATCCTGAGCAACAAATTATTGCTATGTGTGGCGACGGCGGAATCTCCATGCTTTTGGGCGATTTAGCAACCATTCATCAATACCAATTACCGATAAAAATTATTGTTTTTAACAATCGAACTTTGGGAATGGTTCGTTTGGAAATGCAAGTGGCTGGACTTCCCGACAACCAAACCGATATGGTAAATCCAGATTTTGCAAAAGTTGGCGAAGCGATGGGCATCACCAGCGAAAATATCCACGAACCGAATGATGTTGAAGCAGCTATCCAAAGAGCTTTTGCTCATAATGGACCTTATCTCCTCAATGTTTTCACCAATCCAAATGCACTTGCCATGCCTCCAAAAATTGAAATGAATCAAATGATTGGCATGACCAAAGCGATGACCAAATTGATGCTTGGCGGAAAAATAGACGAAGTTATCGACACTATAAAATCCAATTACAAGCATTTAATTTAAAACCAAAATAACCGAAAAGCAGTACCAAAAAGTGCTGCTTTTATTTTGCTTCGACTAAAAAAATTATCTTTGCTAGCGAATTTGCATTATTAAAAAATGACATCGACTAGCATTTTTATTACAATTTGCTTTGCTGTACTTCTTAGCGTTATTGGATTTTTGATTTCAAAAATTACGAAACTTCAGAAGGAACGAAACGATTTAACATCTGAGACAAAAGCCCTAAAAAAGAAATTAGGTGCTGTAAAATTGGATTATATCGAGACCAAACTCAATCCTCATTTATTCAAAAATATTCTCAACTCGGTGCAGTCGCATGCGTACCAAACCTTTATTTCTTTGGATAAATTGTCAGGCGTTTTGGACTATGTTTTATACGAAAGTAGCGAGCGCTTTGTAACACCAAAACAAGAAATCGAATTTACCAAAAACCTCATCGAAATCAATAAGATAAAAGTAAATCCACTTTTTGATTTTAGGATTAAACATAATATTGATGAAAATGATGTGGTCTTTAACGAGAAAGTTTTGTCACCTTTAATAAGCGTCGATTTTATTGAAAATGCTTTCAAGCACACCAATTTCCTTGCAGACGATTCTTTTATTTTGGTTCAGATTTCACTACAAAATAGTATTTTCGAATTAAAAGTTCAGAACAAAGTTTCCTCCAAAAATCCAATGGAAAAAGACCATAGTGGATTTGGTGCAGAATCTTTGGAACAACGTCTAAAAATGGTTTACAAGAAAAATTTCACGCTTCGAAAATCTATTCAAGACCAAGTTTTTACAGCTCATTTTAAAATTGATTTGAATGACAAATACAATCAAGTGCGTTATACTCGATGATGAATTGTTGGCAATAAGTTATCTGAAACTTTTGTGCGAACAAATTGAAGGCGTCGAAGTTGTAAAGGCTTTTAACAGACCCGATATTTTCTTACAAGAAATCAATAATATCGATTGCGATTTGTGTATTTTGGATATCGAAATGCCCAACATCAATGGTTTGCAAGTGGCTGCGCAAATTCCTGACAAACAAATTATCTTCACAACTGCTTATAAAGATTATGCAGCAGATGCGTTCGACCTTAATGTTGTGGATTATGTTCGAAAGCCGCTAAAAAAAGAACGTTTGGAACAAGCTTTTGAAAAGGTAAAAGTCGTCCAAAAACCAATTAAAAAATCTTTTTTTGAATGGAATACTGGCATCGGAAAAACCCAAATTGACATAAAATCATTGTTATATATCCACACTTCGGACATCGACAGTCGTGACAAAACGGCTTTGCTTGACGACTATTCAGAAATTACGCTGAAGAATATTAATTTCAAAACCTTACTAAGTTTGTTGCCCGAGCAAGAATTTGTTCAGATAAATAAAAAAGAAGTTTTAGCAATTTCAGTGGTCAAAGCTTTTTCGGATAATGAAATTGTCACCAACATTCACAAAGATGGAGAACCAATTCTGAAACTCGCTTTAACAGAAGCTTTCCGAGAAAACTTTAACAAAACATTGTCCTAAGGCTTGATTAAATTTTCGAAGCAAAACATTACAGAAAAGCTCACAATTTTGCAGTAAAATTTCATTACATAAATCGTGGGTTTCATTTCATTTTTGCGATTGACTATCGGATTTGTATTATTTTCTTTAGAATTTTACCACAGCAAAATGTTTAGGTTATGAAGAAGTACAGAAATCTTATATTTTATGTTGTAACAATTGTTTTCTTTTCCATTCTTATGTATTGGTTTTTCACGGAAGGAAAAACTTTGGAAAGCGCCAATCACAGCATTAATAATGCATCGGGCAAATCGATGTGGGAAAACTTCAGCGAATCTTTTTTAGAAAATCTACATCATCCTTTAGCTTTATTACTTTTACAAATCGTTGCCATATTGCTGACTGCGAGGCTTTTTGGATGGATTTGTGTTAAAATCCGACAACCCTCTGTCATCGGCGAAATGATTGCTGGCATTGTGCTCGGACCATCACTTCTAGGGATGTATTTTCCAGACTTTTCTGCGTTTCTATTTCCAAAAGAATCTTTAGGAAACCTACAGTTTTTAAGTCAAATAGGTCTAATTCTCTTCATGTATATCGTGGGAATGGAATTGGATTTAAGTGTATTAAAAAAGAAAGCGCACGACGCCATTGTTATTAGTCATGCTAGCATTATCATTCCATTTGCTTTGGGAATAGGACTTTCTTATTTTATTTATCTACAATTTGCACCAGACAAAATTCCGTTTAGTTCATTCGCGTTATTTATTGCGATTGCGATGAGTATCACGGCTTTTCCTGTTTTGGCAAGAATTGTCCAAGAACGAAATCTTCAAAAAACAAAACTCGGAACCGTGGTTATCACTTGCGCTGCAGCAGACGACATCACGGCTTGGTGTATTCTCGCGGCAGTTATTGCGATCGTAAAAGCGGGTTCTTTCGCGAGTTCTATTTATGTCATTTTGATGGCGATTGCTTATGTTATTTTGATGATAAAAGTTGTTCGTCCTTTCGTAAAACGCGTCGCAGAACTACAATCGGGAAAAGGCATTATTAGCAAATCGATTGTTGCCATATTTTTCTTAATCCTCATCATCTCATCATACACAACAGAAGTTATCGGAATCCATGCTTTATTTGGTGCTTTTATGGCAGGAGCAATTATGCCCGAAAATACAAAGTTCAGAAACATCTTTATTGAAAAAATAGAAGATGTTGCCCTTGTATTGTTGTTGCCTTTATTCTTTGTATTCACTGGTTTGAGAACGCAAATAGGTTTGTTAAATGACATCGAATTGTGGAAAACAACAGGACTTATTATTTTGATTGCTGTTATTGGAAAATTTGCTGGAAGTGCGCTTACTGCTCGATTTCTAAAGATAAATTGGAAAGATAGTCTCACCATTGGTGCCTTGATGAACACA
The DNA here is from genome assembly GCF_030151385.1 of Soonwooa sp. Classification (GTDB taxonomy): domain Bacteria; phylum Bacteroidota; class Bacteroidia; order Flavobacteriales; family Weeksellaceae; genus Soonwooa. The sequence continues at coordinate 72,398 of NZ_JASLDS010000045.1, forward strand.
CGAGGTTTGATGGAATTAATTGTTCTCAATATTGGCTACGATTTAGGTGTTTTGGGACCAGAAATTTTCGCGATGATGGTGATTATGGCTTTGGTGACAACCTTTATGACAGGACCTGCTTTGGACTTGATTAATTTTTTTTTTAAAAAATCCAAATCATCGATTGAGGAAGAGGACGACGCCAATACCAGCAAATACAAAGTTTTATTATCTTTTGTAAAAGCCGAAACGGGCAGCACTTTGTTAAAGTTAGCAGATAACTTTACGCACAAAATGAATGAAAACAAATCGATTACAGCCATGAATTTTGGTCCTGTTGACGATTTGCACAACTTCGCTTTAGCAGATTATGAGAAGCAACAGTTTGAAGATATTATTCACACTTCGCACCAATTGAAAACCAGTATTACAACAATGTTTAAAGCTTCTAATGACATTGAATCTGACATCATAACCACGACCAAAAAAGGCAATTATGACTTGTTGTTGATTATGTTGGGAAGTTCAATTTTTGAAGGAAGTTTGTTGGGACGATTGTTAGGTTTCACGACCAATATTATTAATCCTGAAAAGCTGTACAATACGGTAAAAGGGAAAACCAATATCTTTAACAGTACGCCTTTCGATGACTTCACTTTGAGTATTTTGGATAAAATAAATATCCCTGTCGGCATCATGCTTGACAAAGGTTTTAAAACTGCTGACAAGGTATTTATCCCGATTTTTGACTTAGGAGATTTCTACTTGTTAGAATATGCAAAACGGTTGATTAATAATAACGATGCGCAAATAATTATTCTGGATGCAGCTGGACAAATTCGTAAGAATGTTGAAATCCGCGAACTTATCCGAAACATCGAACAAATGGCGCCAAACCACATAAGCCTCCGAACAGACAAATCCATTGAAAAAGACTTTTTGGAATCTCAAGACCTTATGATTATCAGCAACCGAAGTTGGAAAAATCTTGTAGACAGCAAAAGCCTTTGGTTATCAGATGTACCATCAACATTAATCATCTCCAATCCGAAGTAAGTTTAACATTAAGATTCATTAATTATTCAAAAAATAAAAGCACTGCGAAAAAAAGCGCAATAGCTCTTTGTAACAAAAAACATTTTTGCTAGTCTAATTGCATAGACAAGCATTTATGAACAAGAAAATTATTTTAGCGGCGAGTTTATTTTTAAGCATTCAAGTGGCATTTGCACAAGAGACTAAAAAAGATAACTCAAAGGAAAAACAAATTGAAGAGGTTACCATAACCAAAACTAAAAAAGCTGTTGAGCAAAAAGCCGACAGAACTATTTTTGACTTTTCGGAGCAAGCGAGCCTTAACTCAGGGTCCTCTTTGGAAGGTATCAAAAAACTTCCAGGCATGGTGGTTACTGACATCGCAGGAATGATGTATCAGGGAAAACCACTTCAAGTCTATATGGATGGACGACCGCTTAACATTTCGACCAACGATTTGACGGCATTCCTAGAAGGTATGCCTGCATCGGCGATTGAGCGTGTGGAAGTGGTGACGCAACCTGGCGCAGAATTCCCTGCAACTTCGGGTGGTGCCATTCTAAATATTATCACTTCAAAATCTGCTAAAAACTATTTGACAGCGACTTACTCTGGCGGATATCGATTTTCGGATTATGATAAATTCAGAAATAGATTTAATAATAGCATCGTTTTAAATTCTAGAAATAAAGTTTTTGGATGGCAATTTAGTGCTGGTCAAACTTATGCCGAAACATTCTCTAGCAACCAAATGGATGACATTTCTAGAGCTTTTGGTGATAAATATGCAAGAGGTTATTTTGCAAAAGGCGCTTTAACTTTCGATATTGGACAAGATCGATTGTTGTTAAATTACGATTATTACAACTCTAATAACGATGCTTACAACAATTCTAATGGTACGGCTTTGTTCGAATCTCCAATTGAATCAGGAAATCAAGTTGTGGCAAATTATCTAAACCTTGGTAAAAGCAAAACAAAAAGTGATCGAAACGAGATTACAGCAACTTACCAAAAGCGATTTGCAGACAAAAACCAAAAGTTAGACATCAAAGCAAATTACTCAAACTTTAAATCAACTTTTGACCAAGTTGGCACCAATGATGTTTTTGCACCAGCAGGAACAGAGCATTTTAGCGCTAATATGGACAATGCTTCTAATCAGAATTATTACAATCTTCGCGTCGATTATTCGCAACCGATAAAATTATTGGATGAGGGCAAAATTAGTTTTGGAGGTTTATACGAAAAGACAGATTTCACGACAGATTTCTTAGGGATCAGAAACTTAGATTATCAAAGACAAACAGCTTCGACTTATGCCGAATTAAATACAAAGATTCAGAAGTTTAGTTTTATTGCAGGTCTTAGAGCCGAAGATTACGACATTTCTGGTAAATCTTTAAACTTAAGAAAAAACCAATGGGATGATTTGACGGCTTTCAAAAAGTTTGAGTTGTTCCCAAATGCGAGTTTACAATATGATTTTGCGAAAAGCTTGTATTTTAACTTAAACTACAACCGAAAAATTAGCTTGCCATCGACAGGTCAATTGAACCCGAACAACACAACGTTCCAAAATCCAAACGTTAGCATTTCTGGTAACCCAAATGTGCAACCGACGATTTACAACAACTTCGAGGCAAAAATTAGCGCTTTCGATTATGCCTTTATCAGCTATGATGTGAGCACCGTGAAAGACCAAGTGATGATGCATGTGGAACGCGATGGCTACAACATTTCGCAGACCAATGTCAACATCCACAGTTTGACACAACACAGCTTCAACATTGGACTTCCTGTGCCGTTTATGATTTTTAGCAAACCGCTTAGCGAGATCATGAAGTTTAATTTTAATCCTGACAAAATCAATTTCTTGTATTTCTATGCAGGTTACCAATTCCAAGATATTAAAGAAGTGGTTGACAGAAAAGGTATGTGGTTCTTTAATGTAGCTGGACAATTTATTCTTCCTTATGATATTAAATTCGCTCCAAATTTCTCGTATTCAACAAAAGGGAATTATTATTTCTTCCAGTCGACACAACCAATTATGAATCGTGTTGACCTTAATTTCAGCAAGAAATTTAATAAAGATAGAATTACGTTAAGCTTATTTGCGAATGATATTTTTAACAGCTCGAGAATGAGTTTCAAAACAGTTAATACTGCAACACCAATCTATTTGCAAAACCGTTGGGACAGCAGAAACTTTGGTTTCTCCATCAACTATAAAATCCCAACTAAAAATAAGTTAGCAAAAGTTGACCAAAATCTATTGAATCAAGATGCGCCAAAAGAAGATAATGGCGGCTTGATGAACCAAAAGTAGACACTCAATCACACATTTATATTACTAGAAAAGGCATCTGAAATTCGGATGCCTTTTTGTTTTGGATAATTTTCTTTGAATAATATCAGTAGAAATTATTATAAAATCTTAGGTTGAAGAATTTATACTATATGTTGCTAGTAAAGTCCCGTTTAATCGAATTTTTTATTGTCCGCTTAATTACCTAAATAAGATAGATAATGTCATTCAGAGCGAAGCGAAGAATCTCAAGTATTTGATCACCAGAGATTCCTCCTCCGTCGGAATGACAAGCTTTGTTTTAAAAAATGACTAAGGCACTACTTAGGATTATCAATATCGAATTTGTACACTTTATTATTTTGCAAAATTTGAAGTTCAGCTTTTTGACCTGTAGATTTAATGTTTTAAATTATTTCATCTGCAATTCTTTTTGCTTTTTGAAATTCCATTTCTTCATTAAATGTCATTTGAATCCCAACCTCCTCAAATGAATAACTATATTCATCACTTCCAACTTGAAAATATGGCCAGCCATTTCGCAATACTTTTTTTGTATCAATAGTATTTGGACTTAAAATTTTTTCCCAACTTTCAGAATCCAACTTAATTTCACCACAAATTAAGAATTCAAATTCTCCATTTTTAAAATCAGTTTTTGATTCTAAGTTTAATAGATTTTCTTCAGTATTTTCTTTTTGAAAATCTGATTCCTTCTTTTTATTTTTCTTCCAAAAATTAAATATACTCATATCTTCAAGCAAAACTTTTAATCGAAAAATAATACAGATTAATTAAGCTTTAACATCCAATTTAGATTTAGAGAACCACATTTTGGGCAGTTCGCATATTCACTTTCCAAATTATTAAAATCACATCGTTTACACTTATCATGCACTTCATTAATATGTGACACAATAAATTTGGCAACAGTTAAACTTAATTTAAAATCAGTATTTAAAAACCTTACAGCAGTAATTGGTGAATCGTTTACAAGACGCGTTATTTTTTGTTTTTCATTAATTGTAAAATTCGGAATTTCTACGCCTTCTATTGGTAAACATTTTGGACATTTAATTCTCATGATTTCTTTTTACAATTAATGCTACTATTGGAATTAGAATTTGGTTGTAGTTAAACAATAGCTTTTTATTTATTCCAAACTTCAAATTTATTATCTACTAAATGAAATAATTTATCAGAAACAACATGGTCTCCACTTTCATTTATTTCTATAATCGTCTTTTCAATTCGTTCAATACTATCTTTATCTTCACTTCCAGTTACAAATAACAAATCTCTAGCAGGAATTCCTATAATAATCTCACCCAATACAGGGAAGTTGTCTTTGTTCCAAATGTCAAGCAAGATTAAACTTGATTCATAATTACCACCAGCAATTAACATGAAAGCATTTTCATCTCCATTTCTTTCAATACTTTCGATAATTGCGTTTAAGTTGTTAGTTGCTAATTCTAACAAATCGCTTTTATCTATTTGAAGTTTTTCTAAATCCTTGATATTTAAATATGATATATTCTCTTCTCTATCTTCAGCATAAAAAATATACAGATCCGAATTATATTTTTCAAAAACATTTATATTGTCATTTTCATTTTTAAATAGTTTAAACATTTCATCTAAGAACCTCTTATCTTTAATAATTGGAATTATCCGACTGACATTTATTTCTTCTCTAGGAGAATATAGATTTTCAGCTGCTTTAACATACCGTTCTAAAATTTCATCTAAATCGTTTGGTTCGGATCTATATTCAGAATATGAATTATCTAAAAAATGGATATATTCTTCATTTTCGTCCTTAGTTTTTATTTCAAGTGGAGAAATTTTCAAAAGCTTTATTCCTGAGATTTTTTCACTAAGCTTTTTAAAGAAAAAATTAGAAAACTCTATTTCAGAAAGTAGTTTTCCGTGTTCTAGATTACTCATAAATTCTATTCTTATATTTTGTCAAACAGTATAATTGACTTAACGAAAACCTTACAAAGTCTCACACGCTTGCCAAACCTTATCATTCTTTGGTAATGGCGCAATGATTTCAATCTCTTCTTTTGTTACAGGATGAACAAAATTCAGCTTTCTAGCATGAAGATTAATGCCGCCGTCGGGATTTGAGCGTGGCGAACCATATTTGAGATCACCTTTTATTGGAGTACCGTTTTTTGATAATTGTGCTCGGATTTGGTGATGACGACCAGTTTCTAAATCGATTTCCAACAACAAATAATTGTCCAAAGTCTGAAGTAAATTGTAAGTCAAAATCGCTTCTTTTGCACCATCAGTCGGTTTGGAGAAGACAATCGCTTTGTTATTTTTTTCATTCTTTTTAAGATAATTCACCAAACGTTGCGAAGTTGGAATCATCTCTTTTGCCACCAAAGCCCAATAGGTCTTTTTCACTTCCCGATTAGCAACCATCTGCGTTAAACGAGAAAGCGCTTTGGAAGTTTTAGCATAAATAACCAAACCAGAAGTTGGTCTATCGATACGATGCACCAAACCCAGAAATACATTTCCGGGCTTGTCATCTCTTTTTTTAATAAAATCTTTAATAAGTTCCAGCAACGACGAATCACCAGTTTTGTCACCTTGTACCAGTTGACCAACCTTTTTGTTAATCACCATCATGTGATTATCCTCGTAGACGATTTGCGATGCAGAAAAAGTTTGTTCTGACATTATTGCTCTACGTTTCTATTTCGTCCAAATAACGACATAATAACACCTGCTATTAGTCCGATGGTTCTGATAGCAGCAAATCTAGAATCTAACGGCAAGAAAACACCAACAATACAAAGTCCCGCAGCGATGTACATTGGGATTTTAAATTTTGGATTGCCTAAAGTTGGCGCTTGCAAAATAAAACTAGCTCCCACCAAAATATAGAATAGTTTATTATAAATAATGCTGTTAATCTCTGGAGAAAATGGTTGGATCCAACCTATTACGAGACAAGCGATGGCAGCAAAAGAGACACCCGCTTGTATTGCCATTGTATTTTTCATATTTTATTTCTTTTGTTTTAACAACCAAGTCGGAATTGCTTCCACCAAATCTGCGTTAAGAATATTGTTGTGGTATTTATCTTTATATTCCCAAAGGAAAACTTTTCCTTGGTTTTTCATTTCGTCAAAAAAACGAAAATTACTTTGTGGTAAAGCATCCGTATCCAAACTTCCGTGTACAATCCAAATCGGAAGCCTTTTAAGCTCACTCATTTTATCAAATTCCGAAATCCCAGAAACATTAATTGCCGCAGCAAATAAATCTGGTCTTTTGGAAATGGCATTCATCGTCGTTGCGCCACCCATCGAAAATCCCATCACGTAGATTCTGTCTTTATCGATATTGGGATTATTTTTAATTAAATCATCAACATTTTTTAAAACCAAATCCAGATATCCATTAGACTCCGAAGCTTTTACATTTCGAGTTTCATCCAAGTGATAATTTGACGAGCGAACCGAAAACTGAGGCGACAACACAAAAACAGGATACTTATCTCTATTTTCTGGCATTAACCACATTTTCGACAAAACACCCATTTGCGAAGTATTGTTAGTCCCCATTGCTCCAAAACCATGAAAAACCAAAATCAAAGGATATTTTTTATTGGTTTCAATAGTTTTCGGACTTAGAAAACGATAATTTACTTCGATATTATCATTTTTAAATTTTCCTTCTTTAAAATCAGAATAATCCAAGCTTTTAATCGCTTGAATTTTCTTTAAAACCACCAAAGAATCTGGACTATCTCTAAACTCTGTTTTGGTACCGTATTTCAAATTTTTCGAAACACAAGACGTCAAAAACAAAGCTACGAAAGCCGCAAATAAAAGCTTAGTAACTTTCTGATGCATTCGGGAAATCTACAGATTTTACATCTTTTACAAACTGAGCAACAGCACCAGTAATTTCGGTATGTAAGTCTAAATATCTTCTTAAAAACTTAGGCGAAAAACCTTTGTTCATCCCAACCATATCATGATAAACCAAAACTTGTCCGTCGCAGTCTGCACCAGCACCAATTCCGATTGTTGGAATTGTAATCGCTTCGGTTACTTTTTTAGCCAAATCAGCAGGAATTTTTTCCAAAACAACTGCAAAACATCCTAATTCTTCCAAAAGTTTAGCATCAGAAATCAATTTTTCAGCTTCCGAATCTTCTTTAGCTCTTACTTTATAAGTTCCGAATTGATAAATCGACTGCGGTGTCAATCCCAAATGTCCCATCACTGGAATTCCCGCATTTACAATTTTACGGATAGATTCTTCGATTTCTTTTCCACCTTCAATTTTCACAGCATGAGCACCACCTTCTTTCATCATTCTTACCGCAGATTCCAAAGCTTTTTCTGGATTACTTTGGTAAGTTCCGAAAGGCAAATCTGCCACGATTAAAGCTCTATCAATCCCACGAACAACACATTGAGTGTGGTAAATCATTTGATCTAAAGTAATTGGTAAAGTAGTTTCGAATCCCGCCATAACATTCGCCGCCGAATCGCCAATCAAAACCGCATCAACGCCACCAGCATCCACCATTTTGGCCGTGGTAAAATCGTAAGCAGTAATCATTGAAATTTTATCTTTGTCGAACTTCATTTTGCGAAGTGTCTCCGTTGTAATTTTTTTTATTTCTGAATGTACAGACATGGGCTTAATTTTTAGAATGTATTAAAGAAACAAATGGCTATCTAAAATTAGATAACCACATGTCCAAGTTTTATAAGTTTCTCGTGATTGATGATTTTGATGTTCCTGCCTTCGACAAGGATCAACTCATCTTGTTTGAATTCTGATATTAATCGGATTGCACTTTCTGTTGCTGTTCCGATAAGGTTGGCGATTTCTTCTCTTGTTAAAGAAATATTGATAAATCCTTCTGGATCTGTACCAAGCTTTTGTTCTAATAAAATTAAAATCTCAGCCAATCTTTCTCTAACAGTTTTTTGTGCCAAAAAGGTAACCGTGTTAGACGACTCTCCCAACTCGTATGCAATTTTTTGCAACATCGCGTAGGACAATTTCGCATCAACTTCTAATAAATGAATAAAGAAATCCGCTGGTAAAAAAACAACCTTAAGAGGTGTCATAGCTTCGGCTTTTGCTTGGAAATTCTCTCCACACAATAACGAGCGATAACCAATAAGATCGCCTTCTTTACAAAATCTAAGGATTTGATCTTTACCGTAAACGCCCGATTTCGAAAGCTTTGCTGTTCCTTCTTTGATAAAATAAACACCTTGCGGAGATTCTCCATCTTCAAAAACGGTATCGCCTTTTGCGAACTCCATATCTTGAAGCTCTGCAACCAACTTCGTATAATCCTCCGGACTCAAACTGTTTTTAAAAGACTCCCTGTTAAAGGCTTTAATAAAATTCTGTTCAATAACTTGCTGTAGTTCAAGTGACATATGTAATGACATTTATCAGCAAAAATAAGACTTTCTACTCCCAAAAGCAAAGTTTTTTGACGTAATTTTGTAAGCTAAACCCAACAAGCCACATGTCAGAAAAGTGTTTCCATTGCGGTCAGCCTATTGAAAATGAGCGCATTGAATTTGATGAAAAAGTCTTCTGTTGCAATGGTTGTCAGTCCGTTTACGAAATCCTAAACCTACATAATCTTGGTAACTTTTATGAATTTAATAAGAGTTCGGGGATACGACCAAATAGCGATGACCAGACGCAGTTTGACTATTTAGATGCTGAGGATATCTTTAACAAAGTGGTAGATTTCCATGAAGGAGGAACGACATTGGTTACATTCAAAATTCCAGTTATACATTGTACATCTTGTATTTGGTTATTGGAAAGCCTACATACCATCAATCCAAAAATTAAATATTCGCAAGTTAACTTCACTAGAAAAACGGTGCAAATCGCCTACAAAAGTGAAGAACTGCAACTTAGTGAACTTGCTAAATTCTTAACGAATCTTGGTTACAAGCCAGTTATCAACCTCGAAACGGCTGACAAAAAGAAAGAAAAACTTGACAAAAGCCTTTTAATAAAATTGGCAATTGCGGGATTCGCTTTCGGAAACAGTATGTTTTTAAGCTTCCCAGAATACATTGGTGGTAACGACGTCTGGATGGAAAACTACAAATACCTATTCCGAATCACGTTGTTGATTTTGGCAACACCTGTCGTTTTATATTCTGCACAAGATTATTACAAATCTGCTTGGTATGGCTTAAAAAACAAAATCATCAACATTGATGTTCCGATTGTTATTGGGATTTTCATGTTGTATGGTCGCTCGATTTACGAAATTGCAACCGATTATGGTGGTGGATATTTCGACACACTTTGTGGACTTTTATTCTTTATGCTTTTGGGCAAAACGTTCCAAAAAAGAACCTACAACAGCTTATCGTACGACCGCGATTACAAATCATTCTACCCAATTGCAGTTACCAAAATTGACTTTAACGGAAAGCAAGAAAACATTCTACTTTCTGACCTGAAAGTTGGTGACAGAATTATGGTTAGAAACCAAGAAATAATCCCTGTCGATTCCATTTTGATAAAAGGTGAAGCCAATATCGATAACAGTTTCATCACTGGAGAAGCGGCTTTGGTACCAAAAAAAGCGGGTGACAAAATCTTTGCTGGCGGTAAACAAAGCGGACCAATATTAGAATTGGAAGTTATTAAAAACGTTGACCAAAGCTACCTTACGCAACTTTGGAACAAAGAAGCTTTCAAAAAAACAGAAACAGGACTCGATACGATTACCAATAAAATCAGTAAGTATTTTACAATTGTTATTTTGACGATTACTGCGATTGCTGCCATTTATTGGTCACAAGAGAATTTTGAAAAAATGTTCCAAGTGGTTGCTGCGATTTTAATTATTGCTTGTCCTTGTGCATTGGCACTTTCGGCGCCGTTTACTTTTGGGCATGTTATGCGAATTTTGGGTAGAAATAAATTCTATGTTAAAGACACTCTGACTATTGAAAAACTTTCGAAAATAGACAGTTTGGTTTTTGACAAAACAGGAACCATCACCGAAAGTAAAAAATCGAATATCAATTACTTAGGTCAAAACATTTCGGAATTCGATTTAAAAAACATTAAGACTTTACTTAAAAATTCTAATCATCCGCTTTCCAAATCTTTGTATGATTTTATTGAAATTGAAGACGAGTATCTTCCAATCGAAAACTTTGTTGAAATCTCTGGAAAAGGTTACTCCGCAATTGTTAGAGGAAAGCTTTACAAAATAGGCTCCGCAAGCTTTACAGGACAGAAATCCGAAAATCTTGAAACCGCAGTTTTCATACAGGCCGGTGACGAATTCTTAGGAAAATACATCTTCAAAAACGAGTACCGAAAGGATTTAGAAACATTATTCAAACATCTTAAAAACTACGACATCAGCATTTTGAGTGGCGACAATTCTTCAGAGGAAACACAGCTAAAAGCAATGATTCCGAATGTTAAAGAAATGCGCTTCAACCAAAGTCCAGAAGACAAACTAGAATACATCCAAGAATTGCAAAATCAGCAACATAAAGTTGCTATGCTTGGAGATGGCTTAAATGACGCTGGTGCTTTGAAGCAAAGTAATGTTGGTATTGCGATTTCTGACGACACCAATGCCTTTACACCATCATCAGACGTAATTATGGATGGTAGCAAAATCCCCGAACTTGATAAATATCTTAAATTTTCGAAAGACGCAATTGGCATCGTAAAATTGACATTTGCTGTAAGCTTATTCTACAATGTTATTGGGGTTACGTTTGCGGTTATGGGCGAGGTTTCACCGTTGTTTGCTGCGATTATTATGCCAGTCAGTTCAATCAGTGTTGTTGCCTTTACAACCTTGTCAACGTGGTATCGTAGTACGAAGTATTTCAAGTTGTTAAAATAAAAAAACCTATTTAGATAAATTATAAATTAATTAATTTAAATTCATTCTGACTAAAGTCATTAATTTTAACTAAATTTGGGAACTTTAATTAGCGTAAATTTGTCTCAGTTATGGAGATTCTCTATTTAATGATCATATGCAGCGTGTCTTTAGCTGTGGTTTTCTTAATAATTTTTATTATTGGAGCTAAAAAAGGGCACTTCGAGGACGATGAAAGTCCGGCTGTACGTATCCTAATGGATGATGAAATAAGGGAAGAGAAAACTGACAATAAAAAAGAAAAAGATAATAGTGATTTGTAGATATGGAAACACAAAAGTTTAGTTATGACAATAGTATCGTAAAAGCTTTTTTGATTGCAACTGTAGTTTTTGGCTTGGTTGGATTCTTACTTGGGCTTACTGCGGCACTAATGCTTTTTTATCCGGAACTTCCTGAATATTTCTTAGGAACGGACGACCTGACAATTGCCAGTCTCAAGAGTGGGGATATGCAGGGATTAATCAACTCACATGGGGCATTTGGGTTCGGAAGAATCAGAATGTTGCACACTAGTGCTGTGATTTTCGCGTTCGTATGTAACAGCTTCTTTGCTGGGGCATATTACTCGATGCAACGACTTCTAAAAACAAGAATGTGGAGCGACACGTTGTCATGGATCCACTTCTGGGGATGGCAGATTATGATCGTCTCTGTAGTCATCACATTCCTTATGGGTATTAACACTTCTAAGGAATATGCCGAGCACGAATGGCCTATTGACATTTTAATTACGGTAATCTGGGTGATTTTCGGTATTAACATGTTCGGGACAATTGCCAAGAGAAGAGTTAGACACTTGTATGTTGCTATTTGGTTCTACTTGGGCACATGGGTTGCCATTGCAATGTTGCACATCTTTAACAACCTTGAGGTTCCTTTAACAATGTGGAAGTCTTATTCTATCTATTCTGGTGTTAAAGATGCATTGGTACAATGGTGGTATGGTCACAACGCTGTGGCTTTCGTATTAACAACGCCTGTATTAGGTTTGATGTATTACTTCTTACCAAAAGCTGCTGACAGACCAGTATTCTCATACAAACTTTCGATTATCCACTTTTGGTCATTAATTTTTGTATATATCTGGGCTGGCCCTCACCATTTACAATATACATCTTTACCAGCATGGGCTCAGGCCGTAGGGACTGGTTTCTCAATTATGCTAATCGCACCCTCTTGGGGTGGTATGCTTAATGGTCTATTGACATTAAGAGGAGCTTGGGATAAAGTAAGAGAGAATCCAATTCTTAAATTCTTCGTTGTAGCCGTAACTTGTTATGGTATGGCAACTTTTGAAGGTCCGCTTTTAGCAACAAAAACTTTAAATAAAGTTGGGCACTTTACAGACTGGGTAATTGGTCACGTACACTTAGGAGCTCTTGGATGGAATGGTTTCATGGCATTCGGGGTTATCTATTACTTGGTACCAGTAATGTGGAGAACAAAATTGTGGTCTACGAAGATGGCTAACTGGCATTTTTGGTTAGGTACATTTGGTATCATCTTCTACGCTGTGCCATTATACATTTCAGGATTTACACAAGGTTTGATGTGGAAACAATTTAACCCAGATGGTACTTTAGTTTACAAAAACTGGTTAGATACTGTTACAGCAATTCTTCCTTATTATAAAATGAGATTTGTTGGAGGTTTATTCTATATCTCAGGTGCAATCTTGATGGTAGTTAACTTAGTTAAGACGGCAAAACAAGGTTCATTCCTTAAAGAAGTGCCTGCTGAGGCGCCTGCATTAGTAAAAACGGTTAAAGGAAGAAAACAAGGCGAAACCTTCCACCTTTGGTTGGAAAGAACACCTTTATATTTCACAATCGGAGCTTTCGTTGCTTTAGCTATCGGAGGTATGATCGAGATTTTACCAACAATATTTGTGAAAAATAATGTCCCTACTATATCAGCGGTTAAACCTTACAGTCCATTAGAATTAGAAGGTAGAGACATCTATATTAGAGAAGGGTGTAATGCTTGTCACTCTCAAATGATTAGACCTTTCCGTGACGAAGTTGTTAGATTTAACGGTAAAAATGGACAATACTCAAAAGCTGGAGAATTCGTATATGATCATCCATTCCTTTGGGGATCTAAGAGAACAGGTCCAGACTTACAAAGAGAAGGTGGTGCAAGACCAGATTCTTGGCACTTCAAGCATATGTATAACCCAAGATCAACTTCGGCAGGATCTATCATGCCACGTTATCCTTGGTTAATTGCTGGTACTTTGGACAGAACGCACACAAAAGCGAAACTAGAATTGATGAAGAATGCATTTGATGTTCCTTATACTAAGGCTCAAATCGACTCTGCTGATTCTTGGATGAATAACCAAGCTGCTAAGATTGTTAAAAACATCTACTCTGAAGCGGCTGACGTTAAAGATCAATTTGCTAAGCAACAACAAGCGCAAGGTGCTAGTTTTGTTCCATTGGAAAAGAGAGAGATTACCGCTTTAATTTCTTACCTACAAAGATTGGGTACAGACATTAAAACTACTGAAGTAAAAACTGCGAGCAACTAATAATAATTACGAATGATTCCGCAAAGTTTTAAAGATATTGTATCGAGTGTTGAACACGCTGGCTTACTAAATACCATTTCAATGATTTTATTCATTATATGTTTTTTAGGAATTACACTCTATGTGTTTAACAGACCAAAAAAATTCTATCAAGAAGAGGAAAATGCTCCACTTAATGATGGACTTGACATTGATGACAACAAGGACAATAAAGACAAAACTTCGCATTAATACATTTTACGATCATGAAAAGAAGAACACCCGTATATATTAATATCCTTATTGTTTTAGGATTATTGCTTGTCGTATTTTACATGTTTGCACAATCTTCAGATTTCTTTAAAACAAAGTATTTCTGGGCTGCAGCATTGGTAAGTATAATCGTTGTATTTATCCAAGGAGCGATTGGTGACCTAATTGAAAATGAAAAATTCAAAAAGCTAACAGAGGAAGAGAAAAAGCTTTACTTAGCAGAAACTAAAGTTCCTTATTTCCAATATTTGTGGAACTCAGCTTCTAAAAAGCAAACAGCTAAAGAAGAAGAAGACATTCTTATTGACCACGGTTTCGATGGTATCATGGAGTTGGATAATCAACTTCCAAAATGGTGGTTAGGTCTCTTTTACTTTGGTGTTGCTTATTGTATTCTTTACCTTGTTTCATTTAGTTTTACAGATTTTGCCCACCCAGATGTTGAATACAACATAGAGCATAAAGAGCAAATTGCTGCAATTGACGAGTATAACAAAAGTGTACCTCCAGTAACTATCGAGACGGCAGTATTCTCAGAAGATAACGTAGCAGAAGGAGAACAGATCTTTAATACAAACTGTACAGCTTGTCATATGGATGCTGGTAAAGGTGGTATTGGTCCTAACTTAACTGACAATTTCTGGATCAACCAACCGGAAAAAACTTTATACAAAAGTATTTTCCACGTGGTGTACAATGGTAGCCCACATAACCCAACAATGCAAGCTTGGGGTAAAAATGGTGTATTAACTGGGAAAGATATCGAAAAAGTAGCGGCTTACGTATATCACATTAACCAAGAACAAGCACCTATTACAACAGCACAAGGCGGCGCAGCACCTCAAGGTACTGAGGCGCATTGGGAGAAATAGATTTTTAACAAAACATACTAAAAGAGATTGTCAAGATGTATCGGTTCAATTATTGCAAATGAGCTGATATACGAAAAGAAACTTCGTTTTTTTTTCAGGGCAATCTCTTTTTCTATTTATAAATGAATGATATGAGCAACTCTAACAAACCTGACATTGGAGGCCAAGGCCAAATAATAGAGGCAGAAACATTTAGAGATTCTGTCGGGACAATGGACAATACAGGGAAGCGTAAATGGGTCTTCCCGCGCAAACCAAAAGGAAAATACACCAACTATAGAAATATTGTTAGCGTTATCCTTTTAATTATTCTTTTTGCTATTCCTTTTATTAAAATTAATGGCAACCCATTTTTGATGATTAATATTATAGATCGTCAATTCTTTATCATTGGACAACCTTTTTATCCACAAGATTTTTTCATACTTGCATTAGGAGCTATCGGCTCTTTGGTATTCATTATTCTTTTTACAGTTGTTTTTGGTCGAATATTTTGTGGATGGATCTGTCCTCAAACTATTTTCATGGAAATGATTTTCAGAAAAATAGAATACGCCATCGAAGGTGACAGAAACAAACAAATCCGTCTAGATCAACAAGCGTGGAATACTGAAAAAATATGGAAAAGAGGACTTAAATGGACCATCTATCTCATTATTTCTTTAATCATAACACACATTATGTTTATGTATGTTGTAGGATACAAAGAAGTATTCAAAATCATGCAAGAAGGACCATTCGCACATCCTACCAATTTCTTGGTGATGATTATGTTCACAGCGGCATTTTATTTTGTGTTTGCTTGGTTCAGAGAGCAGGTTTGTACTTTAGTATGTCCGTACGGAAGATTGCAAGGTGTACTGATTGATAAAGAAACCATCAATGTTTTCTACGATTACCACCGAGGCGAAAACCGTTCGAAATGGAAAAAAGGAGAAGATCGTGCTGCAGCTGGCAAAGGTGATTGTATCGATTGTAACCAATGTGTAGTTGTCTGTCCAACTGGTATCGACATCAGAAATGGTCAACAGTTAGAGTGTATCAACTGTACTGCTTGTATAGATGCTTGTGATGAAGTTATGGAAAAAGTTGGCTTGCCAAAAGGCCTTATTCGCTACGCATCCATCAATCAAATTGAGAATAAAGAGAAGTTTAAATTCACTAACAGAATGAAAGCTTCCTCAGTAATATTAGTTTTATTGACCGTATTTTTAGGTTTCTTACTTTACAATAGAGGAACAATGGAGGCCAAATTCTTGAAACCTCCAGGATCAACATATTTCGTAAGAGATGGACAAATTACCAATACCTATAATTACACATTCCTAAATAAGTCAAACGAAACCAAAACCGTTATGATTAAAGTGATTGATCCTCAAAATGGGACAGTTTCTTTAAGTACAGGAAACAAGATTGTTTTGAAAAGAGATATGATGATAAAAGGTACCATTAATGTGAGCTTCCCAGAAAAGCAAATCACCCTATCAAAACAAAACCTAACCATCGGTGTTTATGATATGAATGGTAAACTTTTGGACTCGTTCAAGACTTATTTTGAAGGACCGTTTAAGTTTCAATTTTAAAAATTAAATATGTTAAAGAAGTTATCGTGGGGACATGCAGTGGTAATAGCTTTAGGTAGCTTTATTGCATTTATTTTATATTTAATTCTCATCTTCCCAATGGGAAAACAAAATGCAGAGATGATCTCGAGTAACTATTATGAAGAGGAATTGGTCTACCAAGACGTTATCGATGCTAAAAAAAGAGCCATGGAATTGGAAGCGCATCCTGTCTATTCACAAGACAAAGATGGAATAAAACTTCATTTTCCAGCAGAACGAAAAGTACACAAGAAAGAAGTTGACTTTGTCCTATTCCGAACAGATGACTCCAATCTTGACATTAAAAAAGTGGAATACCTAGATGGCACTAATTCTTTGCTAATACCAGCAAAAGTTTTAGTACCAGGATCTTATACTTTAAAAACAAAATGGAAAGAAAATAATCAATTGTATCAAATTGATTATGATGTATTATGGAAATAGCATTGCTTTTTTCAGCATTATTTCTAGGATTTGCGTCGGGCTTTCACTGCATTGGCATGTGTGGTCCGATTGCTCTTTCCATGGGTTTAACGCGCGAACAAAGAATTAATTTTTACCTCCAAAATCTAACTTACAATTTTGGAAGAGTCCTAACCTACTCCATTCTTGGTGCCATTATCGGTATTGTTGGTGAAAGCTTCAACTTTGCAGGTTTACAAACAAAACTGAGTATTGCTGTTGGTGTGCTATTAATTTTGATGGCTTTTTTCTCTTTTGGAGGAAAAGACTTTGCTACCAAAATACCTTTTGTCAACAAAGCTTTATTACAGGTTAAAATAAAGCTTTCGAAACTGCTTACAAAAGCAGATCTCAAGTCAAGATTCACAACGGGTTTGTTAAATGGACTTTTGCCTTGTGGTATGGTCTATATGGCACTCACAGCTTCCATTGCAGCAGGTGGTATTTGGCAAAGCGCGCTGTATATGTTTTTCTTTGGATTAGGCACATTTCCATTTATGTTCGCTGTTGTGGTAATCGGAAATTTTTTAAACCAAAGTATGCGCCTTAAAATCGTAAAAATAGTTCCTATTGTTATGATTATATTAGGCGGTCTATTTATCTTACGCGGATTAGAATTGGGAATTCCTTATCTATCTCCGAAAAAAGAAGCCTTACAAATTAAACATCACAATCATGGTGCAGATCCTAACGATCATACCATGTGTCATTAAATAAAAAAACTCCCAAAATTTGGGAGTTTTCTATTTAAAATAAATTTCAATTTTAGAAATCGATATCAGCAGTTTCTTTTCCTTTTTGGAAATTGACTGTCTTTAGATTTCCTTTGTACGATACGTTAACAATATTAACTTGTTTTGGATATACGTTTGTCAAAATCGAATTTTTAATCTTCAAACTTGACACGTCGCTAACACCAGCTGCCTCGTAATACACGAAAACAGATTCGCCGTTAACTTGGCTTCCAGTAAAGGTTAACACCTTGTTGCTACCATTAACAGCAACCGAAACGTTGTTGTTAACATACTTTTTAACCTCCGCATCAAAACCAGCAGTCTCTGGGTCAATTCCTATCGCTTTTGAAATATGAGAAGTGTTGAGTTTTGTTGTAAATTTTAAGGTTTTACTACCCTCCACAAATTCCACTTTCGTCATTGACGAGAACATTTCGACTCCTGTAAAGCTCATCGCAATTAACAGGAACAAAACCCCAAAAATGTTGAAATACTTTTTCATAACAATTGATTTTTATATTTAGCTCAAATTATATGCCATCAACCAACTTCTAGAAGTTAACGTTAACCGAATATTTGTCATAGAATGCTTTAACATGCGCCACGGCATCATCAGCGGTATCTACCACACGGAATAACTGCAAATCTTCTTCGTTGATGAGTTTCTTCTCCAATAAGGTATTCTTGAACCAATCCAAAAGACCACTCCAAAAATCGGAACCTACCAATACAATTGGGAAACGACCAATCTTTTTTGTTTGAATTAAAGTTAAAGCTTCCATCAACTCGTCCAAAGTTCCGAAACCTCCTGGCATCACAATAAAGCCTTGTGAATATTTGACAAACATTACTTTTCTAACAAAGAAATAATCAAAATCCAAGTTGTAACCTTTGTCAATATACGGATTAAAATGTTGTTCGAAAGGCAATTCGATGTTTAGTCCAATCGAACTTCCATGACCAAAAGCACCTCTGTTCCCTGCTTCCATAATACCTGGACCACCACCAGTAATAACACCAAAACCAATTTCGGTGATTTTTTTGGCAATTTCGCTCGCCATTTTGTAATAGTAATCGTCTTCTTTCAAACGAGCCGAACCAAAAATAGACACACAAGGTCCTATTCTACCCATTTTTTCGTAGCCATCTACGAATTCTGACATTACTTTGAAAACCATCCAACTGTCTTTGGTAATGGTTTCGTCCCAAGTTTTTCTACGAAAACTGTCGTGTAACTTTTTATCTAAGTCTTGATTATCGTCAATCATAAAAATAATTTTTCTGCTTCTACAATAGATTCTGGTTTTCCAACATCAATAAGATTTGCGTGATGCTCGTAACCGACAATCTTTTCTGTCATCATCATATCGAGATACTCTTCCATGATGGAGAATTTTCCTGTTCTTTTAATCTTATTAAAAATCCCCGAATTAATGCAATGGATACCGCTAAATGCCAATTCCTTAAAACCTACATTAGTACTCGCCATTCGTGTTTCTCCAGTCCCGACATTCATCCAACCTTTCAAAATCATGTCCTCATCGAAAAATAATTTTCGAGAACTTTTTCTATCCGAAACCGCTAAAGTAACAAAATTATGAGATTCTAAATGTGACTTAACAAAATCCGAAATATTAAGGTCTGTAAGAATATCCGCATTCATAATGAGGAAATCTTCTTCTGATGATAAAAAGTCTTTTGCAAAAACCAAACCACCGCCAGTTTCCAAAAGTGCATTTCGTTCATCCGAAATTTGAATATTGGCACCAAAGTAATCTTTTAATTTTAAAAAATCAAGTATTTGTTCTCCAAAATGATGAATATTGATAACAAAATCATTAATTCCGTAAGATTGCAAATATTTAATATTTCTTTCCAGCAAAGGGATTCCGTTAACTTCAGCCAAAGCTTTCGGATGCGAATTGGTGAAAGGTTGCAGGCGTGTTCCTTTTCCTGCGGCAAAAATTAAAGCTTTCATCAGATTAGTTATTTATTAAGTTGTGGCTGCTCGTCATGATTAATCACAACTTCGACTTCTGGATATTTTTTTTTAATAAACGCCGCAATTTTAATCGCCGAATATACCGAACGGTGTTGTCCACCTGTACATCCAAAGTTGATTTGCAAATTCTCAAAACCTCTTGCCAAATAATCGTCAATGTTGATGGACACTAGAGATTTAATAGCATTAAGGAAATCTGGCATTTTTGTTTTGTCCTCCAAATATTCTTGCACCGCAATATCGTTTCCGGTTTGCACTTTGTATTCCTCGATGCGTCCAGGATTTAGAATACCGCGACAATCGAACACAAAACCGCCACCATTACCTGAATTATCTTTTGGGATTCCGCCTTTTTTATAGGAAAAACTATGGATTTCAACTTTTAATTTATTCGCCATTTTATTTTAATTTTTGTAAAAATAGTTTTTTTAATAGGCTTTACGAAAAAGAAATGATGTAATTTTGCAGCATTAAAAGCATATCTTCTGCAAAACATTGCATTGTAGATATTTAACAACAATTTTGTATATTCGACTTTTAACTGAAAAAACATAAATATGAAAATCTTTCGTTACTTTTTATTTGCAAGTTTATTACTTGTAATGTCTTGTAAAAAAACCAGTGTTGACGGCTCCAACAGAAAAGATTTCCAAGAAAGTATCAACGATATGGCTTCGTCTTTGACGACTTTACAGCAAATCAAATTCAACGAAGCTTTATATATTCTTAAAACATTTGGCGTAGAAGCCGATGGCGACATTGCAGAAATTGAAGCTTTAGGAAAACTTTTGAATGGTAAAAAAGTTCCTGAAATCTTAAAAATGGCTGACGAAGTCGCTCAAAAAAATAACATCACTTGGTCTAGCACAGCGCCACCATCTTTGGGAACGATGAATATCTTTGGCAACGAAAAAGCTTCAGAAGTTGACCCTAACGACATCACGGCAAGCGCTCTTAACATCATTGTAAAACCAGCTTTGTCTGACAGCATTAGTGGACCAAAAGCCTTTGTTGTTATTCCGCAATTGGTGGACCAAAAAGGAGAAAAAATCAGCTTTACAGGAGCAGGTCTAGAAACAACGCTAGAAGTATACAGCAACGGAAACAAATTACAAACTGCAAAAAACCTAATGCAGGACAATAACTTCAAAGGTTTCACGGTTAAATATGCTTCGCTTCCACAGTCGAGTATTGTTGATAACAAACTTGAAGTAAAAGTAAGTGTAAAAACGGCTAAGAAAGTTTACCAAATGATTAAATCGGGTATCGAATTTAATCCTCGAGCTATTGTACAAGCTGTGCCAACAACGCCAAGCGAGCCAACTGACCCAACTTTGGTTGACCCTAATAATCCAGAAACACCTACAACTGGTACAGAAACTCCTACCACTGGCACAACTCCAACGACAACGCCAGCTGCGCCACCAACACAACCAGCAAAACCTGCAGGAGATCCAAAATCAACGGTTTCAAAATTCTTGAGTAATCTTAATTCTCAAAACTATAAAGCAGCTTTTGACAATGCGGACAATCCTGCTTGGGGAAGTTATGACAAGTTTTCGAATCCAACTTCAGGCTTTGGTTCGGTTAAAAGTGTTAAAGTAAATTCAGTGTCAGCACCAGTTACAAAAGATAATGCATCGACAATTAATGCCAACTACGATGTAACAGACAAAGATGGTAATGTTACTTCACTTAATGTTACTTATGGTCTTAAGTCCACAGCTAATGGTTGGAAAATTACAAGCTACAAAATCAATTCATCTAAAAAACAATAATTAAATGGCATCTTCGGAGCTTATTCACGATTTAGAAAAAACGATAGACAATATCCCAGATTTCCCAATTGAGGGTATTCAGTTCAAGGATATTTCACCAATATTTTTACAACCAAAACTTTACGAAGAGGTTATCAAAGACTTTGCAGACTATAGCCGAGGCAAAATCGATGTTGTTTGCGGTATCGAAAGTCGTGGTTATCTTTTTGGGATTGCGATTGCAGTGGCATTAGAAGTTCCTTTTATTTTAATTCGTAAAAAAGGAAAACTTCCACCACCATTTATTGGTCAAGTTTATGACTTAGAATATGGCACTTCGGAAATCGAGATGAAAACCGACCAACTAAAAAAAGGACAACGTGTACTAATCCACGACGACCTTTTAGCAACGGGCGGCACTACAGAAGCAGCAGCCAAATTGGTTGAAAAGCAAGGCGGCATCCCAGCACAATTCAGTTTTCTAATTTCTTTGGAAGGTCTTAATGGTTCCGAAAAACTAAAAAAATTCAACGCAGACATTTATTCAATTTTAAAATATTAATCTATAAAACGCAGTTTTTTTGCATATCAAGCAGAAAGCATTAAATTTGCATTTCGATTATCTAAAAAATATGGCAGACTTAAATAAAAAACAAATCGAGGAAGGTAAAGAAACCGTAGAGTTTTTTAAAGACTTAGACCAAAAAGCATTCGATGTAGAACAAGGTCTAGAAAAGCATTCTAAGACAATAGGTATTGTTTTTGGAGTTATTATTCTAGCAGTTTTAGGATTCTTTGGTTACAAGCAATTTATCGTTGGACCTCAAAACCAAGAAGCAACTAAATCATTCTTAACAGCGCAAGCTAACCTTACAAAAGGTGACAACGACTTAGCTTTAGGAGGAAAAAGCGCTGCTAACCCAGGCTTTGTAGGTACTTATAACGAATATTCTGCAACAGACGCTGGTAAGCTTGCTGCTTATAACGCTGGTCTGATTGAGTTCAAAAAAGGAAACTTCCAAAAAGCTTATGACATGTTGGACAAGTTCAGCAGCGACAATAAGACTTTAATGGCGATGAAGTATGGTGCGATGGCAGATTGCTCTTCTAACCTTAACAGAGCTGACGATGCTCTTAGCAACATGGACAAAGCAGTATCAGCTTCTAAAGATGCTTTCACTGCCTATTATTTTACAAAAAAAGCAGGTGTTTTGGCTTTAGCGCTTAACAAAAAAGCAGAAGCTAAAAAATACTTTGCAACAATCGATGAGAAGTATCAAGATTACGACAACGGTCAATCTGATGCTTATATTGAAATGACTAAATATTACTAAAACATGGCAACGGTTAATCTTTCAGATTACAAGCCACTCAGCCTATCCAATGCCGATGAATATTCAATCGGCATTGTTGTTTCGGAGTGGAATGATTTCGTGACTTTCAACATGCGCGATGGCGCAATAGAAGTACTTCAAAAAGAAGGCATTCGCAAAGAGCACATCAAGGTATTCTACGTTCCGGGCGCTTTCGAGCTTAGCTTTGCAGCGATGCAAATGTGCAAATCCAACCGTTTTGCGGCGGTTATCGCGATTGGCTGCGTTATACGCGGTGAGACGCCTCACTTCGACTACGTTTGTTCGGCGGTGGCGCACGGTATCAAAGACTGCAACGTCCTTACCAAAACCCCAACGATTTTCTGCGTTTTGACGGACGACACCAAAGAGCAATCTATTGCTAGAAGTGGCGGTGCATTGGGCAACAAAGGTATTGAAGCAGCTGTTACAGCCATCAAAATGATACAGTTTAACAACAAAGTATAATTTTAGGAGCAAGACCATTTGTCATTCTATGGACTATTGGTCCCGCTGTCCGCACTCGCTGTAGTAGCCAAGGCATTTCCAAAGCTTTACAACGAGCTCAAACAAATGCTTCCATCGGGGCTATAATAGAAGAATTTCGGCATTCTAACAATAAAATACAATGTAGGTTTTTTACCTACATTTTTTTTGTAATTTTATCACATAAATTTTCAAATTATGAAATGGACTAACGATAGAAGCGACATGGTCGACGACCGCAGAGGCACTGGTGGCGGTGGCGGACTGCTTGTTGGCGGCGGACTGGGCACATTAATTATTGCTGCCATAGTTTTCTTCTTAGGAGGCGACCCCTCAGCAATATTAGGAACAGCGGTTAACTCGGCACCACAAACCGAAAAACGCGACCTTACACAACAAGAACTTCAAGTTCGTGAGTTTGTGAAAATGGTAACCGGCGAAACCGAAAAAACATGGACACAAATCTTCCAACAAAACGGAATGACTTATAGAAAACCCCACGTTGTACTTTTTGAGAACACCACACAATCCGGATGTGGTACGGCAGAATCTGCAATGGGACCATTCTATTGTCCTGCTGACGAAACCGTCTATATGGACATGAGTTTCTTCAAAGAACTACAACAACGTTTTGGCGCCAAAGTAACCGAATTTTCGATTGCTTATGTTATGGCGCACGAAGTTGGTCATCATGTCCAAACCCTCCTCGGAACAACCCAAAAGGTCGACCAACTGCGACGAAGCGGACGCTATTCGGAAGCGGACCTTAATCGTGTTTCGGTTGCAACAGAATTACAAGCAGATTTCTACGCTGGCGTTTGGGCAAAACAAACCGATTCCCGCGAGCATATCCTAGAACCTGGTGACATCGAATCTGCTGTTAGTGCAGCGGCTGCCGTTGGTGATGACAACATCCAAAAAAGAGCCACAGGAACAGTTAATCAAGAAGCCTTCACACACGGCTCTTCTGCCCAACGTGTAGAATGGTTTATGAAAGGTTACAACACAGGCGATATTCGCCAAGGTGATACCTTTAATGCTTTATTGAAGTAAAATTCACATTAAACATACACAGCTCCAGATGCACAATCTGGAGTTTTTTTGACTTTTCTTGTAAGAATTCGACAAAATAAAAAGACTTGGAAAACGACTTTTATTTACAAAAGATAGCAAAAACCAAAGAATTGAATATCCAAAGTCGCCAAAATCGCAGTCAAAAAGTTAAAAATCCCATAAATAAAGCCTTACAGCATCATTTTTATTGAAAAAAAATTGGGAACATTAAAACAAAATTTTATATTTGACGCTCAAATTAAAATAATTTACAATGAAAGAACTTATTGAAAAGATCAATGTAGAAATCGAAGCTTTCAAAACTGATGCTAGCTTACAAGAAGAAAAAGGAAACAAAGCTGCAGGAGCAAGAGCTAGAAAATCAGCTTTAGAATTAACAAAACTATTCAAAGAATTCAGAAAAGTTTCTGTTGAAGAATCTAAAAAGTAATTTTTTGAATCTATCAAGTTATAAAGCCCTCGGATGAGGGCTTTTTTTATCTTGAAATAAAAAAGCTTTTACACTTCTAAAAATTTTTCTCATAACTATTTTAAGACGATTATACGACCTCTAAGACTTGGGATTTTGATTTTGATGCATCTGGACAAATTCTGAGGGAGACATATTTGCAACTTGTTTAAAGACTTTCGAAAAAAGACTATGAGAAGAAAATCCGGCTTCTTCCGCTAAAGATGATATTTTATAATTCGCAAGCCTCTTATCTTCTACTAGTCGTTTAATAATATTATTAATTCTTAATTCATTGATATAGGCATTGAAATTTTTGCCTTTATGTTTGTTGATGATTTCGGAAAGATATTGCGTATTGGTCCCCAATAAACCAGCGAGCGACGCAAGAGATATTGAAGGGTTTGTATATTTATTCCCCCGTTCAAATCGGCAAAGCTTCTGCAAAATAATAGTTTCCAATTCGTTAGAGATTGTCTGCTTTTTCACAAGCACTTCCTCTTTTTCAATTTCTTGATTTTCGATCTCAACAAAATCTTCTTCTTTTTCGGAGTCAATCTTAAAAGCGTTATTTTCTAGTTGAGCTTTTTCATCAGTTAATTTTTTAATGATAGCTTCATAACTCTTCTTCTGATTTTTAGAAACCTTTCTTTGTCTAAAATAATAGAACAAAATACCTCCAATAATTATTAATCCGGTTATAATAATATATGTATTTTGAAGTCTTGACTTTTTTTGCAATTCAAGTCGCTTATCTTCAATTGTCTTTATGGATGTGTTTACATTAGTGAGCTCTTCTTGCGTCAAAAAGGTTCTTACTTTGTTGTATTTGTTTCTATATTCTTGCGACTTTACATTATCTCCTTTTAGTTTATAAACGATTGAAAGAAGATTGTATGCTTCATATAACGCGGAATTTGTAGTAGTTTCAAGATATGGAAGTGCTAACTTAAGGTGATCTAGACTTTCATTTATTTTGTTTTTTTGATAGGCAATATTGAAGCTCAGCCTCAAATCACTTGCGGAGCACATCAAATAAAAATTACAGGATTTGACAAAGCGGGAAGTATTTCTTGTCCAAGTGCGCCAGGCGGAACTTGTACAGATGTAACTATTCTTACAGGAACGTATGAATTCGACTTCACAATTAACAAACCAGTTTATGCGATTTCATCTATTAATGGATCATTGGCAGGAACAAACTTTAGTGGATCAATAACATTGAATAATACAACAGCATTTGCAACTTCAGGAGATATTAAAGTTAATTTCTATTGTAGAGATGCAGCAGGAAATCCAACGAATACCTTGTTTGGAACGGCTACAATTTCTGCAGTAGCAGCAAATTCTACATCAACGCAGAATTATTCGTTCACACCAATTGCAGGGGCAAGCTGTGCAACAGGAATGTATTATGCTATTATTGAGCAATCAAACAATTGTATTTGTTCAAGTTCTAATGGTTCAAATGTTCTAACAAGTTGCTATAAACCAGGAGTTTTAACAGGTACAACATCTCCAACCAACCATGGTATTACTGCTTTAGGAAGAGCTGGTTCTACAAATGGAAATTGGCCAATGGTAAGAAACGGCGCATGGACAGTTCTAGAAGCTAAAACCAAAGGTTTTGTGGTGAACAGAGTAGCATTTACATCCGCTGGAAATCCGGTAGGTATCGCGACGGCTAACTTCGTAGAAGGAATGATGGTATATGATACTACGAACAATTGCTTGAAAATTTATAACGGAACAATTTGGAGTTGTTACACCACTCCTGCTTGTCCAGATTAATCAAAAAATATTAAAGAACATTATGAAGAAACTATTCATATCCTTATTTAGTCTTGTTGTAACCTGTGCCTTTGCACAGGTGGCAATAGGCAAGACTAGCATTAGCAATTCATCCGTTTCTCTAGAGTTTTATGATGGTGCAGATAATGTAAAAGCGATGGTGTTGCCGTGGGTTACGAAACAAGCTGACGTTGCCGGTGCTGTAGATGGAACAATCATCTATGATAGCGATGATAAAAAAGTGAAATACCGAAGATCAGGAAATTGGTTCGACTTATCGGTAAATACAGACGGAGCTGTTGATACATCGCTTCAGAACGGCTTAACAGAAAGAGCAAGTGCGAAAACTCAAATCGGAGGAAATCCAACAACGGATACTACGCCAGGTATTTTGGTTCTTGCTGATACCGACAAGGCAATGGTTTTGCCAAAGGTAGCAAGCCCTCATCTTACCATTGTTAAACCAGAACCCGGAACGATTGTTTATGATACGGTAACCAAACAACTTTGCGTGTACAATGGTACAGTTTGGAGTTTTTGGAAACCATAATTTTGAAATTTAATATCTAATGAAACAGGCTCTGAGTTTTCGGAGCCTGTTTTTTGTCTTATTGATATGAAGTACGAGATATTGTTAATACCTTTAAATAAAAAAAACTCATTTATATATCTAAAGCACACAAATTCATTTTTAGCAGTTGGTTTAAGTATTAACTAAAACTTATAACCCGATAAAAATTATCAAAACTGCGATCGAAAATGTTTGTTGCAAGCCAATTTCACTGCTGTAATATTAGGCTTAGAGGACTTAACACTATAACCACATCGATGAAAACAAAATACTTACATGATTTCAAAAGAATTCAACTCCATTTCGTTTAAAAAAGTGTTTAGTAGCAGATCTAAAATTAGATAAAGTACCCAAAAAAAAGCAAACAGAGAAGCCAGTCCTATTGTATTTAAAGTTTTCAAAAAAAGACATCTTCGCATTTATTGAAATTAATATAAAAGTTTCTTTAAATTATACTCTATTAAAGATCGTATTGAAATATTAAATAAAAATAAGGTGAATGCAAATGCCAATTTCGAAATCGTAGATCGATAAAAAGGCAACGAAAAAGACTACATAGCAATGCTAAAACCCTGCAGAGATAGAGTCACAAAAACAGCGACAAAACAAAAAAGACTGATAATCGATGATTATCAGTCTTCTTATGTACCCCAGACGGTAGGCAAACCCACCAATCTTAAAACATTATTATCTTTACTATTAATCGGCTTTAATGCCCTATTCACAGCATTTTAAGAATAAAGAAAAATAAAGCCAAATAAAAATAAATAAACTTTTTTTCGGGACATATTCGGGATTTAATTAATTTAGCATAAATATTTGTAGTCAATGAAAGTGCTATTTTTTATCAAAAAACGAAAAAATCCATATTCAAAAATTTATGTCAGACTTTGGGAGAGTAAAAAGTATGATTTTACAACCTCGACAGGTTTGCAAATTAAATTTGATTATTGGGATAACAGAAACGAGAAAGTAAAAAACAAAGTCGAAGCATTAGACAAAGATTTTATAAACTCGAAACTTTTGGAATTGAAAAAAAATGTTATCGAAAATTTTAATCTTGACTACAATAGCGAAAAATCAATTTCAAATGATTGGTTAAAAACCAAAGTCGATAAATTTTTTAACCGTGTGGACGAAAGTAAGCCCGAATTAACATATTTCATTGATTGGATTAAGGTATTTATCGAAACCGCTCCAAAAAGATTATACAAAGGCAAACCGATAAGCCAAAGCACTCTAAAAAAGTACACCACTACATTAAACACCCTAACCCAATATGAAACCGACAGGGGAAAGCGTTTGAGGTTTGAGGATATTACAATGACTTTTTACTTTGACTTTGTGGACTTTTGCAGAAATACCCTAAAACATAGTACCAATACAATCGGAACCTATATCAAAAAAATAAAATTCTTTTGTGGTCAAATTGATTTGGAGGGTTTACCAATATCAAACCATTACAAAAACAGCGAGTTTATGAGTATTGGGGAATCCGCAGAGGATATTTATTTGACCACCGCCGAAATTCAAAAAATATTCAATTATGACTTTAGCGGAACCCCGTATCTGGACAATGCAAGGGACTTGTTTGTAATTGGGTTAAATACAGGGCTTAGGGTGTCGGATTTTATGCGTTTGGACTTATCGCATATCAAAGCCGATACGATACGCATAAAGGCACAGAAAACGGGCAAAATTGCCGAAATACCTATTAACGAACAAATCGAACGTACATTGATTAAAAACGGCGGAAAATTGCCGCGTTCGATTAGTGAGCAAAAGTTTAATGAATACCTAAAGGAAATCGGCGAAAAGGTCGGATTTACGGAAATGGTACACGGGGCGAAAATGGATTGCATCAATGAGGACGAAGCCAAAGCCAAAGGCGTTAAAAAACTATTTCGCAAAGTATCGGGAACGTTCCCAAAATATGAGTTGATGACCTCGCATATTTGCCGCCGTTCGTTTGCGACGAATTTGTACGGGCAAATACCAACCCCTGTAATTATGGCAATAACGGGACACGCAACCGAAACGCAATTTTTGACCTACATAAAGAAAACGGCGGCGGAAAACGCTGATGTATTGCGGAACTTTTACAAAAGGAAAGCGGCGGAAAATGGACTGGAGTTTAATTTAAAAGTAATTTAATCAAATGGAAAGCGAATATTTTTTGACGGATAAAAACGGGCAGCGGATTGATAACCTACAAAAGTATTATGATGAAAACCCCGAAATACTCAAAAAACACATTGAACGATTGAATGAGAATAATAATTGGGAACCGTCTGAAAGTTTGTTTAATCCCGAAAAAGTTAAATTATTAATTGAAATTCACGACGTGGGAGTATTTCGCAAAGCGTGCGAAAAATTTTATTTGGATTGGCTAAACGAAATAAACACCCGTTCCGCAAACGAAAATTTTCTTTTGGAGCAAAAGGAAAAGGCGCAGGATTTTATTGATGAATCAAAAATTGAAATTGCATACCGCCCCGACAATGTAGTAATTATGGAAAACGGCAATTATTTAATTGCTACAATGGAATCCTTACAAAATAAAACAAACCGCTTTTTAAGCCGTTTAGAGCGTGAAAGAGCCAAAGGTAACCCAACGGGAGGGCGCACTAAAAAAAGCGGCGAAAATCGCATTTTGGCATACAATAACAATATTGAAAATGCTTTGAAAAAAATTGAATTGATTTTGAAAGATGTAAATACTTTGCTTTTTGAAAATTCCACTTCCGACCAATGGAAACAAATATTAAACTTGGAAACGCTTACAACGCCAATTATTGTTAAAAATGGAATTGCGTTAAATGGATTATCAAAATTTTTTGAAGCATTAAGTATAATTGGTGTTTTTGAAAAGCAATGGCAAACAAAATTGAGTTTACTAAATGCCTTTAAACATAATACCGAATATGTTACAGCCGACCAATTTAAAAGGGCTTTGAATGACGGGAAAAGTAACGGAACAAAGATTGACAGGGATTTGGAAATAATATTTATAGGGTTTAAAAATGGAAGTGATATTGATAAAGAATTGAATGAGTTATTAAGCCGCCCGCCTAAACATAAGTTTTAGTTAAAAAAATCTTTTTACCCAACCCAACCCAACATTTTAAATAATGTTGGGTTATTTTATTGTATATCAGTGTTTTAAATGTTTTGTTCAATTTACTTTTGCCTTATTGTTTTTGACAAAGTGATAACAAATAAAATTTTAAATAAATGAATACAGTAAAAATTGAGGTAAATGGCGTAAACATTGCCGACCTCGCGGAAAAATTGGACAATCTCACAAGCGTATTAAGCGGGCAAAGCCGCCCCGAACCACAAGCCGCAAACGACGACAAATTAATTACGCGAAGTGAAGCCGCGCAAATGTTAGGCGTTACCCTACCGACGATTTACGATTGGACAAAAAAGGGGATTATTTCCGCGTATCGTATCGGGAAC
The DNA here is from genome assembly GCF_030151385.1 of Soonwooa sp. GTDB lineage: Bacteria > Bacteroidota > Bacteroidia > Flavobacteriales > Weeksellaceae > Soonwooa. The sequence goes on from NZ_JASLDS010000045.1 coordinate 103,074, forward strand.
CGCGTACGGTATAAGCACGCCGAAATATTGACAACCGTAACCAATAACAAAACCCATTATTAAGGGCTAAAAGTACCCAAATGATTGATTGGTTTAAAATTGAATTGATGAACCGACCCGCAGACGAATTAAGAGCGAAATTTGACTTTATTAAGCCCGTGAATATGAAAACGGGCGAAATATTGGGAACCTATGAAATTGCGTATTTGCGTATTCACGATGTCTCCGATTGTTCAATATCGGTTAAAATATTCCGTTCGGGGCGCGTATGGGTGCAGGGTAGCATTCATAAGTTTTGGCACGGTCAAAATCATTCAATTTTTACCATTGAGGAAATGCGAAACGCCTTTGAGTATTTGTTTGAAAAGTTGGGAGCCGACCCAAACGAGGCGAAAATACTTCAGATTGAATACGGTTTGAATGTTTGCCCGCCCTTTGACCCCGATTTGTTTATAAATCGCCTTATTTGTTTCAAATACAAACCTTTTGAGGGTATGGGTAATTACGAAAAAATCGGAAAGGTATGTTATCAAAAAGAATATGATTTGAAAATGTACAACAAAGGCAAACAGTATAGTTTGAAAAGCAATGTTTTGAGGATTGAAAAGAAAATAAAAGACAGCCAACACCTTAAAAAACTCAGAATTGGTACAATTGGCGACATTACGACGGCGAACGCGGCGGAAATGATAAAAGACCTTAACAGCGTTTTTGATGAGGTTTTATTTGATGATAAAAGTATCGACGAAACAAAGTTAACCACCCGTCAAAAATTGGCACTTTCCAAATATCGAAATAAGGATTTTTGGAATGAGTTAAGCAGGTCAAATAAATTAAACACCAAAAAGAAATTTACAAACCTCATCACAAAATACGGTGGCGAAAATTTCCAAAATACGGTAAAAATATTGTCGGAAAACTCACTAAAAAATATCGTTCAAAGAGTTGACGTTTTGGACGATAATAAAAATAACGAAGAGTTGACGTTTTGGAACTTCAAATATGGTTCGGAAACGTCAATCTTTAACACAAATAAATATTAACCTAAAATCACTAAAAAAATGAGTACAAAAACAACGATTGTCTTGGACAATGAAGCCGCCGAAAATGTGCGGGAAATTATGCGCGCAGAAATTAAACGCCAATTTGGGGGAATGGTTCCGAAAAAAGTAAATGAACTATTTGAAAATACCCTGCGTTTGTTTCCCGATATTGAACTGACCAAAGCACAAAGCGGCGCATACCTCGAACCCGAAACGGTATTATTGACGAGTTCCGCCCGCAATAGTTCCTGCGGTAACGTTTGGCAACTTATCGAAAGTTACAAGGCGGAATATTATTCGGGCGCGGTCGGGGAACCCGCAACCCCGTTGGAGTTGAAAGTTTGGAATATGTCGGAGGATGAATATTTGGAAGCGGTTACGAATCGAAATTTACCACTTGAACAACGTAAAAAATTAGCGGACGCGTGGGAAAAAAGACCCGACGAGGAAAAGGAATTAATCCAAACGATGTTAAACAAGGATTTGACCGTCGAAGAAAGATTAAACGCCGTTTACAAGTTTGAGGACGAAGTAAATCCACAGGCGGCAAAGGATGCCGAAAACGAACTAAAAACGAAGTTGGCGGACGAATCCGTTAACCTGTTGGATAAAATCGACGATTTATTGACCAAATAAAGGGAAATGAACCACAAACGTAAAATATTTATATCAGAATACTCACGAAGCGGAAACGCAACGGAAGCGGCTAAAAAGGCGGGTTATTCCGACCGTAGCGCGTATAGTACAGGGCAAAGATTGTTGAAAAATGCTGAAATCGTCAAAGAAATTAGTAAAATACAAAATGAAGCTCTCGAAAATGCGGAAATGAGCGTTATAGAAGTTGTAAACCTCGTTAAAGGAATTGCCACAAGCGGCAAAAGCGAAACGGTACGTTTGCGCGCAATGGATATGTTATTGAAATATTTGGGAGCGTATAACGACGATATGAAGTTAATACTAAAAATGAACGATATTGAAATCGGGAAATTGGCGGATAAGGTAATCGACAAACTTAACAACGGAAACGATGAATAAAAGGGAATTTATCAAAGCAATATTGCGAGGCGACAAAGACGAGGCGTTGGAAATCCAAAGTAAAATTATCGGCAGTTCAATGGATAATTATTTGATTGTGGTTTACAATGGTTCGCCAATTTCGGGAGACCTCACACCCGACGAAATAAAAAAGCGGGATGAGTTTATGAAAAAGACCGAACGGGAAAACCCGAATAAGGAAATAAAGTATATCGGATATGAGAAACTAAAACCGATTTGATATTGAGCCAAAAGCGTAAAAACTAAACTATTTGACCATTGCAAAGGTTATTTTTTGACCGTCCTTTTTCACATAAAAGGGGCGGTTTTTTATTTCCATATTAATTCACTCAAAAACATTAAATTTGACACAATATTTTAACGTAAACAAGGCGTAAGCTATTATATTGGTTCAAGAAAACCGCGAATTTTCTCAAACATCCATTTATGATAGACTTATGCCCGTGCCTTATACGGCGCGGGCTGAGTCATTTTGGATGTTGGGTTCTTCGCGGTACCTCTTGACCTTATGGCTTCAGTTCCGCGCTCTTTTTATATATTAATATCCTCTTTGGGGCTGGCAGGATTAAAAACATTTCAAAAATGAAAAAAACATTTTTATTCTTTATCCTTTTCCTATTCGGACAAATTTTCGCCCAAAGTAATATCGATGGAATCGGTATTTTTAAAATCAACAAAACCAAAGTCGCAATTATTGATAGTCTTAAAAATGAAGATTATACATTACAGGTTTGCGATGTTCCACAAACTTGTAATTTTAGTAGCTACGCCTCCACATCATCCAAAAAAATTTTTGAACTCAAAAAACAAGATAAAATAGTTAGTAATTATCCATTAATTGACAATGCACAGGTATTTATATTAAGTAAATACGATGTGGCAGATTTTACAATTAAACAAGTGAGATTGAAATTTTATAACGGAGTTCTTTATGAGATATATACAGATAATATTCTCCCATTGACGGATAAATTAAAATTAAAATATCAAAGTGTACCAAAGGTGGATGAAAAGGAAATCAAATGTTCCACGGTGTATGGCGAAATCAAACGAACAGAGGGGTCGTATATAACGGCTTTTCGGGATGATAATATTAACGCATATACTATTATGTATAAATTTCACGATAGTAAATGTAAAGCCAATATACTTTCATTTTTTAGTATTTATGATAAAAAAACGAGTGAGGAGGTTCGTGTAAAAAGTGAAGTGATTGAGAAAGAAATCAAACAAAAACAAGATGTAAAGACGGCAGAAACTTTGAAAGGTCTTTAAGTTTACGGTTTTCCGTAAAAATATATCCTGCCAAATGTTTTAATTTGTAAAAATTATATTCAATTGAAAAATAAACTATGAAAACAAAAATTTATTTTATTGCAACTTTGATGGGTGTGTGTACTTCATCTTTTGCGCAAAAACTATCTGAAATTGATACGCTTCAATACTCAAAAATGATTAGTAAAGAGGAGGGTAAAAACTTCAAAACAGGAATGGATATAAAACATTATATCGCATCCGACAAAAACACTTACAAAGTAGGCGACACACTAATATTAGGCGCGCCTACAGGCGAGGGACATTCTGCGTTTAGTAAGAAAAGGCATTTTGAGTACTTGTTTTACGGAAAACCTGCGGGAGTATTGTTGAAAGGTATGCGTTACATTGAGGAACAATACAAAGACTACAAGATAACGATTGAAAAAATCCAATTCAACAAAGGAAGTATGGGACTTGAAAATTATGTTTTCTTCTATGTCAAACCTTTACCAAATACCGATTTTACAGTTTTGGATAATTACATAACTGTTACGATGGTTGATAATGCAATTACAAAAGGCGAAATTAAACCGTTACATAATACGAGACCATTAACTCGCGAGGAGGCTGTGGAATTATTGAAAAAGAAAAAAGAGGAGTTGGATTTGGAAATTATTAACAAAGAGGAATTTGATAAATTCAAAGAGGAATTAACACCAATTATTAAAGGGGGCAAATAAATTCAGAAATATAACTTGTAAAAGTCCGACTGATGAGGTCGGATTTTTATTTCCAAATTGAAATTTAGGAACATTTTCGGGACAAACGCTCCATTAAAAAGAATAAACCGCTGAAAATCAAACGATTAACAGCGGCTTAATGTACCCCAGACGGGACTTGAACCCGTACGCCAAAAGAGGCACAGGATTTTAAGTCCTGCGTGTCTACCAGTTCCACCACCAGGGCATGGTGTGAGCGAAAAACGGGATTCGAACCCGCGACCCCAACCTTGGCAAGGTTGTGCTCTACCAGCTGAGCTATTTTCGCATAGTGCGGATGAAGGGACTCGAACCCCCACGCCGTGAAGCACCAGATCCTAAGTCTGGCGTGGCTACCAATTACACCACATCCGCTTTATTTAAAGAACTTCTTACCTGTTGTTTTGTGGTTGCAAATATAGAACCTTTTTACTTTACCAACCAAATATTTTTTAAAACTTTTTTATATTTTTTTTCCACCTCTTTTTTAGACCCAAAAATTTTTAATCTATTTTCGTTTTTATTACCTTTACCCACATAAATTTATTTTAACATGGAGTTACAAGGCACGATTAAAAAGCTTTCTGATTTACAGACATTTGCAAGTGGTTTTCAGAAAAAAGAAATGGTATTATTAACTGAGGAGCAGTATCCACAGCCAATTAACATCGAATTTCTTTCTGAAAAAGTAGATTTGCTTAATGCCTACAATGTTGGTGACAAAGTGAAAGTTTCTATCAACATTCGTGGTCGTGAGTGGACTTCACCACAAGGAGAGGTTAAATATTTTAACTCTATCAATGGTTGGAGACTCGAGAAAATGGAAGAAGGAAGTGCTAACGAACCAACTGCCGCATCTGGTGCGCCAAGTAGCACTGCGCAAAACACAAATGTTTTCGAAGATGAAGAAGATGATCTTCCTTTCTAAACCATAAGAAAACAATAAAAATAAATCCTGCTTATTAGTGGGATTTTTTTATCCCAATGATCAGACTAGACCCCAACGATATAACATTTCCGGATCCTATGATGTACGATCCCGACCAAGGCATTATGGCGATTGGCGGCGATCTACGTCCAGAACGATTGTGTTTCGCTTACGAATTGGGAATTTTTCCTTGGTACAATGAAGACACAGATATATTATGGTGGTGTCCAGATCCGAGATTTGTTTTGTTTCCTAAAGAAGTAAAAATTTCGAAGTCGATGTCAAAGATCCTGAACCGAAATGTTTTTAGTTTTAGCGAAAATAAAAACTTCGAAGCGGTCATTAGAGCTTGCCAAACGACTTACAGACCAGACCAAGATGGCACTTGGCTCAATGATAGTCTTTTGAATTCTCTTGTTGAACTCCACAAAAAAGGCATCGCCCACAGCATTGAAGTTTGGCAAAACGAAGAATTGGTTGGTGGATTTTATGGCATTAAAATCGGTCGTGTCTTTTGCGGCGAAAGTATGTTCTCGAAAGTTAGCAACGCTTCCAAGGCTGGTTTTATTAATTTTTGCCAGTCCCATACGGAAGATTTTGATGTTATCGATTGCCAAGTTCACAGCGAACATCTGGAAAGTTTGGGAGCCAAAATGATTTCAAAAAGAGAGTATTTAACAATTCTATACCAATCGTCAAATGTCTAACGAAAAGCTAAAATGGATTCTCCTCATTGTTTTGTCACTAATTTGGGGATCTTCATTTATTTTAATAAAAAAATCTCTAATCTACTTTACACCTTATCAAGTTGGCGGCTTGCGCGTTTTGATTTCAGGTTTAGTTTTGCTACCATTAGCGATTAAAGAAATCAAAAAATTTCCAAAAGAACACCTGAAATGGTTAATCTTGGCAGCTTTATGCGGCAACTTTTTCCCGATGTTTCTATTTCCCTTGGCGGAAGAACATGTAAGTAGTAGTATTGCAGGAATCATCAACTCTATGATGCCTATTTTCGTGATTATTATCGGCAGTTTGGCTTGGGGAATTGCAACAACCAAAACACAACTTTACGGAATCCTGATAAGCTTTACAGGCGCATGCATCTTAGCGTTTGGAAATTTAAACTTTGGCGAATTTAAGCTCTACCCTATCCTTTTGCTTCTTTTAGCAACATTGATGTATGCTGTGAGCACAACTACTGTAAAAGCAAAACTTCATCATATCGAACCCAAAATACTTTCGGCATTTGTATTTTCGATTGTATTGTTACTGCCGTCATTTTTAACTTTAATCTTCTCTGGTTTTTTCACAAAACTAAATTCTGGTGCTGAAATCCCTTGGAGCGGTTTTTTGTACGTTGGAACTCTTTCGATTTTCGGAACTGGATTAGCGATGATGATTAACTATAAACTCTTACATATTTCAAATCCGTTATTCGCATCAACCACAACATTAATAATGCCAATTGTGGCGGTTATTTGGGGTTTACTAGATGGCGAGCGTTTGACTTGGATACAATATGGTGGCGCGGTATTAATATTAGCAGGTTTAATATTTTTACGAAGCAAACCCACAAAAAAAATCATCTCGGATTGAGATGATTTTTTGTTTCGAATAAGATTTTATTGCTAAAACTAAGTCTTAGTTTTATTTCTTTTTGGTTTTCACTTTTTTAACCGCTTCTTTTATGAATGGATATTTTTGTCCCATATCTTCAGAGATTTCAGGATCCATTTCTAAAGCTTGTTTCAGTGCTTCATTGCCTTCTTTAACCAAATTAAGATGGAAATAGCAATTGCTTTTTTGATAATGCAATTCTGCGCGGTTATGCAACTGAATTGCTTTTTCTAAAACTGCTAAAGCATCTTCGTACTCGCCAATCAACATCAAAACTTCAGAATACGCATACCAATTATAAAATCTAGATGGTTCTACAGAAATCAACTTTTTAAAACAAGCCAAACTCTCTTCAAACTTACCAGATTCAATATAAAGGAAAGCCAAACGTTTTTGATATTCGATGTTATTCTCGTTTAATAAAACACTTTCTTTAGCAAAGTGCAAAGCTTCTTTTAACTTGCCCATATCCTCGTAGATATATGACTGCTCCATCATCGACAAATAAAACTGTGGATCTTCTATCAATGATTTTTGAAAATAAGCCAAAGCCTGAATCGGCATTTTGTTTTCTTTGTAACAAAGTCCAATTTTATAAAATGTGAAAGCCTTCGTATACTCCAGTTCCAACATTTCTTCATAAACTTCGATTGCGCGTGCCCAATCTCCCAAAGCCTCATAACAAGCGGCTTTGTTAGCATAGACACCAACCGAATTTGGATTAATCGCTAAAAGATAATCAAAACCTTTGATGGCTTCTAGGTAATTCTTTTTGTTAAAATGCAATTGCCCATACTCAAACCAAGCCATTTCCGAAAACGGATACTTGTCCAAATATTGGTTGATAAACCCTAAAGCTTCTTGGAAGCGATTAAGCTTCGTATAGCAAGCCATCGCATTTTCCAAAGAATATTCGTCTTGAGGATCGTATTGCAAAGCTTTAGAATAATGTTTCAAAGCATTGAAAGGATCATCTAGATTAACATATTCGTCAGCGATAAAGTTGTGCAAGAAGTTTTCTTCTTCTTCCAACTCCAAAGCTTTTTCGCAATATTCTATAGAGCGTTTTGGATTCCCAAGATTAGAATAATATTTAGCACAACATACCAAAAAGTCTGTCATTTCCATACAAGATGGCTTTAACTCGTCGATAAGTTCTTTAGCCTTTGTATAACGCTCTAACTCAAGGAAAACCTCTAGTTGTTTTGTTTTTAATTCGATTGAAGTTGGATGGAGTTTCAACGCATATTTTGTTGCCAATTCTGCATAAGAAATGTCGCCAAGTTCCAAATAATAAATAATGATATCCTCGTATTCTTCGGTGTCGAAGTAAAGTTCTTCATTATTTTCAATCATGTCTTCGAACTTTCTAGCAAGTTCGTTTTCAAAAAATTCTTCCAATATATTTATAAACGTACTATCGAACTGAGAAAAAAGCTTTACAAACTTCGATAGACTTTAATTAATGATATTTAAATTTAATAAAAAAATATTAAATCAAACTTTTAATTTTGGCGATGATATCATCACCTAATTTGTCAGCTTCTTCTTGCGATTTAGCTTCTGTATAAATTCTGATAATTGGCTCTGTGTTTGACTTTCTAAGGTGAACCCAGTTTTCAGCAAAATCTATTTTAACACCATCAACCGTCGAAACCTCTTCATTTTGATACTCTTTTTGCATTTTAGTTAAAAGCTCATCAACATTAATTTCTGGTGTCAATTCGATTTTCTTTTTACCCATAAAATATGCTGGATAAGTTGCTCTAAGCTCAGAAACCGTTTTGTTCTCTTTTGCTAAATGTGTTAAAAACAAGGCAACACCAACTAAAGAATCTCTTCCGTAATGTAAATCTGGATAGATAATTCCGCCATTACCTTCGCCACCGATAACCGCATCTTTTTCCTTCATTAAGTTAACCACGTTAACCTCTCCCACTGCACTTGCAAAATATTCTGAACCGTGACTTTTCGCCACATCACGAAGCGCTCTACTCGATGACAAGTTAGAAATCGCTGCGCCTTTTTTATGTTTTAAAAGATAATCTGCAACAGCAACCAAGGTATATTCTTCACCGAACATTTCGCCTTTTTCGTCGATTAAAGCCAATCTGTCAACATCTGGATCAACGACAACACCAACATCGGCTTTTTCTTTAATCATCAATTCGCAAATATCACCAAGATGTTCCTTCAAAGGTTCTGGATTGTGTGGAAAGTGACCATTTGGCTCGCAATAAAGTTTTACAACTTCACAACCAAGCTTTTCTAATAACATTGGAATTGCTAAACCTCCAGTAGAATTAACAGCATCCAAAACAACTTTGAAATGCTTAGCTTTAATCGCTTCTGCATCAACCATTGGCAAATCCAAAATCTTATGAATATGAATATCGAACGCCTCTGTGTTTACTTCGTAATTTCCCAAATCATCAACTTCAGCATAATTGAAATCTTCATTTTCGGCAAGTTCTAAAACTTTTGAACCTTCCTCAGCATTGATGAATTCTCCTTTTTCGTTAAGAAGTTTTAGCGCATTCCATTGTTTAGGATTGTGAGAAGCCGTTAAGATAATTCCGCCATCCGCGTTTAATTCTGGCACCATTACTTCAACCGTCGGCGTTGTTGACAAGCCTAAGTCGACAACATCAATACCCAAACCCTGCAATGTCGCTGTTACCAAAGACGACAACATCTGCCCAGAAATACGAGCATCACGACCAATGACAAGTTTTAGATTTTTTTTGCTTTTAGTGTTTTGAAGCCAAGTTCCGAATGCCGAAGCAAACTTTACGATATCCAAAGGCGTCAAGTTATCATTGACTTGTCCACCAATTGTTCCACGAATACCAGAAATACTTTTTATTAATGACATGCTATATTTTAGATTTAAAATTATTGCAAAATTACGCAAAAAAGATTTCTTAAACTTTAAGAATATATTATGTTAAGAGCATCCGCAATTGGTATCGCAGCCACCACCTTTTTTAGATTTTCGGAAAGAGTTTCTCAGATTTCTGAAAAGTGCATAACCTAGTGCTAAAACCAAAACAGCAATCACAATATACTGAAATACAATAGAGTCCATTTTGTTTATTTTTAAAAGTTATTTTAAAATTTGATACGTAATAAGTGACACAATGTATGCCAAAACGCACATTGCAATGGCTTGTGTTGCCGTCAACTTCCAACTTCCTGTTTCTCGATAGACTACCGCAATGGTTGTGAAGCACTGCATCGCAAAGGCATAGAACATTAACAACGAAATCCCTGTTGCTAGCGTGAAAACCTTCTCGCCATTCGGATACGTATCGTGATGCATTTTATCAATCAATTTGCCTTCGGGCGCATCATTATCCAAACTGTACAAAGTTGACATTGTCCCAACAAAAACCTCTCTCGCTGCAAAACTTGACAACAAGCCGATTCCCATTTTCCAATCGTAACCCAAAGGTCGAATGGCAGGTTCTATAAAATGTCCAACTTTTCCAAGATAAGAATCTTCCAACTTGACTTCGGTTGCAACAAATTGACTAGGTTCTTGTTTTGGTCCAAAATAACTCAGAACCCAAAGAACAACACTCACTGCGAAAATGACTTTCCCCGCACCTGTGATAAATCCCCAAACTTTCTCCAACATCAATTTAAAATCATAACCCCAAAGTGGCATTTTGTACGTTGGCAAATCCATTACCAAGAAACTTTTGGTTTTAGATTTAATAAAAGATTTCGACACAAAAGCTGCTAAAAGCGCCAGTACAAAACCAAGAACATACATTCCCATCAACGCCAAAGCATGGTATTTAATACCGAAAACCGTTTTATTTGGAATAACCAAAGTTATCAAAATACTATATACAGGAATTCTCGCAGCGCACGTCATAAACGGCGTTGCCAAAATAGTGATTAATCTTTCTTTCGTATTTTCGATATTTCTTGTGGACATAATAGCGGGAATTGCACACGCAACGCCAGACACCAAAGGCACAATACTTTTTCCGTTTAATCCAAAAGGACGTAAAAATTTATCCATCAAAAACACGACACGCGCCATATAACCCGAATCTTCGAGAAGATATAAGAAATACAACATGATCCCAATCTGCGGTGCAAAAACCAAAATCCCACCAACACCAGGAATAATACCTGTTGTAATAAGACTATTAAGCGGACCTGCAGGCAAAGTTTCGGCAGCCCAAGCTGTTAACCAATTAAAGCCATCTTCGATCCAAGTCATTGGATATTGCGCAATGAAAAATACACTTTGGAACACCAAAAGCAATATCACGAAAAAGAAAATATAACCCCAAAATTTGTGTACCAAAAGCTTGTCCAACTTTTCGGTAAGCAATTCTTTAAAAGCTGGTTTTTTATCTAAAATTTCTTCTAAAATGCCATCAATCCATTGATAACGACGGATAGTTTCTTGGACTTGCAGACGCTTCGGAACATGACAACTCGTATCTTCTTTTTTAAGAATCTCGTTGATGTTATTAAGTTTGCCAATATAATTATTAGCTGCCAAAAGCGTCCAAACACGATATTGATTAGCCTCATGTGTTTGATCCGAAATGTGCGTTACGATTTCTTTCTGCTCTACAGGAATTTCAAAACTAAGTTTTTCGGTTGTTGAAAAGCTAGCATTTTTAACAGCCTTTTTTATTTCGTCAAGACCTAAATTCTTTTTAGCATTGGTTGTGAAAACCTTTACTTTTAATAAGTCAGAAAGTTTTTGAGTATCAATAAAAATATCGCGTTTTTCAGCTTCGTCAATTTGGTTAATGACCATAATGGCTGGAATCCCATAATCGCGAATCTGCTGAAATAGCAACAAGCTACGTCTTAGATTAGTCGCATCAGCAATGTAGATAACACCTTCATAAGTCGATCTTTCTTCCACCAAATATTTAGAAAAAATCGCTTCATCTTCGGAACTAGGATAGATACTATAGGAACCAGGCAAGTCAACAACTTCCACTTTTTCTCCTTCAAACTCGTATTGTCCAGAATGACTTGCAACGGTAACACCAGCGTAATTACCTGTTTTTTGTTTTTTGTTACAAAGCCAATTAAAAATGGTCGACTTCCCAACATTAGGATTCCCGACCAACAATACTTTTTTGCTAATACCTTTAGTATTCTCCATAATTACAACACTTCTACATCGATAAATCTTGCTTCTTCGACGCGCAAAGCTAGACGAGCTCTTTCGGCGCCATATTCTATATACAAAGGCCCATCAAAAGGCGCTTGGTACAATATTTTAAAACTTGTTTCTGGCAACAATCCCATTTCCAAAATTTTGGTTGGCATCTTTAGTTCATCATTAAAACCACTAATTTTCCCCAACGTATTTTTGGGAAAGCAACATAATGTACCAGATATTTTTTTTGTCAAAACAAATGATTTAGAATTGCAAAGATAGCTTATTTTAATTAAATCTAAATAACACCTTACAACAGAAAAGTCGAGCTTTCACCCGACTTTTATCATGTTATCAATATTTTAAGACTATTTCTTCTTAGTAGGTGCGTCTGTTATCTCGATTGGATTATCATTCGCAGCCAAGAAATCCTTAACCAACTTTTCTTGATTTTTAATAAATTCTCCCATTGTCATCTGCGAACCAGGCATAGTCATTTTCATAGCTTCGGGTGTCATATATTGACGAAATTCGCCGAATGGATCTTGTCTAAACACTTTTGCTGTCGCATCAAATTTGTCTTTAGAAATCACAGTCACTTTAGGGTTGTAACCCATTGTACGACGCATTTCTTCACCATAAGTTAGCTCCTTCCAATCTTTGATTTGTTTATTTCCTTTTAGCTCCCAAGAATAATTCTTGTCAGCATCTTCGATTTTAACAATCAAACCTGGCAACCCATAAAACTTGTAAGGACCATCTTGAAAAGGCAAATCTGTACTAAACCAAGCTGTCCATTTTCTTCCACCAAAATCTGTTGTTGCTTTTTGTGTATTATATGCACCAATCTTTTGCTTGTCGTTAGAGATTTTCCAATCGAATTTCACTTGATCTTCATAGCCAAAAGCATTTCTGTTACTAATCATATCCGACACCAAAATCTTCATATCTGGATAAGCTTTTTGAATTTTATAAGAAAACTTCGGCATCTTAATACTTTTGGTAACATCTTCGAAGATTCCCGACTTCTGCATGCCTTCAACTTTCACCTTTAAGATTGAATCTTGTGCAGGACCAGTAAAATCTTCATATTGAGATTTCGTCTTAGTAATGTCCAAAATCGTCATCACTTTATCTATTTTCGCGGAATCTTTTTTAGGTTTAAAACTTAACTCGTAGAAAAAACGATTCGCATTTTCTTGCGCCGAAAGCAATCCCATCAACAAGATAAAACTGAGACTAACTAATTTTTTAATATTCATTTTGAATTGTTTTTAAATGTAATATCCAATTAGTATCGCCTCCCGAATTTTGTTACAAAAAATTTTAATCCAAATTATACATTTCTTTAATCGACGTATTCATAACATTATAAATCGCCAATTGTTCTGGATTTTTGAGAAGTTCTTTGTGAAGTTCCAGAATTCGTTTATCATTTCTAACTGCTGGTCCAGTTTGTGCATCTTTTGGATTTACAGATTTAATCTTATCAAAAGTTTCTTCTATTAAAGGCATAAAATAATCAAAAGGAATCTTCTGCGAATCCGAAATCTCTTTAGCACGTGCAAAAAGATGATTGACAAAATTGCACGCAAAAACAGCAGTAAGATGGATGTATTTTCGTTTTTCAAAATCGGCAACTTCAACATAATTGGACATTTTTGAAGCCAAATCAACCAAAACTTTTTCAACATCTTTATCTTCAGCATCAATAAAAAATGGAATTGTTTTAAAATCCAAATCTTTGGTTTTAGAAAAAGTTTGCAAAGGATAAAAACTCGCTTTTCTGTAATTACCATTTAGAATCTCTTTTGGCAAAGAACCCGAAGTGTGCGCCACAATTGCATCAGGCTTATTAATCCTCATAGAAACCTCTTCCACAGACGAATCGCTGATCGAAATAATATACAAATCTGCGTCCGCAAGTTCGGTTGTTGAAAACGGAATATCCAACTCATCAGCGATAGATTTGAGCGCAACTTCATTTCTCCCAAAAATTTGGACTAGATTTTGTTGATTTCCTTTTAAAGCTTTTGCGAGATGATAAGCCACATTTCCGGAGCCGATGATAGCGATTTTCACGATTTTTAATTTAATAATTGTTGCAATTTAGTAGATTTTATAGACAATTTTGAAACATCAAATCAAAAATTTAAAAAACAATTTTAACTTTGGCTTATAAAAATTATCCAAACAACGAAACATCTCAATGAAGCTCAACGACGACGACATTATCAAGCTGATGTTACAGCCAAAGACTGTAGAGAAAGGGCTTCGCGCAATGATGGACGCACATCAAAGCAGACTGTATTGGCATATACGTCGTTTGATCGTCGACCATGACCTTGCACAAGATGTATTGCAGGAAACGTTTATCAAAGCCTATCAGAATTTTCATCAATTCAAACAAGATAGTAAGTTGTACACGTGGCTTTATCGGATTGCAACCAACGAAGCACTTCAACAACTTAACAAAATGAAAAGAATGAAAAAGGTTGATGAAGATGCAGAATATTACATGCAGAATTTGGTAGCTGATAACGCGGAAAAAGACGCAGACGAAATACAACTTTTGTTACAGAAAGCAATACAAAGTCTTCCTGAGAAACAAAAATTGGTTTTCACAATGCGATATTATGACGATTTGCCTTACGAAGAGATTTCAAAAATTGTTGATATGTCTGTAGGCACGCTAAAAACAAACTATCACTACGCCAAAGAAAAAATTGAAACTTTTATTAAAGACAACTATTCTAGCGAATTGTAGTAAAATTTGAACATGATGAAAAATTTTGATTTAGATAATCTTGAACGCAAAAATTCTTTTGCAACACCGCCAGATTTCTTCGCGGACATGCAAAATAATGTTTTGAATAAGACGGTTAATCAGAAAAAAGAAGCCAGAATTATTCCTATTAACTTCCGATGGGCAGCCGCGGCGGCAGTTGTCGTGATTGGTGGTTTAAGCTTTTGGACATTAAACAATCAAAACCTTGATGACCAATCCACTGTCGCACAACACAAAGAAATTATCGACAGCAGCTACACCTTGAAAAGCGATGAAGCTTTAGCTTTAAACGACAATATTAAACCGGAAGTTAACGCCGACTCTTATAGCAGTCAGCCAAAACATAAAGACACAGAAACAAAAGAGGAACATCACCAAAGTCACATTGCTACAACTGATACACAAAATCAAAATTTAGCAATGGCTAAAACAGCAGTGCAAACGCCGATAGCCTCTTTTGCAAAAGTCAACAAAAACCCAGATGCTAAAATCAGTCAAGTTTTAGCAGTGTTGACACCTGACCAAGTAAGCGATCTAGACAAAACCGTCGACCAAGACGTCTATCTGGATCTTTACAACTAGATGAAAAATAAAAGTTATGAAAAAGTTATTATTTAGTTTAATCTTAATTTCCGCTGCAACGCAGATTAACGCGCAAGTCGAACGTCGTGGAGGAAGTGCTGACAGAAGTCGAAGTGGTTCTGACAACATGGGCACCACCATGCAAAGAGGTACTCTTGGAACGACAAGTCTTGCTCCTACGCAAAACGACAGAATGAGAAGTGCGCCATCCCAAATGCAGACAATGTCCAACTGGCAAGGCATGAACAACGAGGAACGTCAAGAAATGATGAAAAACATGAATCCTCGTGAGCGCTCACAATTTATGCAAAACGTCAAACAAGATATTTTCTTAGACGAGTTGAATATCCCAGAAGCTTCTCAGGCAGAGTTCAAAGAAATATTTGACCAATATACAGCGAGTCAAAAACAGATTAAAGACAAATTCAAAGGGACTGTTAATATTGACAAACTTAGCAACGACGAGGCAAAACAAAAACTAGATGATAGTTTCGAAATCGGAAAGCAACTCTTAGACAACAGAAAAGTCTATGCTGACAAGTTTTTGAAAATATTGACACCGCAACAAGTTCTTAAACTCTTCCAAACAGAAGGGAAAGTGCGAGACAAGATTATGGACAAAAAATATGGTGGCAAATAAGCCTACCAATTGAGAATAAGCGTGCCATCGAAAATAATTTTTCGGTGGCTTTTTCATAAAAGACTTTTAATAATGATAAAAGTTTAAAACAATTTTTTCATTTTAGTTCAAAAATATGTATTTTCGCGGATTGATTATAAACACATAACAAAAAATGGCAGTTTTAGGAGAGATTAGAAAACGACCTTGGTTATTGATGGGTGTCATTGCCTTAGCTTTATTAGCTTTCTTGGTAAATCCAGATTCTATCGATAAAATTTTTGGTAAAAACCCTAATATTTTAGGAAAAGTTAACGGACAAGAAATTACCCGTGACGAATTCAACGACCAATTGTTCGTACTTCAACAACAAGCACAGCAACAAGGACAACAACCACACGGCCTTGAAGAACAAGCTTGGCAAGTGTTGGTACAGTCAAAATTAATTCAACAAGAATTCGAAAAACTAGGTCTTGAGTTAACGGATGATATGTTCTGGAGCCAACTTCAGTACGATCCAATGTTTGCTCAAAATCAAGCTAACTTTGATGAAAAGGGGAATTTTAAACTTCAAGAAATTAAAAAACAAATTGAAGGCTTACAAAACGCTGGTCAATCAGAAATGTATAACAATTGGTTAAGAACAAAAAAATCAATCGAATACAGAATGATGGCGAGAATCCTTTTCGGAAACATCGGAAACGGTATTACTGCTAGCAAAAAAGAAGCTGACATCATCATCAAACAACGTGATGAAATCGCTAATATCGACTACGTAAAAGTTGACTATACAAGTTTCGAAAAAACAAATCCTATAAAAGTTACCACACAAGATTTGACGGATTATATCAACCAACATCCAACAAGATTCAAAGTTGATGCTAACCGTAACCTTGCTTACGTATACTTCCCTGCTACACCAAGTGCACAGGATGATGCTGCAGCGCTTAACGAGCTTAACAAACTTTACCTAAAAGGATCAGACGCTTCTAACGGAGCCGAAAATTTCCAAAACACTAAGAATGATTCAATGTTCGTGGAACTTAACTCTGATGTGCCTTTTATCCCTCAATACTTAAAGCCAGAGCAATTGCCTGCTGCTTTAAAAGAGAAAATTGCTGGTGCTACAGTTGGAGAAACTTTTGGACCTTACAAGGAACAAAACTATTATATCGTTTCTAAATTGTTAGGTAAAAAACCTACAGATTCTACAATGTCTAGCCACATCTTAATTGGTTACAAAGGCGCTGAAAGATCTACTGCAACGAGAACTAAAGAGCAAGCAAAAAAATTAGCTGACAGCATCTTAGCTGATGTTAAATCCAATGCTGCTAATTTTGATAAAGACCTTAAATTTTCTGATGAGCCTAACGCTGTTGAAAGAAAAGGTAGTGTGGGATGGACAACTCCAGAATCTCAATTTGCTCCAGGATATCTTAATTTCTTAGCAAACAATAGCAAAGGATCAATCGGTCTTGCAGAAACGCAATTCGGTTACCACATCATTAAAGTTGATGACAAAAAAGCTGGTGCAATGGCTTACAAAGTGGCGCACTTAGCAAAAGCTATTAAAGCTTCTGATAAAACAGAAAGTGACGTACATAATAAATCAACAAGATTTATCCAACAAGTACAAGGTAAGAGCTTCAACGAGTTTAGCAACATTGCTAAAAAAGATGGTCTGAATATGCAAAATCCTAAAGCTGTTACAAGATTCCAAGGACAACTTCCTGGACTAGGAACAGATAAAGATGGAGACATCTTATCTTGGGCATTTGATAAGAAAAGAGAAATTGGCGACAGCGACATCTTCACAGTTGAAGGTACAGGCGACCGTATCGTAGCTTATCTAGTAGGCAAACAAGATGCTGGTCTTGCAAGTGCAGAAAGTGTAAAAGAACAAATCGAGCCAATTGTTAAAAATAAATTGTTAACTAAAAAGATTACTGAAAAAATCAATGCTGCTAAAGCTGGTAGTCTAGATCAAGTTGCTAAATTGTTTAACACACAAACAGCAAATACTGACATTAACTTATTCAATGCTTCAATTGCGAACAGCATGGAGCCAAAAGTTGCAGGTGCTGCTTTCGGAGTTGCTAACAACAAAATGTCTCAACCAATCGAAGGTATGACAGGTGTTTATGTTGTACAACGCAAATCGATTAAGAGTAACAAAATGCCTGGTGATGCTAAGCAAGTTATTGATGCAATCCAACAACAAAACAGTAATATGTTTGGACAAGGTTATCTTAAATCGCTTCAAGATAACGCGAACATCAAAGATTACAGAATTGAAGTTTGGGATAAAAATCAACAACAACACTAAGAATCTTCTTAAAACATAAAGAAAAGCGGCTTGTATTTTGCAGGTCGCTTTCTTGTTTTTATTTAGAAAGAATATTAACCGCAATATTCTTATATTTGTAACCTAAAAAATTATTTACGTGAAGTTTAGTAAAGAATTAAAAGCTGGACTTATTGCCTTGTTTGCAATAGTTTCCTTTGTTATATTGTTTCAATTTATGAAAGGGAAAAATATTTTTTCCACGGACAATCAATTTTATATCAAATACGAAAACGTAGAAGGTTTAGCAAAGTCAAACCCTGTATCCATCAATGGATTACGTGTTGGTCAAGTTTCGGATATCAAACCATTACCAACATCTAATGGACAAATCCACTTTGTTGTGCAGATTACGGTTAATGACAAGTTTGAGTTTTCAAAACTTTCTAATGTCGAAATTTTCGAACCTGGGTTAATGTCGGGTAAAGAATTAAGAATTAATCTTGCCCAAGGTGGTACAACTGCAAAAAGTGGTGATACCCTAAAAGGTAGTTTGCAATTATCAATGCTAAATAGCCTAGCATCGCAAGTTGGTCCAGTTAAAGACCAAGTATCAAGCGTTTTGACCAAGTTGGATTCGACGATGGTGAGCGCTAATAAATTGGTAGATGACGAAAATCGTCAACAGATAAAAGTTCTTTTGGGAAATCTTAACCAAACTGTTGCTGCTTTCAAAATCACAGCAGACCAAACCAACAGAATGTTAGCGAATAACGAAGCAGGCATCCATTCTGTGGTTGACAATGCCAACAAAACTTTGGTTTCGACAAAAGCTACGGTTGACAAATTCGGGACAGTTGCAGACAATGTAGATGTTAAAAAGCTTAATTCTGCTATAGAAAATCTTAGCACAACAGCAGACAAACTTAATTCTGTTATTGCTGGCATACAAAATGGCGAAGGTTCTCTTGGAAAACTTACCAAAGATGAAGACCTTTACAACAACCTCAATAAGACATCTAGTAACCTTAATGCTTTAATAGAAGACCTTAAAGCGAATCCTAAGCGTTATATCAACATTTCGGTATTCGGAAAAAAATAATTTTAGATTGATATGCAGTATATTGACAACATCATTTTTGTAATTCTTCTGGTTTTGGGCTTTGGTATGTTTGCCAAAAGCTTACAAAAGATTTATAGAAATATCAACCTTGGTAAAGACATTAACAGATCCGACAGAAGATCCGAACGTTGGGCAACAATGACACGTGTTGCACTTGGTCAAAGCAAAATGGGACAACGTCCTGTTGCTGGGATACTTCACCTTTTTGTGTATGTTGGTTTTGTCATTATCAATATCGAACTTTTAGAAATTATTGTTGATGGTATTTTCGGGACACACCGATTTTTACATTCAATATTAGGTGATACGCTTTATAATTTCTTTACAGGGACTTTAGAAGTTTTAGCGCTTTTGGTTGTCGTTGGCGTTGTAGTTTTCTTTATTAGAAGAAACTTCTACGGTGTTAAACGTCTTAACATGAAAGAGCTTTTCGGTTGGCCAAAACAAGATGCTAACTGGATTTTGATTATCGAATTTGCTTTGATGATGGCTTTCTTTAAGCTTAATGCTTCAGAATCTATTCTACAAGCGCGTGGCGTTTATCATGCGATGGGATATTTCCCTGTTAGTAATATGCTGTTTGTACCAATTTTCGAATGGTTCAACTTTGACAATGGTTTCTTAATCTTTGTTGAAAAAGCAGCTTGGTGGTTCCATTTTGTGGGAATTTTGTTCTTCATGAATTACCTTTATTATTCTAAACATTTGCATATTATTTTAGCGTTCCCAAGCACTTGGTATGCTAACCTAAATCCAAAAGGAGAATTCAACGATTTGGAATCTGTTACCAAAGAAATCAAATTGATGATGGATCCAAATGCAGATCCTTACGCTGCTCCTACAGAAGGCGAAGCTGAAGTTCCATCGAAATTCGGTGCAGAAGATATTTTTGATTTAAATAAAGTTCAGCTTCTTAATGCTTATTCGTGCACCGAATGTGGACGTTGTACTTCTAACTGTCCAGCAAACATTACAGGTAAAGAACTTTCACCACGTCTTATCATGATGAAAACGCGTGATCGTCTAGAAGAAGTGAGCAAAAATATGGATGCCAATGGTGGCAAATTTGTAGATGATGGCAAAAAATTGTTAAACGACTACATCACCAAAGAAGAGCTTTGGGCTTGTACAACTTGTAATGCTTGTACAGAAGCTTGTCCTATCCTACTTGATCCGTTGTCTATTATTTTCGAAATGAGAAGATTCTTGGTGATGGAGCAATCTGCCGCACCGACAGAACTTAACTTGATGATGACCAATATAGAAAACAATGCTGCTCCTTGGCAATACAACCAAGCTGATAGATTGAATTGGGCAAACGAGAACTAGAGAATTATTAAAAAATTCAACAACGTACCAATTATGCTTTTCGTTTTTAAGATATTGGTAAATTGTTACACTGATACATTGATAAATTAAAAAAATGGATTTCACTATAAAAACAATGGCAGAATATGCTGCCGAAGGAAAATCTCCAGAGGTTTTGTTTTGGGTTGGTTGCGCAGGAAGTTTTGACGATCGTGCCAAAAAAATCACCAAAGCTTTTTGTAAAATCTTACACAAAATAGGTGTCGAATTTGCCGTTCTAGGGCAAGAAGAATCTTGTACTGGTGATCCTGCAAAACGTGCTGGTAACGAATTTATCTTCCAAATGATGGCATTAACCAATATCGAAATTCTTAATGCTTACGATGTTAAGAAAATTGTAACGGCTTGCCCGCATTGTTTCAATACTTTAAAAAATGAATATCCTAGCTTAGGTGGAAAATTCGAAGTTCTTCACCACACGCAATTCCTTAAGCAATTGATGGAAGAAGGACGTCTGAAAATTGAAGGAGGTCAATTCAAAGGGAAAAGAATCACTTTCCACGATCCGTGTTATTTAGGTCGCGGAAATGACGAATACGAAGCACCAAGAATGCTTTTGGAAAAACTTGATGCCGAATTGGTAGAGATGAAGCGTTGCAAAACCAATGGACTTTGTTGTGGGGCAGGTGGTGCACAGATGTTCAAAGAACCAGAAAAAGGTAATAAAGACATCAATGTCGAAAGAACAGAAGAAGCGCTTAAAGAAGAGCCAAAAGTTATTGCAACTGGTTGTCCTTTCTGCAACACGATGATGACGGATGGTGTTAAGCACTTCAACAAAACAGAAGAAGTACAAGTTAAAGATATTGTCGAACTTCTTGCCGAAGCAGACGATTTGTAGACTTTAATAAATTTCGACATATAATTAAAACTCAGGCTTTGCTTGGGTTTTATTTTTTAGAAATATTAAAACTGAATAATAATTCGTAATTTTATACTTTAATTTTAAAACCATTCTGATATGAAAATTGAAGAATCTAGCATTGTAGAAACCAACGACTATAGAGTCATTATATATCCTGCATCTCGTCCTTTCTCACCAAAAGAAGCGAAAGACATTGCAGAACGTTTGTACGAATTTTTATCAACTTGGGCTGCGCATGGCAAACCGCTTGACGCATCTTTCAAGATTGAGAAAAATCAATTCATCATTGTATGTGTTGATGAAGAAAAAGAAATGGCTTCTGGATGTAGCATTGACGCACTTGGAGGACTTATGCGCGAATTCGATAAAGAATATGAACTTGGTCTATTCGACAGAATGAAAGCAAGCTTCGTAGAAAATGGCGAAGTAAAAACGCTAAAGCTTCAGGATTTCAAAAACAAAATAAAATCAGGAGAACTTTCTCGCGACATTGAGGTTTTTGATTTTTCGAAAAACACGTATTTAGATTTTCTAAGTCATTTTTTACAACCACTTAGCAGAAGTTGGGCGCATAATATCTAACAACATTTGAAAGTTCTTTTTATTTCTTCGTGGTATCCTAATAAGTTGGAGCCAACTAACGGAAATTTTGTACAACGCCACGCAGAAGCCGTGGCTTTGCAACATCAGGTAGAAGTACTTCACACTATTGGTGATCCTAACCAAAAGGAAAAATTCTTGTTCGATGAAAAAGTAATTAATGGTCTCAAAACCTTAATCGTTTATTATCGCAACACCAAGAATCCACTTATTAATTTTAGAAGAAGAATGAAAGCTTACAAATTAGGCTTTCAAAATATGCAAAAACCAGACATTGTCCATGCGAATGTGATGCACAATAATATGCTTTTTGCGGTTCATCTTAAGAAGAAATACAAAATACCTTATGTTGTAACAGAACATTGGTCTGCATTCCAAAAGATTAATCTTCACAAACTTTCAAAAGCATCAAAATTCGTTGCAAATCGCATCGCCAAGCATTCATCGAAAGTCTTGCCAGTAACTGAAAATCTAATCTCTGGATTAAGACTTCTTGGCATCAAAACACCAATGCAAGTTGTTGGAAATGTTGTAGATGTTAACTTGTTTAATATCTCTGAAACGCCCAAAGCAAAGTTTATTTTTTTGCACATTTCGAATTTAATTCCATTAAAAAATCCAAAAAAAATAATTAATGTAGCCATACAACTACATCAACAAAAGCCCAATTTCGAACTTTGGATTGGTGGCGATGGTGACAAAAATATGCTGGATACAATTGTTGCCCAAAACAATGCAGCAACATTTATAAAAACATTCGGAATATTGTCATTAAAAGAAGTTTCGGAAAAGATGCAGGCTTCCGATTGTTTTATCTTATTCAGTGATTACGAAAATCAACCTTGCGTCATTTTGGAAAGTTTTGCAACAGGACTACCCGTAATAGCATCAGAAGTTGGCGGTATTCCTGAAATCATGGACAAAGACCGAGGTATTCTTGTTAAAAAAGACGACGAAACAGCATTGTTAGCAGCCATGAAAAATGTGTTAGAAAATGAAGTTGATTTCAAAAACAAACAAGAAATAAGACAGTATTCTGTGGAGAATTTTTCAAAACAGAAAATCGCAGAAAAATTTTCTGAAGTTTATAAAAGTATTTTAGCGTGAAAAGAGGTTTTTCTTTTTTAATTCAGGGTCATAATCAGCAGTTAGACATTTCTTTTAATAATGAAGAGTTTGATAACTTGTATATTGATAACGCTGAAATTTTGATCATTTTTGAAGGCGTTTTATTAAACCGAAAGCAACTAATCAATATGTACGCAGCAAAAAGCTACGCTTATTTGATACAAGAGCTTTTTAAAAATAAAAAAGATGCATTTTTATCAGAACTCGAAGGCGAATTTCGAGGCATGATTTGGGACAAAATAAATCAAAAGATTTATGCTTTCACCAATGCGACTTCTACCAAGCAGCTTTTCTATTATCACAAGGATGGCATTCTCCTTGTGGACACAGGCCTACAAAGCATTTTTAAAAACTTGCAACAACTTGGCGAAAATCCTAAGATTGACATAGAAAGCATGTACCAACTATTGGCGTTCACCAACCTTATTGAGAATAAAACGCCATTAGAAAATGTCAAAAAAATCTATGATGCACATTGTATTATTTTTGACATCCAAGAACAAGAGCTTTTCGAAAAACAATATTACAATGTAGAATCAGAAAGCTTTTCTGGAACTTATGAACAAGCCTTAAAACGCAATCATGAGATTTTTTCTGAAGCAGTCGCATTAGAATATCAAAAAGATGATGCGTTAGAAAAACGACATTTTGCATTGTTAAGTGGTGGTCTTGATAGCCGCGTTGCATTGCTGTATGCAGACAAACTTGGAGAAAAACCACAAGATGCATTTTGTTTTTCACAGAGCGGTTATCTGGATGAGACAATTTCTCGAAAAATAGCAAAGGATTATCAATACAATTATATTTTCAAAGAGCTTGATGGTGGCGATTATCTGAAGAATATTGATCGATTGATGTCATTTTCAGAAGGTATGGTTTTGTACACAGGTTCTATACATGTTGATTATGCGATTAATCAATCCAAGATTAACAATCCAGGAATGATACATTCTGGTCAAATAGGCGATGGAATCCTCGGAGGTTTTAACAGTGTCCCAAAGCTTAAAAAGCCAGATTATTATAAAATTTTGGTAAATCCAAAATTCCTAAGCAATGTTGAAGAAAGCCTAAAAGCATCTATCGAAAAATATGATCGTGAGGAAGTTTTTCTCCTGCGCAATATTGCATTTAACAGAACTGTTTTAGGCACCAAAGTTTGGGAACAAATATCACATCAGACTTCTCCATTTATGCATAAAGACTTTATGAATTTTGCATTAAGTCTACCCGAAAATTGGAAATTCAAACATCGATTCTATATCGATTGGATAAAGAAATATTCTCCTGAAAGCACCCAGTACACTTGGGAACGCACTTTGCTAAAACCGAATGCGAAATGGAAAACCTATTTTGGAGATCAATTTCTAAAGAGAGCACAAAATGCAGTCTACAACAAATTACTAAACTTAGAGCAAAAGATAAGTATGTATCCTTATCAGTTTTATTTTAATAATAATACGAGCTTACAAGAGGTTTACCAATCCTACTTTGCAGATAACGTTTCGAGGCTTGACGGCTTCCCTGACTTAAAAAAAGATGTTGAAACATTATTTAGCGAAAAAGATTTTTTTTCGAAGTCTTCGGCAATTAATATTTTAGCAGTGTTCAAATATTTTTCGATAGGATAATATGTCTAGTTTAGCAGATTTTATAAAAAACTTTCTCAACTCCAAAGGCCACTATGTGTTTTTGTCCCTTTTGGTCGCAAAGATTTGTGGTTTTATTGGATCTGCACTAATCTTTAGATTACTAGATAAACATGAAATGGGTGCGGCAAGTATTGTTATGTCATTATCTGTGATTTTTATTGCTTTCAGTGGGTTTGGAAGCCAACAAGGTCTGCTGAGATATGGATCAATAACAGACAATCAAGACGACAAAAATGCATTATCTGCTTATCTTTTCAAAAAAGGGCTTTTTTACCACATTATTTTGAGCCTTATTTTTTTGTTCAGCAGTGTCTTTTATGTTGAAAAATACGAACACATTTTATATTTTTTCATCTTTTTTTCAATACGTTTGGTTGGTTACTATTTCTACAATTACACACAATCACAATTAAGAATAAATGGAGACAATCAAGGTTTTGCAAGGTTAAATAATGTTGTCAATATTGTTGGTCTAGCGCTAATGCTTGCTTTCACTTATTTGTGGGGATTAACAGGTTATCTAACATCATTAATGTTGATTCCATACATCTCTCTTTTATGGCTAAAACCATTAAAAATAAAAGCACCAAAAATAATTTTTGATAAAAAAGAACTTTGGACATACAACTTCCAAACTGCAGCAACCGCTTTATTTTCTGATGCTTTATTTTCTATTGACGTGCTAATTCTGGGTTTCTTAATGAGCGAAACGGCAGTTGCAAACTACAAGGCAGCCATCCTTTTACCTGCGAATGTAACATTCCTTGCTGTTAGTTTCATGCAAAGTGATTTTCCAACTTTAGCAAAAAACTACCAAAACAAAAAATTCCTTACCAACTATATCAAGAATTATTACAAAATATTTATCCCAATTTGTATCCTTATTTTCGGTATTTCATTTTTATTAAAAGATGAACTTGTTAAATTAGCTTCTGGAAATCGCTATGATAATTTAGGGATTAGTTTCAGCATCTTATTAGGAGCCTTTTTACTAAACATGCTTTTCCGAAACCTTTATGGCAATTTGCTTTCTGCAGTAGGTCTAATGAAAGTCAACACCATAGTTTCAATACTCGTTTTACTTGTACTTTCTGGCTTATCATTATTTTTAGTTCCAAAATATGGCATCAACGGAATGGCTATCGCCCAAGCAATTAGTTTACAATTTACAGGAGTTGTACTAATGTTTAGTTTTATAATATATCTCAGAAAGTTGTAGTCTTTTTTTAAATCGAAGTTTTATCTTTGTTGGGATGAAACAAAAAATTTCAATTTATCTAATCGCGGTTTTTAGTCTTTTGGCTTGTCGTCAAGATGGAGATTCTATCCAACAAATTGACCAAGTCCTAAATATCTATGTTAAAAACGCGGCTGGACAAGATTTGCTAAGACCTAAAATCGCAACCAATTATACCAATGTTGCCCTACTCGATTTATTAGCAGATACCGACCAAAAGCCCGTTAACTCTTCCATTGTTATTGGTAGCGATTCCATTCGTTATGTGGAATATGTGGCAGGTGCAACACGATTGGTAAAGGATTCCATCAATCCAGATTCCAAAAGTTATTATTCTAAAATGATTATGCGTTTTACAAAAATGAATGATAAAACGCCTGTCATTACTGATGACACGATAAGAATTGAATACAATTGGACACCACAAAAATTTGAAGTTTCCAAAATGTGGCTTTCTAAAAAATTGGTGTTCACAAAAACTGACAATCCACCGAATATTGTCAACATCGTGAAATAAAAATCACTAATTTTGCAATCTTAACTGATGCTTTGAGTTTTAGAACCATTTTTAAAACCGAAAGCATCAACAACATCAATATACTAACAACAAAATTATGTTACAAGTTAATTTTTTACGCGATGAAAAGGAGCGCGTTATTGAAGGTTTAGAAAAACGTCATTTCAAAAATCTAGAATTGGTAGATGCTGCCATTTCCGCAGACGACAACAGAAAAAAACTTCAGTTCGACCTTGACTCCCAACTTGCTGAAATGAACAAAATTTCGAAAGAAATTGGTATCATGATGAAGGAAGGACGAAAAGACGACGCCGAAGCTGCTAAATCCCAAACCGCCCAATACAAAGAGTCGAGTAAAGAATTACAACAACAACTTAACGATGCCGAAAAGGCTTTGTTAGATATTTTATATCAAATTCCGAACATTCCATACGAAAAGGTAGTTGCTGGTATTTCTGCTGACGACAACGAAAATATTTTCCAATCAACGCCAGTTGAAGGACTTGGTGAAGGTGCAATTCCACATTGGGAACTTGCAAAAAAATATAATCTTATCGACTTTGAATTAGGTGTTAAAATCGCTGGTGCCGGTTTCCCTGTCTACCTTGGAAAAGGTGCAAGACTGCAACGTGCTTTGGTACAATATTTCTTGGACAAAAACACCGATGCTGGTTATCTAGAGGTTAATCCGCCACACGTAGTTAACGAAGCTTCAGGTTACGGAACAGGACAATTGCCAGACAAGGAAGGTCAAATGTATTACATTGGTGCTGATGATTTATATTTAATTCCGACAGCTGAAGTTCCTGTGACCAATATTTACCGTGATGTTATCTTGGACGAAAAAGAACTTCCGATTAAAAATACGGCGTTTTCACAATGTTACAGAAGAGAAGCTGGAAGTTATGGTGCGCACGTAAGAGGCCTTAACCGTCTTCACCAATTCGAAAAGGTTGAAATCGTTAGAATTGAAAAACCTGAAAATTCTTATGCTGTTCTTGAAGAAATGGTAGAGCACATCAAATCAATTCTTGAAGACCTTGAATTGCCTTACAGAATTTTGAGACTTTGTGGTGGCGATACTGGTTTTGCCGCAGCAATGACTTATGATTTTGAAGTTTGGAGTGCTGCTCAAGAAAAATGGTTAGAAGTTTCTTCTGTTTCGAATTTTGAAACTTTCCAAGCGAACAGACTTAAGTGTCGTTATAAAGCAGATGGAAAAACGCAGTTGGTACACACACTAAATGGTTCTGCAATGGCTCTTCCAAGAATTATGGCAGCGCTTTTGGAGAACAATCAAACTGAAGAAGGCATCAAGCTTCCAAAGAAAATTGCTGAATATGCAAGATTTGAATTGATTAACTAATCTTCAAATTACTAAATATAAAAAGGTGGACATTTCTTCGAAATGTCCACCTTTTTTATGCTTACTATCATTCATAGGACTTCGTCCTATGCTAGGTTAAATCGTTCCTTCGGAACTTCTTGGCAAGAATTTAATACTCCATTTTTCTAAGTTTTGGAGAGGTTGAACCAATGAATAATGCGGTTACTAAAGTTAATGTACCACCAATTACCACGGATCTCGCCACACCAAAAATCTTAGCCATCACGCCACTTTCAAATTGTCCTAATTCGTTGCTCGACATGATAAAAATTGAATTAACACTCATCACACGACCACGTAACTCTTCAGGTGTTTTTAGCTGCACAATTGTCCCGCGGATGACAACGCTGATGCCATCCAACATTCCGCTTAGCATTAGGAATCCAAAACTTAACCAATATAATTTTGACAATCCAAATCCAATGATACAAAGTCCAAATCCTGCTGCAACACATAGTAATATTTTACCTTGGTTTTTCTTTAACGGCACCAAAGACAAGAAAATAATAATACACATCGACCCGATATCGGAAGCGGCATTTAACAATCCAAAACCTTCGGAACCGACTTTTAGGATATCGCTAGCAAAAACAGGAATCATCGCCACTGCACCACCGAACAAGACTGCAAACATATCTAACATTTGCGCACCAAGAATTTCTTTGGTTCGGACAATAAAAGAAAGGCCTTCTTTAATACTTTTCCAGACTTCGGGTTGCTCTGCGTGCTTAACAACAGGAAATTGCTTATTTAAAGTCCAAAAGAAAAACGAAGCGATTATCATACTACAAACAATAACAACCAAGGTATATTTGATCGTAATAAGTGCTATTAAAAAACCGCCAATTGCATGTCCAGAAACTGATGCCGTCAAAAACGTCGCTTGATTCATAGTTACGGCATAAGGAAGATTTTCGATTTTCACAATTTTGGGAATCATTGATGGAACAAGTGGTCCCAAAAAAGCGCGACAAATGCCCGTAAAAAATATAATCCCATAGATAAAGTAAGTGATTTCATGACCGTTGAAATGCAGACGATGTCCCAAAAAAGCAGGAATCAAAAGAAAGCTTATAAGAAAAACGTAGGCATAATTACACATCAGAAGCATTTTCTTCTTCTCGTTATTATCAATGACATGTCCTGCATACAAGGCGCTTCCAACAGCTGGAATAACTTCAGAAAGCCCGATAAGCCCAATTGACAACGGATCTTTTGTCAGTTGGTAAACCCACCAACCCAGAAGTGTTGCCAACATACGAAAGGCTATAATCAAAAAGAATCTTCCAGCGAGAAGATTTCTGTATTCTTGGTTTTTTAAAACCTTTAATGGTTCAAATGAAATCATTTAACAAAAAAAATTATTTATGCTTAATTATGAAATTGATATAAGCTAAGAAATCGTAAAAATTAATCTTCATGTCCAAAACCATATCCAAAATTAGTTGTTGCTTTTGCTAACAAATAAATTAGTGTTCCCGATCCAGCAATACCTACCAGCAACGCTGCAGTTCCTGCAGGACTATCTTTCTTGATAAGTTTTATATCTTTTTTGGCAATTCCAACATTTTCTTTATTACGAATTCCGAAAATACTGTCTGTCTCAATTTTTGTCACAGCCATTTTGAAGTCGCCATTCGAAAGGGTTTTAAAATGATATTTGGATCCTGCTTTGACTTCTAAAAAGTTATTCCCCCACTATTGTTTATACTTTGTCGTTCTACAGGCACTTAACAACATACTTACAATAATTAAAATTGGAAATACTTTTTTCATAAGCTTAAAATTTTTCAAGAAAATCAGCAATTTTTCTATCATTTGCTAATCTAGGAATTTTATTCTGACCGCCAAGTTTACCTTCGGATTTTGCATAATCTTGGAATGCGTTCTTTTTCAAACTTTTAATTTTTAAAATTTGAAGAATATTTCCACTAATCAAATCATCATAATAAGTATTCCGTTGTCTTAGCTGATTATCTAACTCCAATCGGAATTGCTCCAAATCGCTTGGTTCTGTGGCAAACTCGACAAACCATTCGTGATATGGCAATCCGTCAACTGGGTTAACCTGCGGCGCCAAATGAAATTCTGTAATCTGACAAGGAAATTTTTCGACTGTCGCCTTCATCGCTTCTTCAACTTCGAAAGCGATAACATGCTCACCAAATGCAGATGTAAAATGTTTCGTCCTTCCACTTACCAAAACGCGATGCGGATTTTTGTCAATAAATCTTACAACATCACCAATAGAATATGCCCAAAGTCCTGAATTGGTCGTCAAAATCATGGCATAATCTTTATTAAGTTCGATATCTTTTATGGTTAAACGACGAGCTTCTGGCTTTCCGAATTCTTCCAAGGGAATAAATTCGTAGAAAATACCATGCTTCGTTAATAACAAAAGACCTTCCTTTTCGTAATCATCCTGAAACGCAAAAAAGCCTTCGGAAGCTGGAAAAGTTTGCACAATATCAACTGGCTTTCCTAGCAAATCGTTCATCTTTTCGCGATAAGGCTCGTAGTTGACACCACCTGTAATAATCAGTTGAAGATTTGGAAAAATTTGGGTAATTTTTTTATTATGCTTTTCTGTTAGTTTTTCAAAATACATAATTAACCAAGGCGGAATCCCAGAAATCAAAGTCATGTTTTGAGATTCGGTTTCTTCAACAATTTTATCAACTTTGGTTTCCCAATCTTCGATACAATTGGTCTCCAAACTTGGCAAACGATTTTTTTGCAAATAATTGGGAATATGATGCGCAACAATCCCAGAAAGACGACCCGTTTTAACACCATACACTTCTTCTAACTCAGGCGAACCTTGTAGAAAAATCATTTTCCCGTTCACGAAATCGGCATTTCCCTTTTGAGCAATATAATGAAATATTGCGCTTTGTGCCGCAGCAACTTGATAAGGCATTCCCTCTTTGGAAATCGGAATATATTTAGCTCCAGACGTTGTGCCAGAAGTTTTTGCAAAATATTCGGGAAGATCTGGCCAAAGAATTTTGGCTTGACCGCGTTTTACTTTTTCGATGTAAGGTTTCAGATCTTCGTAGTCTGAAATAGGAACAAGTTTTTGAAAATCCTCGATAGATTTAATATTTTCGAACTGATGTTCGCGTCCGAATAATGTTTTTTCGGCTGTTTTAACCAAATCTAAAAGTAGCGCTTCTTGGTCTTTCGCCGCACTAATTTTAAATTCTTGTGTTGCAGCAACATGTTTTTTAGCCCAAACTTTGGCAATATTTTTCTTGATAAAATTTAGCATTGATAAGATTTTCAATGTTCAAATTTATTGAGATTAATTAAGATTATAAGGTAAAACGTAAAATTGTTTTGCGAAAGACTTTTTACAACTATTTGAAATTCGAAATTTGAGGTTTGAGATTTGAGATTCTGATTAATGATAAGACTTCGAGAGTTTTCAAACTCTGAAAGCCTTGTATTGTTCTCCACGCGACTATCGCAGCCCGACCTGAGTGGAGCTCATTTTTTTGGTTTGGAAAAGGCTTGGAAAAAAATAGCGGGAACGGAGGGCGGAAAAGCTGCCCAAATAAAAATAAAAAGTACTGAGCGTCAAATATTTGAAAAAAGTGAAATAAATATTGTGCTTGTTAAATAAATTGTCTACTTTTGCACCTCGAATAATTATATAAAAATCATAAACAATGTTTGCAATTGTAGAAATAGCAGGGCTTCAATATAAAGTTGAGCAAGACCAAAAGTTGTTTGTAAACCGTCTAGCAGGAGA
>NZ_JASLDS010000047.1 GCF_030151385.1 Soonwooa sp.
AGTAAACCTTACAATGAAAGGGCTATTAAAAATTTATCATCCGGATGAAACTTTAAAATATCACATCCAGAACACGTATTGCAAAGCAGTCTACAACAATTCGTTAAACACTTTGGAAGTTGAAATAATTACGGATGACTCGCTAGACCACGTAGATGACGATTCGCTTCAGTACAATTTTCCACAATTGTCATTCAAAGTTTCCGACTTCCCTATTAATTCGGGAGAACTTCAAAATCAAAGCTTCAAAATTGAAGATAACGACGACGGACAATATACCGAAGTTGACTTGTATGATGACGAAGAAGCTTACTTGTATGACAATGAATTAAGTTTTGACCTTAATGAAAAAGGAGAACTTCAACTTTTTTGGCAAGGCGAGATTGACGACTTCTATACAGGCAGCGACGAGCCGATTCCGTTTAAGCTAAAATGTCATTTCAAACAAGATGACATCGAAGTTGACGACTAGTCGATAATTTAACCAAATACTATAAAACCTATCTAACTCGTTATAATAAATATTTATAATGATAGATAGGCTTTTCTTTAATAAAACCAAACGTAAATGTATCAAGATTTAGACGACATAGTATTCGAAGACCGACATAAAGCTTACGGCGCTTATGCTTTTCGTAAACATTATGATTATACACTTACTAAGGCTTTAGTAATAGGTGTTGCGGTATTTTTGGCTTTATTTTTATTATTCTTTTCTGGAATAAAAGTTCCGAATACGGACAAAAAAACGGTTCCGGAAGATATGGTACAAATGGACATTACCAATATGCTTATTAATTTTGGAGACAACACCAATGGAAAAGGCATTGAGGAACCAAAGAAACAAGAATCGAGTCCTGCCCCACTTATCGAAAAACATCAGGAAGAGGTTGCTGAAATAGAAAAACCAAGCATCGAAAAAGCCGACAAGCCAATTCCTGAAAACACAGTTCCTGTCCCAACTCGAGAAAAAGCAGTTGTTGTAACACCAAAAGCTTCGAAAGCTGACAAAAAAGCGACTAGCATAACGACATCTACCACTACTAAGAAAACGGATGCAGCGCCAAAAGCAAAAGGCAATATCAAAAAAGAAGGCGGCACAGGCGATGGTCAAGGCAATGCTGCGATTGGAAGTCTGCTCGCAGGTCGAGGCACAAAAGGTTCTAGTCAAGGAACTGGCTCTGGCATTGGAAATGCGGGCGATCCGCTAGGAGGTGACGGCGATGGCGACAGCAAAATTGGTATCGATAGAAAATTGGTTGGCTTTATTCCTGGAACGATGGGACGAGGTGGCGCACAGCCAAAACACGATTGTTCTGGATCTGGAAGTATAAGTATCGCCTACACCGTTGACAAAGCTGGCAATGTAATCTCGGCAACGCGCTCTTCAGGCGTTTCTGACCCTTGTGTAGTATCTACTTCTGTTAAATGGGTGAAGCAATATGTGAAAGCAGAAAAATCGAATGTTTCTTCAAAAGGAACTTATAAAATCGTCTTTTAGATTTCTTTTAAACCTAATAAAAACCTAACTTTAACGTCATAAATTTTTAAAATCAAATGGCAGACAAACATATTTCTGTATTAGAATTTCTTTTCGGAAACGGACTTATTGTAACCCTAATTATTGTTCTTCTTTTATTAATCGGATTAGCAACCTGTTACTTCTTTTTTGTACGAGCGATGAAGCTTAACAAAGAGAATAAAGTTGATCCTTATTTGATTAAAAACATTACCGATATGCTTAGTGAAGCACGTGTAGATGCAGCAAGTGATTTTTGTAGAAGAGACAATTCGCCAGAAGCGCGTTGTATCGAAAAAGGTCTTTCGCGTGTTGGGCGTCCTATCAGCGAAATCTCCAATGCGATGGAAACACAAGCACAAGTCGAAGTTCATTACGCAGAAAAATATGTTAATTATTTGGCTAGCTTTTCTGGCATTGCTCCTATTTTGGGAAGCATCGGAAGCGTGATTGCATTTGCTTCGATTTTTTCTGGGATGAGCCACACATCAATTGACTCTCAACAAGTGATGTCAGCAGCTTTCTACAAAGCTTTGTCTCCAGCTCTAGTTGGCTTAATCGTAGGCTTTTTGGCTTATATTTTCAATAATTATTTGGTTGCAAAAATCGATTACATGGTGATGAAGATTCAGTACCATACCAACGAGTTTTTAGACGTAATTAACAAGCCTGCATAAAAATGAATTTCCGTCGAAGAACCAAAAGCTTAACTGGTATTCCCGCAGGTCTTTACGTTGTTTTGGCTTTATTGGTTATTAGTTTCTTTTGGGCAAATTCTCATTTTACACATCCAGAGGCTGGCATACCACCTGACACAATTGACAGTCTTGTTTCTGTACCTCAATCTAGCGTTGAAGAACCTACAACAGACAGTCTTTCGAAGCCTGATATCTATATCCCAGATGTTGCCGTAAAGCCAATGACAGATAGCATTCCCGCAAAAGTTGAACCTCAAAAAGAAGTCCTAAAGGAAAAACTTGAAGACAAGAAAGAAGATAAAGTAGTTGACAAAAAGGAGGATCAAAAAAAGAAGAAAGACGAAGAAGATAAAAAATCGAATGACCCTAAAAAAACCAAAATCGGAAGCGACCGAAAGCTAATTAGTTTTATTCCAGGTACGATGGGCAATGCAGGAAAACTCCCATCTAATAATTGCAAAACCAAAGGCGAACTCACCATGAATATTACAATTAACGAAGCTGGAAATGTAATTTCTGCTGGACGTAGTAAAGGGATTTCGGAACCTTGTGCGGTTACAGCTGCAGTTATTTGGTTAAAAAAATATGTTAAGGCGGAGAAAAAAGCCAACGAAACATCAACAGGAACTTACACCATTAAGTTTTAAATTATTATTAAACTTTCGAATCTTTAATAATTTAAAGGTTCTCAGCATTACTTTTACACCATAATTAAAAATTATGTCGTTAAAATCGCCATCAGAATTTACTGAAAATAATTATCTGGAAGCCATCGACTGGCTTTTTGCACAAATCCCCAATTACCAACGAGACGGACAATCTGCATACAAGCCAGGATTGCAAAATATCACCAAACTTTGCGACTATTTTGGCAACCCACAAGAAAGCTTAAAATGCATCCACATTGGCGGAACCAACGGCAAAGGATCGACAAGCAATATGTTGGCTTCAATCCTACAAAAAGCGGGTTACAAAATTGGACTTTACAATTCGCCACATTTGATTCACTTTACCGAACGTATCAAAGTTAATGGAAAGCAATGTGACAAGCTTTTTGTTTATGAAATGATTCAAAAATTGCAAAATGTGCCAGAGGATATTCAACCTTCTTTTTTTGAATTTACGACCATTATGGCATTTGAGTTTTTTAAACGTCAAAATGTTGATTACGCCATTATCGAAGTTGGACTCGGAGGACGATTGGATGCTACCAATATTATAAAGCCTTTGGTAACCGCAATTACAAATGTCCAACTAGATCATCAAAACGTTTTGGGTGATACAATCGAAGAAATTGCTTTCGAAAAAGCAGGTATTATCAAAAGTAATATTCCTGTAATTTCTGGCGATGACAATCCAATTGTTAAAAATATTATCAAAAATAAAGCACTCGAAGTTGGCGCAGAATACATCGACGCGATAAGCTTAGAAATTGACTATCCATCGGATCTGCAAGGAAACTATCAAAATAAGAACAAAAAAGTTGTCTTTGCGATTGTTGAAGAATTACAAAAACTAGGCTTAAATATCAGCGAAGACAATATCCAGCAAGGATTTCTGAATGTGCATCGAAATACTGGATTTATTGGACGTTGGTTTGTCTTTGCCGAAAAGCCGCTGACGATTTGCGATACAGGACATAATCAAGCAGGATTGGAACAAGTTTTTGAACAACTCAATGCATTTCCACAGAAAAAACATATTGTTCTAGGTTTTGTCAATGATAAAAAAATTGACGAAGTCATGAAAATCCTTCCTCACAATGCTGACTATTATTTTGTAAAACCAGCTATACATCGTGGTCGTCATCCGCAAGAATATCAAAATCTGCTAGAGGATGCTAAAATTTTTTATAAAATTTTTGAAAATGTGCAGGACGGCTATCTTACTGCAAAACAAGAAGCTACAAACGAAGAAATAATTTTTATTGGTGGAAGCAACTTTGTTGTTGGAGAATTTTTAGAAAAAAATTTGGAGAATAAAGAATAAGTTGTATATTTGCACCACTCAAAACGAGAGAAACAAAATCTCGAAAAGAGGGTTCTTAGCTCAGTTGGTTCAGAGCATCTCGTTTACACCGAGAGGGTCGGGGGTTCGAATCCCTCAGGACCCACACAAAGGAAACGAAACCTTTCAAAAAAATTCGGGTTCTTAGCTCAGTTGGT
>NZ_JASLDS010000041.1 GCF_030151385.1 Soonwooa sp.
TCAGCCAAATCGTAGGTTCTACAACTAATCTAGGTAATATGATGGTTGAGTCAACTGGTACAGTTACGACAAAAGCAACTGAAGAAAAGAAAAAACCTGGTCTTGGAAGTATGATTTTGGGCGCTGCAACTAATGGAATTACTGGTACAGATCCTTTTACTTCAGGAAAATTATTCCAAAAAAGTACTGATCTACAAACGAGTTTGGATAAATCGAAAAACAAAAACATTTTCCTTTCAAAGCGTTATGACGATTATATTACAACACATAAGACAGTAGCAATTATTCCTTTTTCTGTTGACATCGAAGGTGAAAACAAAAAACAAATTACCAGTAAGAAAGAACGTGTGCGCAACGAAAAAGAAATCGAAGAAAAAGTACAAGAAAGTCTTTATAAATTCTTGTTAAGAAACCAAAACAACTATTCGATTGAATTTCAAGATATTAGCACAACTAATCTTAAACTAAAAAATAGCGGCATTATGTCGACTCTTTATACAACGAGCAAAGAAGAAATTGCGAAAGCATTAGGTGTTGACGCTGTTATTGCTGGCGATTATGTGCAAAAAATGAACAACAAAGAAAGTAAATCAGGTATCATTAAAATCACCTTATTCGACGGTGCTTCTGGCGATTGGGTTTGGAAATTGGATGAGAATGCTGGTTCCAAATATTCTCTAATCGATGAAACTGACAAACTAATGAATAATCTTATGGATAAAGTGGTTAACTATTTCCCGTACCGAATTAGCACAGATAACAAAAAAGCAAGTAGATGATTTGTATTGTTTGAAAAAGGAAATTGTAACAATCATTCGACAATAATTTTCATTTGTAAAATCTCTATGTCTGCCTTTGAACACGCAACTTTAACATAGATTTCAGTATTTCAATCTAACTTACGAATGGCTTTTAAAATCAAATTCACTGGAAAACTTCTACTTGCTTTATCGTTTTCTTTTGGAAGTCGAATGATCTGTTACTTTTTCTTTTCTTAAGATTAAAAAACGCTAAAAACCATCATTATATTTTACCTTTTTTCAGTTCGCTGAAAAATCAAATCGGGAGCAACTTTGTTGCTCCCGATTCTTTATTATTTAATAAGCTTTTAGACAATCTTACAATCCTAAAGCCTTCTGATAAGCATTTTCCAATCCATCCAAATTCTTTCCACCAGCAGTTGCAAAACCTGGATTTCCACCACCGCCGCCTTGGATTTCTTTTGCTAAATCTTTTACGACTGCACCTGCTTGATATGTTGCTTCCAAATCTGCTGAAACACCAACGGTAATCATTGGTTTTCCATCAGCGTCAGAAAGGATAATTGTTACAGAATTTGGAATTTCACGCTTCAATTCGAAAACGATGTCTTTTACGGAAGCAGCATCCAAAGAGGTTTTTTTCACCAACAATTGCTTGTCGCCTTTTTGCTCATAAGCGTTTTTCCAATCAGAGATTTCGCCTTTTGCTTTTTCTTTTTTGAAAGCATCTAATTCAACTTTTAAAAGGTGATTTTCCTCCATTAATTTCTCAACAGATTTCAAAACATCTTTTGACTTCAATAATTGAGAAAGCTCAGAAATTTGATTTTCTAAAGATTGATAATATTCTTGCGCTTTATCACCAGATATAGCTTCAATTCTTCTAATTCCAGCTGCTGCGGAAGCTTCAGAAACCAATTTGAAATGTCCGATTTCGCCCGTCGATTTCACGTGCGTTCCACCACAAAGTTCTTTTGAACTTCCAAACTGAATCATTCTAACATTATCGCCATATTTTTCACCAAATAAAGCCATTGCACCTTTGTCTAAAGCTTCCTGAATAGGAATATTTCTGAACTCTTGAAGTACAATATTTTCTTTGATTTTAGCATTTACTTTTTCCTCAACCAAAGCCAATTCTTCTTCATTCATTTTACTGAAATGCGAGAAGTCGAAACGCAAATAATCTGGACCAACATATGAACCTTTTTGCTCAACATGCGTTCCTAAAACGTCTCTCAAAGCTTCGTGCAACAAGTGTGTTCCCGAGTGATTTCCTTGAGAATTTCTTCTGTCAGACGAATTTACTTTAGCATAGAAAACCGCAGAAATATCTTTCGGAAGTTCTTTAATCAAAGAAATAATTAAATTATTTTCTTTTTTTGTTTCTAAAACTTCGATGTTTTCAACTGCATTTTCCAAACTTCCTTTATCACCAACTTGTCCACCTCCTTCTGGATAGAAAGGCGTATTATCTAAAACGATTTGATAAAACTCACCGTCTTTATTTTCAATTTTTCTGTAACGCGTAACGACAACTTCGTTTTCTGTTTTGTCGTAACCAACAAAAGTTTCTGGTTTTTCTTCTAAAACAACCCAATCATAAACTTTCGCTGCCGAATCTTTTTTAGAACGTTGCTTTTGTTTTTGTAATTCAGCTTCGAAACCTGCTTCATCAATGGTTAAACCTTTTTCTTCCGCAATAATTCTCGTTAAATCATCTGGGAAACCGTACGTATCATACAATTCGAAAACTTCTTCGCTTGGAAGAACCTTTTCGCCTTTGGCAGTCGTTTGTTCAATTAATTTCTGAACTCTTACCAAACCGTTCTCAATCGTTCTTAAGAAAGAAATTTCTTCTTCTTTAATAACTTCTGTAACCAAAGTTTCTTGCTTCACGATTTCTGGGAAAGTAGCGCCCATTTGGTTTTTAAGAACGTCAACCAACTGATAAAGGAAAGCTTCTTTCATGCCTAAAAAACGATATGCATAAGAAATTCCTCTTCTCAAAATTCTACGGATAACATAACCTGCTCCATTGTTAGAAGGCAACTGTCCATCTGCAATAGCAAACGAAACCGCACGAATATGATCCACCACAACACGAATTGCAATGTCTTTTTCGTCTGTTAAAATTCCGGTATATTTTTTCCCTGAAAGTTCTTCAACCTTAGCAATTAAAGGTGTGAAAACATCAGTGTCATAATTTGATTCTTTGTGTTGTAAAGCCATACAAAGACGCTCGAAGCCCATTCCGGTATCGATGTGTTTTGCGGGAAGATTTTCTAAACTTCCGTCCGCTTTACGGTTGTATTGCATGAAAACAAGGTTCCAGATTTCCACAACTTGCGGATGGTCGTTGTTCACCAATTCAAGACCAGAAATTTTTGCTTTTTCCTCAGCACTTCTCAAATCCACATGAATTTCCGAACATGGTCCACAAGGTCCACTTGCACCCATTTCCCAGAAATTGTCTTTCTTGTTTCCGTTGATAATACGACTTTCGTCAATATGAGATTTCCAAATATCATAAGCTTCGGTATCTCTGTCCAAATTTTCGGAAGCGTCGCCTTCAAAAATGGTTACGTAAAGATTTTCCTTTGGAATTCCGTAAACTTCAGTCAATAATTCCCAAGCCCAATCGATGGCTTCTTTCTTGAAATAATCGCCAAAAGACCAGTTGCCCAACATTTCGAACATCGTGTGGTGATAGGTATCACGACCAACATCGTCCAAATCGTTGTGCTTTCCAGAAACTCTTAAACATTTTTGCGTGTCGGCAATTCTTGGAGATTTTGGCTCTTTGTAACCTAAAAAATAATCCTTGAATTGTGTCATTCCCGAATTGGAGAACATCAAAGTAGGATCATCTTTCAAAACAATTGGCGCAGAAGGCACAATAAGGTGCTCTTTGCTTTTGAAAAAGTCTAAAAATTGCTGGCGTATTTCTTGTGAAGTCATATATTTTGGCTTTTGGCTTTTAGCATATTGCTGATAGCCTTTTAACAAGTTGCAAATTTAGTGAATTTTATCATCTTTTTGGATAGAAAAATTTCGGTATTAAAATTTAAAAAAGTTCTAAATATTTACTACCGAAATCACCTAAAGAAAACATATCCTCAACAAGTCCGAAATCGCGGCCGGGATAGTAAGGGCGCGAGCGAAGCGAGCGGTCTTAAGAAAAAGCCTAGGACAAGCTTAGGCTTTCTGAAGACGAAACCCCTGAATAGCCCGAATTGTCCGCCAAAATAAAAATTAAACTAATTGTAAATCCACATCAAAACAGGCTTTTTGGAAGCTTTTAATTGTGGGGCAATCTCACGAAAAGCGTTATTGGAAACTGTTGGACAGCCCCAACCTTCGGGTGAACCATTCGGAAAAATATCTTCGTCGCTCATCTTCTCCCACGAATGAAAAACAATAATTCGCTTGACTGCATTGCTGTTGGAATCTTCCAAACCGTGCATCAAATACTTGGTATTAACACCCCAATTGCTATAGCCACGAGCACCCAACTTGTACTTTCCCAAAGACGAGCGATGACTGTCCTCGACATTGCTAAATGTTGGATTATCTTTGGTTTCATCCTCGCCCCACGATGCATCACCGCAACCATGACCAACAAGGTATTTGTTGATTATTTCTTGTTTTTTGAAATCATAAACGAGAAATCTTTTAACACCCAAATGCAAACTCATGTCAATAAGAATACAAAAATCGGTGTTAAAGTTTTTTTCTTTACAGAAAGCAAAAGCTTCTTCGGCTTTTAGTTTTGTCTTTTCTAAATTGAGTTCGGGTTTTTCTTGCTTAACAAACGCCTTGGTTGTTGTAATCATTTTTTTCTGTTCCAAAATTTCTTTTGAACAGCTGTAAAATGATACCAATAAAAAGACGAAGCAAAGCGTCCTCATGCTATTTATAATGTCTGAAAATTCCGAAATCGCTTGGTGTCCAAAGTGCGGCTTTTTGTCCAGCAGCTTTTAGAGCGTTGTTCGCCCAAGTATTACAAGTGTACAAAAAGCTGTAGCTGCCTTGTGCATCGTAGAAAGCATCATTGTTTCCGTAAACTGCATCAGTCGGAATTAACTCATAGTTTCCATTTGCATCTTTATCAAATCGAGCGTCGATATAATTAACAAGATTCTGATATTGCTTTTCAGTCAACATAATTTTTTTGCAATCGTCACCTTCTTTCATTTGGTTGTAAAAAGTCACGTGCATCGCCGAATCGCTCAACCAAAATGCAGCTTTGAAAGCTGTCGAAAATTTGAGATCTGCCCAAGTCGGCGTATCCAGATAAAAGCCTTTGTCACCCCAACCAAACGACGTGTATTTGAAATCCGTTTGTTTGCCTTTGGTATTAGAATAAAGAATTTTGGTGCTCCAATCCATTTGAGCTGTTTTGGTAGGCACCACAATATCGGTATGCACGCCATTGGTAAGAATGTAAGCCTCGACAACTTTGGGATCTGTGGTTTCTTCCGCTTTCACAGGAATCATCGGCAACAATAGCGCGAAAATTACGTACAAAATTACAATTCCGATAATGCCACCGATTATCTTTAGAATACTAAAAAGTATTTTCTTCATCAAAATTAATTTTAAAAATTAAATATAGGATAAAAATTAAGATCTCAGCAACAAAAAATTAACATCAAAAATTAAATATTATTAAATGCATTTTATTATATTTAAGAAACCAAAACACACATTTTTATGCAAAAAAATCAGAAAAACAACCGTCGATTCAAATTCCGAGTAAAAGTAGCGCCTAAAAGATTCCAGAAAAAATATTAATCTGACAGGAAATCCAAATTGCGCTTAAGACCCGCAAATTTGGTTCTTTTAACCGGTGACTTTCTGAAAACCGAAGAAAAAATCTCTTGGGTTATTTCTTTCCACTCCTTTTTGGTGAAGTTTTGCAAAGCTTCATTAGGGTGGAATTTCTCTTCTAATGTCGGCGCAGAAAAGCGATTCCAAGGACAAACATCTTGACAAATATCGCAACCAAACATCCAATTTTCCATTTTGGATTTGAAAGCATCAGGGATTTCTTCCCGCAATTCTATGGTTGCATAAGAGATACATCTAGAGCCATCAATAATCTTTTCGTTAATAATAGCATCCGTTGGACAAGCGTCGATACATTTTCTACAAGTACCGCAATGATCGGTTGTTGCATGATCATAATCCAAATCCAAATCGCAAATAATCTCCGCTAGAAAAAAGAAAGAACCACTTTGTTTGGTAATTAGATTTGCATTTTTACCAACCCAGCCAATGCCAGATTTTTTCGCCCACGCACGTTCGAGAACTGGCGCGGAATCTACAAAAATTCGAAAACCAAATTCACCAATTTCATCTTGAAGCTCTACAATCATTTCGCGAAGAATTTCCTTAATAACCTCATGATAATCTTCACCATAAGCGTATTTGGAAATCTTCACAAGCTTGTCTTTGAACAAATCTTCTTTTGGAAAATAATTGTAACTAAGCGAAATAACGGATCGAGAACCTTCTACCAACAAACGTGGATCGAGACGTTTGTCAAAATAATTCTCCATGTATTTCATTTCGCCATGGAAATTATTTTTTAGCCAAGCTTCTAATCTTGGTGCTTCCTCTTCCAAAAATTCTGACTTTGAAATACCACAAGACTGAAAGCCAAATTTCTTGGCTTTATCTTTAATTAATCTTGTCAAATTTTCTTTTGAAGTCACGATTGCAAAGTTAAGTTTTCTAAAGCATTATTGAAAAGTCTAGAAATTTTAAATAAAATTTATAATTTATGAAAAGATGAATCCAAAAATTAAGTTGTAGTTTTGTTAAGAATCAAAAAAATAAATAAAAATGGCTATTGAAGACGTATTATTAGCTGGTAACTATCATCTTATCGATGTTCGCGAACCAATGGAATTAGAAATGGATGGACATATTGAAGAAGCTCAAAATATTCCACTTGGCGAACTTGAAGATCGCAAACAAGAAATCTTAAACCTAAGCGGAACCAAAATTTTCTTTTGCAGAAGTGGTAATCGCTCTGGAAAAGCTGTTGATTATTTTAAATCTGAAGGTTTGACAGATGTGTACAATGGCGGTGGCTACAACGACCTAAGTGTAGTTTTAGAAAATTTGAAGAAATAATTTTATTGATAAATCGATGAGCATAAAAGACGGAATTTTAGCAGAGTTAAAACACGAAACCAATAATACGAGACGTGTCCTTAATAACCTAAATGAAGAAAATTGGGGATGGAAACCTCACGAAAAATCAATGTCTGTTGGTGATCTTGCTGGTCACATTGTAGAGTTACATTCTTGGGTTGCAGGTGCAGCAGATAAAGATGTTTTCGATTTCCATACGGATTACAAACCAATGGGAAAATATACTTTGGAGGAGTTAAAAAATAAACTTGATGAAAACTACCAAAAGAATGTTGATTTTGTAAACTCTAAAGACGAAGATTTTTGGTTACAAGATTGGACATTAAAGGCTGGTGATCATGTAATCTCTCAGTTGCCAAGATTGGGCGCTATTCGTTATATTATTACCAATCACCTTATCCACCACAGAGGACAATTGACGGTCTACATGAGAATGTTAGACCTTCCTTTACCTGGAATCTATGGACCTTCTGCTGACGAAAAATAGTTGAAGTATCTAAATATAATAAACTAAAAAGTGGGAAAATTTCCCACTTTTTTATTTTTTGCCACCACCCATTATTTTGGCAATAATCCAAATAACTAAGGCAATGCCGCCGAACATTAATATAAATGCCCACCACATTCCCGCTTTGAAAACAGTATTAATGGCTTCGCAACTTGTTAACATAGAAATGGCGAAAATAGCCATTAATCCTAAGGGTAACTTTTTCATGATGTGAGAAATTTAGTGTTAAAAAATAATAACAATAATATTGCCATAACAAAAAAATCCTGCTAAGAATGCAGGATTTTAAGACTATTTTAAGTTTTTCGTATTAGATAACGCCTAATTCTTTACCAACTTTTTCAAAAGCGGCAATTGCTTTATCAAGATGCTCTCTAGTATGTGCCGCAGAAAGCTGAACTCTAATTCTTGCTTTACCCTTTGGTACAACTGGATAGAAGAACCCAATAACATAGATTCCTTCATCCATAAGTTTTTCCGCCATTTTTTGAGAAAGCGGTGCATCATACAACATTACTGGA
Source organism: Soonwooa sp. (assembly GCF_030151385.1). GTDB lineage: Bacteria > Bacteroidota > Bacteroidia > Flavobacteriales > Weeksellaceae > Soonwooa. The sequence goes on from NZ_JASLDS010000041.1 coordinate 7,956, forward strand.
ACAATTGCAGCATCACCATCTGGAATATCAAAACCTTTCGCTTTCATCTCAGTACGGAAATATTCTGCATTCTCCATTACCTTATCTCTAAGGCTCGTGTCATCCGAAATCATATCCAAAACTTTAGAAGCTGCCCCAACGATACCTGGCGCTAAAGAGTTAGAAAATAAATATGGTCTCGAACGTTGACGCAACATGTCGATAATCTCTTTCTTTGCAGAAGTAAATCCTCCCAAAGCACCACCTAAAGCCTTTCCTAAAGTTGAAGTAATAATGTCTACTCTACCCATCACATCATTTGCTTCGTGCGTTCCACGTCCTGTTTTACCAATAAAACCGGTCGCATGAGAATCGTCAACCATCACCAAAGCATCATATTTATCAGCTAAATCACAAACCCCTTTAAGGTCAGCAACAATACCATCCATCGAGAAAACCCCATCAGTAACAATAATTTTGAATCTATGGTTTTGTTTAGAAGCTTCTATTAATTGCGCTTCCAAATCTTCCATATTGTTATTCTTATAACGGTATCTTGCAGCTTTACACAATCTTACACCATCAATAATGGAAGCGTGGTTAAGCTCATCCGAAATAATTGCATCTGCCTCAGTAAACAAAGGTTCGAAAACACCACCATTTGCATCAAAACAAGCAGCATAAAGAATGGTATCTTCAAGGCCTAAAAATTTAGAAATTTTTGCTTCGAGGTCTTTATGAATATCTTGTGTACCACAAATAAATCTAACAGAAGACATACCATAACCATGCGAAGCAATAGTGTCTTGTGAAGCCTTCATCACCTCAGGATTGTTAGAAAGTCCTAAATAATTGTTGGCGCAAAAGTTAAGAAGCTTTTTTCCATTGGCTTCAATTTCTGCCGATTGAGGAGACGTAATGATACGCTCTCTTTTATAAAGTCCATCGTTATCGATGTTTTGCAATTCAGTTTGTAGATGTTCAAGATACTTTTTAGAAATCATAATATTTACTTTTCAGTTTTAACAAAAATACGAAAAAAGCCATCAATACAACGATTGAAAAGCCTCCAGAAAATGTTAATTTCATTTAAAATTTCACCTCCATAAAAAATAAAAAACCACTCTTGCGAGTGGTTCGGTATTGAAAAATTTAATTTAATAATATTTTAGGCCTTGTAATGGCTCTTCACTTCATTTAGAACTTCTGCATCGCTAAGCTGCGAGTCTGTACCTAAAGTAATTTTTAGATTTTTGTATTGAGGCGTATCCAAAAGATAGTTTCTCAATTCTTCTTGTGCAATTCCTGGACCTGTTATATAAAGTTCGGTACTGTTTGTAATTTCTTTTTCTATTTCCTTATAGAATTTTACACGATTGGTCTTTTCTATATTATTGGCTGTATGTTCGTTAGAATTGCCTCCTTGCACTTCCATTTTTAGATTTCCTTTTAATTCAAAATCCGAAATAGTTTCTGCATCGTGATTGCTAACAACAATTGCTTTTCTTCCATCGATCCAAAGACCAGCTACTTTTTTGTTTAACATGTGCTTGCGTTTTATACTATCATATTTGCAAAGTTGATGCAAGACCGACGTTAACAAATGTTAAATATTCTCGAATGAAATCATAAATAAAAAATCTCAGAAAAATCTGAGATTTAATATATTATTTTACAATTTCGTCGTCGTCACCTTCACCTATTAAATAGCCCCAAGCTTTGGTACTATCGATCCTATCAAAAACAATTTTAATAATTGCCAAAACAGGAATCGTTAATAACATTCCCGAAATCCCCCAAAGCATTTCGCCAACTACCAAACCAATAATAACGACTAAAGAATTGATTTTAACTTTAGACCCAACAACTTTCGGCATAATAATATTACCATCAATAGCGTGGATAACAACTATTGAAATCACCAAGAACAATACACTTGACAAACTTGCTGTCGCAAAAGTGATAAGAACACCAATTAACAATGCGGTGAAAATCCCGATATATGGTAATATATTAAGGACACCAGTTAGCACGGCTAGCATAATATTGTACTTGATACCGATAATCGTGTATGCGATAAATGACAACACCATCACAATAATCATTTGTAAAAACAAACCAACCAGATATTTTTTCACCATGAATTGAATGTTTTCGACAACTTCATAAACAACATTTTTATGGTCGTCCTTGCTAAAACTCATCACCAAAAAGTTGACAAGCCTTGTACGGTAAAGCAAGAAAAACAAAGTAAATAAAAATGTAAAGGCCGAAATCATCAAAACATAAGAAACAGAACTCACGGTCTTTTCGATAATCGCTGTTCCTGTGCTGATGCTTTTTTTGGCAGTATCATTAATATAGGTCAATTGCTCACTACGCTTGACACCAAAAGTTTCATAAATCCAACTTTGCAAACGGTCGAACAAGTCCGTAATCTGCTTTTGAAAAGCTGGCCAATCTTGAGACAATTTACCAATCTGAACCGCCATAAGGTAAACGACTCCTGCGAGAGCAAGCATTGCAAAAACACTCACAAAAATAGAAGATAGGCTTCTAGAAAAGCGAAGTTTCTTTTCTAAAAAACGGCTCGCCGGTGTTAATAGAATTGAAAAAAGCAATCCTAAAATCATTGGCACAATAATGCGTTCTCCAAGTTTGGCAATATAGCCCAAAATCACAATACTGATAAGGACACTCGAAAGTTTTAGGTAAAATGGATATGTGGTTTTCATCTGATTGGTGTTATTTATTCTTTATTTACCTATTAAAAATACAGCTGGAATTTTGTGCAAATCCGGTTTTTGCTTAGCCCAATCTTTAATAGCTTTTGTTTTTATAAATTCGTGTTCTGGATCATTAATATTTGCTGCAACACAAAGCTGCGTATTTGGTGATAAAAATTTAGTCAAATCTTCTAACATCTGATTGTTACGGTATGGCGTCTCCATAAAAATTTGAGTAAAACCAGTCTTCTGCATCAAACTTTCTAATTGCTGAATTTGCTTTTTCTTTTCTTGTTTATCGATTGCTAAGTAACCACTAAAACTAAATTGTTGTCCGTTAAACCCACTCGCAACCAAAGCCAAAACAAAAGAGCTAGGACCATTAACAGGGATTACCTTGATGTTATTTTGGTGCGACCATTTTACCATAATATTCCCTGGATCTCCAATACAAGGCAAACCAGCTTCTGACAACAATCCAAAATCAACATCCGATTTCATTAAATCTTGTGCTTCTTTGAGATCCGACGCTTCCGAATATTTATCTAACAAATATAATTTTAATTCTGATTGTTTCTTTTCGGGTGCGAAAAACTTTATAACCCTTCTTGCTGTTTTTTCGTTCTCCACAAAAAAATGATCAACATTCATGATAATCTCGCGAATACTTGGAGCAAAATAATCTAAAGGTGAATTTTCTGACAAATATGCTGGCAGTAAATATAGCATTCTATAAGTTATTTAACATTAAAACTAATCCCGTCTGCGATAACATCACAAGCTTTATCGAGCATTTGATACACTTTTTCGAAATCCAAAATATCGCCCCAATAAGGATCCGGAACTTCATTACTCCTTCCAGAATCGAGAACATCAAGAATCAAGCCCAACTTTGCGCGCTGTTCTTCTGTTTTCGCCATTGACAAAGCATCTTCAAGATTATTGAGATCCATACAATATATTTTGTCGAAATAATTGAAATCTTCAATTGTAATTGGTCGAGAGCGGTGTTCGTTAATATCAATATTATGATTTTCAGCTACTTTTATCGAGCGTTTATCAGCTTTTTGACCTTCGTGCATCGAAATGGTTCCTGCACTATCGACTTCGTGATCCTTAGAAAGTTTACTTCTTAATATACCTTCAGCCAAAGGACTTCGGCAAATATTACCTAAACAAAGCATTAAAATTTTCATGTTGTGAATTTATTAAAAAAAGGAAAGGCTTTAAAATAAATTAAAGCCTTTTCTATATTATTTATCATCAATTAATGATTGATGCGTTCTTTAAGATCTTTGATATACTTCTTAATCTCTTTATCGATTTTGGAAACGTCACGAATGGTGTCGCAAGCATACATCACAGTCGAATGGTCTTTACCTCCCATCTCTTCACCAATTTTAGTAAACGTAGAGTTAGTATATTCTTTTGCAAAATACATTGCTAGCTGTCTTGGTAAAGCGATTTCTCTTTTTCTTGACTTTGACAATAGCAATTCTCTATTAATGCCAAAATACTCGCAAACAACTTCTTGGATATACGGAATATTGATGGTTTTCTTCTGCGTTGTTGCAATTTTATTAATCGTTTCTTTAAGCAATTCTAAACTTAAATCCGATTTATAAACTGTTGAATAAGCAATCACCGAATTGATAACACCCATTAATTCACGAACGTTGGTTTTAACTTCTGTTGCTAAGAAATCCAACATATCATCTGTCAAAACAATACCATCGCGACTTAATTTGTCAACAATAATTTGACGACGCGTTTCAAAGTTTGGTGACTTAATTTCGGCAGTCAATCCCCATTTGAAACGAGATACAATACGCTCTTGGATATCCATAATATCCGCTGGCGCTTTATCAGAAGTTAAAATAATCTGCTTTCCGTTTTGGTGTAGATAATCAAAAACATGGAAGAAACTATCTTGTGTTGCCGCTTTTCCTGACAAGAACTGAATATCATCAATAATTAAAACATCAACCAATTGATAATAATTTTGGAAATCTGTTTTATTCTGAGATTTTGCAGCTTTAATGAAATCTTGGATAAATTTTTCCGAAGATTGGTACAAAACCACTTTATCTGGACAAGAGTTTTTAACTTCTAGACCAATCGCTTGTGCCAAATGCGTTTTTCCAACACCATAACCTCCGTGTACAAACAATGGGTTAAAAGCCGTTGCACCAGGACGTTTTGCAATAGTTTTACCAACCGTAGCTGCCAACTTATTACTTTCGCCTTCCACAAAATTATCAAAAGATAAATCTGCTTTTAGGTTAGATTCGATGTTAATTTTCTTTATTCCAGGAACAACAAAAGGATTGATATTTGTTTCCTTTTGTACAGGCAAAGCCTCTTGAATTTTAGGAGTTTGTGTACTGTTACCTTTTACATTAACTGTAATAGGCGCCTCCTTCCCCATTGGTTTGTTTTCCATTACAGAATACCAAAGTTTCACACCTTTACCAATGTATTTTTTAAGCGCAGCAGATAGCAAAGACAAATAATTGTCTTCGATATATTCTTTATAAAAGTCACTAGGAACTAATAAAGTCAAATTGTGATTAACTAGAGACAAAGGTTTAACTTTATCAAATAATAAATCAAAAGAGTTTTCTAATTTTTTAAGGTCCGAATGGTCTTCAGCAGCATTGAGATTATCTCTCATAAACTGAAGGCATTTTTCCCATATCAAAACTAAATTTTCATCCATTTTTTCAGCTGCTATTTACCAGGTTAGGTACTATTTTTTATAGGGGAGACAAATATCTAATTTAAATTCTTTAAAAAAAATTTTTGCTCTATTGCTTATTAAGAAATATATTTGTATGTCTTAATAAACGCTTAAAATGATACACACAAACACCTCAGTAAGAGTGCGTTACGCTGAAACCGATGCTATGAAATATGTCTACTATGGTAACTATGCAACCTACTTCGAAGTTGCCCGAGTTGAGCTATTTCGTTCGCTTGGAATATCTTACGATGAGATTGAAAAAAGAGGTATTCTTCTTCCTGTTTCCGAATATCAAATCAAATATATAAAACCTGCACTTTATGACCAAGTTTTGACAATAAAAACTATCATAAAAAATAAACCTGGTGTAAGAATTGTTTTTGACTACGAAATCTATAATGAACAAGACGAAAAAGTATCAGAAGCAACGACCACACTTTTCTTCTTGAGAGCTGAAGATAATAAAGTTATTAAATGCCCAGATTTTCTAATGGAACTAATTGAAAAACAGTGGAATTAAAAACTTCTAATATTAGTTTCGTTATTGAATTTTCATTAACTTAGCACAACCAAATTTATCAATAATATTAACTTAATACCTTACACATATAAATATGACATCATAAACTTTCTATAAAACTAAAAACCAAAAAACCATGAAAATTTACATTATTGATCAACATCAAATCGTTATCGACGGCTTGATTTCTTTGTTGGCTAGACGAAAAGGCTACGAGGTTGTTGGGTACACCAACTCCATTTCGGAAGCTATTGACTGGCTCGAAAACAATGAAGTCGACCTCATCATTACAGAGATAATCTTTAGCAACGAAAACTTTGCGGAGCTATCGAGATCTATCAAAAAAAATCAAAAAAACGCTAAAGTCCTTATCCTTACTGGAGAAAATAAAATCAAAAGGATTGCTGATTTATTCAAAATGGGAATCCACGGATTTGTGGAGAAACATAATGATAGCAGAACTGTCATTGATGCAATTACCTGCATAAGAAACGGAAAAGAATATGTTGGTGAAGAGTTGCGTGAGAAAGTTCTGCAATCTTTTCTTAATTCTAAACCAGAAAATAACGGACTTCCCCTGAATGAACTTTTGGAAAGCATTACGAATCGAGAGCTGGAAGTTATCCAACTTATCTGTGATGGTTGCAACAGCAAGGAAATATCGGATCGGTTATTCATTAGCTTTAATACTGTCGAAACACATCGCAGACATATTTTCCAAAAATTAAATATCCGAAACTCAACAGGATTGGTACGTTTTGCTTTGCAACACAATCTTATTGAACAGTAAAAGCCTATTTATTATTCTGATAATTTTTATTATCCTACTTCAATGCAAACTTTGTTAAGTTTTTAAATTTAAACTAAAAAGGCTACAAGAATAAAAAAAGAACCTCTTCTTATCGAAGAGGTTCAAACTGAAAAAATGTAACCTATTCCCAGTCGGGCATCCAAGCATTTTGGAATAGCAACTTTCTAGAGTCTTCATCGGCAATAGAAAGAATATAAACATCTTTTCGCGAAATACCATCATTAGAAGTTTGGGTAAAAATTACCTGCGCCTCATTTGGTGAGAATCTCGGATCAACATCTATATAGCCGGCTGGGATTTTAGTTTTTTCAGATACATCTAAAGCAGTACCTGAAGCGAAGTCATACAAGAAGATATGTGTTTTTAATTGTCTATAGTCAGCATTTTCGTAACCCGAAATATCATAAGAATAAAGTAACTTCTTAGAATCTACAGAAAATTGTAAACCTCCCGCAGCGCCAGATACATTTGACAAAATTGTATTTAATGTATTTCCTAACATATCAATGACATATATTTTCACATTATAACCATTGATATTATTCGTTTTAATCGCAATTTTTGATCCATCAGAAGACCAAGCACATTCTGAGATAAAGCTTCCATCAGGCGTTTGATAGACCATTTGCGTTCCGCTTCCATCTTTGTTAATTCGGTAAAGTTTATCAAAACTAGGATAGAGAATTTCTCTACCATTCGAACTCCATGCAAAATCTAATTCACTAAGATTAAATCCTTGTATTGGAATCGAAGTTACCTTAAACAAATTAGAACCATCAGGTTTCGTTGTATATATATGAGGATTACCATCAACTACTTTGATAAAGGCAATAACACCAGCAGCATTATTTTTTCTTGGTCTAAAAGAGTTCGTGTTATCCAGTGTCAATTGGAAGTTCTTCCCTGTTTCGTCACTTGAAATAATTCCTAAATTGTTTCCAAATTTTCGGACATAGTGGTATCTATTTTCTGGTGTCATGGATGTGCTAAACTTAAAAGTTTTGCTAAATACCTCCGGATTAATACCATCAGAAGCAACTACTTGCCAAAAGTAACTTGTCCCAAAAGACAGACTATCTAATGTAAAAGACTTTTCGGTAAGATTCTTATAAGTTCTTACAGCATTATCTTTGTTATTTTTAACAATTAACTTATAAGTAATAGGGTCATTGTCAGGATCGGTACAATTCCAACTTAACTTCAATTGCAAAGCTTGATTCTCTGCGTTATCAGCTGGTGTCAGAAGCTCAGGAACTGACGGTGTTGCCACTGATCTGCCGTGTTACCGAAACCATCTTGCTCGATAGTTGCGAAGTTAGCATTACCAATTTGAGTTTGGATAGCTTCATTAAGCATTCCTGTTTGATTTACAAGAGCCATGTTTCCATTTCCTAATTGCCATTGGTCCGAAGAGTTAGCAATACCAGTTTGTACAGCAACAGCAATGTTAGAGTTACCATATTGCCACTGAACATTCTGGTTTCCAAGACCCACTTGTTGTACACCAGCACCATTAGCATTTCCAATCTGAATTTGTGAACTTTCATTAGCTAGCCCTGTTTGTCTCACAATTGCTAAGTTAGAATTACCTAATTGTCCTGAATAACTATCATTAGCAAGACCTACTTGTACAACATCAATAGTGTTAGAGTTTCCATAACTTTCGGACTCGTTAGTGTTAGCAATTCCTGTTTGTTTAGTTGTTGCAATGTTAAGATTTCCTTCTTGCATAATAGAGTTGTCATTGACTGCGCCAACTTGATCTACTTTTGCATAGTTACCGTTACCTAATTGTGTAGTAACATCATTGTTTGATTGAGCGAACGCAAAACTTGTTGCGAAAACTGCACATGCAGTTAAGATTAACTTTTTCATGATAAATTGTTTTTAATTGTTTAACAGTCCAAAGATATACCCATAGTCTTATGCTCGAAATCGCTTAATTATATGATTTTATTTAATAATCGTTTTCCGTTACCCCAACATATACCCTTTTCCGAGTATGGAAAACTCCAAATAATTGATTATATATAGGTTTCGACACTTCAAAAATTTACAATCTTTACTGAAGCCTATTTATATTTTGTTACAAATTCTAAATTTTAAGCCAACCTAAGCAAGAAATCCAGATAAAATTTTTCATCAAATTGTCTTTTCTAGTAATTTTTAGCAAAAAAAGATTCAAAATTTTTCTAAAAAGCTTAATTATGTATTCTGGAATAATATCATAAAATGAAAATAGCATTCTTGGGTCCCGAAGCCTCTTTTACACAACTCGCAACAACTCAACTTTTCCCAACAGAAACCAAAATTCCGCAAGCTAGTATCTTGGACTGCTTTAAAGCGGTTGAGAATAACGAAGTCGACAAAGCTGTTGTACCATTAGAAAATTCGATTGAGGGAACAGTATCGATGACTTTGGATTATCTTTATAAAACGGAGGATATAAAAATTGAAGCAGAGGCGGTTATGCCAATTGCACATCATTTGATGGTTCACAAATTACATCAAAACAATTCTGATTTCGAAAAAATATATTCTCATCCACAAGCACTAGCCCAAAGCTTTCATTTCCTTGATAAACATTACAAGGATGTACCAAAACAAGATTTTTCATCAACCGCTGCAGCTGCAAAATATGTTTCCGAAAATCCAGAAAGAAAACTAGCTGCTGTTGCCAACCAGTTTGCTGCGAAGCTCTATAATTTAGAAATCATCCAACGCAACATTCATGATTTTGAACAAAACCACACGCGTTTTATCATTATTTCAAAATCCAAAAATTCTTACAACAACTCGAGTTTAGAAAATATCGGACGTAAATCTGGACTCATCGTCAGCTTACCCGAAGATCATGCAGGAGGCCTCCACCAAGTTCTTTCAGTTTTTGCTTGGCGCAATATGAACCTTAGCAAAATAGAATCTCGAACTTTAAAAACTGGTCTTGGTAATTATTTTTTCTTTTTAAATGTTGTTGGCGAATGGCATCCAGTTCTGCACGAAAATGCGTTGGAAGAACTAACAGCCTTAGGTACAAAAGTTGATTTCCTTGGAAATTATAACGAATATCTTTTGGAAAGTTGATATGGCGTATATTCTCAAAATATGGTTTTCTTCTTTGTTACTAGGCGCAATTACGTTCTTCATCTTTAGTCTAAATCAATTTGAAAATCCAAAATCTCCAGATGTTGAAGATATTATTAAAACTATATTCATTACGATGTTTTTGGAAGTTCTATTTTCTTTACTTCCAATTATTTTAGCAACTATCACGTATTATTTTTTGCACAAAAAAACATCTGAAGCAAACCTAAAAACCATATTTAGCATTGGATTAGCAATCACTGTGTCACTAAACTTCTTTCTGATTGCCCAAGATTCCTTATATTTTTCGAGTTCGAATATGTCGTTTTTATTTTTTTGCTTTTGTATTTCCTTGATTGCTATGATTTGGATTTTCAAAATAGAGAAGCAAGAAACTCAAAATTGATTTTATAAATTCTAAAATGATATATTTGGTTAATATTTCTAAATATGGATTTTCCACTTATATTATTTTTCATCATCATTTTAATTTGGATTTACTATCATTTCAATGCTAGGATAAAATCTTTGGAAGACGAAATTTCTATTTTAAAAGGTCAAAAAAAGGACGTTGAACCAGCACCACGAGCAGTATCAACACCAATCAATAATGCGCCAATAACGGAAGAACCAAAAATTCCGCAAAAACCACAAGAACCTGAAGTTGTTATAAGACCAGAAGTCCCAAAACCTAGTATTCCTATAATCACGCCACCAAGAGAACCAAATCCTATAGAAGAAAAAATAGGACAGCTAACGGCGTTCTTGAAGCAAAATGCGTTGAGTGTTATTGGGATTTTTACTTTGGTTCTTGGTATTGGTTATTTTGTTAAATATGCCATCGACCGAAATTGGATTGGCGAAACTGGTCGTGTTGCCATCGGGCTCGTTACAGGTGGAATCCTCCTTGGTATGGGGCATTGGCTTAGAAAAAATTATTCAATTTTCGGGTCAATTATTACGGGCGGTGGTGTTAGCGTTTTCTATTTGACTATTACCATTGCTTTCCAAGAATATGCTTTGTTTTCACAAAATGTCGCCTTTGCAATTTTAGCTAGTATAACATTAACATCGGTCATACTTGCGCTGTTTTACAAAAGCGAAGTTCTTAATATCGTTGCGTTAATTGGCGGTTTCTTATCACCCTTAATGGTTAGCACTGGCGAAAGTAATTTTGTTTTCTTATTTACTTATTTAAGTATTTTAAATATCGGAATGCTGGTAATATCATTCCTAAAAAACTGGAAAAGTATCGGTTGGCTCGCTTTTGCGTTTACCTCTATCTATTTTGCAAGTTGGTTGATTGAGGAAAACTCGATAAATGCTTTATATTTCATCATTTTATCTTACATTATTTTCTATGCATTTGCTTTAGAATCCTATTTCAAAACCAAAAAAATTAGCATGCCCGACATCCTAATGTTGGTTCTGATCAATATTTTTGCAGTGAGTGCTGGCATCTATATTCTTTGGTCGCTTCAGTATTCTGGTTATAGTTTGCTACCAATAGGTTTTGCGATTATTAATGCATTACTTTTATTTAGAGATAAAAAAATTCAAAATAATGATTTAAACTTTTCAGTATTTACAGCGATAGCCATTAGCTTGACAACAATCGCGATTGCTTTGGAGTTAGAAACTTATTTTATCACAATAATTTGGGCTGTAGAAGCAAGTTTGTTTTTATTTATTTGGAAAAGAACAAGCTATAAAATTTTCAAACAATGTTTTAATATTTTGTTTCCGTTTTTGATTATTGCGCAAATGTACACCTGGACCAATTATTTTGGAAATCAACATCTAGCCGTTGTTTTTAATCCAATCTTTATAACAAGTTTGGTTGTTATTGCTTCTTTGTTGTTTAATCTTTTCTATATTAAAAATCTTCACGATAACGAAAAAGAAAACAGCAGCTTCGAGTATGTCAAATTCTTTGCAGCGCTAAGCTATTTGGTAATTTATCTATCTATTTGTTTTGAAATTGGCTATCATATTCAGCATCAATCCAATGTTTTTGTCATCAGTATTCTTTTATTATTTAGCATGTTCTACGTCTTGGGAATATTATTATTGAGACAAAAACTAAATCTTCAAAACGCATTTATCAACGCATTGGTAATTTTGGTTTTTGTATTATCCATTATACATGTAACGGCGGCTGATATTAGCTATAGTATTTTTTCAAAAGAGGTTAGCAAAAGTTTTTACTTTGTTTATTTACTGTATTTAATTCCTGTTTTAGTTTGTCTTTTCAAGATTGTTCCGCGCAGTAATTTCTTGAAAGAAAAACTTGCTTATTGGGGCATTGGTTTTGTCCTTTTTTATTTGTTAAGTTTCGAAATCTATAATTTGTATTTGATGTTAAAACTACATCATTATCGAGATTATGATCACCTGCAAAATCATTTCGTGATCCTGTATCTACCAATTATTTGGACAATAATTGCAGCGAGCTTTATTTATTATGGCTTACAAAAATCAAAACCAGAAATCAATAAAGTTGGCTTTGTTTTAATAGGAATTACAATTGCGAAACTATATTTGTACGATGTTTGGCAACTGGATAATGTATCAAGAATTATCGCATTTATCTTGCTTGGCGTTTTATTATTGTTAAGTTCTTTCTTGTTTCAAAGGCTTAAAAAAATCATTTCAAAAATGGTTGAGACTAAAACTGAGAATGATAAAACAAACCAAATTCAAGAATAACATATGATTTAGTTTAAAAACAAAAAACGCTTCATTTATAAGTAAAACTTTAATACTACTATAAATGAAGCGTTTAACTATGTTTAAGAAAATTAACTGGTCGCTCCTACGGAGTTTTCAAAAAAAACTATTCATAACGACTTCCCCACTTTTTATTGAGTTGGTCTTTAATTTTTTGTTCAGTAGAATTTTGCCCAGGCTGGTAGAATTGCAATCCCGAAATATCTTCTGGTAAAAACTCTTGATCCACAAAATTACCTTTGTGCGAATGCGCATATTGATAATCTTTGCCGTAATTCATATCTTTCATCAGCTTGGTTGGAGCATTTCTGAGATGTAAAGGAACTGGCAAATTCCCAGTCTGCTTAACCAAAGCCATCGCTTCGTTAATCGCCATATAAGCCGAATTACTTTTGGGAGAAACCGCCAGATAAATCGCTGTTTCGCTGAGGATAATTCGCGCCTCAGGATTTCCAATCACGTTAATCGCTTGGAAACAATTATTCGCCACCACCAAGGCATTAGGATTCGCAAGACCAATATCTTCTGATGCCAAAATCACCAATCGACGTGCTATAAATTTGATATCTTCACCGCCAACCAACATCCTTGCAAGCCAATAAACAGCAGCATTTGGATCGCTTCCACGGATGGACTTTATGAAAGCCGAAATAATGTCGTAATGTTGTTCACCATTTTTGTCATAAAGCGCCATGTTTTCTTGTAAAACAGACAAAACCTCATCATTGGTGATATGTGTAATTTTTGAGTTTTTAAACTGATTAAGCACCAACTCAATCGAGTTAATCAATTTGCGTGCATCACCACCAGAATATTGGATAAAAGCTGCTTTATCATCGAGGACAAATTCGGTTTTATTGAGTTCATTATATTTCTGAAGACTTGTGTCTGCCAACTCTTCTAACTTTTCAAAAGTCAAAGCTTTAAGAACATAAACTTGGCTTCGTGATAAAAGTGCAGAGACAACCTCAAAACTAGGATTCTCTGTTGTGGCACCAATCAAGACAATCCAACCTTTTTCGACAGCATGTAACAAGGAGTCTTGTTGAGATTTATTAAATCGGTGAATCTCATCAATGAACAATATCGGCGACTTTCCCGAAAACAAATTTTGCTTTTTTGCATCTTCAATAACATCGCGTACATCTTTAACACCAGAAGTAACCGCACTTAGCTTGTAGAATTTTCGTTTTGACTGTTCCGAAATAATTTCAGCCAAAGTCGTTTTTCCCGTTCCCGGAGGTCCCCAAAAAATAAGAGAATTAATTGTGTCATTCTGCAACATACGACGAATAGGACCTTGCGCTCCCGTCAAATGTTCTTGACCAACTACTTCATCCAAAGTTTTAGGACGTAAAATCTCTGCTAAAGGCGAATTGTTATTCATATTTCAAAATTACGAAATACTAATATCTTGTCTAAAAATTTTGATGAAACTTTTCTAATCTTACTTCAAAACACTCTCAACTAAAATTTAGACAAATTCTAAAGAACAAAAAATTTTAATCAAAATACTATGCAAAGAATATAATCGAAACATTGCTTAAAAAAACTAAAAAAAGTATTCGCAAAAAAACATGAAACAGTTTTGATATAATTTAAAAATAATTCCATACAAAAACACTATCATCAAATATTTAATACTAAAAATAAAAATACGATAAAATAATTATTACTTTTATATTAAGTATGTAACCGAATTTACAAGCCATTTTAAAACTAAAACCTATGAAAACAAAACTTTATTTTTTAGGAGTATTATTTAGTCTTAGCTTGAACGCACAAGTTGGTATTAATACACCCACACCGCAAGCAACGCTGCATGTCAATGGAAATTTAAAAGTAAACTCGATTCCCGAAACCAATAATTTGACAAATTTTAAAATTCTAACTATTAACGAAACAACCTCCGAATTTAGCAAATGCAACGCTTCCCTACTTCTATCTGGAAACACTGCTTCTAATATTACGAAAGTCGTATCCTCTGGCGGAACCATACTTAGCGGAAATCTGTTTACAGGTTGGGATCGTCTTAGCTTTACTAAAGATGCCAATTTTGAAAATAATTTTGACGAAACAACTTCGACCTTTAAAGTTCCTGCTTCGGGTGTTTATGAAATTAGTTTCAAATACCGATATGGCACAGGCATCCAATTGTCAACACTTAATTTCGGTGGAACACCAAGAATTGGAATTCTAAAACATAAAACATCAGGCGGCTATACAGAAATTGCTAAAAAGGAATTCAGTGGTGCTACATTACCTTTGGTACTCAGCATTTTGATAAGTGATACCGAAATTAATACCGTGCAAAGATTAGCCAAAGACGATGTCCTATCTTTCGAATATAACAAAGGTGGGATTTCGATAAATTTATTAAGCAACTATACATCAGAAATATTAATCTATAAAATCTCTGATTAAAAAGAAGTTTTAAAGCTTTCTGCTAATCACATAATCCAGCATTAACTGCAAAGATTTTTTGGCTTCAGAATCAGGAAACTCCGAAAGAATGTCCAAAGCTTTTTGCTGATAATCTTTCATGACTTTGATAGCGTAATCCATTCCGCCAGAAGTTTTAACATATTCCACCAACTCTCTAACCTTTTTAGGATCGTTGTTGTAACGCTTTATCGTGTTAAAATACTTTTTGTAATTCTCAGGCGTCGAAGTTTTAAGCGCATGAATTAAAGGCAAAGTCATCTTTTGCTCTTTAATATCGATGCCTACAGGCTTTCCAATAATGTTACTGCTGGTATAATCGAACAAATCATCTTTAATCTGAAACGCCATCCCAGTATAAGTTCCGAAGTCTTTCATTTTCTTTGCAAGAACTTCGTCGGCATCATTGGATAAAACACCAACTTCGCAACAAGCAGCAATTAAAGTAGCCGTTTTTTGACGGATAATCTCATAATAGACATCTTCGGTAATATCGAGTTTTCTTGCTTTTTCTAATTGCAACAACTCTCCTTCTGCCATCTCACGAATTGTACGAGAAATAACCGAAAGCAAGTCAAAATCTTTATTATCTGTAGAAAGCAAAACCGATTTTGACAACAAATAATCGCCTACAAGAACAGCGATTTTATTCTTCCAAAGCGCATTAATTGAGAAGAAATTCCTTCTTTTAAAACTCTCATCCACAACATCATCGTGTACCAAAGTCGCCGTGTGAATCAACTCAATCATCGATGCTCCACGATAGGTTTTCTCATTAACGTCACCAACTAATTTTGCACAAAGAAAAACAAACATCGGACGCATCTGTTTCCCCTTCGTTGTCACGATAAAACGAGTCACTTTATCCAACAAAGACACGTTACTCTTCATCGATTCATAAAACTTTGTTTCAAAAAGTTTCATCTCGTTACTTATCGGACGTTTGATTTCTTCTACAATATTAGCCAAAGCAAGAATTATTATGTAATACGCAAAGATAATTTTTTCTTTGCGAGAAACGAAATTTCGTTATTTTAATTTTTCAATTGGAATAAAATACAATCGCGGCTTCACAGTTCCTAATGGTGTACGGAAAAGCTCGCTCGAGAGATAGATTCCTTCGCTATTAACAGCAATCCCTTCTATCTGGCCAACCGACAATGCACTTCCAAGATGGTACTTTTTTCCTTTTTTAGAAAAGAAAAAGCCATCTTCCGTTTCTTCGAAAACCATTAGATAGACTTGCGTCATCTTCGTATAGCCAACCAAATAAAGCTTTTTATCAAAATAAGCTGCATCTGTCACAGCAAATCCTGTCTCGTAAGATTCTATCTTTTTTGCGGGTTGCTGCTCAAAAACATTGGGATCAACTTCATAGCGTGTAACCGCTTTACTCACCCATTCTTTTGTAAAAACCTGAAGTTTATCCTTATAAAAAATCATTGCCTCACCATCGAAATCGGTATTTAGATTTTTGGAAGTGAAATCTTTTTGTTCAGGATAAAAAAAGCTAATAACTTTTGTGGAATCAACTTGGAATTGCTCTCCAGAAAAAGGAATTTTATACATTTTTAAATCCTTTCTCGTTCCATCATTATTTCCAAAATCACCAACATAGAAATTGGTAGAATCTTTGGCAACTGCTTCCCAATCGCGATTGTGTAATTGCGTTTTGATGACTTTAGAAATTTTGCCATCTTTTGGATTCAATAAAAATAAATCGCCAGCATTGCCACTATCATTAAAACTGATAAGCTGATCACCAATAAAATCTAAACCAGAACTCTCTCTTAATGAGTCCGAAAGATCAGCGACTTTGTAGTTTTTAATTTTAAAAATCTCTGATTGTTGGGCAAATCCGAGATTCACACAAAAAACAAAGATTAATAAAATTTTTATTTTCATAAAAGTCTAGAGTCTATTAAAAATTTTACCGATTTTTTTTAAAAGTATTCACTCCTTCTTTGCTAAATTTTCGTGCCTCTTTGAGCCCATTTTCCACTTCATATTTTTGATTTATCGCGATAAATCTTCAAACATGAAGCAAAAAATCCATCTCAAATAATCTATGAAAATTTTTAGCAATAAAATCTAAACAGACTCTTAGGCGATTTTTGAATCTTCTTTTGGCGATTCTTTAGCTTTTGCTTGCGCATTTTTTTTAGCCCAATATTCGCGTTGATAATCGCTAACCGTTTTCCCTGTTCCATCATGACGCCAGCCTGGAGAATTAAATATATAATTAAAGCGGTCTTTAAGCGTCAAATTAGGTTGACGTAGATCTTTACCAATCTTTCTCCATTCGTACAACAAAGTAGTTAATGGTCCATCGTCAGGCATTTTTGGATAGATACCAAACTTTACTGGAACTTTTGGATCCTCAGGCTCGAATGTTCCAAAAATTTTATCCCAAAAAATAAACACCATTCCCATATTTTTGTCCAAATACTTGATGTTACAACCATGATGAACACGGTGATGCGACGGCGTTACCAAAATATATTCTAAGAATCCCATTTTCTTAACCGTTTGTGTATGCACCCAAGTTCCATAGACTTGTCCAACAGCATAACACACCATAATTGACCAAGGATTAAATCCTAAAAATGCCAAAGGAGAAAAGAATAAATAACGGTATAATGGTTGGAAAACTGGACTTCTAAATCCTGTTGTCAAATTGAAATATTCGGAGTTGTGGTGCGTAATATGTACTGCCCAAAAAGCTCTAGATTTGTGATCAACCAAATGATGGAAAAAGTAAGCCAAATCCGTTGCCATAAAGCAAAGTAGCCAATAATACCAAGTTCCCAAATCGAAATTGAAAATTCGGTAACTATAGAAGAAAAACATTACGCCCATCGCAAATGCCTTCATGATCAAGTCAAGACTGAAATTCATCAAGGCGAGATAGATGTTCGTGAACAAATCTTTTTTGCTATATAACTTGGCTTGTGCCACGCTGCTGTATATCATTTCCGCCAAGATAACCGTCACGTGCAGTGGAACTGACCACAAATACACACTTTCTAAAGCGTTTTCCCCAAATACAAAATCCATGATTTAAAGTAAAATATTTATAAAATTATTCTGCTGTTTTATTTGCTAATTGTCCACAGGCAGCATCGATGTCGCCACCACGACTTTTTCTTACCATTACTGTCACACCAGCCTTCTCCAGCTCGCGAACATAACGTTCTTCTGCCTCAATACTACGATGATCAAACTTGCCTTCGCCAATCGGATTATATTGTATCAAATTAACTTTGGATGGTACTTGTCTCGCATATTTTATCAATGCTTTAATATCTTCGTCTTTATCGTTAATATCTTTCCAAACGCAATATTCGAATGTTATAACCGAACCCGTTTTCTGATACCAATACTGCATGGCGTCCATAATATCCGTTAAAGGAAATTTATCCGAAAACGGCATTATTTCGTTTCTGGTTTTCTCAACCGCCGAATGCAGTGACAATGCCAACTTAACACGAAGACCTTCGTCCGCCAACATTTTTATCATCTTTGGTATCCCAGAAGTTGAAACCGTTATTCGTCTTGCTGACATTCCCAATCCTTCTGGTTCCGTAATTTTTCGAATGGCTTCGACAACGTTTTTATAGTTCATCATTGGCTCGCCCATTCCCATAAATACGATGTTAGAAAGCGGTCTATCAAAATACATTTTGCTCTGGCTGTCAATTAGAGCAACTTGGTCAACAATCTCTGCAACCTCTAGATTACGCATTCTTTTCAACTTTGCCGTAGCACAAAACTCGCAGTTAAGCGAACATCCAACTTGTGAAGAAA
The DNA here is from genome assembly GCF_030151385.1 of Soonwooa sp. Taxonomy (GTDB): domain Bacteria; phylum Bacteroidota; class Bacteroidia; order Flavobacteriales; family Weeksellaceae; genus Soonwooa. The sequence continues at coordinate 26,798 of NZ_JASLDS010000041.1, forward strand.
CACAAGCTGTAGTACGTGTTTCGGTTGGTATCAATACAGATTCTACCAACAAACCATCATGAAGTTTAACACCATTTTTGATGGTTCCGTCTTTCGATTTTTGCAAAAGGTCAACAGCAATAGGATTGATAAAAAAATCACGCATTAAGCTTTCTCTCAAATTTTTTGAGAGATTGGTCATATCTTCAAACGAATGTTGATTTTTGCTCCAAAGCCAATCGTAGACTTGCTTCGCACGAAAAGGCTTTTCGCCGATACTTTCGAAGTAATCTTTTAATTGGTCAAGCGTCAATGTGCGGATATCTTTCAAATCAAAACTATTTTTGCGCTGCAAAGATAAGGCTTTTCATATAGAGCGTATCTACTTCTCAAATTGATTTCGAAAATTGGAACAGATTTGGTTTTAATTCAAAAATAAGGAGCCAACTAGATTGCGTATATTTGTATAGATTTCATTTTTAAAACAAATATTTTTTAGTTTAAAAAGTGTAAAAAACGAGATTAACATTGAAAAATTTAATACTATTCATTGCATTATTTTTGACATCATTCTTTATGAATGCACAAGAATTGAATTTAAAAAATACAAAATGGAAATCTAAATCTTTCTGGAGTTCTGGTCACGGAATTGGTTCTGAATTATACACGGATAAAACACCAGATCCTTACAAGGATTTTTACTATGACATAAGTTTTGACATCGAAAACTTTTCAACGACCAACATTAGAGAGCCAGAAAATAACATCAAACAGATAAAAGGTAAATACCATCTTTTTGCAAATAATTATTTAAAACTTAACATCGAAAATATTGTTTGTGCCAATCCAAAAGAAAAATGTTCGCTTACTTACGATCGGGATTATACGCAAATATATAGATACAATTATACAGATAATACAATCGAATTTACGAATACCCAATTCCAAGATTCTTGGATTGATAAAATTGTAAGCAAGTATTTAGCAAATTCTAAAAACGAAAATATTAAAAAAGCGGTCTCGGAAAATTACTATATCGAGTGGCTTCCCTTAGAAACAAAAAAAATCAAAGGCAAGTCTTATTCGATTGTAAAAATGGTATATGAAGTTAAAAAAGGGGACAAAAATTTTGACTTTCAAAGTGCAACTTTTCGTTACAAAGAACTCACCAATCTTTACATACAGCTTCCCGCTGAAGTTTTATATGAAATGAAAAATGGAAAGCTCGAAGAATGGAAAAACTAATAACCACCGAAACTTTGCTAAACATTAATTTAATAATAAAAAATGCAATTTATCAAAAACTAAAAATTTGATAATGGCAAAATGCATAATTTGATATGACAATAAATCAACCTTTTGATACGCCATTTGTTGTAAGTTTCACCTTTGAAACTTTGATACAAGAAATGCAAAATCTGGCTAATGAAGATGCACTTTACGCAGAACAACATGCCTATGTATTAAATGAACTGAAAAAAAATCCTCGCCTTGCTGACCCAATTACAGATAGGTCGTTAAGTGAGCATGATTTTTTTTACAAGCAGCTTCTCAAAGACCTTTTCCCACCTTTGTTGACCGAAAACGAAATTAAAGCTGTGGGAATTCCGTTTGCTAATTTCATTTATAATCCAACCAAACGTTTTCAAAAAATCATTGAAAATGCTGGCGAAGATTTTTACTTGCAAATTAGCGGTTTCACGCCAGAACAATTTTACGTATTAAGTTGCTGTGTGATTTTGGACTCTTATTTTAAAGCACCTTTCAAAATCGATTTTCCTTTTATCTACGATATTCCTAGCAAGGAAGGTTATCTTAACCATTATCGAATTTTGACCAACGCCGATTTTCTTGAAATTATTCCTTTGGAAAATTCGAAAATCTTAAGCGCTGAAGAAATCGAAGAATTGGTGGACAATTACGACAATATTGAACTTTGGAAAGAAAAATTTCCTCCAAAATCATGGAAAATAAAAGGTTTCGGAATTATCAATATGTATGATGCGACTTCGGAAATTGCAGTTTCAAATCTTAAAAGCCAATTGATACAAGCCAAAGACGATTATAGTAATATCAAAGAAAATATCACATCTATTTTTAGATCTATTTTTAGAATTGCCGATTTGGATCTTGGTTACACAGCGATTAACTACAAAGAAAATAAGTTCGAAATTACACCGATTAATACGGTTATCGAAAGTAAAATTTTATCGACCATTCCGAAGCAGTTTTTCAATGACAAAGTACACGAGGCTTTGCTTCAAAATGCAAAAGACAATAGAAAATACTTCGCCATTTCGGACATTGATAAAGTTGGACAGGACAAATCGGAAGGTTTTATTATTTCTAATTTTAAAAAATTAGGTATTAAAAGTGCGATTTTTGCACCACTTTATAAAAACCAAAAATTACTTGGTATTATCGAGCTAACCTCCGCTAGCAAATCGCTTAATAGCATTAACGCCAACAAAATGAATGGTGTTATTATCTATCTAGAAGATACGATTAATCAACTTTACGAATATCTCGAAAACCATGTCGTAGCGCTTATCCAGCAAGAATATACGAGCATCCATCCAAGTGTCTATTGGAAGTTCCACGATGAAGCGATGAAGCATATTAATATCGGTTATGAGCATCCTGACAAATTGCCTTACAAAAGCATTACTTTTGAAAAGTTAATTCCTTTTTATGGTCAGTCGGATGTTAAAAGTTCGAGCAACGAGCGTAACAAAGCGATTTTAAAAGACATTCAGATTAATCTGGATTTGTTGATTTCTTTATTGATGAAAATCTCTAGCGAAAAAAGTCTAACACCGCTCATTGAAAAAATAACCGACAAACAAAATGAGTTGCAGCATGGCCTAAAAGCCAATACAGAAAGCGAAATTCAAAATTTTCTACAAGACGAAATCTATCCAAGTCTTAACTTATTAAAATTTGATAGTCTTCAAAACAATGAAGAAATCACAGCTTATTACAAACATTTGGAAAAAGATTCGCCGATTGCTTATCATTACAGAAAGCAGTTTGACGACAGTATTTCCAGAATTAATAAAGAGCTTAGCAACCTAATTGACAAACGTCAAGACGAGCAGCAGAAGCGTTTTCCTTTTTATTATGAACGTTTCAAAACAGATGGTGTCGAACATAATTTCTATATGGGAGCGAGCATTGCGCCTTGGTTGAGTTTTGATGAAGTTTACCTAAAAAATCTTAGAATTTGGCAACTTCGCGTTATCACAGAAAGCGAAATAACTTTCAGAAAACTTCGTGAGACGCTCGCAACAAAACTAGATATTACTTCCTTAATTTTGGTATATAGCACGCCGATTAGCATTCGTTTCCGAATGGATGAAAAACGCTTTGATGTTGATGGTAGTTACAATGCACGATACGAAATGATAAAAAAACGCATCGACAAATCGCACATCAAAGACAGCAACGAACGCCTTGTAAAAACTGGAAAAATAAGCATCGTCTTTTCTCAAGAAATTGAAAAAATAGAATATCTAGAATTTATTAAAATCTTGCAAAACGAAGGTCATCTAAAAGATGATGTCGAACTTTTACAGATTGAAGATTTGCAGGGTATTGCTGGGTTACAAGCCATCCGCGTTGGCGTTAACTACGCAAATACGCCAATGAAATATGAGTTCTACCCTGAAATTTAAAATTAAGTATATGCAATAAAACGACTTTATAAAAAAAGGCTTTTCAAGAAAATTTGAAAAGCCTTTTTTGTTTTAAATCACATCACGAAATGCCAAATAAAAGGCAATCACCGAGACCAAAATCCCAATCGTGAAAATCGTGTAAGTTGTTCTTAATAATTTGTACTTTCGGTTGAGGACAACGCCCAGATAATATAAATCACGAACCATACTGTCATACAGATAAGTTTTGTCTTTCATCATTTCTTTCATTGCCCAAATATATTCGTCAATTGGCATTTTATGAAAGTTCCCGAAAAACAAAAGATTAACTTTTTGGTCTTCAATTTCCTTTCTCGTAAAGGTTCCGCCTGATACTTTTGGACGTGTCGACATAATCGCCATAATAATACTTGCCACACTAAACGCCACCATTATAAAAGTTGGTATTACCAAATGCGCATTTTTCGGGGAATCTAACTTCGGAATAATCGTCGACAACGCCACCGAAATAATAATCGCATTAACCGATAACAAAATGTTGGCTTTGGTATCTGCAATTTGGCTAAGTTTGGTATGGTTGTTCATCGTCACACGAAACATCGTTTCGATGCCACGTTCTGGGGAATCGAGCTTTTCTAATTTTTTCTTGTTTAACAAAGCTTTTTCGTCTTCCGTTTTTTTGGAATTATCTTTCTCCTTTATAAGTTCTGCGATTTTGTCACGCGTTTTTTCGATATTCTTCGTTTTTTGTTCCTCCCAATTATTTTTTGCATAATCGGTATAAAACTGATGTTGCTTAGTCAAGAACAGCAAATTGGTATTTGCCCAATCGAGTTTGCTGATTTTCTTTTGATAAACACCTTTGCATTCTTGACGCAATTTTTCGGTAATTTTAAAAAAATCATCAGACCCAATATGCGAGCTATCGGCATCTTTTATAATTTTTTCTAATAAATTTTGAGGTTGATAAGTCACCGAAGTTGCGTGGATTAATTGCTTAACAGCTTCAATTTCTTCATCAGAAACTTGCTCTTGTTTCAAAAAATTTTCCGCTTCTTGCATGCCCACATTTTCGTGCACAGAACAAGTTTGGCAATAACCAACGTCGTGGAACCAAGCTGCCAACGTCAATATTTCTTTATCCTTTTCATTGATGTTCTCCTCATTAGCTAATAAATTTGCTGCAGCAACAACACGTTTGGTATGTTCAAGATTATGAAAAGAATAAACTGGAGAAAGCTTATCTTTGAAAAGTTGAATAACATATTGTTCGGCTTTATTGACGATGTTCATTCTAATAAATGTTTGATTCAAATTTATGAAAATATTTCCTGCAAAATATACGATGCTTTCTGCATTGGCAATTATAAGCATTTCTTGTGCCACAGAAAAGGCGCAATTTGGGAAAAATCTTAAAAATGCTGCACCTCCAGAAAAGATGAGTGCGGACAATATTGCGCATACATTCTACCTTGCTGGTGATGCTGGAAACGCCGACCAAGACCATGCTAAAAAAATTCTGGGACAGTTAAAATCCAAACTCGACTCTGCCAACGAAAACAGTACTTTGCTATTTTTGGGTGACAACATCTATCCGCGAGGTCTTCCTCCAAAAGATTCTAAAGACCGAAAACTGGCAGAAGAAAAATTGGACAACCAAATTGCTTTGGCTAACAACTTCAAAGGTCAAAGTGTTTTTGTGCCAGGTAACCACGATTGGTACAGCAAAGGAATAATTGGTCTAAAAGCCGAGCAAGATTACGTCATCGAAAAAATGAACGATAAAAAAGCTTTTGCTCCGAAAAATTCTTGTGCCATCGAAACTCGAAAAATTGGAAAAGACATTGCTTTAATCTTTATCGATTCCGAATGGTTTTTGGCAGATTGGGACAAAAACCCAGGCATTAACGAAAAGTGCGACATCAAAACGAGAGAGGATTTCTTCACAGAATTTGAAGATCAACTTTCTAAAAATCAAAATAAAACAATCGTTGTAGCACTTCATCATCCGATACTCGACCACGGATCGCACGGCGGTTATTACTCGATGGAGAAGCAATTGTTTCCTTTAGAAAACAAAATCCCTCTACCAATCCTCGCGACGGGAATTAACCTGATGCGGGCAACGGGCGGAATAACGCACCAAGATTTATCAAATCCTAACTATCGTAAATTTTCAAATAGAATTCAGACTTTAATTGCGGATAAAGAAAATGTAATCCTTGTTGCTGGTCACGATCATAACCTGCAGTACATCGAAAAAGGCAACATTAGACAAATTATTAGTGGCGCAGGATCCAAGTCGGAAGCTGCTGCTGCCATTAACCCAAACGATTTTTCTTATGGACAAAATGGTTATGCTGTTCTTAACATTTCGAAAGATGGCGATGCGGAAGTTTCTTATTTTGGAAGAGAAAATGATAAGGAAAAATTACTTTTCAGACATTCGGTTTTAAAAGCTAAAACTCCAACGCCTATTGAAACACCGAATAGTTTTCCAGCTACGACTACCACAAGTATTTATAATCCTAAAGATACCAAGAAGTCTAAATTTTACGAATGGCTTTGGGGCAAAAATTACCGTGACTTATACGGTACAAAAATCGTTGCGCCTAATCTCGTTTTGGATACATTATTTGGAGGTGCCAAACCGACAAGAGCTGGTGGCGGACATCAAACCAATTCTTTGCGCCTTAACACGCCCAAAGGCGAATATGTGATTCGCGCTTTACACAAAAGCGGTGTTCGATTTTTACAATCGGTGGCTTTTAAAGACCGCTATGTTGTCGATGATTTTGATGGTGGTTTTGCTGATAAGTTTTTATTGGACTTTTATACGTCTTCCAATCCTTACACACCTTTGGCAGTTGGTCCTTTGGCTGAATCTATTGGCGTTAAGCATACTGATCCTAGTTTGGTTTATGTTCCGAAACAAAAAGCTTTGGGCGACTACAATCAAAAATTCGGCGATGAATTATATTTCCTCGAAGTTCGACCAACAGAGACTGAAGAAAATCCAAATAAAGTCCTAAGTACTGATGATGTTCTCAAACTTTTAGCTAAAGATGAAAAATACAAAATGGACGAGTCTGCCTATATCCGTGCAAGATTGTTCGATATGCTAATTGGCGATTGGGACAGACATTACGATCAATGGAAGTGGGAACAAAAAAATGTTGGCGACAATGTTTTCATCTCTCCAATACCGAAAGATAGAGACCAAGCTTTTGTAAAATATGATGGTTTTTTGACAAGAATGATTTTGGACTTTCCAGGACTTCGACACATGCAAAGTTTTGAGTCAAAAATTAAAAATATCAAATGGTTCAATATGGAGCCGTTCCCACTAGATCTTGCGTTTACCAACAATGCAAGCGAAGAGGATTGGAAAAGAGAAGCCGAATATATCCAAGCGCACATAACGACAGATGTTATTGATGAAGCTTTCAAAAATTTACCAAAAGAAGTTCAGAATTCTGAAATTGATAAAATAAAACAAAATCTTGAAACGCGTAAAAAAGACCTCGTCACTTATGCAAAGGATTATTATAAAGTTTTAAGGAAAAACGTTGTATTGGTCGGCACTAACAAAAAAGATAAATTCGAAATTACAAGACTTCCAAATCAAGAAACGGAAGTTAAAATTTTTAGAAATAAAAAATCTGGCGAAGAATTAACATTCCAAAAAACTTATAATAAAAAAGAAACATCCGAAATTTGGATTTATGCGCTTGGTGACGACGATGATCTTATTGTAAAAGGCAAACAAAATAATCCGATTAAACTGCGACTTCTTGGTGGTCTCAACCACGATACCTACGATATCGAAAAAGATAATCGTATTAGTATTTACGATTATAAATCTAAAAAGAATACAATTCCGGCAAATGATACGGCAACTTTAACGGACGATTATGACCTAAACGAATACGACTACAAACGCTTGAAATACAGCTTCTGGACTGCAAGTCCAACAATTGGTTACAATCCAGATGATGTTGTTATAGTTGGGATGAATACTTCCTTTGTTAAAAATGGATTCAAGAAAAATCCTTTTGCTGCGAAACATACTTTAAAAACCAATTATTTCACAGGATCTAACGGCTACGAAATTGCGTACCAAGGTATTTTCCCACGTTTGGTTGGCAACTGGTTTTATGCTGTTGATGCAGGTTTTACAGCATCTCACTTTATCCGAAATTATTACGGAATGGGTAACCTAACTGTTAATAATGAAGATGCATTTGGTGAAGATTTCTATCGTGTTCGTGCTAAAGATTTCTATGTTAAACCATCGATTAACTGGCGAAAAAACGCGAGTTTATTCACTGCAGATTTGGTTTACGAAGCTTTAAAAATCGAAAATACTTCGGGACGTAATATTAGTCTTCCAAATGTTGTTGATCCTAATGTTTTCAAAACACAACATTTTGGTGGTCTCGATTTAAAATTTGATTTTGAAAACTTAAACAAAAATGTAAACCCGAGTTTGGGAATGAAGTTTAAAGCGGCATTTAGTTATCGTCAAAACCTTGAATATAAAGAAAATAGAGTCCCGAGCTTTGAGACTGGACTTGGTTTTATCCATTACATCACTAACAACGAAAAGCTTGTTCTTAGTACTTTTGCCAATGCAAAATGGTTACTTTCCAATGATTATCAATTTTTCCAAATGGCAACGTTGGGCGGAAATCATAATTTGCGAGGTTTTAGATATGACCGTTTTTATGGAAAATCTAGCTTCTATCAAACCTCGGATCTAAGATTAGATTTGGGAACAATCAGAAACGCTTATCTACCAATTAATGTGGGGATTTTCGCTGGTTTCGACTACGGTCGTGTTTGGATTCCAAATGAGATTACTGACAAATGGCACAACTCTTACGGACTTGGACTTTGGATAAATGCTTTAGACAAAGTTGGTGTTACAACAAGTTACTTCCGATCTAGTGATGGTGGAAGATTGACATTCGGATTTGGTGTCGATTTTTAAACATAAAAAAAGGAGAAGTTTATAAGCTTCTCCTTTTTGTTTGTATAAAATTTAAAATTAATTTTTAATAAACTTAAGTTGCTCTTGCTCTGTTTTAAGAATATATTCGCCTTTTGCTAGATTCGAAATATTAATTGCTTTATTAGATTCCGAAGTCCCAGTTTTTATAAGACGGCCATCCAAACTAAAGATTTGGTAATTGCTATCTTTTTTAAGATTCGAAACAAAAATCTCTGTGCTTGCTGGGTTTGGATACACTTGGATTTTTGTAGTTTTAATATCATCAACTGCCAAAGAATTATCTCTAACAACCGTCGAATTCTTTGTTAAAATTTGTAAATCTTGATTAAAATAAACGGCAGTCACAGGAAATCCCACTTCTTTTGTAAAGTATTGATTATTGGAAGTGTGATCCAAAACCAAATCTGCAGATTGTCCATTAGCACCAGTAACTTTAATAGGCAACGGCATTTCGTAGAAACTTACAGAATTATGACTTTGTGTTTGCGAAATCTTAAAAGTGACATTTGTTGCTCCTGGCTTCCAGCGTACTGTATAGGTTGGATAACCTTGTCCATATACCCAATCATTAAAAAATTCATTAAAATTCTTCCCCGAAAATGTATTTACAAAATTGATAAACTCAGCTGTTTTAGCATAGCCATTTGCAAATTGTGGTGCACTATTGTAAGCCTTTAACATCGCATAAAAAGCATCATCTCCCATTTCCCACTTTAACATACGAAGCACATAAGCACCTTTACCATAGGTTGTTCTACCATTAAAAATTCTGTTGTAAGTTGGTTCTGGATCAGGAATATAGACACTACCATCTGGCACGCCAGTAATGAAATCGGTTTCACTTTGTAAATAATTTCTAAAACCTTGTTGATCCATTGTTAGCTTCTCGTAAATCAAATGCTCTCCAAACGTCGCAAAACCCTCATTAAGCCAAATGTCATTCCAACTGCCACAAGTCACTTTATCGCCAAACCATTGATGTGCTAATTCATGTGCAATTAATCCCCACGTGAAATAGCCCATACTACTCATCGTCGTATGCTCCATACCACCTCCAGCATTGAATTGCATGTGCCCATATTTCTCACTTCGGAAAGGATAAGGTCCAAAATATTCTTCAAACTTTGCCATACAAGTCTTAGTCCAATTGATGGCATTCATTTGTCCAGAATCATTCGCAGTAGAAGGATAAATATAATTAACAAAAGGAAAAGCGTTAGCACCAGTTCCGAAAGTGTCGTTTAGTTTGACATAATTGGTAATTCCTAAAGCTACCAAATAGGCTGGCGTCGGAATATTTGTTTTCCAATAAGTCAGTTTCTTGCCACCACTCAATGAAATTTCGGACTGCAACAGTCCGTTGGCAGCGACATTATATTGAGATGGTGTTGTAATTTTAATATCGAGTTTCTCAATTTTATCATTAAGACTTTGCTTTGTTGGCCACCACTCTTTAGCACCGAAAGGCTCTGACAATGTTGCTAATATTGGTACACCACTTTGCTTTTGTGTGGTAAAAGCATCTTGCGAAGAATCTGGAACGCCACTATAAGAAATCGACAACGAATCTAATGTTGCAGCAGGAATACTCGCCGGAAAATTAATTTTCAATTCTTTGGTTGCAAATTGCTGAAACGTCAAATTCTGACCATGATATTTAACCTCGCTAACAGTAAGATTGTTTGACAAATCAAAGTAAATGGTCGAAGACGGACTTAACATCTTAAAATGCGGTGTCACAATTCCTTTTACAAACTGTTGCGATGGGTCAAGATCCAATTCCATTCGGATGTAACGAAGATCATAATTAATGGTATTTGGATTTTCGTTTTCGTTAAAGAGTATAGATTTAGCAGCTCTTTTACGTTCGTTGTCAATTAATTTATCATGCTGAGCTCTGGATTGTGCCAATCCCAAAACCGAAATCGCAGATAAAACGAAAGTTGTAAATTTTGTTTTCATATAAAAAAAATACTCGCAATGTTGCGAGTATTAAAATTAAAAAATATTGTATTACAAATCTAAAGTTGGATCCAAAAGTTGCTCCATTCTATCTTTGACTTGTGCTACTGTACCATTGTAATTATTGATTAATAAAGAGAAAACCAATGTTTTTCCACTTCTAGTTTTTATGTAACCTGCTAATGTTTTAACACGACTCAAAGTTCCTGTCTTCGCAAAAATCTGTCCATTAGACGTGTTTAGGAACATTCTTTTTAATGTCCCAGACTGTCCTGCAATTGGTAAAGACTCAAAATAATCTTTATAATAAGGCTCCTTCATCAATCCAGTTAAAAATTTAACTTGCGCAATTGGCGTTACCAAATTACTTCGAGAATAGCCACTTCCATCAACATAATTAAGACCATTGGTATCAAAAGCTTTTCCTTCTAGATGCGATCGCACCGCAAGTCTTCCACTATCTGGCATTTGGTCACCCGAAATATAAAAACCTAAACATTTCAACAAAGCCTCGGCAAAGGCATTATCACTATGCTGGTTTGTATAATGGACAATTTCGGATAATGTTGGAGACTTGTAATTGCTAAGTGTTTCGCGCGTCTCAGGCTCTTTATCAGCAAATCTAGCTGTCACTTTTCCTGTAACTGGGATCCCCGATTTTAACATAGTTGCCTTTAAAGAATTTGCCAATCCCATTGGTGGCTCTGCTAATTTTGTAGACAATCCTGAACCTTCAAACTTGTCAGCATACACCATTTTGTTAGTGTATGGCGACATATAGAAATAACGTTTTTCATTGTTAAAAGGATTGCTTTGCTTAACAACCAATTTTTCATTGCGCGGATCAACATCCTTTGTAGAACCCACTGGCAAATAATAATTACTGTGATCTAACCAAACAATATTTGCGGGTAAATCTTTTTTAGCATCTTTAAAAACGCCTGTCTCTACAATGATTTCACCATTAACTCTTTTAATACCTTTATCACGAACGGCATTTAAAAATTGAGAAACCAAATTTCCTGTCGATAATGCGCCAACACGAACCGCTCCGAAAGATGGATCGCCACTTCCGATGACATAAAGATTTCCTTCCAGAACACCATTTTCATCAATTGTTCCAGAATAATCAAGCTGTGTATTCCATTTGAAATCACCACCGAAAAACGAATAAGCCGTTTCTGTTGTTAACAACTTGGTAGTCGATGCAGGAATTAAAGGTGTTGCTTCATTGTATGAAGTAATAATCTTGTTGGTTTTAGGATCATATACCACAAATCCCCAATTGGCAGTTCTTAGAACAGGGTCCGAAAACATTCTGTTGATGTTAACTTCAATATTTTCCTTTGGACTCAACAAAGATTTTTCTGGAGATAACTCCTTCGCCAAAAGTCCAGGTTGCTCGTAAAATTGAGGAATTGAAGATACTGCAGAGGTCTGTGCAAAAATGCTAATGGAAATACCTAAACCAAGTACACTAATATATTTTTTAAATTTATTCATTTTCAAACATTTAGATAAAAAGGTTGAAAATTTCACAATCCACATTGACATAGACAGAATCAACCTTTCTCAAAACGAAGTAAAGTTAGACAATATTGCGCCCTTCAGTCTAGTGAAGCATTATAAAAGCCTATAAACTTTGTTAAACTTTGTTAAAAATCAACATAAACAAGTTTCTTAATACTTTTGTAAGCCGTTATTTCTTCGAATTCCTCAAAGCTTTGGCGGATGTAGTCTTTAAATACTAAATAGTTTTTGCCGCGCGGAAGTTTTAGTAAAATTTGAAATTGATACATATTGTTCAAACGTGCTATGGAAGCAGGTTCGGGACCCAAAATACAATCTTCGGGCAAGTATTTTCTAAGGATGGAACCTAAAAACTGAGACGCGCGATTCACTTTGTCTTCTCGGCGGTGTTTTAGTTCTATCATTATCAATTTCGTAAATGGCGGATAATGGAATTTTTTGCGTTCGGTCAGAAAATATTCGTAAATCCCTTGAATATCATTTCGTTGAATCAGTTCAAAAACAGGATTTTGCGGATTATAAGTTTGAATTAAAACTTTTCCTTGTCCAGAAACCCGACCAGCACGTCCAGAAACCTGCGTCATCAGCTGATAAGCTCTTTCTTCCGCCCGAAAATCTTGTACATACATCAAAGAATCCGCCCTCGGAATAGCTACCAACTCGATGTGGTCAAAATCCAAACCTTTAGAAATCATTTGCGTTCCCACGATGATGTCGGTTTCGCGGTCTTCAATTTTCTCGTATAATTTTTCGTAGGCAAACTTCTTACGCATCGAATCCACATCCATTCTATCAACCTCTGCTTCTGGGAAAAGTTTTTGCAATTCCTCATGAATTTGCTCTACGCCGACACCTCTTTCATTCAGATTTTCGGAATGGCATTTTGGACAAATTTTTGGTTTCGAAGCACGTTGACCACAATAATGGCATTTCATCTCGTTCGAATATTTATGATAGGTCATCACCACATCGCAATTCGAACAATAATTAACATAACCGCAAGACTCACATTCCACAACATTCGCATAACCACGGCGGTTGTGTAGAACAATGGTTTGATTTTTATGTTCTAAATTCTGTCTGATATTTTCCAACAAATGAAACGAAAAATCTCCCGAAACATTCTTGGAATCTTGGGCTTCTTTAAAATTAATAAGTTCAAACTTCGGCAAATCTACTTTTCCGAATCTTTCGCCTAAAAAAATGTATTTTAACTTATCTTTTCGAGCAGCAAAATAACTTTCAACAGACGGCGTCGCAGAACCCAAAATAACATTCGCTTTATATTTTTGACCTAAAATCTGTGCAGCATCTTTGGCATTAAAAAACGGCGAAACTTCTCGTGGACGATAAGCCGAATCGTGTTCTTCATCAACAATAATTAAACCTAAATTTTGATATGGTAAAAACAATGCATTTCGCGTTCCGATCAGGATTTTAAGTTCGTCGTTCTTTATTTTTCGCCACACTTCTACCCTTTCGAAATCCGTCAATTTTTGATGATAAAAGCCAAGCGCGCTGCCATATTTTTTCTCTAAACGTTGCGTAATTTGCTTGGTCAAAGCAATCTCGGGAAGCAAAAACAAAACATTTCTACCTTCGTTGATGCATTCCTCGATTTTCTCTAAATAAATATGCGTTTTTCCAGAAGATGTCACGCCATGCAAGAGCACATTTTTATTTTCAGAAAAAGCTTCATCCACCAAAACCAAAGCTTGTTTTTGGGCAGAGGTCAACTCCTCTAATTCTTCGGTATCGCCGTCGTAGTAATCGATTCTATCTTTTTGAAGAAAGTATTCTTCAACCCAATTTTTATCAATTAAAGATTTGATGTGTGAATGGGCAAAAAATCCATCATCAAACAATTCCGATTTTTTTACCGGAGAATCTGGATTTTCGGTTTGTTTATCCAAAATCGCCAAAAACAAGTCCTTTTGTTTTGGCGCTCTTTTCAGTTGTGAAAGGATTTCGGTGAGTTCAAAATTCTTTAAAACCTCATCTTTTATCCTCACATAAGCCACTTCCTTAGCTCGGTATTTTTCCGCAACTTGCTCATCAATCTCAATATATTGCAAATCGATAAGCGAATTGATGGTTTTAATAATGTCCTTTTTCGGAATAAAAGCCTCGATGTCCGTCAAATTTATCAATTGTCGAACTTCCAAAGCTTGAATTAAATACATTTCGTTGACATCCAAATTCTGAAAATCGACAACGGCATTAGGTTTTAATTTAAGATAAGTTTCGCTCTCCAATTTTAAAGAAGATGGAAAGGCAAAACGGTAAATTTCGCCCAAATTGCAGAGATAATACTCGGAAAGCCAGTTCCAGAACTCAATTTGCTGAAAAGGAAGAATCGGCTTTTGGTCGAGAATATTAATAATGTCTTTTGGGACAAAAGTTTCGGGTTCATTTTGATGCAAATCCCAAACGATTCCCGTATAAATTTTCTTACCACCAAACTGCACCAAAACCCGCATTCCGAGCTGAATTTCGTCCAACAATTCATCGGGCACTTTATATGTAAAAGAACCTGCAAGATTGAGCGGTAAAATAACTTGGGCGTAATGCAAAATCAGAATTAAAGCGTAAAAATAGAGATTTTTTACCGCAAAAGAAACAAAAGAATTTTTTAAACCTAATGTCGAAAAGGTTTTTAATTAATAGATATGGCTATCGTATTTATTTTCACAACAAATGAAACATTTTTTTTATCAAGACAAAAGAACACAAAGGATTTTATAAAAGTTAAGCCTATAGCATGACAAAAATTTAAAAAGCTATTTAAACTTGCTTTGTTTAACTTTACATTTCACTAAGCTTTTGCGGTAAAAAAAATGGCTTAGCTTTAGAAAAATAAACCAATCAACTCATACCACATCGCCGAGGTAAAAAAGCCAACAATAATGCTGATTCCGATGATTAAATTGGTGAGTTTTGTGTTGAGTCGGAATTGTTCTGCAATAATACTGGAAGTCACTAAAGTCGGCATTGCAGCTTCGAAAATACTGATTTTGGCAACATCGCCTTTTATTCCGAAAATTAAAGCCAATCCAAAAACGATTGCTGGTGCCAAAATAAGTTTGTACAACATCGAAGTGGAAATCTGAGGCATCAATTTTTTCCAACCATTAAATTTCAATTGAAGTCCTACAGAAAATAAGGCTAAAGGTCCAACCGTTGCCGCCAATTTATCGAAAAATGGTTCTGCAAAGCTTAAATCTACAAATTGAGAAATCACCAAAGCACCAATGCAACCGAGGAATGGCGGAAATGTAAATAATCTTTTCAGGATAAATTTTGCGCTGATATTTCCAGATTTACTTCCACCTTTTAAAGCGGAAATAATTCCTAAAGTCGATAATGCCAAAAACATCGTTTGGTCGCAAATAATGGCAATACTTAGCAAACCTTCACCATAAAAAGCTGCAATCAGCGGAAAACCAATGAAAGATGTATTACTATAACCGCTTGCTAAATCCAAAGTGCTCTGCGAACGTCGAGAATAACCTTTGTATTTGCAGTAAAATTTCATAAAAATACCGCTACCAACCGCGATTAGCAAAGTAGAAAAAATCGGAAAAAGCATTTCCGTTGACCACTGAACTTTCGGCAAATATTTAAACGAAACTGCTGGCAATGCCAAATACAATATCCACGTATTGATACCTTTATGAGCATCGGGATGTATGGATTTTGTTGCTTTGAAAAGCATTCCCGCAATAATGCATACCGCAATCAAAACAAAATTTACCATTTTCTGAACTGAGATTTAAGATTTGAAGTTGCAAAGTTACAATGCCAAAAAAAACTATAGAAAAGTCTTTGCAAAAAATTGAAAAAATGTGTCGAAAGTCAGATTTTTGAGGTGCGGGGCTCGGGATTCGGGATTCGGGATTCGAGGTTCGAGGCTGGATGTTGGGTGTTGCGAGGGTTGAGGTTTTTGAACGCAATGGTGCAAAAGTTTTTTTTAAAAAAAAATCGCTGATTTAAGTCGCAAGAAAATCGTTGATTTTCGAAAGTAAAGTTAATATTTTAACTTATAAAGTTATCAATAACGAAAAGCAATTTAATACTAAAAAAAAATGTAAGTTTTGTAAACGAAATTACATCCCAATTACATCATACTTAAAACCCAAAACCAATATTACGAATCTCAAATCTCAAATCCCACATCTCGTACCTCGTATCTCGAAACCCGCAACTCCCCTATTGCATCGTATCCCACAAACTCATCACTTCGATTTTGTCCAAAGCTTTTGAAAGCTTGATTTTTCTTTTTTCGTTGGGAAGTAAATCAAAGAAATTATCAGAGAAATGTGTGTCACCGATTAAGTAAACATCTTTTGCTAAAACATCGGTGGAAACTTCAATTTCGGTTGGAGAAATTTTCTTGATTTTGATGTTGGGTTTTGGAAGTTCTAAATCTTTTGGTTTTGCCAGAAACATATGATTTTGAGCTAACAATTTATCATTTACATCCAAAAGTTTTACAACTAATAAATTGTGTTTTCTCTCAGCTTCATCAAATAAATTTTCCACTTCTATTGGATCAAACTGTAATTCTTCTTTTAAAATTTTTCCGTTTGGAGCACTTGAAATTTCATTAATTAATTTACCATCAAAGCTGACAACATTAATTTCTATACGGACATCTTTGTAAGTTTCTAATCCGTCATTTACAGCATAAAAATTCAAAATATTATCTTTTTCAAAAGCGAAAACTGCAATATTCTCAAAACTCCGTTTTGTTTGATAATGCAAAGCTTTCCAATTGCCCAAATAATCAATCGCTGACCACGAAACCACTGGCCAACAATCGTTGAGTTGCCAAATTAAAGTTCCCATATTGTAAGTCTTGTTTCGGCGGTGTGCTTCGATGGCGATTTGCATTCCGCGCGCTTGTAACAACTGCGAAACGTAATTGTACTGTACAAAATCGGTCGGGACTTTATAATCTCTTTCCATGTATTTATCGATCATTTCCCAACCTCGAGAATGCTTTTCGTGCGCTTGAATAACAGGATTTTTTAAACTTAAATCTGGCTTTTCCGAAAACATTGCTTTGGTTGCTTCCAAACTTGGCATTCCTTGAAAACCGTATTCAGAAGCGAAACGAGGGACTTTTTCATTGTAAATTTCAAATGGCTGTTCGCCCCACCAAACGCCCCAATAATGCGAGTCGCCTTCGGTTAAACTTTCTTTGTGTCCCCAACCAATCGACGGCGAACTTGGCCAATAAATCGCGTTCGGCGAAACTTCCTGCAAAGTTTTAGGAATCACGTCGTGAAAAATCGTTTTGTAATCTTTCCAAACTTGCAAAGAATCGGCTTTTGAATAGTTAAATTGCTTTTGATAACCCCAATTGACAATTGCTTCGTTTACCTCATTATTTCCGCACCACAACGCCAACGACGGATGATTTTGCAAACGTTTTACTTGGCTCTTAACTTCATTTTTTACATTTTCTTGAAAAGATTCATCGCTTGGATAAAAACTTCCCGCAAATGCAAAATCTTGCCAAACGAGAATTCCATTTTCGTCGCAAGCCTTGTAGAATTCGTCATCTTCGTAAATTCCGCCACCCCAAACGCGAATCATATTCATATTAGCTTCTTTGGCATCTGCAATTAATTGATGGTATTTTTCTTTAGTGATTCTTGGCAAAAAACTGTCGGCAGGAATCCAGTTGCTTCCTTTGATGTACAAAGGCTTTCCGTTGACTTTGAAATAAAAAGATTTTCCTTTATCGTCTTTTTCTTGAACCAATTCGATTGTGCGAAGTCCAATTCTTTCGGTTTTGGAATCTATGATTTTTCCTTTGTTAATAACCGAAATTTTAAAATCATACATTTCTTGTTTTCCCACACCATTGGGTTGCCACAATTTTGGATTTTTAATTTCAAAAGGAAACGAAACTTTGTTAAGTTCTCTTTTTAGTTTTAAATTTTTATAAATTTTTCCATTAATCGAAACTTGAAGTTTATATAAATCATTCTCTCCTACTTGGCCTACATTAATTTCGGTATTAAAAACCAAATCCGCTTTTTTAGTATTAATTAATTTTTGTTCAACTCTTATATTTTCGATTTTGGCTTCGTCCCAAGTAACGAGTTTCACGTCTTTCCAAATTCCAGTAGTTACCAAACGAGGCCCCCAATCCCAACCAAACTGATATTGAACTTTTCTGACCAAACTTCTCGGACTTTCGGGCAACTGAAACGGAATTTTCTTTGCTAATTCTTTGCCTTCATTAACACTGGATTTGAATTTGATGAGCAAAGTATTTTCACCAATTTTTAAATTATTCTTTGGCGAAACCTCCCAAGTCCTAAACATATTGTCAGCTACCAAAATAGACTTCCCATTCAAGAAAACCTCCGCGAAAGTGTCCAAACCTTCAAAAACAAGATTTTGATTTTGACTTTTAAACTCTTTTTCCGAAACATTGAATTGACAGCGGTATTCCCAATCTTCGCTTTCTATCCATTGTACTTTTTTTTCGTTCTCGTCCAAAAAAGGGTCCGGAATAATTTTGTTCGCCATCAAATCGGTATGAACTGTCCCTGGGACCGTGGCGGTCAGCCAGCTATTATCTTTTACGTTTTTGAATTGCCAATGTTCGTTACTAAGCTTGCGAACAGAAGTTTGTGCAAAGGAAATCTGTAAAACACAGACAAAGAAAAATATGGCGTAGACTTGCTTCATGTGGTTAAAGATACGAAAGAAAATGAGGCTAAAAATTCACTGTTTATGATTGAATAGTTAAAGAATTATGTTTAAAGTTAAAACTATTAATCTGTTTAAGAAAAACTAAGACTTATTTGTATATTTGATAGTCGTAGGAAATGCCAAACAAATTATTTGACACTAACAATAAGCGCAACAATAAATTTTAATAGGAACAAAATGAAAAAAATCAACACGTTAATTTTAGCAGCTGCTTTCATTGGTACCTTATCAAATTGTACTAGCAAAGGCGAACCAAATCCACAAGGACAATTACTAACAACAGAACAAATTAAAGCATTGTCAAAAGACCAATCTATGAACGGAAAGTTGGTTGAAGTAGAGGGTTATGCAGGAATTTGTAATTCAATGTTTGTAACAAAGGGAAAGAAAAACGAAATGATAGTTTACACAGATGGTTTTTGTAAAGGCGAAAAGTTGATGGACATGCAAGTGAATATTAGCAGAGGAGATATAGCAATTACTGGAGACGAACCACGCAACTTTGGTAGTTTTGCAGATGACAAAAATCTTTCTAATGAAGCACTCACTTTTACGACGGATGATTATCAGGAAGTAGCCAACGGAAGACTTAAATTCAGTGGAAAATTGGTGTACAATGGTGACAATTATTATTTAGAAAATGTAACAATTCACAAATAAAAATAGATAATTATGCAAAGTAAAGGCGCAAAAATAGTTTTTGTTGTTTTAGTTATTTTTTTTGCAATTGGTGCCTATTGGCTTTACAACTATGGTCCTTTTGCAGAAATGAAGAATGAAGCAAGAAAGGCCTATCAAAATTATGTAAAGACGGAAGCTACCATTGTAAGTCAAGAAAGTAATGGACGTATCGGAAAAGGAGCTGCTCAAATATGGACAGTGCAATTCAAAGATAGTGAAGGGACATTGCATACAGCAACCATGCGACAAGACTCGTTCTTTGGAAAAGAAAACGGAACTAAGATTAATATTTATTACAATCCAGAAAATCCAAACTCAGTAACAAGTGAGGACTCTTACGACGAAACAATGAAGTAATTAAAAAAAGCATCTCGTCCAAAATTGTATTAGTAAAACCTAACAAAGTGATTCGATATCGTCAAATGTTGGGTTTTGTTTTAGTAGACTATTTTGTAAAATATAGCTCCACTGCAAGCACAAGCCTCGCACTTATACTAAAAACAAAATGCTTGCGCAAAGTTCGAATTAAGAGAGGAGAAGCGAAAAAAACTTCACAACCAACTATCTAAGCTGTTGTAGTAATTTTCTTAATTCTTCAACATCAATATTTTCTGAATCTGCCGAAATACAAGCAGAATGCAGATAATCAAAATCGTGCTTTAACTCAGCGACATTGGTTGACCTAACACCGCCACCAACTAAAATTGTAATGCGATCGCCAGCCAAGTTTTTTAGTTCCTTTAATTTGTCCAAGCCTTGCATCGCCGAACTTGCGCCACCAGAAGTCAAAATTGTTTTAAAACCACATTTAATGATTTCTTCCAAAGCTTCTTCCTGATTTTCAATTCGGTCGAAAGCGCGATGAAATGTACACGGAATACCAGCTGCATGATTCATCAACTCCAAATTTTTGTCAAAATCAAAACGATTATTTTCATCCAAAATTCCGAAAACGAAACCATCAGCGCCAACTTCTTTTAACATCATAAGGTCGGATTTCATTTGTTCCAACTCTTTTGCATTGTAAAGAAAATCGCCACCACGAGGACGAATCATAGCGTAAATCGGAATATTAGATTTTTGTTTTAAGGTCAATAAAGTCTCGACACTTGGCGTAATTCCTCCTAAAGAATAATCTTCGCAAAGCTCAATTCTATCGACATTTTCTTGAATGGCTAAAAGTGCTGAAGCTTTGTTAAAACAAGCGATTTCTATTTTTGACATAATTTGATTTTTCACAAATATAAAAAGAAAAAGCTCTCAAAATTTGAAAGCTTTCTTGGTTTATTCATCTTCTAAAACATCAGCAATGAGAAACTTTCCATCGTCCGCTTTGACTTTGATAACACGCGGATAATTCTCGTTAAATCCAACATCGCGAATATTAACATCAAAAATTAACGTATCATTTTTCTGTCCGATAATATCCCATTTTGTAACTTTTATTTCTTTCCAATCCTGTCCAGAAATTAAGAAACCAGATTCAATACCAGCTTTTTTGGTATCGAATTTTGATTTCCATTTTTTTTCAAATTCGGCTTTAGTTAGTGTACCATCGATATCCATATCAACATTGGTCGCATCCGTTTTGTACTCGTAATAGTCTTTAGTAGTCATCGCTTGCATTGCTTGCGTTGCCTTGTCATAATCGTTTTCGGTTTTGAAGTAAGCTTCGATGTTGCTTTTAAGCCAATCTTTCGCTAAAGTTTCATTTATTTTTGGAGGATCCAAAGTTTCAGCTTTTATCGAATCTTTTTTAACAATTGGTTCTGTAACAATCATGTCTTTTTTATTTTGACAAGCCACACAGAAAACTGCAATAATTGGAAGTAAATATTTCATCGTTAGTGTATTTAATATTTGATTTAAAACTTAACTTGAAAGATACAAAAATCTAATTTTTGTGCGTGTAAAAAGTAACATCAGTCTCTACGCGGTACATTTTTTTGATTTCATCGAGCGGTTTGCCCGTGTAAAAAACCAACATTTGATAAAAGTCATTTTTAAGATTGGTCAATTTTAAATTTTTACCATCGTTTGATAATTCAACAGTCATCACGCCTGGATACCAAGTTACAGTCAGTTTGTTATCTTTAACATTGTATTCGCCCATGTCATTCAATTCTATGTCACCATCATACAAATACAATCGGTTGTCTTTCGTGAAATAGAATACCTTTCCTTTCCAAAAACTATTTAAAGGCACTTCAGTCTCGGGCGTTCCAGGAACCGTCATATAAAGTTTGCCATCCACATTGTCAACAACCCATTTGCCACGAAAACTTTCTCGAGTCAAAGTTGGTGGTAAATCGTCATTATTTTTGTCTCCGCAACCATAGAGAACGGCAATGCTAAGACATAAAATCGAAATAAAAATAAGTTTTAAATAATTGTTTTTCATGATATTATGTTTTTAATTAAAAAAAGAATTAATATTATTGATGATAAAATTTTTATAGTCCGCAGAATTGGTACAATGTCCTTCTCCAGGCGCAATTAGGAATTTACTTTTAGCTTTAACATCAGCATTTGTATTGGATTCGATCCCAGATCTGAAATCTGTTCCATTACCGCCTGTCGCCCCGTCAGTCGCATTTGCCATGTACAACACAGGCAGCTTTAGCGCGCTACCTTTCCATTGATCGCCTCCGCCACACTCAATAATTAGTCCTTTGATGCCCTCAATCGGTTGTCCGCCGTTGCCCATCTGTCCAGGAAGACTGATGCCAAGACTAAGGTTACCACCTTTAGAAACGCCACCTACAACAACTTTAGACCTTGGAATGCCGTAGAGAGAAGCTTCTTTACTAATAATCTCCTCAATGTTTTGTTTGAATTTTATATTGCCGTCAGCGTAAGAACTTCCTTTTTCATAAGTCGTTACTATGGCAACAAATCCCATTCTAGCGATAGCATCGCATTGATCATTTAACAACCCATCATTAACATTTCCACCATCACCAACACCAAGAATGACGATACCTTTGCGCGCATCTGTTGCAGTTGATTCTGGATAATATGCTCGGTAATTAAAATTGCTTGCTTGGATATCTTTTTTCGCAACTTTAAGTAGAACTATTGAAGGATTAAGATGAGAAATGTCGATATTAATTTTTTTCTTGGTTTCCAAATTCGATTTTACATGACTTCCTACAATAATTTTTTGACTTTTAAAACTTCCAATTCCTAGAAGTGAAGCCATAATGACGAATAATTGTGTTTTTGTTTTCATGGTAATTATTTTTATTAATTAGAGTTTTGAAATTTTAAATCATAGATGACATTTGATAAAGTTTTAGCATTCTTATCAGTTTTGATCAGTTTTGCATAGCCTAAATTATTATCTACAAAAAACCAATAAGAATTGTCTATTTTTAAAAAATGAGCATTTAGAATTTGTTGCTTTAAAATTTTGTTTGAATTCAAGTCAACAGTGTACCGATCAAGAGCTGATATTTTAAAAGTTTGAAGTAAATCGCCTTTCTTATTGTATTTTTGCAACCCATTTTTAGAAGAAACTTTAACAATATTCTGTTTTGAAAGACCAAGGGGATTAATCTTTTTGGGCGCATCAATAACTTGATAAAAATCTCTATCTGATAACAAATTAAAATCTCGAATCCACAAAGTATCGGTTACAACTCCTTTCTTTGAACCTTTCATTAATCCGCCATAACCGTAACTAAGTCGTGCCTTGGTTTCGCAGTTTATGTCTTTGTAAGCTTGAGATGATCGATCTGGTGTTGCAATTTTTTGTTTGTGTTCCAGCATAAAAAGCCTCTCGCCCTCAACATCAACTCTGTACAATGCTTTTGCAGTTGGATCTGTATCCATAATCTCTTGAAAGCATTTTGGAATAGTTTCCTTTTTTTGTCCAAAAACAAAACATGAGAAAAGTGCAAAAAGTAACGTAATTGTTTTAAAATATAACATTTCAACAATTTTTTATTTTAATTCAAGTTCGTATTGCAACATGATTTGCTCCTCGCCTTTGTTAAAACTCAAGTATCGATAATGCAATACTTTTCCTTTATTAATAAGCGATTTGATATGATAGCCGTCCGCAGGCTGCTGATCCAACGTAAAAGAACGTCCATCCGCAATAGTAACTTTGGCGCTAGAAGTTGCAAAAATAATGTCGGTATTATCATCTATTTCCGTTAACAAAAGAGGAACAGACATACCAAGATTAGCAATATTCACAGAACTAGTAACTTCCAAAGGCGGAAGATTGTCGGCAGAACAATTTTTCTCCGCGGCTTGTGGCGCAAGTTGATAGCCAAAATTAAAAGTTGGGCAAAACTCTGCGTAACTCCAAGTAGAACTGTAGAAAGGATATATCAATTGGTCGTTACCCAGCATCACAGCAATAGCTTCGTAAAGCTTAAGGCTAACTTTGGAAGACGAATTGGTCTTGTGCCAAACCTTTACCAATTTGACACTTAGTTTTTTTCTGATCTTATTGATCTGTCCAGGAATAATTGGTTTTACCTCTATCTTTTTTACATTCTCTATTTGTCGAGATGTACTTTTTTCTTGTGCAAAAAAGCTTTGGTTTATTCCTACAAGCAATATTGCGAGGATAAAATGTGATTTTTTCATGATATATGTTTTTGATTATTTGTGTTTAATATTTTTCGTATTCATAAAACGTTGGTGAGTTATTTCCACTTCCTGTTGTTGCAGTTCTTACAAGATATCCTGCCGCGTTATATTCTAAATCATAGTTATGAGTATTTTCCTTATCAACACTTCCATCATCTTTATAATAAGTTTCTTTTACAGATGTAATATCGTTGACGTTGTAAATTAGGTTAGGTAGTCCAACCATATTCATCAGTACTATTATTGTTCTATCAGGATAGTAACTTAAGTAGTTTTTACTTTTATTAAATGTATATTCACTCTTATCCGTCATTTTCTCAGGGTCTTGACCTTTTTTGCTATAATTTGTAGCCATATTACAATTGTTATCAGTATCATAAGTATATTCTGAGCGGGAAATTATGTTATCTTTTTTATTGTTAGAAAAGCTTTGTACTAGATGTCCTGCATTATCATAAGTATTTGTAATCTCATACTCTTTATCAATTGCATTATTCACGTACGTGATAAATTTCAAACCTTGTATTATTAGTTGCCCGTTCTTCATGTAAGAATTAAGTGATATTTCTGATGTAACTTTAGCGTTTTCCATTTGTGTAAATTTGTAGAATGACCCATCGGGGTTGTTATCTATATTCAAATCTGTATTAGAGTCAATTATAATTTTTACAAGCCTATCGGATGCATCATATTGGAATTCTCTTTTTCCAAACTTGACTAATCGACCTTTGTTATCATATTCGAACTTATTTGTTTTACCATAACTTGACTCAGAGATCATACGATATTTGCCATTTGTTGCGTCTTCTGGTAGTCGATCATCACCAGATTTACAAGAAAATATTAAAAGACTTAGTCCTATTAAAAAACATAATTTTGGGAGTAAAGTTTTCATAATAATTGTGTTTTAAGATTATAAATAATTTTATTTTTTAACTAAATGAAAGACAATATCACTCGGCACTCGATAGATGCTTTTCACTTTGTCTAAAGGTATTTTGGTTTGTGAAGCTAGAATTGCATAGAAGGATTCTGGGCTTTGCGTCATTGTCAAATTTTGTCCTGCGTTTGTTACCGAAAATGGCATCGAAAATTGACCACTGTATTTCGGAATACTGAAAGCTTTTCCGTTGTCAACAATCGTATAATCACTACTAATCATCACAGAAATGCCATTAACAACATCTACTTTTCCATTGTTTTGAAACTTAAACATTTTCCCAATCCAAAAGCTAAGTGGCGCTTCGATTTCCATATTGCTTTTCTCAGGTTTTACATAAATATGACCATCAACACTTGCTATTTCCCAAGAACCAATAATCTGCATTGGTAAAAGATTAGTATTAGCTTTAATACTTGACGTTTTCGGAAGATCTTTTACCTTCTTAACACCAGCTTTTTGTCCACTGACAAAGCTGAATGATAAAATCCCGAGCGACAACATAAAAAGTTTAATCTGCGTTTTCATAATGTTTGTTTTAGTAGGATAAATGTCAGAAGATTTGTCATTAAGTTTCGGTGGCAATTGTCGAATGGTTGGTTTGACTTGTCGAATGGTGAATATTTGCCCACAAAACACAAAAATGCCTCAGAATAACTTCAAAGGCATTTAATACTATTTAAAATATAGATTGTACTATTTAAACAAATCGTCTTCTACAGGTTTTTCAACAGGATATTTTTCTGTAAAACAACCGAAGCAATGATCTTTCGAACCTAGAATCTCTTGCAAATTAGCTACCGAAAGAAACTCCAAACTATCAACATCTAGATATTCTCTCAATTCTTCTTTAGTCATATTTGCAGAGATCAAATCATCTTTTGTTGGCGTATCGATTCCCAAGAAACATGGCGCAATAATCGGTGGCGAAACACTTCTAAAGTGAATTTCCTTAACACCTGCTTTTTTAAGAATTTTAACCAAACGTTTTGACGTCGTCCCTCTAACAATCGAGTCATCGATGATGACCACACGTTTATCTTTAATCTCCGAAACAATCGGGTTGAGCTTAAGATTCACATAATGCTCGCGCATCTCTTGTGATGGAATAATAAAAGACCTTCCAATGTAACGATTCTTGATCAACACAGGACGGAACGGAATTCCCGACGCTTTTGCAAAACCAATCGCTGCTGGAACACCAGAATCTGGAACGCCAATTACAACATCTGCTTCAACAGGTGCTTGTTCCCAAATTTTCATACCCGATTTCTCACGAACTTCGTGCACATTGATGCCTTCCAACATTGAATCAGGACGTGCAAAATAGATGTACTCGAAAGAGCAAATTCTGTTAGTGCAGTCTTCCTTAACCAAATAAGACTGAAGTCCTTCTTCGTTATCGCTGGTATAGACAATCTCGCCTGGACGAATGTCACGCACATATTGCGCACCAACACCATCCAAAGCACAAGATTCTGAAGCCACAACAAAAGTCTTTTCGTCGATTGCTCCTAAAACCAAAGGTCGAATACCATTAAAATCACGGAACGCGAAGAATTTATTTCGAGTGACACCAACCACAGAATAAGCACCTTCAATCTTTTCCATCGTTGCTTTAATCGCGCCACGAAGTCCAAGATCTAGGTTTTTCTGAATTAATCTTAAAATAACCTCCGAATCCGAAGTCGCACGAAAAACAACACCTTCTTCTTCCAACTCTTTTTTAAGTTGTTTGGCGTTGGTTAGATTTCCGTTGTGCGCAATGGATAGGATAATTTGATCATATTCATTCTTTGCAAAAAAAGGTTGGTAATTGTATTTCTTTTTGTCGCCAGCTGTTGTATAACGCGTGTGACCAATAACACAATTCCCCATGAAAGTTTGAGGATTTTCGATGGTTTTAAAAACATCCAAAACCAAACCTTCATCTTTTATAGAATACATTTTTCCATCGTTGCCTACGGTAATTCCGCAAGCCTCTTGTCCACGATGTTGCAATGCAAAAAGTCCAAATTGTGATAACGAAAACGTATCCATATTTTCGTCAGAAACCAAACCAAAAATACCACACTCCTCTTCCATTTTATCAAAAGGATAAGCACCAGCTTCAGGTTCTTGGTTTTTTAATTCTTCGAATTCGTTATAGCGATTCTGAAACGCATATTTTGGTAACGAACTGAAGTTTTGAAATTCTAAATCCATTTTTTGATTTCTAAAGAATTTATGAATTAACTGCTTTTTGTAATCTGTCGTAGATCTCTTCGTAAGCTTCTGTAACCTCACCAAGATCCCTTCTGAAACGGTCTTTGTCTAACTTCTTCATTGTATCTTTATCCCAAAGTCGGCAAGTATCTGGCGAAATTTCGTCTGCCAAAACGATTTTTCCGTCAGAAGTTTTTCCTAATTCGATTTTAAAATCAACAAGGATAATGTTCATTTTATCAAACAACGCAATTAACAATTGGTTGATTTTGTCTGTTAAAGCATACATTTCTTTCAGTTCATCATAAGATGCAGCGCCTAGAAACACAGCGTGATGATCGTTGATAAGAGGATCTCCCAACTCGTCTTTTTTGTAGCAAAGATCAAAAATAGTTACTGGCGATTTTAGACCTTCTTCAACTCCAAGACGTTGCGCCATACTGCCCGCAACATAGTTACGCACCACCATTTCCAACGGAATAATGTCTACTTTCTTCACCAATTGCTCGATATCACCAAGCTTCGCAATAAAGTGTGTCGGAATGCCATTCTTTGCTAAATATTCGAAAATTAAAGTCGAAATAGCATTGTTTAATTCGCCTTTTCTAGCGAAAGATCCACGCTTTTGAGCATTGAAAGCTGTTGCATCATCTTTGTATCTTACAACAACCTCATCCGCTTTGTCTGTTGCGAAAACTTGTTTTGCTTTACCTTCATAAAGCATTTCTTTCTTTTCCATTTATTCTTTTTACTTTTTTACTTTTAATTTATTTCAATACAAATTTACGGAAATAATTGGTTTAAATCTGAACCAAAATCCCCGTTAGAATTGCGATTCCAAAACTTAATAAAGTCCCTATTAATACATATTCTGTCAGTTTTCGTTGTTTAGCTTGCGCCAAATCGCTGAACCTAAAAACAGACTTCGCTGCAATCATAAATCCGACACCCTCCCAATGGTTGACAACAATAAAAACGAAAACCATCAATCGTTCCAAAATCCCGATATACTTGCCTGCATTGGCTAAAGAATCTGTCTGCACCGAATCTTTGTCTTGTGGATTGGGCGTCCAAAAACTTATCAATAATTTGATGATAATGGAACAAGGTGTTGTTAGGAAAATGGCTGCTGTAAATAGTTTGAGATTGGTTTGATTAAAGATAATATTCCAATCTATATTTTTTTGAACGATTAAACTCAAAGCAATAATTACAGCGATGTGCAAAAATTGATCGATGAAAAACCATAATCGTTTATTTTTAGGTTTTTGAAACTGAAGTTTTGCTGCATCAATCACAAAATGTGTCACGCCAACAACCAGTGCAATCCACCAATAATTGAGGTTCCAAAGAAATACGAAACTTAAAATTGTGTGTAGCAACACATGAATGTACAAATATGGACTTGCTAGTTTTTTTTGCTCTTTATCCTTAACCCACGCATTTGGCTGGAAGACGAAATCTCCGAGTAAATGAGCCAATATGAGTGGTAAAAAAATCATTTTTGCTGAGAGATTAGTTGTCGATAATAAGCTTCGGTTTCCATCAAAAGGTCGTAGTTAGCACGTTTGAGACGTTGGCTAATTGAGGATTGTGTCAAGTTAAGCTGCTTCGCAGCTTCATCTTGGTTGATGTCTTTTTTATTTAAAAACAAATCAACGATTTCTGCCGACATCACACTCCAACTATCTACAGTTAGGCTCACCCATTTAAAAATAAGGTTAAGCTCTGCATCCAATTCTGGCTTTTCGGAAGCGATATGAAGATTTATTTTTTCGGCTTTTATACGTTCGAGATTACGTCCAGAATTGACAAAAGCGCTACCATTACTTTGCGAGACTTTATCAGCAACAAAGTTTTGGTCACCCAAACCTATCGAAATACGAACGTCTAAATCTTGGATTTTTTTGATGCCTGCTTTTATTTTTAAAAACTCTAGAAAAGCATCTTCAGCATTTGGAATAAGATACTGAAACTCATCGCCGCGGTAGTTTTCCCATTCTTGCGAAGTTTTTCCTTCAAAAATCTCTTGCAAAGCTTTATACCAAACTTCTGCCCCGAATTTTTGAGAGTCAATTATATCGCCTGTGATAACCGCTTTCATAATGCAAATATAATAAAAATCGCTAATATTTTAAAATATAATACAAAAAGCATATAAATTAAAATATTAGCGAAAAACATAATAATCAATAAATATTAGCAAAAAAGCTTATATTAAATAATTATCAGCGAAATAGCTTATCTTTTGATAAACTGCTGAACTTTGTCATCCAATTTTAAGAAATACACACCAGCAGCTAGATTAGCAACATTTAATGAAGCATTTTTAGCATTTAAAGTTCCTGATTTCACCAATCTTCCCATAGAATCTAGAATCTGGAAATTAGCAATAATTTGATCTGATTTAACATTCAAAATATCTGAAACTGGATTTGGATAGATGCTTGTATTTGCCAATAAACTCACGTCTTGCGATGCCAAAGATCCCAAATTTTGACAATAATCTTTTGGATAAGATTGCCATTCTGTGACATCATAAGTTTTGGTCGGATTTTTGACACTTGCCAAACGGTACAAAGATTTATCCGTATTCCCATTATCCATTCCTTTATTACCAATCGCATCAACAGGAAAATTTTTATAGTTAAGCTCTACATAATTGTAACCTGAGAATGTCAAAGCTGGTGACGCCGATTGGAATCTTGCATCTTCCGTTGGATAACACGACAAAGTTGCATTAGGATTAATCGCCACAAAACTTTGACCATGTGGCAGAATTCCTTCTAGTTCTAAGGGTTTTTCAAAATAGTAGTTTGCGCCACTTTTATACTGTGCAGATAAACGATAATTTTTGAGATCGATATCGTGTCCAGTAAGGTTTTTAATCTCTAAAGCACGATTATTAGACGTTCCTTCGATATATTTATCAATCATCAAATCGCTCGCATAGGCATCATTTTCCAAAGTCGTTGTTGACAGCATATTACTTTGTGGACTCTTCAAATAAGCATTATTATATGCAATAACGCTGAAGTTATAAGTCGTTAACGGTGTTAAACGATCGGCAACATATTTATTAGAAGAAGTTTTCCCAATTAAAGTTCCGTCTTGGTAAATTTCGTAACCGATAACCGTTGGATCCTGACTTGGCGTCCACTGCAAACTAGCAAAATAGGCAGAAGTTTTGGTCGATGCTAAATCCGAAACCACTTGTGGTGCAGTTGTCGCAACAGTTTGATTCCAAATTGAATTAACCCATTCTGGGTGATCGATAAAAGGATTTCTATTTTTCTGAATTTGATAAACGTAATTGTTACGATCAATTTCTTTTTGCGAAACAGGATCTAGATTATGCCAATTAATCAACATCTGGATGTACCATTTTTCAAAAGCTTGCTCCTCGCTGCCATTCAAAGGGTTTTGATCTTTTGTAGGATCTGCATTTGTATCAAAATTAAAACTACCCAGCTTACCTTCATAACGAACAGCAAAATAAAGCAAAGACCTAGCTATATCACCTTTAAATTCGTTAATTGGTTCATAAACTCGACCTGTATAAGTTGCGTTTGGTACTGCACTATTACCTATCTTTGAAGTATTCGTAAAAGTATGAAAAATTGTTGATCCCACTATTCCATACGGATAATTACTTCTCAACTGATTGATTCTTGCATCCGTCGGAATCACAAAAAACAAATCCGAATACATTGGATAATTACTATTGAAGGAACTTTGAGGCATAACATGCTCACGATTCCAGCCAAGACCTTCTGCATTAGCAGAGCCAATCATTTGACTAAAATTGTATACATAAGCATCTGGACCAGTCGGAATTTCAGAATACATATCCAACAAACTTCCATCCTTTTCGTAATAACGATCTACATCCGTCGTTGCATAGAAAGTTTGCAAATCACCATAATGCCAGCTAATAGGTTTGGCAGAAATAATGTTGTGTAGTTTTGATTTTAATTGATAACCAGAAAGATTTTCGGTACCACTGTAATAGTCACCTGTTTGACCAAAAAACAAACTTGGTAGAATTAATAATCCAAAATAAAGTTTTTTCATACTCTAAAATTATAAGGTCGTTAAAGATAAATAATTATCTATTGCAAAATCGAAACACATTATTAATATATTATTAAAAGCTAATAAACTAACTGTTAATACTTTAACAAACTAAAACTTAAGCATTAAAAAGAAAAATTTTGTCTCCTTTCTAAATTAAGTTATATTTGGGACTCAATAAATTAATATGGACAGCACAACTATGGACAACTTAAAAATGGTCGCTGAAACGGCTAGAGAATTTGCAGAAAAAAAATATCCGCCCAAATATTATGGAATGGGACGAAAGTCAAACTTTTCCAAAAGATCTTTTTCACCAACTAGGCGAAATGGGCTTTATGGGAATTGTTATTCCTGAACAATACGGAGGTTCTGGACTTGGATATCACGAGTATGTAGCAATTTTAGACGAAATTTCTCAAGTTGATCCATCAATTGGACTGTCTGTGGCAGCACACAATTCACTTTGCACCAACCATATTTACGAATTCGGGAACGAAGAACAACGTATGAAGTGGCTTCCACAACTAGCTTCTGGTAAAGTTATCGGAGCTTGGGGGCTTACAGAGCACAACACAGGATCTGACTCTGGAGGTATGTCAACAACTGCAGTTAAAGATGGTGACGAGTGGGTTATCAACGGTGCGAAAAACTTCATTACACACGCAATTTCTGGTGATATTGCTGTTGTTATGACAAGAACAGGAGAAAAAGGTGCTAAGAATAATTCTACAGCTTTCGTTTTAGAAAAAGGAATGCCAGGTTTCTCTTCTGGTAAAAAAGAAAATAAATTAGGAATGCGTGCATCAGAAACTGCTGAGCTTATTTTTGATAATGTACGTGTACCAGATTCTCACAGATTGGGCGAAGTTGGAGAAGGCTTCAAACAAGCGATGAAAATCTTGGATGGTGGTAGAATCTCTATCGCTGCTTTATCTTTAGGAACTGCAAGAGGTGCTTACAAATCCGCTCTTAAATATGCTAAAGAAAGACAACAATTTGGGAAATCAATTTCAGAATTCCAAGCGATTAACTTTATGTTAGCTGACATGGCAACAGAAATCGATGCTTCTGAACTTTTGATCCAAAGAGCTTCAACTTTAAAAATGGCTAAAAAACCAATGACTAAAGAAGGCGCAATGGCAAAACTTTATGCATCTGAAGCTTGTGTAAGAATCTCTAACAACGCTGTACAAATCTTCGGTGGTTACGGTTATACAAAGGACTTCCCTGCTGAGAAATTCTACAGAGATTCTAAACTTTGTACAATTGGTGAAGGGACTTCAGAAATCCAAAGATTGGTTATCGGAAGAGATATCACAAAATAGAAACATATTTTTGATCGACGAGTTTTAATTTATGATTCTATGATTGTAAACTGAAACCAAAAGATTTTAAACAAAAATAAAGACCGGAAAATTGTTTCGGTCTTTTTCTTTGCACCTTAATCATTATATTTGCTTAAACTTTTATAAAAAAATGGACAAAATAGATAGCTTGAACCAAGTAGGAGAATTTCATAAAACCTTTAAAGCACCAATTCTGGATACGCCAAAAATCCCATCAAAAGAGCGTTGCGATCTAAGAGTTAGTCTTTTGCAAGAAGAACTTAACGAGCTAAAACAAGCGATTGCTGATAATGATTTGGTAGAAATTGCAGACGCACTTTGCGACCTTCAATATGTACTTTCTGGTGCGGTTTTAGAATTCGGGATGGGTGACAAATTTGTGGAACTTTTCAACGAAGTACAACGTTCTAATATGTCAAAAGCTTGTTCTACAGAGGAAGAAGCAGAAGCTACGGTTAAAAATTATCAAGACAAAGGTGTTGATGTTTTCTTCGAAAAATCAGGAGAAAAATATAATGTTTATCGTAAAGAAGACAACAAAGTTTTGAAAAGTATCAACTACTCACCTGCTGATCTTAAGTCTCTTCTATCTTAATTAAAAAAAACAAAAAGATGATAAAATCAATTTCAAAACTAATGTTATTTGGTGTTTTAGCATTAAGCATGCAAAGTTGTTTCGCACAAAAAGTTGTCGTTAACCGCGAAGTTGACACACAATCTGACGGCAAAATGTTATTAGGTGAACAGACTTTGGAACAATTTAAAAAAGAACCATTTTCGGATTGGTATGACAAAGAATACAACGATTACAAAATAGATGAAGAAAGCTTAAAAGCACTTAAAAAAGAGAAGGTTTCGGGTTATTCTTACATCGTATTTTTAGGAACTTGGTGTGGCGATAGTCATCGAGAATTCCCTCGTTTTATGAAAATTATGGATGCAGCGGGTGTTAATCATAACAAAATCCAAATTATCACAGTTAATCGCAAAAAAGAATCTCCAAACGGTGAAGAAGGACTTTTTAATATCCAAAGAGTACCAACTTTTATCGTTAAAAAATATGGAAACGAAGTTGGCAGAATTATTGAATATCCTGAATCTGGATTCTTGGAAAAAGATCTCTTAAATATTTTAAAAAAGAAAGGTCAAACCAAATTAGCACCAGAGGTTAATGAAAAATATTAATACAATATTATCTTTTGTGGTTG
The DNA here is from genome assembly GCF_030151385.1 of Soonwooa sp. Classification (GTDB taxonomy): domain Bacteria; phylum Bacteroidota; class Bacteroidia; order Flavobacteriales; family Weeksellaceae; genus Soonwooa. The sequence continues at coordinate 60,733 of NZ_JASLDS010000041.1, forward strand.
GAATTCTTCTAACCATTTTTTGTCTATTAGCGTGGAAAGGCTGTCACAAAGAAGAAGCTGCGGTCATCAACAAAGATTATTATCTGCTGACCAACCAAATCAC
>NZ_JASLDS010000074.1 GCF_030151385.1 Soonwooa sp.
ACAAATGCTTCAGCAGAAAGTTTCAATGCCAAAATCAAAAACTTCAGATTACAACTTCGCGGCGTAAAAGATAGATCCTTTTTTCTATTTAGATTATCCAATCTTTTTGCTTAGTCCCCAGGTTTTGTTCTTGATCCAAAACTATGAGGTTTTGCTTTGGAAGCGAGGGACACGCCCAAAATAAAAAAATCCCGAAACTTATTAAGTATCGGGATTTTGGTTAAAGTCTAAAACTTTAATTATTTTTTTAACTCTTCAAGAAACTCGTCGTGAGAGATTTTTGTTTCTTTTTTAGTTGCTTTATCTAGGATAGCATCTTTTAATTTTGCCATACCAACTTCTGAAGAAATTTGACGGATTTGGTTTTCGTCTTTCAACATTTCAACCGCATATTTTTGTACTTCTTCGTCAGATAAGTGGTGGATACCGTAGATTGCTAACTGATTTCTAACCAACTGCTCAGCTTGTGCCAAGATGTCGTTGTAGTCTAAAGAAATTTCGTTTTGCGTCATCAACTTACCTTCTAAGATTTGGTATTTGATTTGGTTTTTCTCGTTTTCAAGAATTTCTTTCGCTTGCTCTTCAGATTGGATGTTTTGATTAGAGAACATTAACCATTTTGTTAAGAAAGCTTCAGGAAGTTTAACTTCTTCTTTTTCAGAAACTTGTTCTAAAATTTTGTTAACGAAGTGTACGTCAGCGTTTTGTTGGAAGTACTCGTCCAATTCTTTTTTAACACGCTCTTTAAGTTCTTCTTCAGACTTAATTTCATCTTTACCATAAACTTTGTCGAACAATTCTTGGTTAAGTTCTGCCAAGTCTAAACCGTAGATATCTTTAACAGTTACCTCAACTTCGTTGTGGTGCATGTTTTCAGCTTCGTCTTTAGTGATACCTAATTCTTTAGCTAGCTCTTCTTTAGCTACTAAATCTTCTTTAGAAACTTTTACAGATCCGTCTTTTTTAAGAGACTTCACTAGGTCGTATACTGCCTTAGTTTCTTTGTTAGCTGTAACGTGCTTAGGCGCGTGGTTGTGCTCACCTTCTGCACCTTCTTCAACAACTTGCTTCACTTCTAGAGCGATGTAAGAATCTTTTCCGATTTTGTCTTGCTCTACACGCTCAGCAAAACGCTTTTGCATGTTTTCTACACTTGTAGTGATTTCTTTGTCAGACGCTTCAACTTTGTAGTGTGGCGCTTCGTATTTTGCAAGATCGATTGTCAATTCTGGCTCGTAACCAACTTCGAAAGCTACAGTTACTTGGTCAGCGTTGTAGTCTAACTCGTTAACAGGAAGTGGAACTGGTTGACCTACCAATCTCAATTTGTTATCATTAACATAAGCGTTAAGCGCTTCAGAGATTTGCTTGTTGATTTCTTCAAAAGCGATACCAGCTTCATATTGTTTTTTAACCATGCTTAATGGCACTTTTCCTTTTCTGAATCCAGGAACTTGCGCATTTTTTGCGTAGTTAATCAAAGTCTTGTCTACTTTTTCTTTGTAATCTGATTTATCCAAAGTTACAGTAAGTAATGCACTTACTTCGTCATGGTTTTTTGCTGTAACGTTCATTATTAATTAATTGAAATTTTAGTTTGCAAAAATAATCAAAAAAGAGCGATTTGCAAAATTAATCAAGGGACTAATCTTATCAAATCGCTCATAAAATATGTTAATTTTAATCTTTTTGAAGTTTTGACTTAGATTTCTTCAAAAAAACTGATAATTAATATCTTAGTTCGTGATACCGAAAGTTGCTTCAGCATCTGTCTCGCCACCAGTTACACTTCCCCAAGCTGTACCACTTAGGTTTTCGTTAGCCGAAGCAGGCTCGTGGATTAATGTCATTATTAATTTTGGAGAAGAGTCTTTTACTGCTTTTACAACTGTCCATTTTGTTTTTAGACCAACACGGATACCTTTTTTGTTGGGTGTGTCTAGACGCTCCAATTGGATGTCAGATTTTGGAAAGTTGTAAATCATGAAATGCTCGTCTTTTGCCATTTCGATTTCGCTAGTTACATCTTCGCTACCATTCATGAATTGAGCAGTAACTTCGTAGCTTTTACCGTCCTCTAATTTTAGAGATGGCGCCGCGCCAGATCCTACGCTGTAATTATAATCTTGGACATCATTGGTTGTTAAATTCTTAACATGCAAAACAATATTAGTAAGTTCTTCTTGTGGAAGATCATCTGCTTCGAAATCGTTTCCTCGGTTACAAGATACGATGCTGAAACTTAATAATGTTAATACGAATAATGTGCTTAATGTTCTGATTGATAATATGTTTTTCATTTTGATTTGTTTTAAACCGTTTTTTATTTTGAAGTAAAATTCGTCAGTTCGAGTGGTTTTTCAAAATGTGTTTTTGAAAAATTGTATCGAGAATAGAATTTTATTTTTTTGATAATAGTTTCAAAATGCTCAACGGATTTGTTAAAAAAAGTTTAATTAAAATTTGAAATATTGATACTAAAAATTGTATCTGAAATTGATGATAATATTGCGTCCCATATCATCTGAGAAATATCTAAGACGGTTGAGATAATCGCGATAAGCTTTGTCAAATAGATTCTGAACCGTTACACCAGCCGAAAGATTTTTTGTTAAATTAAATCCTGCTTGGATGTTCCAAAGACTGTAAGCTGGAGGAGGCGTGCTAAAATCTACTGTTTTTGTTACTTCGACACCTCCTTCATAAAACGTAATTTCTGAATTATGAATCGGGAAACGATTTTGTCTTAAAACCGTTCTGTTTTCTAAATTAACGTAGAAATTTTTCCAATCTTTACGTTGAAATTCCAAACTATTGCTAAAGTTGGTTGGCATCATCAAGATCAAAGGCTCGTCGTTGGTTGTGTCTTGTCCATAAAGATAAGCGCCACATCCACGATAGGTAAGGTTGTCTGTCAGATGAAGATTAATATCCACATCGACACCAAACATTTTTGCATTGATTTGACGGTATTCCCAAACAGGGAAAGGTCCAACTTGTGTCGCTTGCTGAATGCCTGTCGGAATCTGATTGATGAAATTATTGGTGATGAAATAATATGGATTGATACTAAAATCAAAACCTTTCAATACATCAGCTTTTCCGTCAATCAACAAATTGAATTGATGTCCAGATTCGTTCTGCAAACGCATATTTCCTTTCTCGATAATGGCGGCAGAATGGTGCAGACCTTCAGCAAAAAGCTCCGCAATATTTGGTGTTCTTTCTACTTTTGCGTAATTAAATTTCACTCCGAAATTTGGGCTAGCTTTCCAGTCAATTCCAACATTGTAAGAAAAATTTTGGAAGTTAAGAATTGGATTTGTCAATACGCGATTTTGATACGTTCGCACATAAAATTGCGAAAAATCTTGTGCATAATTAGTCATCCAATCTTTGTAGTCATACCATTTTACAACATTGTATTTGGTGACATCATAACGTGCACCAGCTTCCACATTTAGGTTTGATAAAAGTTTGTATTTAAAAATAGAATACAAACCGCCAGAATATTTATCATAGTTAGGCACCAAACGTCTGGCTTGGGTTTTCGGATTCGAATAATTGTTTTGATACATTAAATCAATTCCTGTTTCCAAAGACCATTTTTCGCGCTCCAAAAGATCATTAATATTGAATTGATTAGTAATCAGTTCCAAATCCAAACTCGGGATTGCGTTTAGCTCTCCACGACGAAGATCATATTCTTTTCTATGATTATATTGGAAGCTATAAGATGCTGATATTTTACCTAAATTTTCAAAACGCTTAAAGGCTGAAACTTTCGCAATATGATGTTCGATTTCTTGTCTTGGATTGTCAATCGAATAACTAAAATCGCGCATATACAAAGGTTCTGGTGCTGTCATCGCTAGATAAAAATCTTTGTCATTACCAACATGCGAACCTCGGAAAATTCCTAGATTTTGATTCGTGACATAATAGTCAAACGAAATCCCTTGCTTGAATTCATTCTTTTGAACAGTAAAGTTAAAAGATGAAAACTCGCTTCCGGTGTTCATCAAACCATAGTTAGGTGCTGACAAGTCGCCAAGCTTTTTGTAGCTTCCATTGGTTTTGATCGCCCAACCATTTTCCCAAGTTTTTAAAACCTTTAGGTCAACGCCGAGTCCACGGCCATTGGAGATTCCTGTAAGATTGGCAGTTCCACCGATGCTGTCTTTCTTTTTATAAATTTCGGGTTCCAAAACTACAACACCACCAACAGCGTCCGTTCCGTATTTGAGGGCGGAAGCGCCTTTTATCACATCGATGTGTTCAAAATTGGTGATGTCAACATTAGGTGCATGTTCTACGCCCCATTCTTGTTCTGCCAATTTTACACCATTGTTGATAATGGAAATTCGGCTGCCGTACATACCGTGGATAATCGGTTTTGCAATGCTGTTTCCGGTTCTCAAAGTTCCAACACCAGAGATTTTGGTCAAGAGATTGCCAAGATTTTCGGTGGAATTTCGCTCGATGTTTTCTTTATCCAAGGTTTTGATGATGATTGCGCCTTTGGATTTGTGTGGTGCATGTATTGTAATGCTTGCAATTTCTTCGGTGTGATGCTCCAACAGAATTTCCAAATGTAGATTTTTGTTAAGTTCTATTTTGGATTCGTAAGCGTCACATTTTGGGTGTGTTACGATGATTTCGTAAGTCCCAGCTTTGATGTTTGAAATTGAAAAATTACCTTTTGCATCCGTTTTTGTAGAAAGACTTCCCACGACTACTGTCGCATCACTCAATGCGCTTTTGTCATGAAAATCTTTTACGACGCCTTCTACTTTGTAGCTAGATTGCGCCATTGCTAATGTTGTCCCCAAAAGGAGAAACATTAGATTGAATATTGTTTTCATTAAATTGAATTTCAGTATAACATATCCAAAAGGGAAAACCCAAATGGAGTGAATTTAATTGCTATTATGACTGAAAAACGGGAGGGCCTCGCAAATAGAGGCTGGTAATATTGTAATTGAAAAAGCTTGGTCGCAAAACTGCAAATTCTTGCTTTTCCGAAAAAGTTTTGATTGTTGAAAATTCAAAATCGAGTGGTTCGATGCTGTGGTTGGTGGTCAAAAAATGACAAGCCAAACAGTCATTAGCACTCGTGAATTTTTCTAAAGAATTTTTCTCGAACTTTACTTCTTTCGAATTAGAAAAGTTAAGTTGAAATTCGGAATGGTGTTGATGTAAGTAAGGCGAAAAAACAAGCAACAGCAAATAAAGTCCAGCTATAAAACTGGATATTATTGATTTTTGTTGTTGGTTTTTTCTAAACATCATTACAAAGTTAGTGTTTTTAAGATTTACTTAAATAAATTTAAAAACAATTATGTTGTGTATTTTGAAATAAAATTCGTCAGTTCGAGTGATTTTTCAAAATGCAATATTGAAAAATTTTATCGAGAACAGAATTTTATCTTCAAAAACTCGGTTCTCGATACAAAATTCCCTTTGGGATTTTACTCGAACTGACGTTTTTTTGATAAAATTTCTAAATACACAAACTGAATCGTTATTATATGTCTCTAAAAATTAAAATTTGTTACGATTATTTTTCGGAATCAAAATAAAGACGGTAATATTTACCTTTTTCGTCTTGTCCAGTTTCTAGTTTGTCGCGATCGCCGTGGACGTATATGTGGAAGTTTTTGTCAAGCTTAATCACTGATTTGAAGTGACGTTGTTGCTTTTTAACTGCTGATTGATTGATTGGGAAATCTTCCGAAATGCTAACTTGCATATCGTTTTCGTAATCGGTTTTGAAGTTTGAAAAACTTTCGATAACGTGTTCGTCTACCAAAATTTCGTTGACGAAATCATCGTATTTGAATTCTTCTTTTTCCTTGAAAAAGTTAATGGACTTGTTAAGAAAGTCCGCTTGGTCAGCTCTGGAAACTTCAAATTCTTGAGGCAATTGTGTCGTGATATAATCTTTGTAAACCGCCAAAGTCTCTTGCGTGTGGAAGAAGTCGTTGTCGCGTTGTTTTACTTTTAAAAAATCCTCGAACCAATAATACATATCACCGTTTTTGTTGTTGTCAACAACGGATAAGATGTAACCAGATTCTTTATCATTATTATAAATCAATGCTGCTTTGTCAATTTTTGAAAGGCCGATTCCGAAATCTCTTTCAACTTCAAAAGATTCGTTTTGAGGATAAATTTTGAGGAAAGCTTCTCTTTTTTCGGTTTTGAAAATTCCGATTTTGTCGATTTTTCCACCTTCTGGGTCTTCTTCGGAATCAAAGAATACGATGAAAACTTCGCCATTTTGAACGCGCGGATTTTCGGCAGCTTCGTAAAGATGTTTTGCGATGTTTTCGGATTCCCAAAGAAATTTGCTTTTGTCTTCAAAAATTTCGGCAACCGAACTATACACAGGATTGTTAACCAAATAAGTGTCGCTATAAAACTGAAATTGCTCTTCGGATTTGAAAGCGTTAAGGAAGTAATTTCCTAACATCTCCTTCATATCTTCGTGCAGCTCTAGCTCTTCCTGAGAAAGGATTAACGGATCACCATTGATTTTGTTACCAACTTTGTGTACAACTATTTTAGAAAACATGTTTATAAACTTTTAGGATTGCAAAGATAGGAATCAGAAATTAAGATTCTGTTTAAAATTCTACTGAAATATATTTTTTGAGTATTAAGAGCTTGTTTAAAAATTTTACCGAAATATATTTTACCCTATTTAGAACTTCTTTGATAAGATTTAAGTAGGTTCTAAAATTCTATTTCAATTTTGTGGAGGTTTTCTTTTTTTGAGAAATCTGTCAACGGATGCGTGAGGGCGAAGCGCATTGTTGGAGCTCGTTAATTTTGGACGCTGAGCGGAGCCGAAGCGTCACTTCGACTCCGCCCAGTGACCATTTCCTTGCTTCGCTTAGCGTCCATAAAAATTAACAGCGACTGCGCGTAGACCGACGCTTTGCTTTGGGTGAGCGATGGCAAGCGGCACGCCCAAAAATGATTGAAACAAGACTTAGTATTATAAAGTGTATTAAAATTTTTACGTAAATAGTTAATATGTTAGAAAAATATTAAAGTTTTCTAAACAAGATTGAATGGCTGGAATTATTCTTGTTGTGTTGGAAGTACAAGTAATATTAATTTTAAAATAGAAAAGTTATGAAAGTGAATAGCATGAACATTAAAAATCTAGTATTAGGAGTATTGGTTTTGGGCGCGACAAGTTTTGGTTATGCGCAGACGTCTGTGAAGAAAACTGCGGAGCTGCAAGTGGCGCGACAGCAGTCGAATCCAGCGATTGAAACGCTGAAAAAGCAAGTCGAAGCGAATCCTCAAGATAATAATGCTTTGGTAAATCTAGCGGTTGCCTATCAGGATGCAAAAGATTGGAATAATGCTTTGGAAACTTGGAAAAAAGTGTCGACAGTGTTGCCAGATTGGGCGCCTTCTTTCTATAGCCAAGGTTATGTGTACCAATCGTTGAAAGATGTGCCAAATGCGACGACTGCTTATCAAAAATATATTGATTTGGTGAAGCCTGAAGATGTGGAATCGAGTAAGAAAAACTTGGCCTACGCTCATTTTTTTGTAGCGTACTCACAATTTGAAAATAACAAAGATGAAGCAAAAAAGAACATCGCAAAATCCTTGGAATATGACCCAACGAATGCTGATGCTCTGAAATTAAAAGAAGCTTTGGCTAAATAAAGTGTGTTTTTAGTTTATTTAGAAACGAATCCTCAAGTTAATTCTTGGGGATTTTTTTGTTTTTTGGATTGAGAGGAAATGATTAATCAATCGTTTGATTTTTGACTTTTCATTTATTGGTCGATGTTTTTGATTTTGATTTATTGAATTTTATTAATTTGTTATTAAAATAATATTAAATGTGGCGTATTTTTTCGAATTGTTAATAACGGTGTTGATTTATTTCTTTACTTTAATGATTAATATTTATCCTAAAGTTTTTTTGAAATGAACACTAAAATTATTAATAATTATGCGAGGCTGTCCTCCATTCACTTTAGACCAAAAATAATAACCTTTACCTAACTCCTCTCCAATAATGGTATTATACACCATCAGACCTTCCTTTGGTTCTGTTCTGATTGGCGCATAATTTGTCTTAGAAGTCAATGCTACTTGCGGAATTGAAACTCCCTTTTTTACGCCTCGATATCCCACTTGTAGGGATGCTGACAAATCTTCTTTACCTTTTTCGACATTGACCTGAACTTGTGCATTAGAATGCGACCAACCCAACATCAAACCTACACCAACTGCATTTATAATTAATTTCCTCATGTTTCTATTGGTTAAATTCTACTAGCAAATAATTAAATCCTACACCATCTTTTGATGTTAAACTACAATCTTCATTGGTCCATGTTCTAGCTGCACTGCTTATGGGACTAACTCTAACGCAACCACTTGTTGTCGTCGGCGTTCCAGCCGCAAAGTTTACTTGTACCGTTGATGAGTTTGACCAATTAATTTTTGACTTTTCTCCAGTCACCCAAGCAAACTCGATTGGATTACCAGGATAAGAAATAACATTATAACCAATCCAGATATTATTATCAGAATTTCCACCAATTCCCATGAGATTAGACTTAATTTTTCCCCATTCAAAATCCGTTGTAATAACAGGAAGATAACCATAGATAGCTTTCGTAAGGTTAAATGCTGTCTCCCATGACACATTTTTATCCAAATCGTAGCCACAATAAGAATGTTTTTGAGAACCAACAAACTGATCCAAAATTTCGAAACACTTAAATTGTGTAGCCGTCACATCACCAAGAGAAAACTTTTTTGGAGCTGTATCTTTACTTCCACTAGGACCATATCCAAGTATTGAAGCAAACATCAAGTCGGAGTCATCATCATATCTTTCTTTGGTTTTGTTAACAAATGGCAACCATTCTTCAGTTAACGAATTCCAATAATAATAACCCTTCGGAAAATCCTCGGTATCGGTTGTATTAAAAACCAGCAAACCGTCTTTGGCATCAACAATTGAACTTGTATCTTTTTTATCAATCAGCGCGATACTTGGCGCCAAAAATCCTTTTGTCGTATGCGACATATCCAAAATTGAACTTTCATCAGGCTCGGATGTGTCAATACCTACTTGCGCTATCATTGAATTAAAAACAAAACAACTCACGATCAGCGTAAACTTCTCCATATATAATTACACTTTAACTTTCTTAGACAAATTTAACATTTTTATCCAAGACAATCATAAGCGTTTACATTTAATTAATTCATACAAAACAATGTTAAAAATAAAAATTATTAATATTTTTAACCACAACAATTTATATAATTAATAATTTAACAAATGTTAATTTGAAGATATTTTACGTAAAAACAATAGATAAATGAATAAAGAAAACCCAAATCCAACAAAAACAAAAACTGAATAACTACAAGTGAATACAATGTGATTATTTATCAAGCTCCGCCATCGTCAAAACCAAGAGAAAATAAACCACATCTCTAGAAAATCAAAAAAAAAAAAAAAGAACTAATTATTATTTGTCACAGAATATTGCACAGCTTTCTGCCCATCCAAAAGAATATCTTTAGAAAATCGCATTCCACACTTTTCCAATACCGAAACTGAAGCAACATTGTCCGCCATTGCTCGACCAATAATTTGTTTAAGATTTAAAACCGAAAATCCATACTCAACACAAGCTTTAGCAGTTTCAGTGGCAATACCTTGATTCCAAAATTCTTCGAAAATCCTAAAACCTAAATCAACCTCATCAGTTTCGGGATGAAACTTCAATCCACACCAACCTACAAATTGCCCAGTATCTTTAGTAACAATTGCCCAACGGCCAAAACCATAGTTTTTGTATTCCTTATAATTTGATAGAAAAACGTGCGCTTCTTCAACAGTTTCAAAAGCGCTGTCACCAGTATATTTTAGAACATTCGGATTAGCATTTAATGCATAAAAAGATTCGGCGTCATCAGTATTTAATTCACGAAGATAAAAGCGGGAACTTTCTAAAATCACTTTCATAAAACCTCTTCAATACGTTGATGTATTTTATTAAGAACAAATTCGTCACCGTTTTCCATGCCCAACATTTTCTGGGCCAAAGGACTTTCTTCCGAAATCGCATAAAAACGGTCGCCTTCAAAGAAAAACTCACCCAACGAAATCGAAATATAGAAACGTGCTTTATTTGTAATAACCACCGAGCCCAACTGCACCTTTTCAAACTCCGTATTCACAACTTTCGCCATGGACTTCTGCATCGCATATAGTCCCGCCAATTGCTTTTGGAGCTGATAGATTTCCTCCTGAGCTTCCTCCCGAATACTATCATACTTCGGCGTTTTCTTAATATCTCGACTTGCTTCAATCGTAAACTGAATGAAATTTTCCAATTTTTCAATCTTGTCAGAAATCAATTTCAAAACAAAATTCCGCAAGTCTTTTTTCTCAACAACATTGTGATTCATAGGATAAAAATAGCAAAAGAATTTTAATTCAAAACCTGAATTTACAATCTAAAAAAATATCATTACAAAAGATCTTGATTTGGGCGTCTTTTCCAGCTGTCATTAGTCGCTTTTTTGTAAGGTCACTGAGCGGAGCCGAAGCCACCTTACAAAAAGAGCTCCAACATGCCGTTCCATCTGGGACGCAATTTTGTCATAATTTCACATTTGGGCACTATCTTTGAAAAGTACAATCAAATTTAAAGAACTAAGACTCTAGATTTGAAATTTGAAACATTAATCTTAACACTTAAAAGAAATACCTTGTACTTTGTACATCATACATTAATACAAAAAATATGAACATACTTACACAAAATTTCGATACAGCTTATCATACTGCCCCATTCGAGCAAATCAAAAACGAAGATTATCTTCCTGCATTCAAGCAACTTATCGGAGATTCCGAAAAGGAAATCAACGACATCGTCAACAATCCAGAAGCACCGACATTCTCGAATACAATTGAAGCTTTAGCTTATTCAGGTGAGAAATTGGATGTCGTTTCTAATATTTTTTTCAATTTAAATTCAGCCGAAACCAGCGACGAACTTCAACAAATTGCTCAAGAAGTATCGCCACTTTTAACGGAATATTCTTCAAAGATTTCTCAAAACGAAGCTTTATTCAATAGAATTAAGAAAGTTTATGACGACAAATCAAAATACAATCTCAACGAAGAGCAACAAATGCTTTTGGATGAAACCTACAAAGGTTTCGTGAGAAGTGGCGCATTGTTAAACGACGCCGACAACCTCGACGAATTATACAAAGGTTTAAGATGGAAAAATTGGAGAGAAGACACTTCAAAACTCAATGGAGACAAGGTTTTTAATTTCTATCCGTTTTTATGGACAAAAGAAGGAAAAAACATTGAAAACGATTCTCGAAAAGCAATCTCTGTAGAAGAACAATATCACTTAAACATTGATTTTAAAAAGCAATTATCTAAATAAGAAAATTGTGAGATAGTTTGATTTAGAATTTAGAATAGAAGGAAGTTTCTAAATGTACATGTTTGTTTTCGAAAAAAGAAAGCAAACATTTTTTTTAATTCAATGTAACAAACCTAACTTCTCAATTGTCCTATTAGAAATAAAAACCGATAATGCGCAAACAATTTCTTTTCGGATACTTTTTCATTGCTTCGTTTTATTACGCTCAAAGTATTGAGGGGCAAATAACTAATGCGAACAAAAAATCAATAAGCGACGCCGAAGTTACTTTAACCCAAGGAAAAAACAAATCTTATTTCATTACCGATTCGGAGGGAAAATTTAAAATAAACACCAAAGAAAATGGCGAATTTCAACTTGAAGTTTTCCAAGATGGAACAAGTGTGTACTCCGAAAAAGTAAATATCATGGGTGATATTATAAAAAATATTACCATCGCGGAAGCAAAATCCACTGAAACAAAAATTGACGGCGTACAAATTGTTGCCAAGAAAAAACTAATCGAAAGAAAAGTTGACAGAATGGTTTTTAATGTGGAAAATTCTGTTGCTGCTCAAGGTTTGGACGCTTTTGAAGCACTTGGAAAAACGCCGATGTTGCGAACGACTGACAAAGCAATTTCAATCGCGGGAAAAAGCAATGTTGCCGTGATGGTCAACGATAAAATCATCAATCTTTCTGGTGACGACCTCATCAATTATCTTAAAACCTTGCGTTCCGACGACATCGCCAAAATCGAAATCATAACCACGCCTCCCGCAAAATACGAAGCCGAAGGAAGAAGTGGTTTAATCAACATTATTTTAAAAAAGAATACGAGTCTCGGATGGAATGCCTCTCTGCAAAGTTCGGGAACTTACTACTTTGGAAAACCAACTGTTTCGCACACAAATGGTGTCACTTTTAATTATCAAGGTAAAAAATTGTCGATTTCCAGTAGTTTGTCGGAAGGCGAATTTTATTGGAATCAAAAATCTTATACGCACAATCTCAACAATAATAATGATGGTTTTTGGAATACCGATTCGCAATGGTTTAACAATTTCAAAAATAAAGGAGGTAACATAAAAGCGGAATACAAGCTGAATGACAAAAATACCATTGGTTTCAATTATAATTATTCGCATAATAAAAACAGTGAGAAAGCGAAGAACTCAACTAAAATTTTAGATGAAAATGGCGCACGTTCTTTCCTTTCAGATGGTGATAATCTAAACATCAGAAATATTCACAATGCCAACGCATTTTACGATATCAAAATCGATTCTGCGGGTGGTAAACTAAGTTTTTCGGGCAACTTGATGATGAACAATGCCAACGCTAACAATTATTATAACACCATTGAAACCTCAGGAACCGCATCAACTTTTGCCAACCCTATTCTCAAATACAAAATTTATTCTGGGCAAGCAGATTTAGAAAAGACGATTTCTAAAGTAAAATTGGAAACGGGAGTAAAATACACGAAAATTGAGAACAATTCTAATTTTAATTTTTTCGATATTCAGAATGGAGAATTCGTACCGAATTTAGACCGAAGCAATGTTTTTAATTATAATGAAGAAAATTATGCTGCATACGCTTCTGGAAGTTTTAAAATCAATGAAAAGTGGGATGCAAAAGCAGGTTTGCGCTACGAATACACCAAGCTGAATGGTTTTTCGGTTACCGATAATGTAACCAACGAAAATCAATATGGCAAGTTTTTCCCAACGGCTTACATCAGTTACAAACCGAGCGACGACCACACTTTTTCTGCCAATTATTCAAGGAGAATTAGCCGACCCTATTTTAATAATTTGAATCCTTTTAAATATTACAATTCTGAGTTTGAATTTAATACTGGAAATCCATATTTAAGACCGATTTTCACAGATAGTTTTGAGTTGGCTTATGTTTTAAAAAGTAATTTCAGCGCTACAGCTTTTTACAATTACAACAAAGATTCTTACGATAGAATACAATTTATCGATAACGGCATAAAGCACAATACAGTTCTCAATTTTTATAATGAAAGTCAGGCAGGAATTAACCTAAGCTACAATTTCAATAAATTTAAATGGTTGGAATCGAGCATTTTTGTAAACGGATTTTATTCCAAATCAAAGTCGTTTATTCCTGATGCGATTGCAGAACTTTCGGGTTATGGCGCCAGTTACAGCTTAGACAATAGTTTTTTCTTAAACAAGGATAAAACGTTCACATTCTTATTTGGTTTTTGGGGCGATTTGCCGAACAAAGTTGGAAACACGTCTTTCCAAGGCAAATTTTCGGCGTATTCTGGATTTAAGTTGAGTTTAATGGATAAGAAATTATTAATCAATGCGACTTTAGATGACGTTTTCAATACCGAGCGTTCCAAAGGCGTTGAGTATTATCAAAATTTCAATTCAGCGTATTATTACAAAGGAATAAGCAGAAGTTTTAATCTTTCACTGACTTACAAATTCGGAAATAACAACGTAAAAGGCGCAACCAAAGAGGTTAAATTCGAAGAAAAAAGCAGAGCGGGAGGATAAGGTTTTTGAAATAAAATTGTACATTTCATCACTCAATTTTTGAGGTTAAAATTTTAATACAATGGAAAACGACGCAATCAAATACATTAACTCACATAATCTTATTGGAATAAAAGCAGGAAACGAGCGCGACACTTTTCTTGAAATTTGGATGGTAACAGTTGACAACAGAATTTTTGCCCGTTCTTGGGGTTTTGCGGAAAGAAGTTGGTACAACACTTTTCTAAGTGACCCGAATGGCGAAATAAAATGTGGCAGTCAAGTTTTTAAAATAAAAGCCGAAATTCCTAAGGATTTAGACAGTTTAAACGAAAAAATTAGTCAAGCTTATCTGGACAAATACGATTCTGGTGACAATTCTTATTACGCCAAAGGAATAACAGAACAAAGCCATGTCGAAAAAACAATGGAATTCATTTTAGTCTAATTCAAAATTTAAAAACATGATTTGTCCTTGCTGCTCTGGAAAAACCTACGAAGAATGTTGCGAACCTTATCACAAAGGCGAAAAATTTGCGCCAACCGCCGAAGCTTTGATGCGCTCGCGCTTTTCTGCATTCGCGATTCCAAACGGAGACTATCTTTGGGAGACAACACTTCCCGCAAAACATAAATTCCATGATAAAGCCGAACTTCAAGAATGGGGCGAAATAAACACTTGGACAAAATTAGAAATTGTCAGAACGCCAGCACTTAACCAAGTCGAGTTCAAAGCTCATTATACTTACCAAGATGGCAAAGCCCAAGTCCATCACGAATTCTCGTACTTCCAACCTGTGAAAGGTCGTTGGTATTATGTTTCAGGAGATTTCATGGGTGATTAAATTAGTAAAATAGCCTTGACATTTTTTGAGCTTTTAAATATTTAAAATTTTATTCCAGATTTTTCTTTTTCTGTCTCAAAACATATAAGTACAAACTCTCAACCTTAGCACGTGCCCAAGGCGTTTTGCGAAGAAATTTTAGCGAAGATGACACACTAGGATTTTCAGCTGTAAAACAGCGAATGTTAATTTGTTTTCCCAACTCGCCATAACCTTTGTAGTATTCGAGAAGTTCTTCGAGAATCGTGTCCAAGCGTTTTCCGTGAAGTGGATCTTTAGAAGTTTCCATTTTTTTGAGCGAATTTAGTATTTTAATTTTAGAGCCTATTAAAATTTTTAAACAGACTCTTATTTAATTCAATAAAAAAGCCATCGAAAATTACTCTCGATGGCTTTTGAAAAACATTAAAAAGTCACACTTAACTTGCTAAACACATATCGTCCATTCTGTCCAAACTGCGATGTAGAACGAGAATAGACAAATTGATCGTTATTAGAAGAGAAAGGCAAATTCTTTGTCGGATAGATATCAAATAGATTATTCGCACCAATTGTCAAATTAAAATTCTTGTTGATATTATAACCAATCGACAAATCGGTGATTATCTTATCCGAAATTAATTGATGTTCGTTTGGAAGTGTGATTCCATCGAAGTTAGCATCCACAATGTCAGCACCCCAAACTTTTCCGTAGTAGGTATTTCTCAAGTAAAAATTAAAATCATTCCAAGATAAATTATGTGAAAGACTCGCCTTAACCTTTGGCACAGAATCTTCGAGATAGACACGCGATTTTTCAGAGAAATAAACATTTTCTAAACCTGCCTTTTTCAGTAAATCAGAAGCATGAATATCACCAACTTTCTGAGTTTTGGTAAGGTTAATTGCGAAATCATTATTTAATTTGAACGCACCTGTTCTATAATTATGACTTACCACCACATCCAAACCTTTGGTCTGCGTATCAATGGAATTGGCAAAAAACTGAGCCGCGTTGACATTCGCTCTGTCTAACTCGTCTCTAACAGCAAGCAAATTCGGGTTTGCCTCAATCTGCTTATCAGTCGGTCGTGAGAACTGATCCGTCAACACAATTCGGTTATCAATTTTAATGAAATAAGCGTCGGCAGTAATATTTAAATTAAGTGCTGGAATCTTGTATGTAAAACCTGCACTCACGGATTTTGAAGTTTCTTGTTTTAAACTCGGAATCCCAAAACCTTTTGCAATTTGAGAATCGTTACTAAAAGTCCCAACTTCTTTTAATTCTCCATTGATAAATAAAGTCGAAGTCGTGTTGTAATAAATCTGATGAATAGACGGCGCACGGAATCCTGTCGATCCTGCAAAACGAAAATTTAGCTGATCTGTAAGTTTTATTCGAGACGCCAATTTATAGTTAAAAGTCGATCCAAAATCCGAATAATTCTCGTAACGTAACGCGGCATCCACCAACAACCAGTCCGTGAAGTTAAATTCGGTGTCAGCGTAAGCTGCATAAGAATTTCTGCTTTTGTCAGTTTTATTTTCATTTCTAAAACCAGCAAAAACTTGAGAACCGCCAGGCAAAGCATTTCCGAAGAAATCTGTTGGATTAACAGAAGTCAGTGTCTGTGGATTTCCATAAATATCATAAGCCGTGTAAGAAGCTTCCACACCTGGATTTATTTTGAAATTTTCATGGCGTTGTTCCAATCCAAAAGCAAGATTCAAACCTTTGAAAACATCAAAAGATTTATTAAAATCTAAATTAACTGTGTTTTGTAAAAATGCTAAACCTCCAGCTTTAAAAGACGACGGCGATGCAAATCTCAAACTGGTATTGCCTGTATTTTTAATGGTATAATCAAAACTATTTTGACCGAAAGTATTACTAAGATCAATATTCCAACCATCCAACTTTCCTTTAACACCAGTTGACAAAGACACATCTTGGATGTTTGTATCAATTTGAGGCAAATATCCATCAAGGTACAATCCAGTAAAAGTTCTTGATTGTGATGGACGTCTGAAAAATCCTCCTGACGAACCATTTCTTGTTGAATATCCTCCGAAAGTGTAGACTTTCCAATCATCAGATATTGGCACTTCGATATTCGCAAACAATTGATGGCTATTAAGTTTGGATTGTCCAACTTGCATGTTAAAATCTTTTCTTGTTAAGCCGCGATATGCCAACTCTTGATCTGTAAAATAATTCAGTTGATCTTTTGAAAAAGCATTGGGATTAAGTACAGATTGTAGCGCCGAAATATTATTAGCAGATTGGATTTTCGACTGCAACTCGCCACCAAAATAACTAACACCTTGCGCATATTGGTGTATTAAATTCACAAAATCTTGTTCGCCAGCAGAACCTTTTAATTGTCCAATATTGCTAAAATAAGACGACAAGTTCACACCATTTTCGGCAGCTCTTTTTTCGATAGCGTTATAGGCATTGTAAATCGGATCACTTTCTGTCCCTGCTCTTCTCGTTGGTTCACGGAATTGCGAAGACCAAGTAATGTTGAAAAAACCTCCTTTGTTACCGATTTTGTTACCGTAATTCAAATCCACTTGAAACTGCTGTCCATCATAATTCCCAGTATGATCGTTAGCAGCAGGCGTCAAATAGCCACCATAATTAAACTGTCCTGTCAACTTTCCAGTATCGCGTTTCAGTTGTAAGTTGAGGACACCTGCAATCGCGTCCGATCCATATTGCGCCGATGCACCATCACGAAGAACTTCGATTCTATTGAGCGCAAAAGCAGGAATTGCGTTAAGGTCAGTCCCAACAGTTCCTCTTCCTGGCGTACCATTAACATTGATTAAAGCAGAAGTATGTCTTCGTTTTCCATTAATCAAAACTAAAGTTTGGTCTGGTCCCAAACCTCGTAATTGTGCAGGATCTAAGTGATCCGTTCCATCAGCATTGGTCTGGATGGTCGATGTAAAAGATGGCGCGATTGAATTAAGAATTTGGTTGATATTAGTTTGTGGCAATGATTCTTGCAAAGCTTTTAGGTTAAACACATCCACAGGCACAGGACTGTCCGCTTTTGACCGTCCTCCACTTCTAGAGCCAACGATTACCACTTCATCAATCTGTTTAGCAGAAGTTGTATCTTTTGGTTTTGCAACTTCCTGAGCTTGAATAGAATAAACTCCTGAAAAGAAAACAACGGCTGTCGTAACAACCACTTGTTTTCCTCGATTAAAATTAATTTTAGATTTCATATTTTAAAAATTTACGTTTAAGTTTAGAGCAAAAAAAAACTTCTTCCAGCCAAAGCTGAAAGAAGTTATTATAGACAGGTATCCTAAATACCCGACAAATATCGTATTTCAACTTATCTTCCCTTTTTTCAAAGGCTGAATGTAACACCTTACCAAATTTTGGCAGGTTGTTAAGACATCAATGGGTCAGATCCCTCCGTCTTTCTTAATAAGTATGACAACAACTAGTAATCATGGTGCAAACTTAGGTAGAATAAATTTTTAACCGAAAATTTTTCAACATGACAAAAATCACATCAATTGTAAGGTGTTGCAAATCAAATATTTAAAACACTATCCAAAGCATATAAAACATAAAACCAAAACTTTAGTTTTACGGATTTCCTTTTTATTTTCCTTTTAAACTTCACTATCTTAGCCGTACTGAACATTTTTTAAAAATGAGCCGAAATACCGATTCTAACAGAAAAGCACACAAAAAGAAAATCGACCAAAAGAAGCGTAAAGCGCAAGAAGCCGAAGAAAAACGAAAGCTTCGCTTGAAGGAGATTAGACAAAGCTTTAACGACAAACTAAACCAGCAAGAAGACGACAAAGAATGAAGATTTTACATACCGCCGATTGGCACCTCGGAAAACGACTCGACAGATTCTCCCGATTGGAAGAACAAGTTTCGGCAATGAACGAAATCGTCGAAATTGCTGATCAACAAAAGGTTGATTTAGTTTTGGTGGCTGGCGATTTATTTGACAATTTTAATCCAAGCGTCGAAGCCGTAGAACTTTTTTATAAAACTTTAAAAAGACTTTCCAACAACGGAAAACGTCCTGTTGTAGCTATTTCAGGCAACCATGATTCACCAAGTTTAATTGACGCTCCTGATCCTTTGGCGCGTGAATGTGGTATTATATTGGTTGGTTATCCGAATGCAAAAATTCAGGAATTCGAATTGGAGAATTTTGAAGTTTCAAAGTCGGCTGCAGGTTTTCTTGAGTTAAAAATAAATGGAATTGATTTTCCAATCCGCATTTTGCATACGCCTTACGCCAACGAAGTTAGGTTAAAACAATACTTGGGCGAAAATAAGGAAGATGCGCTAAATGAAGTTTTAGCCGAAAACTGGAAATCTTTAGCAGATGAATTCTGTGACGAAAATGGTATAAATCTTCTCATGGCGCATTTGTACATGAACAAGCGCGGTGCCGAATTTCTGGAAGAGCCTGAAGGTGAAAAACCAATTAAAATCGGTAATGCGGACATGATTTTTTCGGATGCAATTCCAAATCAAATTCAATATACTGCTTTGGGACATTTGCATGCTTATAGAAATATCGGTACAGAAGAAAAACCAGTTACTTACAGCTCTTCACCATTGTCATATAGCTTTTCGGAGGCTGGACAAACTAAATATGTTTCGATTATTGATGCACAACCCAATCAAAATGTCTCAGTTGAAAAAATCGAATTAAAATCTGGAAAAGCACTTCATCGTAAGACTTTTGATTCCGTTGAAAATGCCATTTCTTGGCTTTCCGAGAATCCAGAAACTTTGGTAGAACTTACTTTGGAAAGTGAAACTTTTCTAAAAGCCGAAGATCGAAAATTACTTTATCAATCGCATTCTGGCATTGTGCATTTAATTCCGAAAGTTAAAAATCAGGATTCTCAGCAGAAGCCAATAACGGAAATAAATCTTAATCAAGATATAAAAGAACTTTTCAAGGATTATTTTAAATCCAAAAACGCTAACCAAGAACCCAACGACGAGATTATGGATTTGTTTAATGAAATTCAGAAAGAATAAAGATTTCTATGCAAAATTCTTATGTATACATATTACTTTGTTCTGATGACAGTTTTTACGTTGGTGTAACCTCGGACGTCTACCAAAGACTCATGGAACATCAAGAAGGTAAGCATTTTGGATCTTACACATATTCGAGAAGACCCGTAACTTTAGTCTATTATTGTGAATTTACAGATATTAATCTTTCAATTTCCTTTGAAAAGAAAATCAAAAAATGGTCTAAAGCTAAAAAGCAAGCTTTGATTGATGGCAGATTTGACGATTTACCGAATCTTGCAAAAAAGAATTTTAAAAAGTAACTTCATGATATTTAAAAATAATAGTAAAGTTCTCGATACGATTTTTTCAAAATCTACTCGAACTGACGCCTGTAACAATGTTACCGACTAAGAAAATTTACATAAATTTTGTTTCTCAAACTATTTAAACACAACGTCAGTTCGAGTAGTGTAGCGTATCGAGAACTTTAATTAAATGCATAACTAACAACTATCATAAGTATTTAAAACACATCGTCAGTTCGAGTAGCGCAGCGTATCGAGAACTTTAATTAAACAAAACATGATTCCACAAAAACTAACTATAGAAGGACTTTATTCGTATCAGGAGCGTCAAAGTATCGATTTCAGCAATCTGACAGAT
Organism: Soonwooa sp.; assembly: GCF_030151385.1. Lineage (GTDB taxonomy): Bacteria > Bacteroidota > Bacteroidia > Flavobacteriales > Weeksellaceae > Soonwooa. Next base: position 20,480 of record NZ_JASLDS010000074.1, read on the forward strand.
GCTGGATTGTTCGGGATTTTCGGAGCGGTTGGTTCGGGAAAATCTTCAATTTTGGAAGCGATTTCTTTTGCGTTGTATGGCGAAACGGAACGTCTTAATTCACGCGACAAACGCGCTTATAATATGATGAATTTAAAATCAAATCGTTCTTACATCGAATTTGATTTTGTCAATCACGAAAACAAATTATTCCGTGCCACACGAGAGTTTAAACGAAATTCCAAAAACTTCGAAGATGTAAAACCTGCCTCTTCCATTTTCTACGAGTACAAAAATGGAACATGGGAACCTTTGGAACACACGGATGCTGAAAGCATTATTGGACTAAATTATACCAATTTCAAACGGACGATAATTATTCCACAAGGGCAGTTCAAGGAGTTTTTGGAATTGGGAGCGAAGGAAAGAACCGATATGATAAAGGAAATCTTCAATCTTTATCGATTCGATTTGCAAGATAAAGTAACGGTTCTCAACAAGAAAAACCAATCTGACCTCGACCAACTCGAAGGCAAACTTTCTGGTTTTGAAATGATTTCGGAGGAAGAAATTTCTGCGCAAAAAGAGAATTTAACCCAAGCTAAAAATGTTCAAGAAAATTTAAAACTTGAATTTGATAAAATTTCGGTTCATTTCCAACAATTAAAAAACCTAAAATCCGATTTTCAATTACTTTCGAAAAAGGAAAACGACTTTGCTGATTTAGAACAAAACAAAGAAAGCATCGATAAAAAGGAAAAGCAGTTAAATCTTTATCAATCGACTTTTAAGCTTTTTCACGAAGACACAAAAGAGAAAACCAGAACCGAATCTCAGATAAAATCCGCACAGGATCAACTGAAATCAGTTGAAGAAAAGCATAAATTATTAAGCGAAAAATCTCACAAACTTGAAGTTTCAAAAAAAGAACTTCAACCCAAAATTGATGCTTTATCACAACAGAAAGTTTTGGAGCAAGATTTACAATTTCTTTATTTAATTAAGGAAAGCGAGAAAAAATTAACTGATAACGAAAATGCAACTATTGAAGGTGAAAAATTTGTAAAAGAATTCCAAAGCAAAGAAGAAGCAACTTCTACAAAAATCCAAACGCAGGAAAAGGAGATTCAGGATTTGAAATCTGGGTTAATTCCGTCGCAAAGTTTAATTGAAGCTGGCGATTGGTTTTCGAAAAGTCAGAATTTAAAACAAAATTTAGCCAAAGAACAAAAAAGCTTAGTCGACAATAACTCGAACATAAAATCTTTGGACGACAAACTTCAAAAGCTTGATGTAGAAAAGCTTTCCAAAGATATTTCAGATTTAAAAGAAGAAAAAGAAAAGCTTCAAAATCAGAAAAACCAATTAGAAGTTTCCAAACAACTTTCACATTATTCCACCGAATTGCAGGACGGAAAAGCTTGTCCGCTGTGTGGTTCCGAGCACCATCCATCGATTGCGGTTTTTGAAGATGTTAGCAAAGATTTAGAAAGTTTGGAAACACAACTTTCAGCTTCTTCAAAACAAATCGAAATTTTAGAAAATCAAACTAAAGAAGTCGATAAGATTTTGCAAGAAAAAAACTTGGTTTCGCAACAAGGAAAACTAATTCAGAATTCCATTGATAGCATTACCAATCAAATTTCGGAACTCGAAAAAAGCTTCGCTTGGAAAGAATTTTCGAAGGATAATTACGACGCATTTCTTGATTTAAAATCGAAAAATCAATCGAAAGAAAAGGAAATTCAAGATTATGAAAAAGCGCTGCAAGAATCGCGAACAGAATTAGAGTTTATACGTAAAAAGCTTCAACAAGCCAACGACCGTTTTAAAGCGATTGCAGACCAAAACCTCGAATTCAAAACCAAAATCGCGAGCAACACGGCACTTTTAAGAGATTTGAATCCACAAGATTATTCTGATAAAACAGAAACCGACATTCAGTCTCAGCTTGAAAAATTAAAGCAAGAAAATGTCGAAATTGAGCAAAAAGCAACACGACTTCAAACGGAAATTCAGGAAGTTAATCTGCAATTAAGTTCAGAAAACTCGAAGCGTGAGCAAGTTTTATCACAAGTTTCGGAACTCAATTCTCATTTTGACAAAGTTCAAAAACAACTCACTGAAAATTTAACAAAGTCAGCTTTTAACAACTTTGACCAAGTTTTAGAAATCCTAAAACAAGATTTGGACGAGCAAAATATTCAGCAGGAAATTCAGCAGTTCAAAATTCAACATGGAACTTTAAAAAGCGAAATTCAGAATCTAAAGGAAAAACTAAAAGACTTTTCTTTTAACGAAACTCAATTCGTGGAAACCGAAAATCTCTTTAAAACCAAAGAATCCGAACTTGCAGAAGCCAATAAATTGGCTATCCAAATCGCCGCAGAAATCACTCGTTTGGAACAAGAATTCAAGAAAAAAGAAGATTTATTGAAAGAGCAAGCCGCACTTTCTAAACGAGCAGACAACTTAAAAACCATGACCAATCTATTTAAAGGTGCTGGTTTTGTACAATTTGTTTCGTCCATCTATTTGCGCCAATTGTGTGACCACGCCAACGAACGATTCCACCGAATGACACGTAATCAATTGAGTTTGCAACTGAATGACAACAACGATTTCGAAATCATCGATTACCTCAACGAAGGACGTAGTCGAAGTGTCAAGACTTTGTCTGGTGGTCAGGCTTTCCAAGTTTCGTTGAGTTTAGCGCTGGCTTTGGCAGAATCCGTTCAATCCAATGCAAAAGCCGAAAAGAATTTCTTCTTTATCGACGAAGGATTCGGAACGCAAGATGTAGAATCTGTCAATGTGGTTTTCGAAACCTTAATGAACCTCCAAAAAGAAAACCGAATCGTCGGCATTATTTCCCATGTCGAAGAACTAAAAGAGCGTATTCCAATGTCACTAAGCATCGAGAAAGACGAGGAAAGAGGAAGTCTTATCCAACTTAACACATAAAAAAAGTCACTCCAAAAAGGAGTGACTTTATATTTTTTTCTTAACGCAAAGACAAACAAAGATTTAATTCAAAAAATTTTTATTAAGTGAGACAAAGCCACTTCGTTTAATATAAGTAAAACAAAATTGTATTTCCTCAAAAGAGTTTTACGCCTTTGTTTTTCTTTAAACTTCAAAGATTGAATAGCCTTATTTGTTTAACCTTGCGTTTTAAAGATTCACTTGATTAGTGCGCTTCGTTTCCGTCAACACCGTGCGCATGACCGTGAGAAAGTTCCTCTTCAGTTGCAGGTCTTGTGTTAAAGATTTCAACATCGAAGTTCAAAGTTTTCCCAGCCATTGGGTGGTTAAGGTCAGCAACAACAGCTTCTGGAGTCACCTCAACAACGATCGCGTTAAAGTTGTTACCTTGGTTATCAGATAATGGCAACATCGCACCAACTGGCGGAATACCACTTTCTTGGAACATATCGATTGGCAATTGCGCCACCGCATCATCTTGTCTCTCGCCATAAGCCTCAGCTGGAGAAATCGTGAACGATTTTTTGTCACCAACAGAAAGACCTTTAATTTCTTCCTCGAATTTTGGAATCATCATCCCAACACCGTACAAAAATGTTAATGGATTTTCAGACGTTGTATTTTCTACAAAAAGTTTTTCTCCGTTAGCTTCGATTGTGTTCAATGTGTAGCCTAAAGATACTACGTGATTGTTGTCTATTGTCATTTGTTTAGATATTTAAGGATTTCTCCTCGTTGTAATTATTTCAAATTTATATTTACAAAGATAATCTTTTGAAGTCATTTTTTTCAATAAACTTTCACTTTGGGCAATCCCCTCGCCTAGGCATTTCCCACAGCTCGGGTCGGGCTATCCGCTTGTAGTCCTCAGTTGGCGCTCGCTTCGCTCGCGCCTCCTTGCGGGCTACCGCTTCTATCCCTATTGCGATGGGATAATTAGAAAATTTTCTGTTAAGTATTTAGCACAAAGACAAACAAAATATTTCTCCTTTACTCATATATAAGTTATACATAGGCACTTTGTTTACTTTAAAAAAAACTAATTTGTATGTCCTACATTAGTTTTACGCCTTTGTTTACCGAAAAGCTAAGTGCTTGTAATCCTACTTTTTTAACCTTGCATTTGAAAGTATGTCGTAAAAATTTGGAAAACACCATTTTAGGAAATAGAAATTTACTCTATGAAAACTAAAACTTTCTTGCCTTCGCCAACATCGGTATCGAAATCAATCCCATCACCAACATAATGCAAATCTGCAACGGCAACGAAATAAAAGAATAGATTAATCCAACTTCGCCACCAACATTGCCATCTTTCCCCATTGAAATAAATAAGGCCATAAAACCAAACTTCATCGCCAGGTTAAATGCGCCAATACCACCAGAAGCTGGGATAATCATTCCCAAAGTCCCAACTACCAAAATGAAAAAGCCATCAGCAAATCCAAAATCAGACGTTTCGGGAAGAGAGAAACAAACCAAATAAGCCGCAAAATAATAACAAACCCAAATCGCGATTGTATAAAGAATAAATTTTGCCTTTTGTTTCATTCGGAAAATCGACATCAATCCGTCTAGGATTCCATCGATAAAACCAACAATCTTACCAAGCACTGGCACATTGGTCAACTTCTTTCTTATTGCAAAGAAGACAATAGCACAAACTGCTAACGCACCAATTATTAAAGCAATCTTATTTGGATTAATGTTAACACCAGATTGTTTATAAAATGATAAAATCGCATCGTATTTAAAAATCAAAGTCAAGCCCAAAAAAGCCAACATGCAAACCAAATCGACAACTCGTTCTAGAATAATCGTCCCGAAAGATTGGTCAACAGGTACTTTTTCGACGCCATATAAAGCTGTTGCGCGGGCAACTTCGCCACTTCTTGGGATAGTCAAATTCATTAAATAACCAAAAGAAATCGACCACAACGAATTACTATTAGAAATAGAATGTCCCATTGGTTCCAACAAAAGATTCCAACGTACGGCACGAAACCAATACGCGCCCAAACCAAAACATGCTGCAAAAGCGACCCAAAGATAATTGGCTTTCGACAAAGAAGCTTTTATATCTTCAATGTTCAAACCTTTCAGAGCAAGCCACAAAAAAAAGCCTGCAAAAGCAAGCGATACAGCAATGGTAATTGCCGTTTTTATAGGATTATTTTTTTTAGCTTCAGCCATTCATTAAGTTAATAGGTTGGTATCTTCGTTTGGAAAAACGATTTTTGGTTGGAAGCTTTTTGCTTCCTCAGGCGTCATCTGCGCATAAGCGATAATGATTACGGTGTCACCTTTGTGCACTTTGCGCGCCGCAGGACCATTGAGACAGATTTCTCCAGAACCACGTGTTCCTTTGATAACGTAGGTGTCAAAACGTTCGCCATTGTTGACATTCACAATATAGACACGTTCGCCAACGATAAGGCCAGCAGCGTCGATAAGGTCTTCGTCAATTGTGATACTTCCGATATAGTTAAGGTCCGACTCTGTAACTTTAACTCTATGTATTTTGGATTTGAATACTTCTATTAACATGCTGCAAATTTACTACAAATAAGTATTTGCAAAAAAAAACTAAGCCAAAATTATGCATTCAAAAAAAATAGAGATTAAGAAATATTAATCTACAAATTCTGAAATCAATAATTAGCAAACGTATAAATTAATTATTGCTAATATCCTTATTTAATGACGATAAGCAAGAAACCAACACAACTAAAAGCCCTTTATTTGGCAAAAGCCTAAATTATTAAAAAACTAACAGTTTAAAAAAAAATCTATATTTTTCCTTAAAAAACACAAAAAGACTTGTGTGAAATGAAAAATGTTCTATATTTGCTATAACAACATAACTTTAATTAAATACAATTATGAACAAATCTGAATTAATCGACGCAATCGCAAAGGATGCAGAAATCACAAAAGTAGCTGCTAAGAAAGCTTTAGAATCTTTCATCGCTAATGTTACAACAACTTTAAAGAAAAAAGAAGGTAAAGTATCTTTAGTAGGATTCGGGACATTCTCAGTATCTGAAAGAGCTGCAAGACAAGGTATCAACCCTGCAACTAAAAAACCAATCAAAATTGCTGCTAAGAAAGTTGCAAAGTTCAAAGCTGGAGCTGATCTAGCGACTGCTGTAGCTGGAGCTAAGAAAAAGTAATTCTTGATTCTTATACAGAATAAGCACAGGCTTCCTGATGGGAAGCCTGTGTTGTTTTTATGAAAACTCCTAGTAGACTTTAAAGCCCAACAAAGATTTTCGTCCCTATAAAAATTCAAAAAAAATACTATCTTCGTCACATAAACATTTAATTATGAAAAAAACAATACTCCTAATAGCTTCAATTGGACTTTTACAATCATGCATCGTTTCTACAGCAACCAAAGCTGTTACTGGTGTCGCAAAAGTTGGTTATAAAGCTGTGAAAGGAACCGTAAATGGTGTAAGTTGGGCAGTGAGCAAAGCTGCAGGAAAAATTGACGAAGACCGTGTAGATGGTACATGGAAAGTTGTTGGCGTTTATAAAGGTTCTTTTGCTCAATTTCAACAAGACCAAAACCGCGATAGTTCATTCGAAAGTGAATGTGGCGATGCATACGATCAAATTGTTTTTAAGTCAAAAAAATCAAAATTCAAACCTGTACATTGCAGTAGCCAAGATGAAGATTGGGTAAAATATAAATTCGAATTCGGAAAAAATCCATCTACCAAGGAAAAGGAAAACTACATCGAGTACAATTCTAACAATTACATCTCTGTTATTGACATTAACAACAAAACGATGGTTCTGGAAGGTAATCTGATGCCAAAGCTTTCGTTTTCTGGCGCAAGATTATACCTTTTGGAAAAGGTAAAATAAAACTACTCACGAAAAAGTATTAAAAAAGAAACAACTTTAAACCCAAAAAAAAATCCCGCAACTTTCGCTGCGGGATTTTTTTGTATTTAGAATTAAACTCTAGTAGTTAAACAAAGCTTTACCTTCCATGAGTTGGTTAACTTTAGTCCTAACAGATGCTAAAACTTCTTCGTTTTTGATATTATCAACCACTTCAGAAATTAAAGAAGCAACAACTTCCATATCTGCTTCTTTAAGACCTCTCGTCGTAATTGCAGCAGTTCCCAATCTAATACCAGATGTTGTAAATGGCGACTTATCATCAAACGGAACCATATTCTTGTTACAAGTAATATCTGCTTTTACCAAAGCTTTTTCAGTTTCTTTACCATTCACGTTTTTGTTACGCAGATCCACCAACATCAAGTGGTTATCAGTACCACCGCTCACGATATCAAATCCGTTATTGATCATTGCTTTTGCTAAAGCTTGGGCATTGGCTTTTACTTGTTTAGCATAAACCTCGAATTGAGAATCGATTGCTTCGCCAAAAGCAACTGCTTTACCCGCGATAACGTGCTCCAATGGTCCTCCTTGGATACCTGGGAAAACCGCACCATCCAAAACTTGACTCATCATTTTGATTTCGCCTTTTGGTGTTTTGTGACCATAAGTATTTTCGAAATCTTTCCCCATCATAATCATTCCACCTCTTGGACCTCTCAAAGTCTTATGTGTTGTTGTTGTTACTACATGACAATGGTCGAATGGATTATTAAGAAGACCTTTTGCCACAAGACCTGCTGGATGCGCAATATCTGCCCAAAGTGTTGCTCCAATCTCGTCAGCAACCTCACGGAATTTAGCATAATCCAAATCTCTAGAATAAGCTGAGAAACCAGCGATCAACATTTTTGGTCTTTCGCGAAGTGCCACTTCTCTCATTTGGTCATAATCGATAAGTCCAGACTCACGATCTACTCCATAAGAAACCACATTATATTGAATCCCTGAAAAGTTAACTGCAGAGCCATGTGTCAGGTGTCCTCCCATCGAAAGATCCATTCCCATGATTTTGTCACCAGGCTTTAGCACAGCAAGATAGATTGCTGCATTGGCTTGAGAACCAGAATGTGGTTGCACGTTAGCATACTCGATACCAAAAAGTTGTTTCGCACGTTCAATTGCCAAAGTTTCCACTTCGTCAACTACCTCGCAACCACCATAATATCTTTTGCCAGGATAACCTTCTGCGTATTTGTTAGTAAGCACGCTTCCCATCGCTTTCATAACATTGTCCGACACAAAGTTTTCTGATGCGATTAACTCGATGCCATGTGTTTGTCTTTGTCTTTCTTTCTCGATAAGGTCGAAGATGATATCCTGATTCATTATAAAATATTTTAAAATTTATGTTGTACGAAATTAAGCCAATCCAAATTCATAAACAAATAATAGCCTTATGATTTAGATGATAAGTTTTAACTTACGAAAAACATAAATCATAATTTAAATAATACTTTTTGTATTTTTAAAAATCAATAGTCAATACACCAATGTTTAAAAATAATAAAAAACTATTTCTACTTCTAACTTTAACGCTTCTTGTGTTTCTATTTTTGGAAAAATGCACACCCAATAACCTTACAACAGCTGATATCTTTAGATCATCAAAACTCAACGATGCTCCAAAATTTGGAAAAAACCTTAGTTTTAATCATTATAAAATAGAACCTGTGGAGACTTATCTTCCTATTTTGTATGACAGCATCAACAATATGTTTTATTTAACCAACAAAAACGGGCTCACCAAAATAGATGGTAATGGAAATATCATTATTTCGGATAGTTTGGTATCGGAAAAGAAAACCTCAACCCAAGATTTCATCAATTACATTCCTTATATTTTTAGCCTAAAAGGCGTCTACGATTATACAGGAAACGCAAGAGTTTTCCATCCATACAAAGCAATTCTTAACGAAGATCAAAAGATGGCGAATTCAGTTTATAAAACAACTTTTGATGACCTATATAAAAATGCAGAAATGGTTGTCTATGATACTGATCGTTTACGAGATCCAAGTGGCTTTTATCCTTTTTACTTTTTAGTAAATAGCGAATGGACTTTGCTTTACTCACAGGAAGGTGAACATCGTTTATCCTTTGAAAATGGAGAAATGGACAACATTTACGGAAAAGCCGATCTACAAGGCAATCCCTCAAAATTCAATAATAAAAAATTAATTGTATTAAAAGACGATCAAAAATCGGCTTATTCTGTTCAGCAACAAGTTAAAGACGATACATATTTTGATACTTACTTCACCGAAATTCTACAAGAAAGAAAACTCGATTATCAATCTGACAACCGCATAACAAGAAAATCATACAAGAAACTTTCTTACGAAAATGTCGGAAATCCATTTGACTTGCCAGACTTCATGCGCGCTACATTTAAGGTAAAAACCTATTATGAATTGCACTACAATAATCAAAAAACATACTTCACGTCCGAGACTTATCAGTTTGAATGGCAAATAGAAGACAAGGATGATTTCTACTTATTCGAAGTGCCAAAAAAATTCCGAAACAAAACCAAAGTTGGATTTATCCTGTACAATAAGCGTGATGTATACATGATAAAACCAACTAAATAAACCAATTCTTTAGTGTTTGTACTCGTAGTCGATATCACTAATAATCTCTTGCATTTGCTTGATGCATCGTTTGTAGTTTGCGATAATCTGATCCACTGTTGATAGATAAACTTTGCTGCGATTTTTGATAGGATCTGACGACAGCTCTTTTAGAAAATTACCATCTGGATAATTTTGAACATTATCGAAAAGAAAATCCGCGTATTTTAATTTCTGCGCTTTATAGAAATCTGTAGATGTTATCAAAAGCGGTACATCTTCCTCGTAAAAGTCCAAGATTGAATTTTGCAAATCTTCATTTTCTATAAAACCAATTTTCCCCGAAGATTTAAAACCTTGGTATCGCCCTTGATTACCGTTAAAACCCGTAAAATTGAACAAGAATTCTTTGTTTACATGAATCGAATCTCTATCCGCGATTTGTCCATTTGGAATCCTTGCGAGATAACCGAAAAATTTCTTTTGATTTTCATAAGCGATGATGTCGCCTTGCATTTCGGCAATATCACTTCTAAGATCTTTTCGTAATCCAAGTAAGAAATGCTTAACCTCTTTTTGCTCGTGACGTGCTTCACTCCAAGAATGGAACGCGATGGAAACGCTAACCGCGAAAACAATAATCGCGATTTCCATTCCGATTTCTTTAATTTTGTGCATAAGACCGTGCTCATGCGATTTTGCAGTGTCAAAGATCTTTTTAGTAGACTTTGCAACTTCTAATTCTGCCATGCTTAATAGTTTTTAGTTTTCGATTACAAATATCATCTAAAAATTTAAAAACTAAAACAGATTTAATAAAAATAATTAAAAATCGCTAAACATAAAACGCATCAAAACAAATATGGAATTGAATTTACAAACAAAACATTTCCTACAATAGACATTTTTTTTCACAGCAGAATTACATTCAAAAAAAAGCAAATCCGAAGATTTGCAAGACGAAAAATACAGATAAAAATACTGTAATTATTTTTTAAAACCTTTACAGATTCACACGGTCGCCATGAGACTTTGGCTCAGAAATTACTAGAAATTCTAAATCAAAATCTTCTCTATTAAAAATCCTATGATTGGTATTTGGTTTAATATGTAATCCTTGATTAGAATTTACAATTACGGTTTCGCCTTCAACTTCAAAAGTGGCAACACCTTTTAAAATATAGAAAAACTGTTGAGATTTCTGATGAAAATGCAAAGACTCCTCAGTTTTTGGGGGCATCCTCTCCTGTATAACGCTCAACGAATCGGTCTTTAAAAGATGCCATCCATCACAATGATCTCCCCAAGTATAATGTTCAGAAGTTTGAGTTGATTTAGCAATCATACAAAAATTAATTTAGGTTTAAAAAAATCTAGGATTGATGTTTTTTGACATCAGATTTCTTTTTACGCTCGTAGATAACTTCAACGATTTTTCCGCCAATCCAAGAAAACGGAAAGAAGACAAGAAAGATTGAAATTTTATAGAAGGTCGGATGATATGGATAGATGATAATATCAAGCATCGCGATGAAAAGCATGATAAAACCAATAAGGATAGCATACGCAACTTTAGCATATTTAACAATAATCGCCGTTACAACACCACCAACCGTCACTCCCAATCCGCCGAAAAACAATAAAGCTGCAAAAAATGTTTCTTGGTCTTTAACAGCTATCAATTGCTGCTTCCAATGTTCGAAAGGTGCCCACTCGTCATAGTTAATCCAACTTGGATTAATGCGTATCCCAAGCGAAATAATGAGACCTGCTACTACAAGTCCACAAATGACACCAAACAAATTCCTTAAAAAATTCATTAATCTGCGTGTGCAATCATTGAAATTTCAACGTCTACATTTTTTGGAAGACAAGATACCTGCACAGTTTCTCTCGCTGGGAAAGCCGACGCATCTAGATAAGAAGCATAGATATCATTCATCACAGCAAAATCATCCATATTTTTTAAGAAAATAGTTGCTTTAACAACATGACTAAAAGTAAGACCAGCTTCTGTAAGGATTGCCTCAAGGTTTTTCATCACTTGGTGTGTACTTTTTTCGATACCTTCAGCAAGTTTCCCTGTTTCTGGATCTACCGGAATCTGTCCAGAAATATACAGCACTCCATTTGCCATATTAGCTTGAGAATAAGGTCCAATTGCTCCTGGCGCTTTGTCAGTATTGATGATTTTCTTCATAGTTTATTGTCGATTTTCGCTTACAAATCTAAGCATTTTTATCAATTTTAGAAGCTACTATTTGGTTGGGTAAAGCTTCTGTCTTTATATTTTATCGCATCACTCAAGATATTGGCTTTAATACCAATAAAGAAGTCGTACACTTTGTAAACTCCAAAAGGTACCCAGTTAAAGTTAATTGTAAAACTTCGCTGATCTCTTGAGAAGCCCAATGTCGTTCTCGAAATTTCTTTTGTCACAAGGTCATAAGAAGCACTTCCAGTGATATTCCAAAAAGGAGTCAGTTTGATGTTGCCATTCATCCCAACGGTTGCCATTTTTGATCCAAACAAAGATAAGGTTCTCGAATAAGCATAGTTTGCGGTCAAACTCAAATTCCATGGTTGATTAAATCGCGCGTAATTATCATCGTCAAAATAATAATCTTCGTTTCGGATTTCACCTTTCTTTTTATATACTTTAGCATAATCTTCTTTTTTACCAAAGATCTCGTCGGATAACGAATAAGCCATTTGCAAGTTAAATCCTTGTAAGCTGAAGTGTCCAAAATTTTCAGTTCTAATACCATTGTTACCTGTAGCATCATATAAAATTTTATACGGCTCCAAAGCCAACGTCGTGTTAACTGTCAACTTATTATTAAAGAATGATGATTGAGAATCAATTCTAAATACTGACCATTTATTCTTATCTGCAGCGAAGTTGTAGTTACCAGAAATATTTAAGTTTTCAAAAATCTTAAGCTTTTTAACACCAGTTGAATCCGACTTTGACTTCACTTTCATTTCTAAATTATTGGTTATGTTAAAACCAATACTTTGTGAAAGCCCCGAACTTGGCGACCCATATATTCCGCCTTCAAAAATAGAATACTTTGTCAACTCTCCTCTAGCACCATAAAACTCACGGTAGTAACCCCAATTTTTCTCCGAAAAATCGGGCATATAATTAAAACTAACACTCGGTGTCATCATATGACGAATAGCTTCAATCGTAGAACCCTTTTTAAAGTTCAAAAACTTATAAAGAACCGTCTGTATACTTGCTGATGTCGAAAATGTTGAGAATCCTGCAAATTGATTTTTAGTAATATTATCAACATTATTAGTCACAACATTGTAACGTTTCTCCATTGTTTTTGTGGTCAAAACATTATCTACATTCGCACCTAATGTAAACGTAAAATACTTGGCTATACTCGTATTGGTCGATAACCCAATATTATTACGAAGACCCGTCTTCATATCTTTCCACATTTGATCTTTAAAGAGATCTGCTTCTGTCGTTTGCACATAATTGGACATCGACAAACCTGTGTTAACAGTCATATTCTCTAAAAGCCCAGTTCGCATGCCCGTTTTTGGTTTAAACAAATAAAACTGACTCATAGACACTGTCAAATCTGGCAAACGAATATCTGTTAGTCCTGTTGAAAAGTTTTGAGAATAAGTTGCGTTAGCATTGATGGTTATCGGCAAACTCAAAAAACGCTTCTGGATACTAACCCTAGACGTTTGACTAGTTTTCAAGTTATCACTATTGTAGATATAATTATTGTTCAATAGGTTATTGTAGAACTTCTGACTTGTGATATCTACAGCAGCGTTAAAGGTCAATAACGGATCCGCTTTGCTATCTTGTTGGTGTGTCCAAGCAATTTTGTAAGTCGAGGATTTAGAATAATTATCTAAGCCTTTAATACCACGAACAATAGTACCAATCTCCGCATTGAAACGTCCGCTGTATCTATATTTTTTGAGATAATTCATCTCAGGCCTCAGGTTCCAACTTCCTTTGGTGTACAGGTCGGACAGTATCTTAAGGTCGAAATGCTCGCCCAAAGGCTGATAATACCCCAAGCCATTTAGAAAAAAACCGACATCTTGACGTTCTCCAAAACTCGGAATTAAAACGCCCGCAGAACGTTTTTCAGAAAATGGCAAAATCGCAAACGGCATTACCAAAGGCGTCGGCACTTGCTCAATATACATTTGGATTGGTCCGGTAATAACCTGCGAACTTTCTTTTCCTTTTAATAATTTAATATTAGGCGCTAACAGATAATAATCGGCAAGTGTATCTTTTTTCTGAATAAAATAGGTGTCCGTTGTGTATTTTCCGTTACGCATAAAAAACACTGAATCATTGTATTTTTTGGTTTTCTGCGCTACAATCACACCTTCGCTTTCTTCTGTTCTTGCATTAAAAGCAACCGCTTGTCTGGTTTTGTAATCATAAATTACCTCATCATATTCAAACTTTTTACCAGCTTGTGTTGCAATGGCAGGATTTTTCACATGGCCTTTTTCGTCAAGTCCACCACGAGCATAGATTTTATTATTAGACCAGTCTATGCGAATATAGTCTGCATCAATCTGCATATCTTGATAGATAACTTGTGCATTTTTTTCTAAAAAAGTTTGTTTTGTCGAAAAAGAATTACGCTCAACATCTGCTTTTGTTTTGACAACAGCATCCAACTGCTCTTTGGCAGGAATGCTATCATTCTTGCGAATCGTGTCTTGCGTAGACTTAATTTCTAGCTTCCCATCAGTCTTTTTCTGTGCTAAAAAACTGTTAAAAATTAGGAAAATTAAAAATAGTGGTATATTTTTGAAAATGCTTTTGCCCAAATCAGTACATCTGTAATTCGGGTCAAAATTAATTAATTTTTAAAAATTAATATGTTTACTACAGAATTTTATTCCAAAAAATATATCAGCTTACTTTTAGTATTGCTTTCAGTCCTTGGTTTTAGCCAAAAAAAATTCACTGTTGTATTGGATGCAGGCCACGGTGGATCAGACAATGGTGCCTATAGATCCTATAGTGATCTAGGTCGTGTACAAGAAAAAGATATCACCCTCGCTATTGTTTTAAAACTTGGAAAACTACTCGAAAAAAACAAAGACTTCAAGGTTATTTACACGAGAAAGATTGATGAGTACCCATCTTTGACAGCAAGAACCGATCTTGCCAACAGAAACAAAGCTGATTTTTTCGTCTCTATCCACGTTAACTCGTCGGGCGGAAATAACATTACAGCACAAGGTACCGAAACCTTCGTACAAGGACCTAACCAAAACAAAGCAAACCTAGAAGTTGCAAAAGCTGAGAACGAAGTAATCTTCTTGGATGAAAATGACAAGCAAAACTTCGCCAATTACGATCCTCGATCACCAGAATCATTAATTGCGTTAAAAATTCAGCAAAGTAAATATTTGGAAGCAAGTCAGTGGCTGGGTGGACTAATCGAAGAAAATTTTGTTAAAGACGACAAAAGATTCTCACGTGGTGTAAAACAAGCCGACTTACACGTCCTTCGAAGAAATGCTATGCCTTCTGTCCTTGTGGAAACAGGTTTTGTCAACAACTACGAAGACGCCGCTTACTTAACTTCCGAAAAAGGACAACAGGAAGTTGCAGATAGCGTTTACAAAGCTTTATTAGACTATAGAAAAGCCATCGGTGGTGGTCCAGTTAAAGAACCAGAACCAGTGAAACCAGCTGAAGTTCCGTTGAAAAATGATTTCAGGATTTTATTGATGAGCACAGCTTCGCGATATAATGATGGCGATCCAGCGCTGAAAGGTCTTAACTATATTTTGCCGATTAAAGAAAATAATGTTTACAAATATTATTATGCTGTAACCAATCTCGCTTCTGTTAGAGATAACAATCTAAAAACAGCAAAAGATGCAGGTTTCAGAAATGCAATGGCGATTAGCTTCTTACCAAACCAAACACTTGGCTTCGGATATTACACCTTAGAAGTTGCGGTTACGGAAGACAAATTAAAGAATGATTCTTACCTTCTAAAAACTTTGAAAGATGTTGAAAGAAACAAAGAAAAAGGTGTTTTCTATTATACCTATGGAAAATATAAAACTTTGGAAGAAGCTGTAACAGCACAGAAAGAGATTGAAACTAAAGGCATTAAGAATTCCATCATTCAGAAAGTTTTGAAAAACTAAAAAAAAGATTTGCAGGATCTAAAAAAAGTCTCTACTTTTGCAACCACAAAAAAAAACGAATGGCCTATTCGTCTAGTGGTAAGGACTTCAGGTTTTCATCCTGGCAACAGGGGTTCGATTCCCCTATAGGCTACGAAATTTTAATTTTAAAAAAATCTGCAAAAAGATTTTGAAGTTCAAAAAATATTCATATCTTTGCAGTCAATTTTTAGGAAGTTATGGCAAATCATAAATCAGCTCTGAAAAGAATCAGACAGAACGAAAAAAGAAAATTAAGAAACAGATACTATCACAAGACTGCTAGAACAGCTTTGAAAGT
>NZ_JASLDS010000048.1 GCF_030151385.1 Soonwooa sp.
ACCAAATGTCCAGATGATCTTACGGAAGAAAAAAAACAATATTACATTTCAAGAATAAAACCACAACATTATCAGAAAGTATTTTTCTCCTCTATAGAATATGACGAAAATGTAATGAGCATCGACAAATATATGCCAGTCAAAAATTTGGATTATTACGATGTACTTTTGATAACTGGTATTGCTAACCCAACACAAATTGTAAAAGAAGTCGGCAAATATTCTAAAAAAGTAAAACATCTTAAATACAAAGACCATCACAATTTCTCCGATGATGACATCAAAAAAATTGTGGCAGAATATAAAAAACTTGGCGAATACAAGATGATTTTAACCACAGAAAAAGATTATGTAAGACTCAAAACTTTTGACTACTTGCGTGACAAAATCTTTTATTGGCCAATTAATGTAGAAATAGACAATCAAGAAGCGTTTAATCAAATAATCAACGATTATGTTAGAAAAAATTAAAGAAACCGCAGCGTTCATCAAAAATATCATCCAAGACACACCAGACTTTGCAATCGTGTTAGGTTCTGGACTTGGAAAACTTCAAGACGAGGTACAACCTATCCACACCATTGAGTACGAAGACATCCCTAACTTCCCGCAAGTAACGGTTGTTGGTCACGGTGGCAAGTTAATCTACGGAATTCTTGAAGGCAAAAAAGTCTTGATGATGAGTGGTCGTTTTCACTATTACGAAGGTTATCCAATGGAGACTGTGACTTTCCCTTTCAAAGTTTTCCACTTGTTGGGCATCAAAAATCTATTGTTATCAAACGCTTCGGGCGGTGTTAATCCTAACTTCCACGTTGGTGATATTATGTTGGTGAAAGATCATATCAACATGATGCCAGAACATCCATTGCGTGGTAAAAACATAGACGAGCTAGGTCCAAGATTTGTGGATATGAGCGAAGCTTACAACAAAAAAATGTTACAAACTGCGCACGATGTTGCCAAAGAAAATAACATTTTGGTACACGAAGGTGTCTATGTTGGTTTGCAAGGTCCAACGTTCGAAACGCCGTCTGAGTACGGATTGGTTCGTTTCATCGGAGGCGACGCTGTTGGTATGAGCACAGTTCCGGAAGTTATTGTTGCAAAACACATGGGAATGGACGTTTTCTGTATTTCGATTATTACCGATTTGGGTGGTCCCGAAATCGCTTTCGCCGTGTCGCACGAAGAAGTGCTAAATGCTGCTAACAAAGCAATGCCAGACGTTATCAAAATCGTAAAAGGTTTGGTAAAAAACTACAACTAAAAGTTTTAAAACATAATATAGATGCACTCAATTTTTTGGGTGCATTTTTATTTGGGCGCCATTTCCGCCTACGGTTCCCGCTTTTGTGATATTGGGGCGCAAATCCCGCGTTCTTAGCCAATTTCGATGATAGAATTTAATTATCATTTAATAAGAAATAGCAAAGCAATAATTCTTTAATTTTGCAGCACAACAATTAGAACAATGAAGAAGATTTTTAGCATCCTTAGTTTATTTATCCTTGCTTTGGGATATTCTCAAAAAATACCAGCTGTTAACAAAACAAGTTTTAGCAAAGAAGCTTTAGCCGAAAAAATGCAAGATGAAGATGGCAAAACAATCAGTGTAAAAGAAATTTTATCCCAATATAAAGGAAAAGTTGTCCTCATCGATTTTTGGGCAAGTTGGTGTAAAGACTGTCTTTTAGCCATTCCAAAATCAAATGAACTGGCAGAAAAAAATCCAAATATTCAGTTTTTATATTTTTCGTTAGAGCGCAACAAAGATGCTTTTGACCACAGCATTGACCGATTTAACATGAAAGACAAAGAAAATTTTTGGTTCGCTTCTGGTTGGAAGAATTCATTTAATGATTATATTGAGCTTAACTGGATTCCAAGATTTATGGTGGTTGACCAAACTTCAAAAATTGCAAAATATTATGCAATTTCACCAGAAGACCCAGACATTCAAACTACAATTGACAAACTTATAAAACCAAACTCAAATTAACATTTGAGTTTTTTTATTCCCAAAAATTAATCCAAATACAACTTAGATTTAACTCAAAAATATTTTTAGAATTTAAAAACAAATTCAAAATCTAGCCATTCAAAAATGTTTTAAAATTGAGAAAAAACTACTCATAACGTAAAGCTTCGATTGGGTCAAGTTTGGACGCTTTCAAAGCAGGATAATAACCGAAGAATACACCTGTAATTGCGCACACCAAAAACGATAGAACAATCGATGATTCCGTAATATAAGTTGGCCAAGCTAAAAACTGTGTCACCAACTTTGCGGAAACAATTCCGAGAATAACGCCGAGCACGCCACCCGTTAAACTTATCAAAATCGCTTCAATCAGAAACTGCATCAAAATATCTTTGCCTCGTGCACCAATCGACATCCGAAGACCAATTTCTTTAGTTCGTTCCGTTACCGAAACATACATAATATTCATAATTCCGATGCCACCAACAACCAAAGAGATTCCTGCAATCGCCGTCAAAAGTACGGTTAACAATTGACTGGTCGAGCTGATGGTATTTATCAATTCAGCTTGAGTTCTTACCGTAAAGTCATCGTTATTCCCATCCATCGATAGGCGATGTTGGCGTCTCAAAATGTTTGAAACTTCATCGGAAGCAGCTGCTGAAGTATTTTCGTTAGCCGAAGCTGCATAAATTGTTTGGACATAGACAATTCCCAATAATCTTCTTTGCACCGTATTGAAAGGCGCCAAAATAACATCATCTTGGTCTTGCCCAAAAGTATTTTCACCTTTAGAACTTAGCACACCAATAACTTTCATTGGGATTTTATTAAATCTAATAACCTGCCCTACTGGACTATCTCCATTTGGAAAAAGATTGTTAACAACCGTCTGTCCCAAAAGACAAACTTTGCTCGCACGTCTAACATCATCATCTGTAAAGGCGATTCCATCGGACAAAGGCCAATCCCGAATATCCAAATAAGAGGGATAGACACCTTGCATTTGCGTTGGCCAGTTTTGTGCACCATTAATCGACTGTCCATTGGAAGAAACCGCTGGTGAAACGGCTACAACATCGGGTGCTCCTTTTTTAATAGCATCAATATCTGGCATTTTCAAAGTTTGCAATCCTGACGAGCCAATCCTTGCGCCACCAGTAACATTGGTATTACTTTGTGGTCGTATGGTTATCATATTAGAACCCATATTGCTGAGTTGGTCGCTAATACTTTTTTTGGAACCCTCACCAATAGCAGTCATCGCAATCACCGAGCCAACACCAATAATAATACCGAGCATCGTAAGAAAGGCACGAAGCTTATTTCGCAATATTGCACGAAAAGCAATTCTGAAAAGATTAACGATATTCATAATTCGAGGTTCTAATAATCATCACTAACAGGTAAGTTGTCTAGCATTTCTTTAGCAGATTTTATCTGTTCATTTTTAACATCTCTAACAACTTTTCCGTCTCGCAAAAAAATTGTCCGTTGGCTAAAAGCCGCAATATCTGGCTCGTGTGTTACAAAAACAATGGTTTTGGATTGTTTGCTATTAAGCTCCTGCATCAAAGCCATAATCTCGTAAGACGTTCTGGTATCCAAATTCCCTGTTGCTTCGTCTGCCAAAATCATAACTGGCTCATTAACCAAAGCTCTCGCAATCGCAACACGCTGTTGCTGTCCACCAGACATTTGATTGGGAAGATGGTCCATTCGGTCTTCCAGCTTGACAGCCTTTAAAGCGTTAAGAGAACGCTCGTTTCGCAAATCTGCCGACACTTCAGAATTGTATAACAAAGGCAATTCGACGTTTTCTTTGGCAGAAGTTCTGGGTAACAAATTGTACGATTGAAACACAAAACCTATTTTATGATTTCGAAGTTGCGCTAACTCGTCCTTTGACAAGGATTCTACATTAACACCATCCAAAATATAATCGCCAGAAGTCGGTTTGTCGAGACAACCTAAAATATTTAACAAAGTTGATTTCCCCGAGCCACTACTTCCCATAATTGTCACGAACTCGCCTTTTTCAATTCGAAAACTAATACCTTTTAGCGCCCGAACAGTTTCTTCGCCCATTCGGAACTCGCGAACCAAATCTCTGACTTCTAAAATTACATCTGCTGCCATTTCATTTTAGTTTTAAAATTAACGAGGTCCGCCACCAGCATTTCCGCCGCCTTGTTTTTTGTTACCGCCACCTCTTTGTGGCATAAAAGGACTTTTCGCGGAGTTCGAGTTTCCAGATTTAGTATTGCCAATCACTTGATACCCTGTTACAACAACATCTTTCTCATCAAGTCCCGAAAGGATTTGAGCTTCGGTTTCGTTGTTAAGTCCAACTTCTACAATCTTCTTTTGAAGTGTCATATCTTTTTTAACCCAAACAACAGCATGACTGCTAGCTCCCGAACTTGTTCCAGATGTTGAACCCGAATTAGTATTCGAAGTTTCTTGCTTATGATGTTGGGATTTATTTTTCTTGCTAGAATCCATTCCTTGCACCTGATATTTTTGCGCGACCAAAGAATCAGGTTTGAAGCTCAAAGCTTTGGATGGAATTTTAAGCGCCTTAGGAATGTCCAATGTTGCAACAGTTATATTTGCCGTCATACCTGGTTTTAAAAGAAGTTCGGCATTATTAGCATCAATTATTGTGACATAGTTAACCACATTGGCAGAAACTGTTGGATGGAGCCGTATTTCTTGCACGACGCCTTCAAACGTTTTATCAGGAAAAGCATCTACCGTAAAAGTCGCTTTTTGTCCCGTTTTAACATTGCCAATATCTGCTTCATCAATAGAAGCTCGAACTTGCATTTTGGTTAAATCTTTAGCAATACTAAATAATGTCGGTGTACTAAAACTCGCTGCAACCGTTTGTCCCTCACTTACATTACGAGAAAGGACGGTACCATCAATCGGAGAATAAATATTGGTATATGCCAAATTTTTGTTTGCCGAAGCCAATTGCGCGGTTGTTGCTGCAACATTATCACGAGAAGCATTGAATTGATTCATTGCTGCTTCCAAATCTGCTTTGCTAATTGCCCCAACTTTGTAAAGCTGTTGCTGACGATTGTAATTGCTAGTTTGGTAGGCGTAATTGCTTTTCATCTGTTGCAAATTAGCTTGTATTTGTGCGGCTTGCGCTGTTAATATCGTTCTGTCTAATTGTGCTAAAAGTTGCCCTTTCTTTACCACCGAATTAAAATCGACATAGACCTTATTAATAGTTCCCGAAACTTGTGTACCAACTGCAACGGTATCGACAGGCTGCACCGTTCCTGTAGCCGTAATCGTTGTTGCAATATCTCCTACAACAGGTTGGGTAGTGTTTAGGTTAATTTCAATTTTCTCTTCGCGACTTCTCCAAAACCAAATTGCACCAATAACAACTGCAATAATTGCAATCCAGAGATATGTTTTTTTATTCTTTTTCATAATTTCAGTTTTATAAAGTAAGAGATTGGCCTGTGTAGAATTCGTAGATTTTTTGGTTGAGAACGGCAGAATATTTCGCTTGAATGTAGGCTTGCAAAGCTTGTATATACAAAGACCTTTGTTGTTGCAATGCCACCAAATTAATATTACCAAGTTTTAGCTCCGCCGTAGAAATGTCGTAAGTTTCTTTATTAATATTGTACTGAACTGCCGCCGCTTTGTATTGTGCAATTGAATTTTCTAAATTAATGTAAGCTTGTTCAACTTCTTGGTTGAGAACCGTCTCTGTATTCAGCTTTGTCAATTGCGCTTGCTCAATATTAATTTTTGCCTTTTCGACCGCAGTTTTATAAAGCCTTTGGTTGTAAATCGGAATCGACAAACTCAAACCAACAGATTGATAAAAATTGTCGCCCCATTGCGTAATAACACCAGTCCCTTGATGGTCAGCAAAAGAAGTGTTGATGCCACCACCAGCACTTAGAACTGGAAGACCATTGGCTTTAGATTTTTTAAGTTCCGTTTCTGCAATCTCAACACCCAACTGGCTGTTCTCAATTTCTGGTCGAGACGCTTGTGCTTTTTGTTGAGCATCCTTTAAAGCCAAATCAACATCACCAACATTAACATCCAAGGATTTAACAATCTGAAAATCAAAATCCGATGGCAATTGTAGAATTTGTTTAAGATTAACAATATCGCTTCTTAGCTGATTTTGAGCGTTGACAAGATTATATTCGTCGTTGGCAACTTGTGACTGAAATTGCAAATAATCTTTCTTAGCAATACTTCCGAATTTATATTGATTCTCAGCTTGCGCCAACTGCGATTTGGTTGTACTCAACAAATTTTGAAGATAGACAATGTTCTCTTGCACCATCAAAATATTAAGATAAGCTTCAGCGATATTAATGCTAATATTATTTTCAGCTTCGCTAACGGATAGGTTCGCAGACTTTACTGAAAGGTCTTTTGACTTGATATTGTTGTTAATATAGCCACTATTATAAAGAACCACAGAGGATGACACGCCAATATTATTAGAAAAATTCGAACGCAGTTGCAGTTGACTATTATTAACGGAAAGGCTTTCGATACCTTGGGACACACTTCCGCTAAGGCTTGGCAATTTTGAAGCTTTCGCCTGAAGCAAATCTTGTTCAGCGGATTTTTCGTTAAGTCGTAAACTGTTAATGCTGATATTATGCGCTTTGGCATAAGTAAGACAATCTTGCAAAGTCCATTCTGTTGGCAAATTTTCACCAACCTGCGCATGCAATTTGACAATTGTAAAAGAAGAAAAAACCGTAAGCGCAATAATAAATCTAGTAATCCTCATGGTCATTGTTTTTAGAATAACACAATCAACAATACATTTTTAATAACATTAAAGCATATTAACAATCAAGCCAAAACCAAATTTAATTAAATAAATCATAAAAATTTAACTTAATTTTTACGAAAATAAAATTTTAATTAAAATTTAAAAAACAGAAAAGCTTTACAAGGAATTCTTAAATTTGTAAACAATGCCTGCTGAACCAAACAGAAAGATTATTCACGTTGACATGGACGCTTTTTATGCGTCTGTGGAGCAACTCGATAATCCTGATCTGAAAGGCAAACCCATTGCGGTAGGTGGTGGACATCGTGGTGTTGTCGCAGCAGCAAGTTACGAAGCCCGAAAATTTGGCGTACGATCAGCGATGCCAAGTAAAACTGCAAAAGAAAAATGCCCACATCTTATTTTTGTTCCGCCAAGATTTCCGCGATACAAAGAGGTTTCCAAAAAGATTAGAAATATTTTTTACGAATACACGGATCTTGTCGAGCCTTTATCTTTGGACGAAGCTTATCTTGATGTCACCGAAAACAAAAAAGGCATCGAATCTGCCAATCAAATCGCTAAAGAAATCAGGCAACGCATTTTTGAAGAAACAGGATTGACGGCTTCCGCAGGGATTTCGGTGAATAAATTTTTAGCAAAAGTAGCTTCTGACATTAACAAACCAAATGGTCAAAAAACCATACATCCGCAACATGTCGAAAAATTTTTGGAAGAGCTTCCCGTAGAAAAATTTTATGGTGTTGGAAAAGTGACCGCCAACAAAATGTACAGCCTTTCCATTTACAAAGGTGCTGACATCAAGAAAAAAACATTGGAAGAGCTGACCAGACTTTTCGGGAAATCGGGGCAATACTATTTCAATCTTGTCCGAGGTATCCACAATAGTGAAGTGAAGCCAAATCGAATCCAAAAAAGTGTTGCTGTAGAACGGACTTTTATCGATGATCTATCCGACGAGCAACAGATTGATGAAAAACTAAAAAGTCTAAGTGAGGAATTGCAAAACCGACTTTCCAGACACGAGATTCTGGGCAAGTCTTTAACTTTAAAAATAAAATACAAAGACTTTTCCCTGTACACGCGAAGTTTTACCAAAACCGAATATTACCAATCCAAGGAGGAATATTACCGAACTGCAAAAAACTTGTGGAAGCAACGACCTTTCGACCGAGCTGTGCGACTTTTGGGATTATCGTTGTCAAATCTTAACACCGAAGAAAAAAAGCAAGTCTCTATTCAATTGAAAATTCCGTTTGAGGATTTAGATTGAGAATTATTTTGATTATTGCAAATCCTCGTAGGTCACTTCTTTGTTTACCAAAATATTGAGATAGTTGAGCACCGAAGAATTTGCTTGTCCACTTGTAATAATCTTTGTGGGAAACAAAATTCCGTCAAACATTTTATAATCGGAAAACTCCTGATTGCCTTGTGAAGTTTCGATTTTCGAAAGAAGTTTTGTCTCTTTGTCAAAATAAACTTTTGCTTCTGGCTTTTCTAAAACATAAAAATTCTGCTGACCTTTCTTCATTTCTATAACTTTATTAAAATCTTTGGCATCAAATTCAAAAGCAGCGATTAATTTTCTAGATTTTAATTTTTCAACAATTGACGGTGACAAAGCTTCACGATGATCACCTTGGCTAATGTATCCGAATTTTCCATCAAAAAACTGAACAACATCTTCATTACCCAACTTCTGTGTTTTCTTAAAAATGTTAGGCGCAATCCAAGCTTCCGTTCCTAAAAACTTATTGCCATCAACAATCATTTCGGTTTTCATTTTTAGATATTTTACTTTTTCCAAATTTTCTAAACCTCCCAAAGCATTATAATAATTAGAAATAACTTCGCTAGAAGTCGGAAGTTTTTGACCAAAAAAACAACAACCGATTAACAGGAAAAAGAAAATTTTAAGTTTAGAAAAATAGGAAATCATAAGTGCTTTAATTAGATTTGTTGGTCAATAATCTTTCAAATTTATAAAAATGCCCATTAATAAAGCGGAGCTTCAAAAACAATTGTTGGAAATTCTCACTCAAAAAATTGCAAAACTCGAGCAATTGATAGACGACACGCGTACTTCCAACAACGATACCAAAAGTAGTATGGGCGACAAATATGAAACTGGAAGAGAAATGTTGCAACAACAAATTAACAACCTGCAAGTTCAACTTAATGAACTTCAGCAACAATTTAGCTTGGTCAAAAATCTAAATATCGCAGAAAAAAAAGTAGTTAGCCTTGGCAGTTATGTAGAAACTTCTTTATCAAAATTCTTTATCGCCGTTTCTCTTGGAGAAATAAAATTTGAAACCGAAAAACTATACATTATTTCTGACAAAAGTCCGATTGCCATAGCGCTTCACAACCATAAAAAAGGCGATATCATCACCTTCAACAATCAAAAAATTGAGATCAAGGAAATCCACTAAATCAAAAGGCAAATCGAGATTTCTTTCGTAGTTTTGCCTCGATGAAAAAAGCGATTCCTAATCAACGAAAATCCAGAAAAAAGCAACTTCAACGCCGCCAGTTGAAAAAGAAAATAATGTGGTGGACATTGGCTTTTGCGATATTTGGGCTTTTAGGAACTGGCTACTATCTAAAAGAGAAAATCCACTTTTACTATTCTACTTACTTTAACAAATTTCATCACAAAAAACTAAAAAACTCCAAGGAAGAAGAAGCGCGCATCAACCGAATAATTGGCGATTATGCAACCCAAACTTTTGGTTTTGACATTTCGCATTATCAAAATAAAGAGGACATCAAGTGGGATAGTTTGAGCATTGGCAACAAAACTATTCCTTTAAAATTTGTGCTACTTCGCGCCACGATGGGTAATAAAAAATCGGACAACAATTTCGAACATTTTTGGGAACAAGCGAAAAAGCACGACTTACTTCGTGGCGCTTATCATTATTATCGTCCAGATGAAGATCCTATTTTGCAAGCCAACTCTTTTGTTTCGGTGGCAAAACTAGAATCTGGAGATTTGCCGCCAGTATTGGACATCGAAAAAATGCCGCAAAAAAAATCCAAAGAGCAACTTATCAAAGATTTAAAATTATTTTTAAAAATCTTGGAAGATGCCTATGGTGCTAAGCCAATTATCTACACCTATTATCATTACAAAAAAGATGTTCTCACCGACGAGTTCGATGATTACACACTTTGGTTAGCAAATTACAACGATATCCCAACACCGTCTCCCGATGACAATTGGAAATTTTGGCAATTCACAGAAAACGGAATTGCCTACGGCATCAATGTAAAAATTGACCTTAATATCTACAACGGAAGTTATTGGTCGCTACGACAGCTGACCTTGGATTAATTGCAATACTTCGTGCTTATCAATTTTTGAAGTTGGTCCTTTTTTAGTTGCAGCAACCGCACCAACAGCATTTGCATAAGCCAATAATTCGCTGTAATCTTCTTCGGTTTCGCAATCTAAAATTTTAGAAAGCAAAGCCGCCAAAAAACTATCTCCGGAGCTAATCGTGTCCACAACGTCCACCTCGAATCCTTGGTGCGTGTACAATTGCTCGCCCGTTAATAGAACCGCACCGTTTCTTCCACGCGTCACGCAAATCTGCGCAGTCTCGGTATATTCTGACAAGAATAAAATATTAAGTTCCAAAGACTCATTATCTGCGCCAAGATGCTTAGCAAGATAGCGAAGTTCGGCTTCATTTAACTTAATAAGGTCAGCTTGTTTCATAAGTTTCACAATCTCATCAAAATCGCAAAATGGCTTCCGAACATTGACATCGAAAACTTTATATTTCGCAATTTCTAATAAGTTATACAAAGTTTTTCGCGAGACATCACTTCTCGCAGCCAAACTACCATATACAAAAATATCCGCTGCACCAACGGCGTCTTCAATTTCCGTACTAAGATCAATGTTGTCCCAAGCGGCTGGCGATTTAACATCATAAATAGCTTCACCATCTGCATCAAAATGCACAATGGCTTCACCAGTTGGGAAGTTTTGGTCAATCTTGATGTAGACACCAGTAAGATTAAGATTTTGAATATTTTGTAAAAGTGCGCGACCATCGGCATCATTTCCGATTTTAGAAACGATTCGCGATGGTACACCAAAGCTAGATAATCTAGCAGCAACATGCAAAGGAGCCCCTCCAATTACTTTCCCAGTTGGGAAAATATCCCACAATACTTCTCCGAAACAGATGGCTTTTCTCATAGGTTTAATTTTATTCCTAAGATAGCATTTTTAAAATATGACTAGCAATTAATCTTTCATTTCTAACAATTTTTAACAAATTTTAAACATTTTCAAAATTTAGCAATACAAATAATAATCACAACTCAAATTTCTTTGTCGGAAAGACTTTCCAAACCTGAATTAAAACAATTCTTATTCGTATTTTTGACCTATGAATTACGTGACGGCAGAACATCTTTCAAAATCTTATGGATTGAAAGTATTATTTGAAGACATTAGTTTTAACATCAACGAGGGCGAAAAAATTGCGATTGTTGCCAAAAACGGGAGCGGGAAATCGACACTTCTCAAAATATTAATGGGAAAAGAAATTGCCGACCAAGGTTCTGTACTGATTAACAAAGACATCCAAGTTGTACTTTTTGACCAAGAAATTAGCTTTGACCCGAATCTTACGGTTGAAGAATTTATGATGACATTGGATTCGGCACCGATTGTTGCGCTTAAGAATTATCATTTGTCTTTAACGTCTACCGATCACGATTTCATAGAAAAAGCACTTCTCGAAATGGAAGCGCACAAGGCTTGGGATTTGGAAAATGAGATGAAGCAAATTTTGTCGCAACTTCAGATTACCGATCTTTCTGTCCAAATGGGAAAACTTTCTGGTGGACAAGTTAAACGTGTTGCCCTTGCAAAATTGTTGACCGAAACAAGAGCCGAGCATCGCCACGTTCTTTTGATTATGGACGAACCGACCAACCACCTCGATGTCGAAATGGTAGAATGGTTAGAAAATTATCTTTCTAAACAAAAGATTACGTTGCTGCTCGTAACGCACGACCGATATTTCTTGGATTCGGTTTGCGATACGATTTGGGAAATGGAAGATGCCCAATTGTATATTCATAAAGGTGGCTACGCGACTTATTTGGAAAACAAAATGATTCGCGAAGAAAACATGGATGCGACAATCGACAAAGCCAACAACCTTTACAGAAAGGAACTAGAATGGATGCGTCGTCAACCAAAAGCGAGAACTACAAAATCAAAAAGCAGAATTGATGCGTTCTACGAAACCGAAAAAGTTGCTAAAACAGATACTAGAAAACAAAGTCTAGAATTGGATTTTGAAATGCAGCGCCTCGGAAAAAAGATTCTAGAACTAAAACATATTGATAAAGCATTTGGTGATAATATCCTTTTAAAAGATTTCAATTATCAATTTCAAAGAAGTGAGAAAGTTGGAATTGTTGGTAAAAATGGAGCTGGAAAATCAACTTTACTTAATATCATTCAAAACCTCGAAAAGGCTGATAGCGGGACAATAGAAACTGGTGAAACGATAAGTTTCGGTTACTTTTCCCAAAAGGGTTTAGCCTTTAAAGAAGACGAGCGCGTTATTGATTTCATCAAAGAAAAAGCCGAATATTATCCTTTAGCAAATGGAAGAAGTCTTTCTGCTTCTCAGTTTTTGAGATTGTTTTTATTTGATGACCAAACGCAGTATTCACCGATTTCAAAATTATCTGGTGGCGAAAAACGTCGTTTGCATCTTATGTATGTTCTGTATCAAAATCCAAACTTCTTAATTTTTGATGAGCCTACCAATGATCTGGACTTGCCAACATTAACGGTTTTGGAAAACTTCTTGTTACAATTCCAAGGTTGTTTAATCATTGTTTCGCACGATCGTTATTTTATGGACAGAATTGTTGACCATGTTTTGGCATTCGAGGGACAAGGAAAAATAAAGAATTTTGTTGGCAACTTTACAGAATACCGTGATTGGAAAAAAACACAAGATTTTGAAACTAAAAAATTAGATGAAGCAAAATCTAAAGTCAATACAGAAAGTACTCCTGCTGCTTCACAACCAAAAGTTTCAAAAAAGAAATTATCCTTTAAAGAGCAACGCGAGTTAGAGCTTTTAGAAAACGAAATGCCAGAGCTAGAAAAAAAACGTGATCTAATTTTAGAAGCTTTAAACAACGAAACTGATTATGATAAAATCGCTGGGCTTTCAAAAGATTTAGAAGAAATTTCAGAAAACCTAGAAACCTCGGAAATGCGTTGGCTAGAGCTGCAAGAGATTTTAGAAGCTTAAATTTTCTTATTCATCCGATCTAAAGGCGAAACCACATTCGAAATATTTTTATCCGTTACTTCGGTGTAGATTAAGGTCGTTTTAATACTGTTATGCCCAAGCAGTTTTTGGATTAACGAAATATCCGTACCATACTCCAAAAGATGCGTCGCATAGCTATGTCTCAAACTATGGATACCAACCTTTTTTGTGATCTTAGCTTTCGCCATCGCTTGTTTAAAAACCGCTTGGGCACTTCGCTTCGAATATTGCCCGCCACTCTCGCCCTCAAAAAGATAGTATTTAGGTCGAAAAGCTTTGTAATACTCCCGTAGTTCGCCAAGAATAGATTCGGGCAAATTAACATACCTATCCTTTTTGCCTTTACTGCGTTGGATAAAGACTTTTAACTTGACACCGTCCACATCCTCTACTTTAAGATTGATAATTTCACTAACCCGCAATCCCGTGCCATAACAAAGCTTCAGAATCAGCAAATGCTTAATATTAGAAGTAACGTCGAAGAGTTTTTGAATATCTTTTTCATTGAGTGCTTTCGGTAAAATAGAAGCTTTCTTAGGTCTCGGAATATCAACGAAAAATTTAGTTCTACCCAGTACTTTTTCAAAATAAAATTTGATAGCATTCATCCGGCTATGGATTTGGTTTTCTGACAAAGTCAACTCCTTATGACAATATAGAAAATAACTTCGTATTTTCTCCTCTGTGAGATTCTGAACAGGATAATCTCCAAGAACATTCAGAAGCTGCGAAAACTCACCACTATAAGTTCTAATCGTACTTTCTGTAAAAGATTTTAAGGTAAGCAAATCCTGAAGCTTAAAGAGTTCTTCCCTATTCACCGGATCTATGGCATCCAAAAATTTCTTACCATGATACCTTGACTTAAAACCAAGTAAAAATCGCGCAAAATTGGAGTCTAGGATATAGTATAAACGAGATTCTTCGTCTAACAAAATCTCAAAATTATGTTTGATAAGACATGCGGGCATCATAAACATTTCCTCGCCCAACCAGATAACATTGGCTTTATTTAGAATCCCAAACTTTGGAAAATCAATAACAAATGCTGGCTCCATCTCTATTTAGCTAAAGAATAAAGTTAAGTAAAATTCAAGAATAAATTAGATAATCGAATTAGAATTTATTAGAAGCACATTCCCGCTTTCACTACTCGCTTTTTTGTGCCGAGCTATTTCCAACTGCATACAAAAAGAGCTCAAACCTAACGAAGTGGTTCGACGAAGTCAAACATGCCGTTCAATCGGGGATAGGTTTTCTCATTATTAGCTGTTGGCTGTTGGCTGCTAGCTTTTAGCTTATAGCAATCAGCTTTTATCTTCTACCAAATTCCTAGTATCTATTGTTTGTTATCGTGTAGGATTATTATTGAATAAAACTTATAATTAAATGTAGAACTGTAGTATTTCTTGCTACTCATACGAGCAGGACGCTCTAAACAACAGTAAGAGGTTTTTTGTTTAAAATCGAACGAGCAAGATGCTCGCACGAGCGAAGCTGGTTGGCTGTTAGCTTTTAACCTATAGCTAATAGCTAATAGCTAATAGCAGCTACCTACCCTCCTAAGACCTTCTACCTTCTACCTAATACCTACATCCTATATGTCCAAACAAAAAAAGCTCATCAACAATGTTGATGAGCTTTTAAAAAAAACTGGCGGCGACCTACTCTCCCGCGCTAGCAGTACCATCGGCGCTAGAGGGCTTAACTTCTGTGTTCGGAATGGGAACAGGTGAGCCCCTCTGCTAAAA
>NZ_JASLDS010000051.1 GCF_030151385.1 Soonwooa sp.
AAGAAAGGTTTCCCTTTTTTACCGTGTCTTTGTAATCTAATTTTTACTGACATATTGTTTTAATTTTTGGGATCACGTCCCGGTTAAATTTTAATAGTGTGCAAAGATAGTAATTTCTTTTTATTTGGAAGAAAATTAATTATCAAAACTATTTTTAAGAAAAACTAAGCCAAACTTCCCATATAGAAAAGTCCCAAACATTTTTGGTTTTCCTCAATTTTTAAAGAATCTTTAAGATGATTAACCAAAGCTGGCGAGCTCCAATAGCAGCCAATTCTATTCGCCGTACAAGTTAAATACATATTTTGTACAGCCATCGCCGTTGCTGCAATCTCTTCCCAATCTGAAACAAGTCCACTAAACTCACAAACGATAGAGATTACAATATTCGCTTTACTTATTTTGAAACCAATATCCTGATATTTCTTTTCAAGAAAAGTTTGTGGTGGCGTTATGTTTTTATAGATAGATTGTAGCTCTTCACCAAGTTGCAGCTTTTCCTCATTTCTAAAAACTTTGAAACGCCACGGTTTTGTTTTTTTGTGATTAGGCGCCAAAACAGAAGCATTAAGAACTTCTTCCAAAATATGTTCTGGGATTGGTGTATCTGTATAGTCTTTTGGAAAAACACTACGTCTTTCTTCGATAATATGTTTTAAAATCTTTGCATTTTCCATGTGGTAAAAATACAAAAAAGTCGCCTAAGCGACTTTAATTATTTTTCGAATTCGATAATGACGTGATTATAAGGATTTGCCCATCCTGGATTTGCACAAGGGATATCGTTCCATTTCCTTTCACTATTATTAGCCTTTGCAATTATATGAACACAACCTTCATTTTGATTCTGATTGTTAGGCTCACCTGTATTAAAAAAATGCTCTGTAGTTGACTTGCTTCCCCACGTAATCTGAGATTCTTCTCCAGTAATCCAAGTAAACTCGACACCATTGCCAGAAAAATTAACTTTATTATAGCCTATCCAAATAGAGTTGGTTAATTTTTTAGTTACATCATCAGGTTCAACGATATTTTTTTTAACCCATTCCCACTCTTTAAGAGTTGTAAAAGTTGCAAGATAACCACCTACAGACTCCGCAGTATTATACACTTCTTGCCAAGATGGATTCTGCACACTTGCCACATAAGCGCAATACCAATGACCATTTCCTCCCTCACCAGCAGTCCATTGTAGACATCCTTTAGGTTCGTAATCTATACCATTATGGGTAATTTTATCCTCTCTATGAACGCCATTAGCTTCATAAGGCAAATAAGACTGAAGAATACCATTGGTTGTCACCTTCAGAATTTCTCCTTGCTGGGACGCATGCCACTCTCCATTAGACCAAAAATAGTAAGAAGGCTTTAAAAACACATCCTTATCGCCATCCAAAGTCGTTGTATTAAAAACCAGCAAACCCTCTGCTGGATTAGGTATTGTTATGTTATCTTTCCTACTCTTCAATGCAATGTGCGGCCCCAAAAATCCTCGATCTTTTGAAACGATATCCAAAGAGGTACTAGGGTGCGGCGTCTGTGTACCGATCCCCACTTGAGAAAACAAAAATATATTTACAAAAACGAACGCAACTAAACTAAATATTTTTCTTGTCAAAACTATTATTTTACTGATTAAACTCTACGATGATTTGCTTTATTTCTGCAGATTCAAAATTCTTAGAATCACAACCCGCACTATACCACAACCTATTTTGATTATATGCACTACCAGAAATCAGAGCGCAGAGACCAGCAGCATTTTTGCTTTCATAATCACCAACATAAGGATTAGCTCCATAATAATCTACAGTAGATTTAGGATTACCAGGTGCAAAAACAGCCTGTACACTTGCGGAGTTTCCCCAGCTATTATTCCAAGTTTCACCAGTAATCCATCTATACTTATAAGGGTTACCAGGCGTTCTAACAGTAGCATACCCAAGCCAAATTGGACTAGTTACATTTTTGACAAGATTCTCCTTAACAAAATTCCATTCGTTACTAGAAGTTACAGTCAATATATAAGCGTCAAGAGATTTCGCAGCACCAAACAATTGACCAAAATCAACGCTACCACTTAACTCATAGCCACAATAGGTATGACCATTCCCGCCAACATTTAATTCCCATGTTACACACTTAATCTTAGTTGCATTAATACTTCCAATCTTAAAATTCTCAGGAGCAGACGCACCAGGTGTCTTTGGGTCATAACCGAAATCCTGCCACCAATTTGGCTTCTATATTTTGACCTTGTTTTTTTAAAAGCCTCGAATACTCGTAACTAAGATTAAAATAATCATAATCCAAATTCATACTTTTTGCAAAAGCAATTCCTTTTTGGATGTTTGCCAAAGCTTCTTTTGGATTTCCAATAGCATTGTAATACCTTGATTTTTGAAGATAAGCAACGACGTTATATTGCGATTCGGGAATTTTTGAAAGATAAACATCTGCATTTTTCAAAGCGTTGTTCATCAGGCTCAGATTCTTTATTTCAAGATAAGCATTTGCCAAATTAAGATACGCCCAAGCTGCTGCTTCGTTTTTATTTTCAGCAGTTTTAAGAATTTCCAAAGATTTGTTGTAGTACGAAATCGCTTTCGGGAATTCTCTATAATTGGCGAAAACCAAACCGACATCCACCAAATAAGTAGCCTGAAGGGTTTTGTTGCCCGACTTTTCCGCAAATGGAATACACTTTTCTAAGGTAATATTTAGGAAGTCTTGTTGATCTTCCTTGCCTTGTTGCAGAACCGCGTAGTTGTGCCAAAGTTTCGCACGATATTCAAAAGTTTTGGGATCTGTATAATTTTTCAGTTTTTCATCCGCTTGTTTGTAAAGGCTTTGTGCTTTGTCAACATCGTGATCGAAGTAAACACCAGCTTTATAAAAAAGTAAAAGTCCTTTCAGAAAATTATCCTTTTGGACATATTCGTCGGCAGTTTTGAGACTTTGGAAAGCTTTTACCGTATCTCGATACGACCAATAATCTGACAATTCCATTTGCGCCAAAGCTTTGTCATGATTTGTATTTGCTTCTCGAAAACGTTTTTCCAAACTGTCTTTTACTGGACTTTGTGAAAAACCCAGTAAGAAGAAAAATAGGAATACAAAAATTGAAAAATTTCTCATTTCGATTAAAAATACGCAAATATTTTAGTAAAAATAAGAGACTTTAAGCAAGTAAAAAACACTCAAAATCAATTTCCCTAAAAACAGGGAGAAAAAAATCCATCTTTTTGAGGATTGTATCTGTGGTTTTAGGAATCTACTTTTGGAATACAATCTAATCTTAAAAATAAATAAAATGAATTACACTAAATTTTTAAAACTGGTTTCACTATTTGTATTTGTTTGTTTTGGACTTTTGTCTTGCCAACGTGATAGTGAAGATGGAGGAAGCGCAAGTTCTGATCCTTTCGTAGGAAATTGGAAATTGAAAGTAGTGACTTACCAAGGACAAAGTCAAGATGTAAGCAATGCAACTTGCTGGAAAGATAGCAATTTGAATGTCGATAAATCAAACGCAAAATTCACACTTGTAGTTCCGAATTCGGATACTGGCGCTTGTGAAAGTTCTTCGGATACTTATCAATGGACGAAAAAAGATGGTACTTATTATTATACTGAAAATGGGCAACAGCAAGTACTTCCGATAAAGCTATTGGATAACAATGCGACTTTGCAACTGACACTTGCCTCTAATGGATCAACATTTATCTTCTCTTTTAGAAAATAATTTTAAAACCGATTACAATGAAAAAGCTATTTATGTTTCTGTGCGTTTTATCATTTTCATCGATTTTGGTAAACGCACAGAAAAAGAAGTCAACCAAGAATTCGACAAAACCAAAAGTTGAATTTGGAGTGAAAGCTGGTGGAAATTTCTCAAACTTTTTAGGCAAAGACGCTTCCCGAGATTTTAGCTATAAATTCGGATATTATGGTGGCTTTCTAGTTAAATATTCTTTTAGAGAAAGAATGAGTTTGCAAGGGGAAGTTTTGTACGATGCAATGCAATCCAATAGCAAGGAACGAGAAAATGGTAATACGGGTTTTGCAGAAATGAGCTATGTAAGCGTACCAATACTTTTTCAGTACGGTATTACGGATAAAATATATATTGAAACTGGACCTAATATTGGTTATAATATTAAATCGCAATTCACATCAGTCACCTATAATAATGAGGTAGTTGATTGGAAATACGGGACAAAAAAAATGAATTTTGCATGGGCGTTAGGAGGCGGCTATAACATTACTAATAATCTCGCTGCTAATCTTCGTGCAAATATTGGCGCTGCAAGTCCTTTCAAAAACATTGAAAAGAGAAACTCGGAAAAAATTAGGTTAATGAGTTTTGAGTTAGGACTCACTTACTACTTTAAATAGTGCAAGATGAAAAAGTTACAAATACTGGTCTGTGCGCTGTTGCTTGGTTCTGTTTCGGTTAATGCACAGAAAAAGAAAAACCACAAATCATCAACAAAACCAAAAGTTGAATTTGGGATAAGAGCTGGTGCGAATATTTCTAAAATTAATGGAGATGATTACTCCTATATTTTTAGTAGTAAAATTGGTTATTTTGGAGGACTAGTTGTCAAATATCCTTTGTCAAAAACATTGTCTTTGCAAGGTGAAGCCTATTATAATATGATTGGATCAAAGGCTAAAAATCAGCCAGCTTTGGATCCGTTTAGAGTCAACTCCAAGATAGCTTATGTTTCCGTTCCAATTTTGTTTCAATTCAAAATCTCACCTGAGTTTTATCTAGAAACTGGCCCTGAAATAGGTGTTAATTTAAGTTCAAAAAATAAGAACATAGATACTGGTGAAGTTTTCATAATGAAAGATACAAAGCGTATAACATTTTTTTGGGGAATTGGGACAGGGTATTATCTCACCGAAAATATTGCAGCAAATTTCAGAGCTAATATTGGAATGAATTCACCTTTCTTCAAAACGGTAAACGCGGAGGGAACTTCGGATCACTTTAGGATGAATAATTTTCAGCTGGGATTAGTTTATTACTTTAAATAAAGCAAAATGAAAAAGTTACAAATACTGGTCTGCGCGCTGTTGCTCGGTTCTATTTCGGTCAATGCACAGAAAAAGAAAAACCACAAATCATCAACAAAACCAAAAGTTGAATTTGGGGTAAAGGCAGGAGCTAGTTTATCTAAAATTACGGGTCCTGATGAGTATTATACTTACAATAATAAGGTGGGATATTATGGTGGATTAGTTGCGAAATATTCTGTAGCTCCAAAATTTGATTTGCAAGCAGAACTACTTTGCAGTATGTTAGGAACAGGCATGAAAGCAAAGAGAGAAGATTATATTAATAATGGAAATCTAAATATGTCTTACATTGTTTTGCCGATAATGGCTCAACTCAAGATTTCACGAGAACTCTATATTGAAGGCGGTCCTGAGTTTAGTTTTTTGGTTGACTCAAAACTGAAGGATAAAGAATCTAGCAAAGAAAATGAATGGAAAGACAGGTCAACTAAATTTAATATTGCTATTGGTTTTGGAGGTGGATACTATTTTACAAATAATCTAGCTGTAAATCTAAGAGCCAATCTTGGGGTAGGAACTCCTATTGCTAAAACAAGTGACCTTAAAGTGAGTGAATTTAGATTGAACAATTTCCAACTCGGACTTACCTACTTTTTTAAGTAATGCAAAACTTCATATTCAAATTAATTTACAACGAAAAGTCTTTTGTGTATTCAAGAGGCTTTTTAATTAAATTTCTATATTTGAAATAAAATATCAATTATGAAAAAGAATTTTAGTAAAATTATTTTAGGTTTATTAGTGTTAGTACTGGTTGTAGGCTGTCGAAGCAGCAGTTCTAACGATGATGATTTTTCTACGACTTCCAACAAATATTATTACACAGCAAAATTAGATGGTGTGGAAACTAACTTTTTGCACACCGCAATTTTACAAGGTGGCGGAAATGGTGGTCGTATGGAGCATATTGTGTTGGCTGGTTACATCAAATCGTTTCCTACAACAGGAAATGCTAATGATACGCCTCCAGCATTTGTTTTTGAAATTTGGAATATGGGTGGGAATATTACCGCTGGTATTTATGATGGTGTAAAAGGCGGAAGCTATGATGATGACAGCCCTGATACTTACAGTTTGGATGCAGAATATCTACCAAGTGTAACCACGCAATTTGATGCAGCTGATACCAAAAATTTTGTTTTGAATATTACGGAACTTAGCAAAGAAAATGGAATAAAAGCTACTTTTTCTGGAACTTTAACTTCTAGAGATTTTCCTGGAAAAACAATTACGGTAACCGATGGTAAATTGTATCTTCCTTTTAATAAGTTGGTACCTTAGAATCTTAAATTTTAGCATAAAAAATCCCTTCAAATATATGGAGGGATTTTATTTTGTAAAAA
The DNA here is from genome assembly GCF_030151385.1 of Soonwooa sp. Classification (GTDB taxonomy): domain Bacteria; phylum Bacteroidota; class Bacteroidia; order Flavobacteriales; family Weeksellaceae; genus Soonwooa. The sequence continues at coordinate 6,432 of NZ_JASLDS010000051.1, forward strand.
GTTGCTTAGTCAACCATCGCTTCACCAGACTTACGGTAAATGAAGTTGCCGTAGATGTGTCTTCTTGCAAAACGACTTGGTGAATCTGCATTTACCATTTTGATAAATGTATTTCTTGGAACACCAATGTACTCGTACATTTTACCATTCAAATGTTGAATTTTCAAGATTGATTTTTCGTAATCGAAATCTTCAATATTGCTTTTAGAAATAGTTTCGGTGTATTCTTCTTTGTATTTTTCTTGCGTTTCTTTGTTGATGCTCACCAAAAAATGATAAGCTTCAATAACAGATTTGCTTTTTTCTTCCGCTTCTAGTTTTCCCTCTTCATCATTGACGAATTTATCAGGATGCGAATCCTTCATTGTGTTTCTGTAAATGGTTTTCAACTCTTTAAGAGTTACATCTTTATCTACACCAAGAAGTTTTCTGTGTTCGCCAATTCTTTTCATTTTTCTAGATTTTAAATGATTTCAGTTATACTTATGTTCTGAATTTCGGAGTGCAAAACTACAAAATATTTTTTGAAATTCAATGTTAAAAAATTGATAATGTGTTGATTGTATATTGGCTTCGGATAAAGTAAGCGTTTTTTTGGTTTAAGTAAGTATTGCAATTTAAAGCAAAACTTTTATTCTTTAATTAATAGCGTTGAAAAGCGCATATGTTCCTAATCCGATGACAACTGCCGAGATGAAAAATAAGAATAGGCTTGTGCTTGCTAGCTCATTTTGTTTCGCAATGTATAGGCTAATGGCCTCAACAAGAAGATATAAAAGCCAGACTCCTGTAAAATAATAACTTAGATAGAAGGCACCTAAGAGTCCTTGATCTTGGTCAATTAAATAACAAATCAAAGTTATTAGTGGAATGGCAACAAGCAGAACGCTAACTCTTATAATGTCGTGTTTGCGAGGATCAGTTTTTATTTTAGCATTATTAATTGTTAAGCGTATTAACAAGACAAAAATGAAGATCAGAATTAGTGGTAAAGGTATCATGGTTTTGTAAAAAAAGACTTAAAATATATTACGAATTAGCTTTCTTCCATGATAAACCTTTAGTATTTTCAGAAGCGATTTTTTTCCAAACTTCTGCTAAACGAATTACACATTCATTGAAAAAAGTTTTATTGTTAGAGTAATCATATTCAGTCGTTTTAATTTTGTTATTGGAAGCATCTGCACCAGCATCCCAAAAAATTGGAGTCACCAACTTTTCAGTGTTACTCCTATCTTTATACAAAATCAATAATCGAGGCTTGTCTTTTCCTATAATTTTGGAATCTACATGTGCTTCCATTTCATACATTTCACACCGACTTCCAAATGGACCGTATTCAAAAACTTTATATTCTTTCTTTGTTTTAATAGTTGGATCCGAAGATTTGGTAACATAGAATACGACGCCTGTCTTTTGCGTGTTTTCTTGATAATAACCTTCCACAATAATATTCATTTTGGCATTATAATTTTCCAAAAGATCTTTGTATGGCGTTCTCACTGGGCGACATGCGAAAGTCATAATGGTTGAGAAAACGAGAAAGAGGTAGCTTAGTAATAGTTTATTTTTCATAAGTTTTTTGTGTTTTAGGTAATTTAAATTTTTAAAATTGGAATGAAATTAAATTTTATTCAACATCAATTGATGCTTTGTTTGAGATAAGTTTTAGTTTTGAAGCGCCTTTGTCAGTCACAGTATAGCTCCCTTGATCGTTGGGAGTAAATTTGCCAAAATAATCAGTATTACTTTTATATATCTGATAATCGAATGTACTAGGACCAAAACTATAAGTTCCTTTATTTTTTGGAGTTAGGGCAAGTTCAACAATTAAAGTTTTCACGTAATTTTCATTACCAACTTGTTCCATCGATTGTCGAAAGTTGGACATGTTCCAATCAATATTTACAATGTCGAAATTCTTTGAGAGCGTTTCTTCAAAATCGTCAATCCCCGCAATATTGTCCAAAGTATCTTCAACGTTTAGGTTGATTTGATTGTCTTTTCCTGCAAGAGACACATTTTTAGCAGGTAAATGTATTCTTTGTGTTTGCGAAAATTTTGAATATTCGTAAAGGCTAAGTTTTATGCTATCTCCTTTTTTGTACTTGGATTTATCTGTTGACCAAACGACTTTAACATTGTTGGGATTAACACAAATATTGTCCACAACATTGATGTGGAAAGGAGTGCTTTTGTACTCCTTTCCTTTGTATTTTACCGTGATTGTCGGAAAGTCAATACGTCCGAGTTTGGTTGGTTTGGCGTAAGTGTAGAATTTATAAAAGCTTGTAATGACTTTATCATTATCGTCTGTTATGCTAGTTGCGTAGCTTGGTCGTACATTATCTAAGCCGTCCGTAAGTTCTAAACCATCGATTACTTTGGCATTGATGGAAATAGATTCTGGCTTATCTTCAAAATATACGTTGAAATCAATATTTTTACCTAATTCAACCTCAGGTTGTACAACAAACCAAACGAATTCTTTCTCCTTTTTTATTTGGGAAGAAAAATTAGTGCATGGAAAAATTACTATTATTAGTACGAGCAGAAAAGTATATTTAAAATTCTTCATCGGTGTTTTTTAGAGTTTTTATTGAAATTATTTGGTAAGATTTATTTCACATTTTTAATAAAACAAATGCTAGTTTTAAAGTCAATCGAAATATTGAATCAGCTTATATTTTTCAATACTACCAAAATACGAAAATTAAGGAAATAGTAGTAGGAGAGGAGTTCGTGTTTTTTTTAATTTTAATCTTATTATTAATTTTTTAAAAAAGAACATGATTTATTGCTTATTATTAACGTTTGTTGAGTTTAGGAATGTGCGATTTTTTTTAAGGCATAAAATCTATTCAGTTTTATGAAGTACTTTGTCATAATTGTTTTCTAATGTTACAATCAGTCCGTTATTTTTTTCGACATACTTCTCGTCCTCACAAACAAAGTCATATGTCATTCCATTTTTTTTATTAGAAAGGAAATGTTTCATTTAAAGCAGTTTTCGTTTATATTTAGGTAGCTTTTTGTTTATGGAAAAGACATCGTATAAAACCTTCTTGATAAAATAGTGATGCAACTTAATGCTGATGACATTTATAAAAAGTAGAAACACAAAAAGATACTTAAATTATTAATAACTATGGAAAAAAATAATACCTCTGAAATGTATGCTAGTGATTTTAATGGTGAAAAAGTTATTAAACAAAAGGATGAACTAATTAAGTTTTTGGATAATCGCCCCGCATTGAATTCAAATTATTTTATTTTTACTTTTAGCGAAACAGGATTTCCTCAGCTAGCAATTTTTGTGAAAAATAATTATGGAGTTGTGTATTACCTAGACAATAATCAAACATTTATTTCGAGTAATCCAGAGCCAATCAATGTAGGTGAAACAGAGATTTTTTACGAAAATTCAAAAGGTGCGTTAGTGAAACTGCCCCAAAAAAGTATTCTATCTCAAAATGAAATTGAAGCGACAGTGTTGGCGTTTTATGAAACAAAATATCGCCCGCTATTAATTAATTGGCAAGAAATTTAAGACAATATAGTTTGTAAAATGGATATTGATGAATAAATTTTCAATGTTTTCGAAGTATGGTGGAGCAGATACCAGTCCTCTTGTTCGTCCTTTTGAAAAGAAAATCGTGAAAATATTGGAAGAATTGAATGATAATGCTTACTCGATAAACGGCATTCAATTTCACATCGAATTAAGAGTTGATGGCGATTTATTTCGATATGGCGATCCATCTGGATGTTCTCATCTTAAGTACTTTAAAAAGAAAAACTTAATTGCAATTACGATAGGAGTGGGCTATGATTTATTTGATAAAAAAGAAAACATTGACATTTTTTTGCGAGAGAATTTAACAATAGCGATTACGCAAATGATAACAAGAATAGAAAAAGAAAATATTGAAAATTGATAGAAATAAATTGCTCGCTGATTTAGATATATTAATAAAAAATATTTGGTAATCGATAAAAAATATAGGATTCTATTTTGAGAACGACATAGCAAGCAAAGTGAAATTTCCTTTATCCATCAGGAGAATTGGTGTAGTTGTGTAATCTTTTATTTTTAAAATTTAATTCCTAGCATTTATTTCTGAAAGATGAAAATTTGTTTTATTCGGTTTTTATTCCGTGACGTTTAAGCCGTTCCTGTGTATATTCACTAACAAAATTCAACGTGTCAACAAATTGATAGTTAGTCATTTTGTGCGTTTTTAGATTGTATTCACTTTTGTTAAGTACATGATCATAATTATTTTCTAGTGTTACAAATACATCATCATTTTTCCAATAGGCATCTTCAACCCAATAATAAGATCCATAAAAGGCTATCTTTTTAACTTTTTTTGTTTTTAGGTCAACCAAATTTAATTCTTGGTCAACATCAAAACCTGCATTACCATCGTCGTCAAGAACCCAATTTTCAAAATCCAAGTACCTAGTTCGTGATGGGTTGTAAATCAAAAATGGTGTATAAATTTTGTCAAAATCGGCTTCATAAACAGGCACTGTGCCTCCTTCTCTATCAGCATCAAAATCAGATTCTCCAAGATTTTTTATAGCATCAGGTCGGAAATGTTTATCATGATTTACATAATATGCTATCCAATTTTTGTAAACGCTATCAACGGACTTTTCTTGAGAAGCTCTAGTTTCAGATTTTCCATTTTTTGAATGATCTACAATTGGCTGTTGCATTCTTTTGTTGCAAGAAATAACAGCAAGCAGGATGAAGACTGAGATTGTTTTCATATTTATTGCTTTTTAGATGTTATAATATACAAAGTATTTTCAGCATCGTAACTTCCGCCATTGAACAGTATAAAATCAAAATCTTTATTGATGAAAAAAGAGTATTCCCAATTTAATTTCTGAAAATCTTTTTTATACTTTTGGACGTCTTCACCTTTTATATGCCACCATTTTTTTTCCAAATCATAGTCATCAAAAAAAGTTTTAGCCATTTTAAATTTCAAAGTGTCAGTTTTGAATGGAATTTGACAATAAAAGTTGGCATCAAATGTTTTTACATTATGTGTTCCTACCGCCATTGATCCATTAGAAACGTCTTCTGAACCATATTCTGTGATTTGCATATAGACGGGTAACACTTCTGGCGAATTATTGTTGTATTCTTCCTTCCATATTCCCTTATGATCTTTAATCATTGAAATTTTTTCAAAATTGGTATAGAAATAATACCATTTGTTGTTTAAAAAGTAAACAATAGAACCAAAACGCTCAGGACGTTCGTAGTCATTGGTTTTGTAATAATAAGGTGATTTTTCATTGATTTTATCAAGCAGTTCTTCCTGTTTTTCGTTGCTCCAAGACAAATCCTTGTTCACAGGTATGAAAGATTTTTTTATAGTATCATTATCCAAAATCCAAGTGTTATAATACCCAAATCTAGGATTCACGATATAGTCTCCCATAACAAACTCTTGATCTACTTGGTTGATTTTTACTTTTTTGTAAGTTGATATAATTGTACCAGTTCTGTCTATTTTTTGATAATTAATACTGGCATTATCTCGGCCCGAGTATTCTTCTTTTGGATTTTTCGTTAAAGACAAAATAATTAATTCATTTTTTGAACTCACAAATTTCTCTGTATAAAACTCACTTTTTATAAAGGGTTTTATGACATAATCGCCCGCAGTGTAAGTTTTGTTTTTATTCAAATCAAGGTAGTTTTTGTACTTTTCAGGAATTTTTTTGTCAAGAAATAAATTTTTGAAGAAAAATTCTCCACTCAAACCTTCAGCCAGCAAGCCAAGAATGATTATAGCACCTAAAATGTAAAAGATTTTGCGACGTTTTTTATTATTTAGATTTTCATTCATTTTTAACTGGATTTGAAAAATTGAGAAGACTAATTTCGAATGTTAATTCTGATTTTTGGGTTCTATATCATCATCCTGCATAGGTTCATCAGTAGAAACTTTCTTTATTATTTTACCTTTTTCATTGTAATAAGTTCGAACTTTTGTGTCGTAATTATCTAATTGTATCAATTTTTTATTTTTTGGATTGTACCACTTCCAAATGCCGACTTTCTTTCCATCTGTATAGTTTGAGATTTTAACAAGCTTTCCTGCATCATTATACCATTTCCATTCCCCATTCCCAAAACCGTCTACAAATTTTCCAGAATAATACAATTTTCCATTTTCATGATAAATTTTCCATAAGCCATTTTCTTTAGCGTTTTCTAAATTTCCAATTGCCTTTGGGTTTCCATTCTCATAGAATCGTTCCCATTTGCCAATTGTTTTTCCAGCAAGATAAGAACCTATATTTTTCAATTGTCCATTGATGTAGTAAGCTTTCCATTCTCCTGTTGCTAAATCATCAGCATATTTCCCTACTGATTTTAATTGACCATTTTCATGATAAAATTTCCATTCGCCTGTTTTCTTTCCCTCTTTTCTAACACCAGTAAAAAAAGGTTGCCCGTTATCGTAGAATTTTTTCCACTCACCAGTTTCCAAATCGTTATCATAGCTGCCAACCAAAATAAGAACATCATTTTCATTAAAATTTTTCCATTCTCCAACTTTCTTTCCATTTTTATATTGACCAACAACCTCTATTTTGCCACTTGGACGATAAAATGTGTATTCTCCATCCCACTTAGCATCCAAGAAATTGATATTAGCTTTCAATTGTCCTGTATCATAATAATACGTCCAAAGTCCAACTTCTAGACTTTTATCATAGTTACCCGTTTTGTCTATCTTTCCATTATTAAAATAAGCAGTCCAAACGCCAGTATGTTTTCCATCAACATACAATCCTATGGTCTCTGGCTGTCCGTTATCATAAAAACGCTTCCATTCTCCTTCTGGTTTTCCGTTAGAGAAAATACCAACATTTTGCAATTTTCCATTTTCGTGAAAGCCTTCCCATTTTCCTGTTTCTAAGTCATTTTCGTACTTTCCTGTTCCAGAGAGTTGACCATTTTTATGATATTCTCTGGACAATCCTTGTCTTTTGCCGTTTTTATAGTTCGAGATGATTTCTACTTGCCCGTTGTCATAATATCCTATCCATTTACCCTGCAATTGTCCGTTCTTATATTTTCCAATGTATTTTAGGTTTCCATTATTGTAATAATATTTCCATTTGCCTGTTTTTTGCTCCGCTTTATTAAACTTTCCCTCTGACTTTACACTGTCAATATCCGCCATAGCAACGCGTTGTCCAAAAACTAGAACAGTGTTAAAAAAAATAAATAGACTAAGGGTATAGGTTTTCATTGCAGTGTTTTTTTAATGTTGTTAACTTAATAAAAGAAGAAAATTTATGATTTGATATAAAACTCTGAAATTAATTAATCACCAATTCCATCAAAAATTTTTGGTTTCACTAAGCCGCCCTTTTTCATCATAAAACTTGAATTTTCCGACTTTTATACCATTTTTAAAAATACCTTTTTCCGCAAGCTTTCCATTTTCATGATAAAATCGCCATTTTCCATTTTTTTGTCCTTCGGAGTAGTTGGAAACATTTTTAAGATTTCCGTTTTCAAAATACCATTTCCATTGACCAGTTTCTAATCCGTTTTTATAAGTTCCTTTGCAAGCCAATGCGCCGTTTGGGAAATACCATAACCATTCGCCGTGCGATTTACCTTCTTTATAATTTTCACTTAGTTTTAAACCGCCGTTTTCATAATAAAATGACCATTTTCCATTCTTTTGACCATTCAAGTAATATCCGATAGCTTCTTGATTTCCGTTTTTGTAAAACCATTTATCCATTTGTATAACGCCGTTTTCATAAGTCGCTTTATTGTATAAAAAACCATCTTTGTAGAAAACCCATTCGCCAATTTGCTTATTGTTATCAAAGCTTCCGTACTTTAACAAAGCGCCTTTTGTATCGTAATATTTCCAATCGCCATTGCATTTTCCGTCATTAAAGTTGCCAGTTTTCCACAATTGGCCATTGTCATAATAATACTCCCACAATCCTGTAGGATTTTTATTTTCGTTAAGTTGACCTACTTCATTTTTAGTTCCATTATCGTAAAAGGTGTTAAACGGCGTTTGCGCACTTACAAAAAGCTGCGCGAAAAACACTGTTAAAAAAATAAGCTTTATTCTCATTTGATGGACTTTTTGATTATATAAAATGCTTTTTTAAATGGTATTTGCCTGTTTTCCTCCCTAATTATTCCTTTTCTATTTGATGCCACTTGAAAACTTTGGCGTGGTCATCGTATTCCATTTTGTAACTTTTATCGTTTTTAGAAAAAATCAAATAATGGTACGCCCATTCAGAATAAACTTTGATTACTTTAGTCTTTGACGAAAGAATTTGCGTTCCCTTATCATCAATCCAATATTCATTTTCATATTTATTTTTTCTAATCTTAGTTAATGGAAAATCAGGACTTAAATACTTAATCTCTTCAAATTTGATAGGAAACTTCCAAATTCTATTTTCTAAATCAAATACGCCAACTTTATCATTTTTGCGAACTAAGTAGATTTCAGCCTTTCCAAAATAACTAATATCATCATAATCGACGGGAAGGATTTCATTTCCTTTTAAATCCAGAATTCCATAGGAAACATTGACCAATTTTTTTTTGTTGATATCCTCGCTGGAAAAATTCTTTTCTGATGCTCCGTTTCTGGATTTACTGAACGTTATGGAATTATCATCAAAATAATCTGAGCTTCCGCTTCCGGCAGTGTTAGATGTGGAAAGTGTCGTACTATTCGTAGCTGTATTGATCGTATTTTTGGCGCTGCGCGATACATCGTCTACTTTCTTTACTGCTTTGTCCGCTTTATCTAAAATTTTCCCCAAAATCTGTGCATTAGTCTGTGTGCACAATCCTAAGAAAGATATTGCTATAATTTTCAATTGTGTTTTCATCAGAATAAAATTTAGATTAACTTGATTTCTTTCTTTTCTGATGGATCCAGAACTGCAGATTTTACATCGACATCAACAACCACAAAAAATGCAGATTTTTCTTGATTCATAAATTTTAAACCTTTTCCTAAACCTCCCATCAAGCCACCTTTCTCGGAAAGTTTGTCCATATCCGATTTTGACTCTTCGAAATTAATGCGAAACAGAATTTCTTTTACCTCACCAGTTCGGATGGTAAATGCTTCAAAACTGCTCCATTTCCCCAATTCAAATTTTTTCTTCTTTTTGTTTTCGCCAACTCCGGTAGTAAATTCCTCCTCTAAAATAGCCTGAATTTTTACGATTTCTTGATCGCTTTTTGTAGTAAGCGTGATTTTTCCATCAACGAATCTTGATGATTTTTCAACTTGTGACGGCACTGTGAATTCTATTGATACACCGCCGATTCCTAATTTGTTTTTGATTGTTCCGAATAATCCCATTTTTTTAAACTTTTTAGATTAGTACTATTTTGAATAAATAATTATTACTCAAAACTATTAGTGTCAGTATTGAAATAAAAAAAAACGGGGTTTACAAAATGGTTACCATGCAAAAAAAAATCCGTTACAAATGGTCTACATCTTTCGTAACGGATTGATATTGAATATTTTATTTTCGCTAAATATTTTGAATGAATTGCGCGAGATCGTCTTCCTGCGACAAATTAATTTTCTTCTTAATGCGGTAACGAGACATTTTCACAGTCGTATGATCGACGCCCAAAAGGTTAGCAGTCTCTTTATTACTCATATTCATTTTGATATAAGCGCAATGCTTTAACTCATTCTGAGTAAGGTTAGGATATGTTTCCGACAGCTTGATGAAAAAATCGGGATGCACTTTTTCAAAATGCAATTTTATTTTGTCCCAATCTTTTTCAAAACTAATGCTTTGTTTAAGATTTCTTGTAATTTCTAAAAGTTTGTCGCGGTTTTCAATCGAAGTATCGTTAAGAAGTTGCTGCATTTTTAGTTGTAAATCCTCCAACATTCTATTCTTTTCCTGAACATACAAAGTGATAGACGCTAATTCGCGATCTGTATTCTCTTTTTCTAATAGTAAAGATTTTTGCTCTTCTACCGCAAGTTTTTTGTTCAAAACTGCTTTTTCTTCCTCTTTTTGAGCAATTTCCTTTTCTTTTAATGCAATGTCTTTTTCAGAAAGCAACAACTTTTCCTTTTTTTCGAAAAGGCTTTGTTTTAATTTGAAATTTTTTCTGGTATTAAAAAACAGATATAAAGCACCTGCAAAAAGTACGAATGCCAATAAAATAAGCCAATTTTTTAGATGTGAAGATAATTTGTAACTCTCCAAAAGTTTTTGTTTCTCTTCATCTTTATATTGATACTCCAATTCTTTTAAAGAAATCGCCTGCTTTGCGCTGGAAATAGAATCTTTTATTTTAGAATTTACAAGAAATTGTTTTGCAGCATCCTCAGATTTTCCTTGGCTTTTATAAAATTCCGTAAGTAGGTCTCGCGCTTGCAATTCCATGAATTTGTCGCCACTTTTATGGACATCAGAAATTGTTTTCAACAAGAGTTCCTCCGCTTCCTTATTCTTTCCTAAACTCATTAAAATTTGAGAATAACCTACAAGGTAAGAAGTATAGTCAACTTTTCCTTGTTTTGCAGTATTTATAGCAGTATTAACAAGATCAATCGCCTCTTTTGCATTACCCATTTCAAATTGTGCGCCAGCAGCATTATAATACGCGGAAGAAGCTTCTTCGGGTAATTTATTTTGCATGGCAAGTTCTGCAGATGTCATGTTTAGTTGATACGCCTCCTGAAACTTTTTTTGATCCATTAATACATAGTTCTTCTTATTGTTAAATGACAATTGAAGTTTTGTGTTGGGATGTGTTTTCAGTAAATTTTCTTCGATCTTAGAATATTTATCAGAAGTTTCAAAATCTTTATTCATCGCGTAAATCCGACTAATCTCGCCTGCCACCTGAGCTTGTTTTAAGTAATCTTTCGAATCCACATAATATTTATAAGCCTTAAAATAGTGAGATAAGGCGTTCTTTAATTCTCCTTTCTTATCGACAACAATCGCATATTGATGATTTAGAATACCGATGGCTTCAGGTTCCTTTAAACCTTCAATATCCTTAAACGCTTTATTGACAAATTCTTCCGCTACAGGCAAATTTTTGCTATCCAAAAATATCCACCCAAAAGTTGAATTGGCTTTTGCAATTGACAAAGGACTCCCTTCTGAAATAGCATATTGTTTAGCCTCAGACGCTAAATTTAAAGCAACAGTATTGTTGTCGTTTTTTAGCATTTCGGTCCGCGCTTTATCGCAGAGTTCATCCGTCTTTTTATCGGATTTAAAAATAGGCGTAAGATTTTGAGCTTTAATCGTTATTAAAGTCAAGAATGCTATAAAGAAAGTTAGGGATATCCGTTTCATCTTTGTATTGTGTAACAAATATAAATTTTTGATTTAGAATTAAGAAATTAATATTGGTTAAGAAAAGTAATTTGTTTGAAAAATCACTTTCTTTAAAAGATATGGTAAAAAGATTATCTTTTTTACAAGAATTTCGAATTGATATAAATTTCGAAATTAGCTATTTTTGTTAATAAAAATTTTCCAAAAAATGAATCTATCTGCCGAAAAAATTGAAATAATCAAATGGATTCAATCATTAGAAAATCCAGCATTGATTGAAGAAATCAACAGAATCCGAAAAAGAAAATCCTTCGATTTCGAAAAGGAATGGGAAAGAGGAATTTCGGTGGAAGAATTAAGAGCCAGAACAAGGGATTTTATTAAAGCATTGCCTTGGAAAAATAAATTTTATTCTACAAAGCAAACGCAAATACAACTTGGTATATCTTCCTTGAGAATTTTGGAAACCACTACCTTGTTACTTTCATTACCAATAGCCATTCGGAATTGGTAAGTTTTCTGTAAAATTCACACATATTTATAAGAGATTCCTCGTACCTCGGAATGACATGCGGATTGTCATTTAGAACAACATGCTGTGAAGTGAAAAACATAAACCTGTTAGGTTTTAGAAACCTAACAGGTTTGGGGGAATTCAGAAAGCTAAGTTCTTTGGGGAAACTTAACCTTGTCAAGGTTCAGAACCTTGACAAGGTTTCAAAAAAAGCACATTTTAGCCCCGATTGTAGCAATTGTTTGAGCTCTTTGCAGATGTGATGGATTTGAAAAGGACTGCAAAAGCGAGTGCGAAAAGCGGGAAATAGCTCCTAAAAAATACAAAAAAATCCCCTCACTTTCGTGAAGGGATTTTATATTGCTTAACTCGCTGAGTTTATTTTACTTCTTCGAAGTCAGCATCCTGAACATCGTCTGCACCGCCGTTAGCAGCACCTCCTTGTTGTTGTCCAGCATCTGATCCTGCTTGTTGACCTTGAGCGTACATTTCTTCTGAAGCAGCCATCCATGCAGCATCTAAAGCTTCAGTTTTAGTTTTTGTAGCATCAAAATCTTTAGCCTCGAAAGCTGTTTTCAATTCTGCTGCTGCAGATTCGATAGCCGCTTTTTTGTCAGCTGAAAGCTTGTCACCAAACTCTTTCAATTGTTTTTCAGTTTGGAAGATTAATCCATCTGCTTTGTTGAAAACTTCAACTTCTTCTTTTTTCTTAGCATCAGCAGAAGCATTTTCTTCAGCTTCACGCTTCATTCTTTCGATTTCTGCATCAGAAAGACCTGAAGAAGCTTGGATTTTGATAGATTGCTCTTTACCAGTTCCTTTATCTTTCGCAGAAACGCTCAAGATACCGTTAGCGTCGATATCGAAAGTTACTTCGATTTGAGGAACTCCTCTTGGCGCTGGTGGAATATCTGTAAGGTCGAATTTACCGATTTCTTTGTTATCGCTGAACATTGGTCTCTCACCTTGTCCAACTCTGATGCTTACTGCAGGCTGATTGTCAGACGCTGTAGAGAAAACTTCAGATTTTTTGGTTGGGATCGTTGTGTTCGCGTCAATTAATTTAGTGAACACAGAACCCATAGTTTCGATACCTAAAGAAAGTGGCGTAACATCTAATAAAAGTACATCTTTAACATCACCTGTTAAAACTCCACCTTGGATAGCAGCACCTACCGCTACAACTTCGTCTGGGTTAACACCTTTTGAAGGTTTTTTACCAAAGAATTTTTCTACTTCTTCTTGGATAATTGGGATACGTGTAGAACCACCTACCAAGATAACCTCGTCGATATCGTTAGCTGATAAACCTGCGTCAGATAAAGCTTTTTTACAAGGTTCCATAGATCTTCTTACCAAGTCAGCAGATAATTGCTCGAACTTCGCTCTTGTTAAAGTTTTAACCAAGTGCTTAGGTCCAGAAGCCGTTGCTGTGATATATGGCAAGTTGATTTCTGTTTGAGAAGACGCTGATAATTCGATTTTCGCTTTTTCAGCAGCTTCTTTTAATCTTTGTAATGCGATTGGGTCAGCTTTAAGGTCAACACCTTCTTCAGCTTTAAACTCGTCAGCCAACCAGTTGATGATAACATCATCGAAGTCGTCACCACCAAGGTGCGTGTCTCCGTTTGTTGACAATACTTCGAATACACCGTCACCTAAATCAAGGATTGAGATATCGAAAGTACCACCACCAAGGTCATAAACTGCGATTTTTTGATCTTTATGTGCTTTATCAAGACCGTAAGCTAAAGCTGCAGCTGTTGGTTCGTTGATAATTCTTTCTACTTTAAGACCTGCGATTTCTCCAGCTTCTTTAGTAGCTTGTCTTTGTGCATCGTTAAAGTACGCAGGAACAGTAATTACCGCTCTTGTAACTTCTTGACCTAAATAATCTTCAGCTGTTTTCTTCATTTTTTGAAGAATCATAGCAGAGATTTCTTGAGGTGTATATTCTCTATCGTCGATTTTTACTTTTACAGTATCGTTAGGTCCAGCAACTACTTTGTAAGGTACTCTTGTGATTTCTGAAGCGTCATCTTTGAAGTGCGTCCCGATAAATCTTTTGATTGAGTAAACTGTTTTTGTAGGGTTAGTTACCGCTTGTCTTTTTGCAGGATCTCCTACTTTTCTTTCGCCATCTTCAGTAAATGCTACAATAGATGGGGTTGTTCTTTTCCCTTCTGCGTTAGGGATAACTACAGGATCTTTACCTTCCATTACTGCTACGCAAGAGTTGGTAGTCCCTAAGTCAATTCCGATTATTTTGCTCATATTTTTATTTTTTTAATTTTTAAAATTGTTGTTATGGAATTCTCAATCTTTGTGCCATTGCAAAATGCTGACACAAATAGTTATCAACAATGACAAATTGTCAGTTTTGAGCAATAATCTGTTTGAAGAAGACGTCAAAAGAGTCATCATTCTCAAGTTTTAATTTTTTACGAAGACGATAACGCTTAGTATTGACGCTGTTTGCAGAGATGTTAAGCGCTGTTGCAATTTCTTTGGAATTAAAACCTTCATACAATAATGAAATAAGATTGGTGTCCGCCGTCGTTATTTCTGGGAATTGTTGTTTTAATTTAACAATAAGCTCTTGCAGATTTGATTTTGAAATGTTTGAAATATTTTTGATTTCAGAACTTTGATTGGTTAGTTTTGAAAACTCCAACTTGATTTGGTTAATGTCTGCTTGACTAAGGTTCTCAGTTTTCTTTAATCTTAAAGAAAGGTCTTCCAAGAACGTGTTAAGACCTTCGGACTGTTTTACAAAAGATGAAAGATATTGCTGATTAAGGCTATCTTTTTCTTGCAAAATAAGTTCTTTCAGACGTTTGTTCTCGAGTTCGACTTCAATGATTTTTTTGTCTTTTTCGATGCTGATTAGTTTGCGCTTGTTATTTTTTCGAAGTAAATAAATACTAAAACAAGCAATTAAAAGCAGCAGTGCCGAAATTGCAAAAATGATGTAATAAGTGCGTTGCTTGGTTTCCAGTTGTGATAAAGAAAGCTCTTTAGTTTTGATTTCGTTTTCGAGTTCAACAACCTTTATTTTATCCGAGCTCGTTTTTTCAGCTTGTGAAATTGTTATCTCGTAATATTTTTTTGTGTACTCTAATGCTTTTGTGGGATTTCCGATTTCGGTGTAATACTCCCTATAGTCATCATATATGGTTACAAGATAATCTTCAATATTGTAATCAAGGGCTTCTTTTTCGGCGCTGGCAATCGTTTTTTCAAAATTTGAATAATCTTTTTTGGCTAAATAAATTTCGGCAATATTAATGTCTGAAAAGATTTTTAAACGTAATTGCTTGCCAGATTGGAACAATGCTTTTGATTTTTCAAAATAATCCAATGCTTGGTCGTATTTTTTTTCTTCGGTGTACCACTGGGCTTCACGATTCAGAATTAAACCTTGCATTTCCGTATTTCGGAAATTGGCGTTTAGTTTCTTTGCAATGTCATATTGCAATTTTGACTGTGCAGTAAAATAAGAAAGCGAATCTTGTGGTTTAGTGGTTTTGAACTTTTCAAAATAGACGTAGCCGACATTTAGATATAATTTTATAAGGCTAAGTGTATCTTTTTGAGTTTCCAAAAGAGGAATCGATTGTTTGAATTTTACAATCTTTCTGTTGAGGTCGGTTTCAACATTGGCTTGGTTGAGAATGGCCTGACCTTGTTTTTTAATGTTTTTTGCTTGCTTAGCTTCACGTTCTGAGTCTAGAAAATATTGATAAGCTTTTTTGAGATTGCCCTTTTGTCCCCAAAATATGCCAAGGCTGAGGTAGGTGTCAGCAAGCCAATCTTTGTTGTTTTGTTTTTTAGAAATTTCAAGGTTTTTGTTAAGTAAAGACAGTGGATAATTGATGTCCGTGAAATCATTTTTGTTAACGATTCTATTGATTTCTAAAATGTCACCATCTTTATATAACGAGGTGACTACATTTTTTAAACTATCACTTTCCGACAATTGCCCGAACATCAAACTACAATTTGTAATCAAAAATAGAATGATAATTTTTACAGAAATAAGTCTAAAAATGTTATTGGGCATTTGTTTTTTTGCTAAGATATTAATCTACTACTAGCAAATTTAGACATTATTAAATAAAAAAAGGCTGCCTCTAAAAAGAGACAGCCTCACAAACTTGATAACTTAAAATTATTCTTTGATAACTTTTTGAGTTGTAATATTGCCATTGACATCTTTTATTTTTAAAAGATAAGCCGCTTTTGGAAGTCCATTTAACGAAATGCTGGTTTGGTTGTATGTCGTTTTAAGACTTTTTCCTTGCATGTCGAATAATTGTGCTTCGGCGATTTTAACTTTAGAATCGATGTATAGCGTTCCTTTTGTTGGATTTGGATATACCGAAATCATTTTTTTGTTATTAGCTTCTGCGGTTGCTAATACAGGCGTACAAGTTCCTAGAATTTGGAAAATGTTTTCAACACCTTTTCCATTGTCATTGATTTTTGGAGTCCATGTCGCACCGTTGTCAGTTGAACCTAGCGCTGGTAAACTGTTGTCGTCGATGTCATAAGCAACCCAACGGATTGGATATTCGTTGTAAGCCGTTGTAACACTTAACCAATACTTTTTAACAGACGCATTAATAGGGAAGTCAAATGTGGTCGGGAAGTTAATTTGTATGCTTTGGTACAATCCTCCACTGAAAGGTTGTTTAACTTGTAGGTTGTCAAAGGTTTTGATGATTGTTCCTGGTTTTCCATTGTTATCTTCGTGGATGTTAATGATGAATGGCGGATAATCTTCTGCGTGGTCTATGTCATAGTTAACAGACATTTTTATTCCTTTAAAAGTAAACTTATTGTTAGCTTGGATACTAATATCGTTTGCGACAAGTTGATTGCTTTGTCCATTTATTCCAGCCAAATAAGAAGCTGTACCATCATATTTTTGCTGACATGGATCGCTATCTCTCAGGACTGTGATAACAATATCACTGTAGATGCTAGGGTCATCTACACTTTTTGCTCTAATTGTTGCTTTGCCTGGAATGTAAGTGTATACTTGACCTTCCCAGATACTCACGTTATCTGCTCCCTCAACGATTTCCCACACAACTTTTTGATTGGCAGTGCTAGGATTTACTTTTGCATTTAGTTGGATGCTTCCTCCAACGACAACACTTGTAGACGCGCCACCTTCTACTGATATTTCCACGTTTTGTGGTTGTATTCTCGTATCTTCTTTAACGGTTAATTTTCCTAACCAAACTGTTGAGTTTAGTTCTGGATCTAAACCTTGAAATCTGAAAGCCAACTTGACATTTGCCTGACCTTTCAGCGCATCTAGTTTTGCATTAACTAACATAGTAGAAAAGTCATACCAATAGTAGAAATCGGAAGTGTCCCATAATTTTTTCCAAGTAGTACCATTGTCAATTGATGATAGAACCTCAAAGCTCAAAGCATTTTGTCCAGCATCATAAGTGCTAAAATTGGTAAACATTTCCATATAAGGTTTAGTGCTGCCTTGTAGGCTGAATGATGGTGTAATGAGCCATTCGTCTACAGTGCCAGAATCGCCTTCTGCACTACAAACAGCTTCATAACGTCCGTCAGATTGTTCTAAAGATATTTCCCAATTATGTTTTGGGTTTGTTTTTTTGATTGTCCAAGTGGAGGGAATTGCGCCACCTGAGAAGTCTTCAAAAAAGTATTGTGCGTAGGTCAACTGAATACACAATATTGTTAGTAGGTAGAAGAGTTTTTTCATATCTAATTTGTTTTGAGTTGGTGATTCAAAGATTAAAAAAAATTAAGATAACTCATTGTATATGGTATAGACATGATATAGACAATTTGCTTAGTCGTTTGATTATTAGTTGGTTGTTGTTTTTTTAATAAGGCTGTTTTATAATCTTTATTTAATATTAAAATCCTCTTAAAATGGGTTTTTAAACGTAAATTTGAGAATTAGCATTTCTATTTATGGCGCAAATATATAATCCTAGGGATATTACATGGTTAGGTTTTAACGAAAGAGTCTTACAAGAAGCAAAAGACAACACAGTTCCGTTACCTCTTCGAATTCGATTTTTAGGAATTTTCTCAAATAATTTGGACGAGTTTTTCCGAGTAAGAGTTGCAGGATTAAAAAGAGCGATGGATTTTAAAACCAAAATTATCCAAGAGTCTTTTTATGAAGCACCTTCAAAAATTTTGGAAAAGATTACCAAAACTGTAATTACACAGCAGGAAGATTTTGATAAAACTTGGCGTGACATTCAAAAGGAAATGGCGAAGCAGCATGTCTACATCAAGGATGCGAAAAACTTAACAGAAAAACAAAAAGATTTTGTTGTTAAGTATTTTGACGAAGAGGTGGAAAGTAATGTTATTCCGATTCTTTTGCATGACAATGTGCCGATGCCTTATATGCGCGACAAAAGTTTGTACATTGGTATTGCGATGCGTCGTAAAGACTGGACTTACGAAAGTAAGTTTGCGATGATTGAAGTGCCAACGACAACCAACAGCAGATTCGTGATTTTGCCAACGGAAGATAAAAACGAAAAAAATGTGATGCTTTTGGAAGATGTTATCATCTATAATTTGCCACATATTTTCTCGTATTTTGGATATGATGAGTTCGAAGCCAATTGTTTTAAAGTAACAAAAGACGCCGAATTCGATTTGGACAACGATATCAAAACAACGCTTGCCGACAAAATTGAAAAAGGTATCAAAAGTCGTCGAAAAGGAAAACCGACACGTTTCGTTTTTGATAAAGAGATGGATAAAGCGCTTTTGGAATTTTTGATTAAAAAATTAAATCTTTCCAAAAAAGATAGCATTATTCCGGGGCAAAAGATTCATAATTTTAGGCATTTTATGGACTTTCCAGATGTCTTCAAAGCTTATGAAAAACCTGTTGAGAGAACGCAATTTACACATCCAGCATTTGCCCAAAAAGAAAGAGTGACGGATGTTATCATCAAAAATGATGTCTTGCTGACATTCCCATATCATACTTATGTACCAGTTATCGACTTGTTGCGAGAATCTGCGATGGATCCACATGTTAAATCAATCCAGATTACAGCTTATCGCTTGGCAAGCAATTCCAAAATTATCAACGCGTTGGTTAATGCTGTACGAAATGGTAAGGAAGTGACTGTGATGTTAGAGCTTCGTGCGAGATTTGATGAGGAAGCCAACCTATTTTGGAAAGAACGTTTGGAGCTTGAGGGTGTAAAAGTTTTAGTGGGAATTCCAAACAAGAAAGTACACGCTAAGTTGTGCGTTATCAAGAAAAGAGTGAACAACAAAACCATACAATACGGTTTTATTAGCACCGGAAATTTTAACGAGAAAACGGCAAGAATCTATGGCGATAGTTTGTTGATGACAGCAAACCGTTCGATAATGGCGGATATTAATAAAGTTTTTAATGTTCTTAAAAAGCCAAAAGCTGATCCAATGCCAGTTCTCAAAACTTGTAAATCTTTGTTGGTGTGTCCACAGTTTATGAGAGATAAAATTATTTGGCATATCGACAGAGAAATTGATGAAGCTAAAGCAGGACGCAAAGCCGAAATGATTATCAAAGTTAATTCGCTAAGTGATAAAATTTTAATAAACAAACTTTATGAAGCTGCCAATGCTGGTGTCGATATCAAGATGATTGTTCGTGGAATCTATTGTGCGGTTAATCAAAAGACTTTCAAAAAGAAAATTCATGCAATTAGTATTGTTGACGAATATCTAGAGCATGCAAGAATTATGTATTTCTATAATAAAGGTCAAGAGAATTTTTACCTTTCATCGGCAGACTGGATGGCGCGGAACCTCGATTTCCGTATCGAAGCAGCGACGCCGATTTTGCAAAAGGATCTTAAAAAGCAGCTTAAAGATATGTTAGAGATTCAGCTAAATGATAATGTGAAAGCTAGGATTTTGGACAAGAATATCCGCAACGAATATGTTAAGGCAGATGGTAAAAAGCCGATTCGTTCACAGATTGAAATCTATCATTATTTAAAAAATCTGTAATTTTATATTATGAAAATTGCAGCAATAGATATTGGAAGTAACGCCGCACGTCTTTTGATTAACGATGTGCAAGAGGTTAATGGTAAAGCCGAATTTACAAAACTTAATTTGTTAAGAATTCCGTTACGTTTGGGAATGGATGTTTTTAACCTTGGCGAAATTGGAGCAGAACGTCAAAAAATGTTTCTTAGTTCTATGAAGATTTTTCATCAATTGATGGAAGTTTACCATGTTGAACATTACAGAGCTTGTGCGACAAGTGCGATGCGCGATGCCAAAAATGGTGCAGAGCTTATTGCTTTAGCAAAAAAAGAAGCTAATATTAATATCGAAATAATCTCGGGTGACGAAGAAGCAACTTTGATTTATGAAAACCATGTTGCCGAAAGTCTTGACAAAAAAACAGCTTACTTATATATTGATGTTGGTGGTGGATCAACAGAATTAACATTTTATGAGAACGATAAAATGTTGTATGAAAAGTCCTTTAATATAGGAACTATTCGCTTGTTGCAAGGTTTGGTAACCGAAGATATGTGGTTCGAAATGAAGTCCGAAATCAAAAAGAATATTCTTTCCAAAAACAATGTCGTAGCAATTGGTTCGGGTGGTAACATTAACAAGATTTTTTCATTAAGCAAAACCAAAGACGGAAAACCAATGTCTGCGGCGACACTGAAAAAATATTATAAAACCATGAAAGAAATGAGCGTTCCCGAGCGTATGTCTTTCTATCAACTTAGAGAAGATAGAGCGGATGTTTTGGTGCCAGCGCTTCAGATTTTCAATGCGGTGATGAATTGGGCTGACATTAACCATATTTTTGTTCCGAAAATTTCCGTTGCAGATGGTTTAATTAAAAGCATTTATTCAAAACTTGAAAAGAAATAACCGCTTTGCAATCAATGCTTTTGCAAACTTTTAAAAGATAGTATTTTTCATCTTTTATGGTTAAATATAAAATACAAAAACCTCCAACTCAGGAGGTTTTTCGTTTATAGATTACTGTCGACGACATTGATGTTTTCTCGGAAAAGTTCCACAGGTTTGTCAAGCAAGACTGCAATAACAGTGAGGTTGTTATCCAGTCGATCTTCGGGAATGTCGATGTATACGATGCCGGGGATTTTGCTCCAGTAAAGTTTATTAAAAACCTGATGATTAATAACCGATCCTTCACCAACAATTCTGACACGCGAAATTTGATTTTTCAAACCTTTGATGGCGATTGGACCATTTGGTTTTCCGTCTACGAAAAGATACAAGGTTTGTCGGTCCTTACTTAGCGTTGTCAAACCATCATAATGACCATTCGGAATACTATCACCAGTATTGTAAAAAGCTTCGGAATGCTTGCTAAGCCAATTTTTAATTTCGGCGTTTTGCGTTTTTATTGCCATATTTTGACCATCTTCCGTAATTCCCAATTTTTGAAACAGACCGAAATTTTTAGTTTTACCAACTTCTTCTGCAAGTTGATAAACGGCTTGTTTGGTATTTTTAGAATTGATAACTTGGTTAAAATCAAAATTGTTTTCCAAAGTCGGTTCCACAAATTTTGGTTTTTCCTTAAAACTTAACTCAATAACGCTAACATCTTGGTCGTAATTTGCATTGGTAATGTCGATGTCGAGATTTCCTTTTTTATCGCTTTTAAAATCTAGTTTTGCAGCATTATCATTTAACATTTTAAGACCTAAAATTTCTGTTTGCAAACCATGAAGACTAAGATGCTCTTTGTTGCGATCGAGATAGAGGTAAAGTTTTTTTTCATTTTTTGAAAAAGCAGATTTTCCTAGATAGTTTTTAGAATCCAAACCTCGTCGTGTTCCATAGACGGCTTCAGGATACTTTTTTGTCCAACGTCCAAGATTTTCTAAAACATCTTGTTGTTCTTTAACAATCGTTCCATCAGCTTTTGGACCAATGTCAATCAGAAGATTTCCGCCCATACTAATGACGTCAGCCAAAGTTCTGACAATCATATTCGGTGTTTTGTAATGTGTGTCAAAAGGCTGGTAACCCCAAGAATCATTCATTGTGTAACACAGTTCCCAGTATTCATCTTCTGGCGCTACAACTGGAACGCCTTGTTCTGGTGTCGCATAGTCGCCATGTTGGTTGAGTCTAGAATTGATGATGATATCTTTGTTAAATTTTCTCAGATTGGTTAAAGTTTGCGGTGCTTTCCAATCTTCGGAAGTGTGTTCCCAATCGCCGTCAAACCAAATTAAATCGGGTTGATATTGCTGTGATAGTTCGTCAAGTTGAGCTTGGTAATATTTAACAAAATTATTCCAACGCTGAGGTTCTTTGATAATGTCATAACGCTTTTTAGTTCGTGTCGCAACATCGTAGTAATCGTGACTCCAATCGGGAAGTGAGTAATACAAACCCGTTTTGAGACCTGTCTTTTTTAAGGCTGCAACAAATGCTGTCAAAACATCTTTTTTAGCTTTCGAATCTCTAAGCGTTGTAATGGCTTTGTCTGCTTTGGAATCCCACAACGAAACACCATCATGATGTCTTGTCGTAATCACCGAATATTTTGCACCAGAGTTTTTAATTAATTCAGCCCAAGTTTCTGGTTGATAATTGGAAGCTGTGAAGCCATCCAATTGTTTCATATAATTGTCGTGGTTGATATAATTGTTAAAAAATGCCCACGACTCGGAAATGCCTTTAACCGAATAAATTCCCCAATGTATAAAAATGCCAAGCTTAGCATCCTGAAACCATTCCATTTTGGAAGTTGGTTGATTGCTTTTCTGCGCTGAAAAAAGTAGTGAAATGCTAACGAATGCGGAACAAAAGAGCTTTTTCATGTTGAGAATTTATTGATTTTAAATATATAAAATTTTTGTCGATTTCTGCTTTGTTCGTTCTTAACCTAAGTCAATATTAATCTTAATAAAGCGTCGTAATTTTGATAAAAATAATTGAAAATGGAATTAGGAATAGGAATGTTTGGAGACTTAGCAATAGACCCAACAACTGGAAAATATAGAAATGCTGGTGTCAAAATGCGTGAAATTTTGGACCAAGTAAAATTAATGGACGAAGTCGGGATTGATGTTTTTGCAATGGGCGAACATCACCGCGAAGATTATGCGGTTTCCTCACCAGAAATCCTTTTGGCTGCAGCGTCTAGTATTACTAAAAATATAAAATTGGCAAGTGGTGTTACGGTTTTGAGTTCTTCAGAACCTGTAAAAGTTTATGAAGATTTTGCAACGATTGACCAAATTTCGGATGGTCGTGCCGAGATTGTTGTTGGTCGTGGAAGCTTCATTGAATCTTTTCCACTTTATGGTTATGATTTATCGGATTATAATGAACTTTTTGAAGAAAAATTAGGTTTACTTTTAAAAATAAATTCAGGTGAAAATGTAAGTTGGAGAGGTCGACTAAGAGCACCAATGAACAATCAAACCGTCTATCCTAGAGCTACAAATAATGGTAAATTGCCAATTTGGGTTGCAGTTGGCGGAACACCAGAATCTGTGTTGAGAGCAGCGACTTTGGGCTTGCCTTTAATTGTTGCAATTATTGGAGGAATGCCAATGCAGTTCAAGCCATTGATTGATTTTTACAAACAAGAATATCTGAAAGCTGGTCATCCAGAAAGTGAAATGCAAATCGCAATACATTCGCACACTTTTGTTAGTGAAGATCCGCAAGTAATAGAGGATTATTTCGAAAACTACAAAGCGCAAATGGATAGGATAGGAGCGAGTCGTGGTTGGGCGCCTTACACAAAAATGCAGTATGATGGTGGACGCAGCGCCGATGGTGCTTTATTCATAGGAAATGCTGATGAGGTTGCGGAGAAAATTAATCGTGTTAAAGAAGCTTTTGGTTTGACAAGATTTATTGGACATATGGACATTGGTGATCCATCACACGACATCATGTTGAAATCAATTGAACTTTTCGGAACTAAAGTTTCTGACCAAGTTCGATAAAATTAAAAGCGCCTTTCAAAATTTTTTGAAAGGCGTTTTTGTTATGCTTTATTTTCTCCTGACGAATCATTTGATTTTGGTGGTTCTTCTTTTTTAACCACTTTAACGACATTCGATTCAACAGTTTTTGTTTTTTCGTCTTGACCCTTTAGATAAGAAGGAAGATTAAGTCCAGCCATGTTGAATAAATCATTTAAAGGTGGAACCGTTTTCATCATACCAGAAACGAAGTTGGCTGTTGATGTGGTGCCTTCGGGATTGTTGCCACCATCCCAAACAGTAACTTTATCAATTTTGATATTTTTAACCGCTTCAACTTGCGTTTTCACTAACTCAGGAAGCTTTTCAATCAACAACAATTGGAATGCACTGTTCGTATCGCCGCCAGCCGCTTTAACAACTTGATCATAACCTTCAGCTTGTTTTGTAAGGATTTGGTAAAGACCTTTCGCTTCTGCTTCCATTTTCGCATAGATTGCGTCAGCTTCCCCTTTCGCTTGAAGTCTGATTTTTTCTGCTTCCGCTTCCGCATCGATAATGGCTTTCTGTTTCGAAATCTCCGCTGGTACAACGATGTTGGCTTGTTGTGTAGAACGCTCTCTTTCCGCTCTGGCAGTTTCTGCTTTTTGTTCTGCTAAATAAGACTCTTCCAAAGCTCTTGCCGATTGTACTTTTTCTGCAGCAATGGCAATTTTCAAAGCTTCTGCTTCACGTTGTCTTCTTTCGGCATCAGAATTTGCAATGGTAATTTTCGCTTCATTTTCCCCTTTAATCGCTAAAGAGTTAGCTTCCGAAGTCGCAATACGCGCATCTCTTTCAGCTTCCGCTTTACCAATCGCCTCATCTTTTCCTGCAGAAGCAATGCTAATTTCTCTATCTTTTTGCGTGATTGCAATTTTAACATCACGATCTCTTTGCGTTTCTGCAATCTGCGTGTCTTTTTCTCTATCAGCAACAGCTTTACCAGTTTCCCCGATTTTGGTTTGTTCCGCAACTGAGATAATCGCTTCGTTAATCGCTTTTGCAGCAGCTTCTTTACCAAGAGCCTCGATGTATCCTGACTCATCGCGGATATCGGTAACGTTAACGTTGATTAGTTTTAGACCAATTTTCTTTAATTCGGTATCGACGTTTTTAGAAATGTTATCTAAGAATTTATCTCTATCTGAGTTGATTTCCTCAATCGTCATGGTTGCAATAACCAAACGCAACTGACCAAATAGAATATCTTTAGAAAGTTCCTGAATTTGCTCTGGAGAAAGTCCTAGCAATCTTTCTGCTGCATTTCCCATGCTGTCTGGCTCTGTAGAAATCGCAATCGTAAAACGACAAGGCACATCGACACGGATGTTTTGTCGAGAAAGGGCGTTGGTCAAATTGGCTTCAATAGAAATTGGTTTTAAATCCAAATAAGCAAAATCTTGGATTACTGGCCAAACAAAAGCACCACCGCCGTGAATACATTTTGCTGAGCTTCCTCCAGTTTTTCCATAGATTACCAAAATTTTATCCGACGGACAACGTTTGTACCGCGAGATAAGTGCCATAAAGGTTACGAATAGTACAAAAACGAGTACTACAATTAGGATAAAAGTCCCATTAATTCCATCAATCATTTTATAGTTTTATTTAAATTTTTTCAACAACAAGAATTTTGTCTTCGATACGAACCACTTTTACCAATTTTCCAGATTGAATGCTTTCATTTTCTGAAACAGCTGTTAACTCGTGGTTACTACCATTAAGAGAGATTAAAATTTTTCCCTGTCCCGATTTTTCGGACGGAATTGTCAGATATACCTCACCGCTTTTGCCGACCAACTTGTTGATATCGAAAGTGTTGTCTTCGGAAAGTTTTAAGATTTGTTTGATAATCGCAAAATACAAAACGATGAAAACCAAACCTACTAAGGCTGCAACAATGACTAATAGAGTTTTGTTGCTGATTGTTTCGTAAAATGCAACGCCAGCCCAACCAAAACCAAGTAAAAAATTAATCAAGTTTCGGAAAGAAAACAATTGAAAAGGTGCATCGGCATGGTCGAGATTTCCATCAAAATCCGCATTGATTCCGTCGGAAGCATCGCTACCTGCTAGCGTTAAAATTGTTTGAACTAGAAAAATTAAACTCGCTGCAATTGCAGTCCACCAAAAAGCTTGCTGCAAAGAGTCCATCCCTTGTAAAAAGTCTAACATAGTTTTATTTAGAATTGTTTAAAAATACTAAAAAAAATGCAGAAATGAAAGCTTTTTTTAATGTTGACATTATTTTTTTATAAACTTTTTGCTAAATGCTTGATGATATGTATTTGCCATTTTGCGAAACAAAATAATGCTGTGAATGTTGTTAAGCTCCTTCGGATCTTTTCGCATAGTTTTTTGTAGGCTATTAACAGAGCGTTCCTCTGGAACTTGTTGACAAAAACATATTTTTTTAATAAAATGATATTGGAAATGTTGTTAAGCTCCTTAGAAGTTTTCTGCTAATAGATAGTTTGAATCAAACATCAACCTAGCTCCGTAGGAGCGATCTATAACATTAACAGGTCGCTCCTACGGAGCTCGCAACGATAGTTTTTGTTTGCTATTAACAGAGCGTTCCTCTGGAACGCTTTAATGAAGCGAATTCATGTTTTGTTGCCGAAGTGAAATGAGGTTTTCTGTTTGATTTTTAATTATTATTAATAGAATGTTCCTCTGGAACTTTTTGACAAAACGCATTCGCTTTTTTTAATAAAATGATATTAGAAATATTATTAAGCTCCTTCGGAGCTTTCTGATAATAGAATGTTTGAAGCAAAAATTTGCCGAGCTCCGTAGGAGCGGTCTGAATTATTAACGAAAATCACACACATACACGGTGGCTTTGTGGTCTTTTGCAAAAAGAAAAAACGCTCCAAAATTGAAGCGCTCTATTTTTATAATTCTTTTCTAAGTCTAGCAACCGGAATGTTGAGTTGTTCACGATATTTGGCAATCGTTCGACGGGCAATGTTGTAGCCTTTTTCTTTTAAGATGCCAACCAAAGCATCATCTGTCAAAGGTTTTCGCTTGTCTTCGTTGTCGACAACTTCTTGCAAGTGATTCTTAATTTCTTTAGTCGAAACCTCTTCACCATCGTCATTCGTCAAACTATCAGAGAATAGATTTTTAAGATAAACGATTCCGTTAGGCGTGTCAGCGTATTTACTTTTAACAACACGAGAAATTGTCGAAATATCAAAACCCGTAATGTCTGCAACATCTTTTAGAATCATTGGTTTGATGTTCTTTTCGTCGCCTGTTAAGAAATAATCTTTTTGAAGTTTGACAATGGCAGTTATGGTTTGCAAAAGTGTATTTTGACGTTGGTTAATTGCGTCGATATACCATTTTGCTGCATCTAATTTTTGTTTGATAAATAAAGCCGCTTGTTTATGTTCTGCAGATTTTTTATCATGAGAATAGGTTGATAGGATTTCTTTATATTCTTCCGAAACACGCAGTGTAGGCGCATTTTTGCTATTCAGCATTGGGATCACTTGGTTATCCTTAATCTGTATAACAAAATCTGGGATAATCTCTTGGTTAATGGTAATCGTTTGGGTGTCGAAATTACCGCCGATTCTTGGTGATAGTTTTGAAATCACTTCCAAAGCATCTTTCAGATCTTCCTCTTCGATGTCATATTTCTGAATAATCTTGTTGTAATGCTTGTTGCTAAGTGCGTCGAATTGATTTCTCAAAATATTTGCAGCCAAACCAACGGCATGATCAGCGCTTACCTTTTTTTCAATTTGAAGTAAAAGACATTCGCGAAGATCACGTGCGCCAACACCAGCAGGATCTAGTTTTTGAACATAGTTTTCAAGGATTTCTGTCACATTTTCTGCTGTGGTATAGATGCCTTGTGAGAATGCTAAATCATCAACAATAGATTTGATTTCTCGACGAAGATAACCGTCGTTGTCAAGATTTCCGATAAGGTATTCTGCAATTTGTAAATCTTCGCCATCTATTTTCACCAATCTAATTTGTTCCAAAAGATAGTCGTAGAGACTTTGGCCTTCTGTTAATAAAGATTGATTATCAAATTCTTCGTCGTCTGGAGAATAGTTGCTAGAAGCCGTTTTGTAGCTAGGTTCGTCATCATAAAGATATTCGTCTACATCAAAATCTGTTTCGATGCTTTCGTTGCCTTCGTCGTCAAAATCATTTTCACCAGAGTCTGGGTAGTCTTCCTCGCCTTCGTTCTCCGAAACTTTTTCTAAAGCCGGATTTTCTTCCAATTCGCGCTCCAACTCTTCTTCAAACTCTAAAGTATGAAGCTGAATTAACTTCATCAATTGAATTTGTTGAGGAGCAAGTTTTTGACCTAGTTTAAGTTGTAGATTTTGTTTCAACATAGCTTTATGTGCGGACTAAATAAATACATCTGCGATACGAATTTACAAATTTTTTCTAAAAGGCAATGGGTTTTGCACGATTTTTGATGCTTAATATTAACAACAAAAAAGCCTTTCAAATTTGAAAGGCTTTTTTTGTATCTCGAAATAAGAACGTCTTATTTTTTAGCAATACCAAGAGTTTCTGGGAAACGTGCTGCTGTAAAGTCTCTAGAGATTGCAGCTTTCTCGAATTTTAGTTTTCCAGCCAAAGTTTCTAGCACAACACCATCGTCATTAATACTGAAAATTGTCCCATGCATACCCGAAGTTGTTACAACTTTTGCGCCTGGCTTCAAAGCTTCTTGGAAGGTTTTTTCTTGCTTTTGTTTACGCATTTGAGGACGGATCATCAAAAAGTAAAATCCTACAAACATAAGACCCATCATAATTAATGTTGGTGTCATCGAAGCTCCTCCTGCAGCTTGCAAAAATATTGTCATATCAGTGATTATTTAGGTTGGATATTTGCTGTGAAACCAATTCTGATTGGTGCTTTCTCAACATTTGTATAGATGTCTGCAGCTTTGCTTACTAGACCATCAAAACTTGTAGAATCAAACTTAAGCGTAATTTTTCCAGTTTTTCCAGGAAGGATCGGTTCTTTCGTAAACTCTGGAGCTGTACAACCACAACCAGGTTTAACAGAAGAGATAATTAATGGATTTTTCCCTGTATTTGTAATTTCGTAAACATGGCTAACAACGTCTCCTTTTTTAATTTCACCAAAATCGAAGTCCGATTCTTTAAGCGCTACAGTCGTTAAAGGATTCTTTTGTGCTTCTTGCAACGCTGGATCTGCTGCCTCTTCATTTGCATGATCGTGACCTGTGTGGTCTTCAGCGCCAGCCTCTGGAGTTGCTTGGTTTTCCACAACTGCTGAACTATTATCTTCTACAACTGTAGTTTCGTCCTTTTTTTTACAAGCTACGATGCTAATTGCCATTGCAGCGATTGTTAAATACTTAAATGATTTTCTCATAATAATATATTAATTAAGAATTATGCTCTGTTTTTGTCTTTGCTATACTTGTCCAAAATACCATTAATAAAGATGTTTGACTTTTCAGTTGCGTAGACTTTAGAAATGTCAATGTATTCGTTAATGATAACTTTAGAAGGCGTTTGTGGGAAATAATCCATCTCTGTGATAGCTGCCACCAAAATGATTTTATCCATTAATGAAACTCTGTCCAGCTCCCAGTTAACCAATCTTTCTTCCAATTTCTTTTCAGAATCTTCCCAGTTGTTAAGACTTTGGCGAAGAAGTTTTCTTGCAAATTCTTCGTCTTCATCATCCTTAATTGCACGAACTAAAGTATGGCTAGGAGTATCTTCTTTTAGGAAACCAATTGTTTTCTGTATCATGGAGTTTGAGATGTGATAGTCGTCTGCCCAACTCATTTCCATTTCTTCGAATCTATCGTGTAGGTCGTTGTTTTCAGCAACGTATCTTAGGAATAATTTTCCAATGAATTTTTGATCCTCGTCAAAAGAGATATCTTCCGTTGACATATACTCTTGGTAACGTTTGCCAGCTTTTATTCTTTGGAAAGTTTTTACAAGGACTTCATCGTTGAAATCCCAGATTAGTTCTTTGTGTTTGTCCGTGAAGCTTCTACGTTCTTCATTGTTTTCCAAACTTTCAAGAATTTGATTTCTTACAAATTTTTGATTTGGATTGATGTCGCCCTCTTTTTTAAGGTATTTATTTTTACCAATTTCAATTTGATTTTCTGCAACGTGTTTTAACGCTACGATAAAATTAAGTTGGTAAATGTACAGGTTGTAGATTTTGTTAATCTCACTGATGAGATTTTTCTCTACATTCTCCTGTCTAATAGGGTTTTGGTAGTAAGAATAGAGATTTTCTATTACTTTTTCGCGGATTTGTCGTCTTCCAAGCATTTCAAAGAACTTTATGTGGCTGCAAAGATACGCATTTTAATTTTTCTAAAAAGCTGACTTTTGTAGCAAAAAAGTGAAATTATTGGTTTTCTTTTTCGCTTTCTATTTGACGAAGTTGTTCAAGGTTTTTACTTAGACGTTTTAACAAAATTCCATAGAAAATTTTGTAGTAAAGAACAATTAACAAAATGCTTAAAATTAATGCTACAATTATCCCAATAATGAATCCCAGCTTGGTTGCTTGGCTTAATTGTATGCTTTGCTCTCCCAACACAACGGATACATAAATGCTGAATGAAACAATATATCCTATTAATAAAATAATGTTAATCGCGATGAAAGCATTGACTTTCCTTTTAAAATTTATAATTCTGAGAATGAATTCTTTTAGGTTATCCTCGACGCTAATTCTTTGGTAGCTTTTATAAAATAAATACACGAAAATTCCTGTCAAGCTTAGACTCATAATTTTGATGACCAAATAGATTTTGTCCATCGTGTGTAGGACTTCACTTTGATTTTGAATATGCAAACGCGATAATATTTCGCGGAAATTGACATGGTCATCTTTGGAAACGAGCGAAAAAATGAGTAAAGCTATAAACACAAAAAACTCTGCCAAGCTTATCCATAAAAGATACTTCACATAATTTCTGGATTTTGTGTTGAGCATGGCTTCGATGTCGGATTGCTCATAAGCGTCCGCTACTTTTTGGTTCTGCCAAACCGATTTTAGGTCGTCTATGTCGAAGTCGTTGTTAGGCATGTTGCGTCATTAATTCTTTAAGCGTCTTTTTTAATCTATTCATTTTTACACGAGCATTAACCTCTGTAATACCCAATGTTTCGGCGATTTCTTTGTACGATACATCATCTAGATACATCATCACAATTGCACGCTCTACATTTGGGAGAAGTTTTATCACTTTATAAAGTAACGAAATCTGCGCTTGTTTTTCGTCGTCCTCTTCTTGCTCGTATTCGAAGTGGACTTCGTCTAACTCACTCGTTAATGGCGATTTTGTTTTTTTTCTGAATAAAGTAATTGCGGTATTTAGCGCGACACGATACATCCAAGTTGAGATTTTGGAATTTCCTTTGAAGGAGTCGTAGGAGCGCCATAATTGCAAAACAATCTCTTGGAAGAGGTCTTGCTCGTCTTCTAAAGAATTGGTATACAAACGCGAAACCTTGATGATAAGTCCTTGGTTGCCTTTGATAAGTTGAGAAAATTCTTTCTGTTTTGAGTCCAATTTTTAGAAAGCGATTTTTTTTGATTTATTTTTGATAAAGATAATGGTTTTTGACTTTATTTTGTAAAGAAAATAGGAAAGATAATCTCTAAGGTTTAAGAATTCTAAAAATGGTATTTTTTTTGATACCGAACTTCAAATTTATGTTATGGGAGAGCAAACTTCGTCTTATATTGAGTTAGTCTATGGTGTGTTAAAAGATTGGTATGTTCGTCTTGCCGAGATCACGCCAAATCTCATTGTGGGATTATTGGTGTTTTTGTTCTTTTTTAAATCAAGTAAATATCTAAGTAAAGTTGCTGTAAAGCTTTTTCATAAAGCCTTTCCAAAAAGTAAAATCGAATCTGTTGCGATGCTGGTTGGTGTTTTCAGATTCTTGATTATGATTATGGGAACTTTTATTTCCCTAGAAATAATGGGCTTCAGTGGTTTCTTTGTTAAGTTTTTGGGAAGTTTGGGTGTTGCCGGAGTTATTGCGGGTGTTGCTCTTAAAGATTTGGTGTCAAGTATTTTCTCTGGTATGTTGGTTGGGATTGACAAAGCTTTTGTTGTTGGCGATAACATTACGATTGGTGCCCATTCTGGAACGGTGCAAGAGATTGGATTTTTAACGACTAAACTTATTAATGACGAAGGTAAAAAGGTTTATGTTCCGAACCAAGTTATTTTTAATGCGCCTTTTTATAACATCACAGCTTCGCCTCAAAGAAAAGTGATTCTGAGTTTTGACATTCCCTTAAGTGAAGATTTAACTCAAGTAAAAGAGGCGATAGAAAGTGTTATTTCTAACCTTGATAAAGCCAAAGAAGCACAACCTGATGTTTTGTTTACCAATATTAACGGTGGTTTGGTAAGCGTTCAAGCTAAATTTTTAGTTGAACCAGGCTCGAGTCCAGCGATTTTGAAAAGTAATGCCATCCTTGCGGTGAAAGAAGAGATGGCTAAACGTGGTATTAGATTTACGAGTCCTACAAATATTATGGTGCAAAATACTGATGCGCCAAAAGCTTCTAATTCCTAATCAGAAACTTCTGATTATAGATGTTGGCTTGATTCGTGTAATTCAGGAAAT
The DNA here is from genome assembly GCF_030151385.1 of Soonwooa sp. GTDB lineage: Bacteria > Bacteroidota > Bacteroidia > Flavobacteriales > Weeksellaceae > Soonwooa. The sequence continues at coordinate 38,963 of NZ_JASLDS010000051.1, forward strand.
AAACACCTTTTGCTAAAGTTTTCATTTTTAAAGAAGTTTTTCCTGTTTTAATATTTTGGCTTAAAATTAATTTGCCGTGTGAATCGAAAATTTTGATTGCAGTGTCAAATGGTGATGTGATTATTAAATCATTGCTAAGTGTTGCAATCGAAATCGGATTTTTCTTGATTTCCGTTGTCGCCAAAATTGGTGCAGAAATGTCGATTTCGTCAATGCCTACAAAATGTGTTCTTACATTGAGCGTGATTCGGATTTCGTCAATGTTTTCAAATGCGGGAGTGTCCGCGAAATCAAATTTTGACCAACGCTCTGGTGTATTCGTTCTAAAATCTTTTGACGCGTTGGGAACTTCATTTCCTTTCAGGTAGCCTTTAAAATTCACCAAAAGATTCGCATCAGGTTTTAGATATATAGAATTAAACTTGAATGCTGAACCATCGTTAGATTTAATTCTGAGGTATTTCATGTCCCAATTGTCTAGGCTGATGCAGCCATCAAGATTGGTGATTCCACCATTTGGAAAACGCTTGAAATTGAACTGACCATTGTTGTCAAATGCTGTTACATCCCAGCCAGTATCGAGAATGTTGTAAAGCCACGTATCACTATTATAAGTATCTTCTTCATACAGTGTAATGAAATTAAAATCTGTTACACCATAAGTTGGTGCTTTTTGTGCCATTACAGAGACGGAAAATAGACTTAACAAGAGATACAAATACTTCATAACTTTACTTTGATTAAAGTTAAATAAAATTTAATAAATAAAAAAACCTCCAAGATTATAACATCTGGAGGTTTTCATTTATTGTGAAAATTCTAGAATTAAGCTCCTAAAACTTCTTTTACTTTGTTAGCTGCTTCTTCAAGAGTAATTGCAGAGTGAACGTTAAGTCCAGAATCGTCAATCATTTTCTTAGCGATTTCAGCGTTAGTACCTTGTAATCTTACGATTAATGGAACTGGGATATTTCCGATGCTGTTGTAAGCGTCGATAACACCTTGTGCAACTCTATCACATCTTACGATACCACCGAAGATATTGATAAGGATTGCTTTTACGTTTGGATCTTTCAAGATGATGTTGAAAGCTGTTTCAACTCTCTGCGCATCGGCAGTACCACCAACGTCTAGGAAGTTAGCAGGGTTACCACCTGATAATTTGATGATATCCATTGTCGCCATTGCAAGTCCAGCACCGTTTACCATACAAGCAACGTTACCATCAAGCTTTACGAAGTTAAGACCTGCGTCACCAGCTTCTACGTCTGTTGGATCTTCTTCTCTCTTATCTCTAAGTTCTGCCAAATCTTTGTGACGGAACAATGCGTTGTCATCCAAAGATACTTTTGCATCAACTGCGATAATTTTGTTATCTGAAGTCTTAAGAACTGGGTTGATTTCGAAAAGAGAAGCGTCGATACCAACATAAGCGTTGTAAAGCGCTGTGATAAATTTAACAAACTCTTTGAAAGCAGTACCTTCTAATCCTAAGTTGAAAGCGATTTTTCTAGCTTGGAAACCTTGAAGACCTACAGCAGGATCTACAACTTCGTGGTGGATCAAGTGTGGTGTAACTTCAGCAACGTGCTCGATATCCATACCACCTTCAGTAGAATATACGATCATGTTTTTCCCTTGCGCTCTGTCTAATAATACAGAAACATAAAATTCTTTAGTTTCTGACTCACCTGGATAATATACATCTTCAGCGATTAATACAGAATGTACTTTTTTACCTTCTGCAGACGTCTGAGGCGTTACCAATTGCATACCAAGGATGTTGTTAGCATTTTCTTTAAGTTTTTCCATGTTAGGAGAGAACTTAACACCACCACCTTTTCCACGACCACCTGCGTGGATTTGAGCTTTAACTACCCAAGCTTGTGCGCCTGTGTCAGCAGTTAATTTTTCAGCAGCAGCTACAGCTTCATCAACATTATTCGCAACAATACCACGTTGGATTGCAACGCCGTATTTTGATAAAATCTCTTTAGATTGGTATTCGTGAAGATTCATAATATTTTTATTGTTTTATTTACTGTTTTTTAAGAATTACAAATTTAATAAAATTGAGGGAATAAAATAATTTAAACCCAATTATTTAATTTGACATTTTTTATCGTGTCAATACTTTTTGCCGACCTCTTTACAAATTTGCAAGTATTCGGTAGGCATTTTCGAAAATGGACCAGTTTCAAAATACTCGTCAGAGTGCGGAATGTAAATACTGTATTCCTTTCCAATTGGGAGAATCGGGATAAAAAATAATTCAATATACTTTTTAGAAACCGTGATTATCGCATTGACAGGAAATCCATTTCGCATTATTTTGCGCTCTTCTTTTGCGACAGATTTGGATTTAATTCCGAAAATGAAAAAGAACATTATTGTTAATCGACTTCTTTAAAGCTTGTTGCAATATTGCGAAACTCTTCCAAAAATTTTGCCTTATTTTCTTTTGGAGTCCAAGACAGAACTTGATAGTAATATTCTGGTGTTTCGATGACTGTGAACAAATAGAAAATAGGAATGTCCTTTGACGTTGCTTCGTCAAAAATAACGGCCTCTATTTCTTTTTGTATGGCATTCTGATTATTGATTTTAAACTTCTTGGGTGTTGTTTCTTTTACAGAATTTTCTTTAGTTAATTCTAAAAGTCCTTTTGTATAAAACTCTAAAGTTTCCTCAATTGTGGAGAATTTAACACTAAAAAATTCAAGAGGTGCTTTTTCATCCTGAATAACAATGCTGTACTTACCTTGTGCGCCATTTGATCTCTGAGAGGCAGCATCATTATTGAGATCATAAGCTCTCATGTAACTATCAGGATAGGTTATTTTAAAAATTTTTCCAACTTTAATTTCGGTTGATTGTCCAAAAGCCAAGCAGCTTAAGATAAGGAAGCTAAGTAATAATTTTATTTTCATCTTATATTTAATTTTATGTTTAAATTTTATTCTTTGCAAAATACCAAATCAACATTGCCCAGCTGATAATCATAAACAGTCCACCAAGTGGTGTGATTGGTCCTAAGAATTTTAAGTTAACACCCCAATAATCTTGGAAACTCAAGAAATAAATACTGAATGAAAACAAGAATGTTCCGATAATCATCGCTAACGAAATCCATTTTTGACTTCCTGTATCGAATTTTAAAATGTAACCAACAATTAAAAGAAAGAATGCTGCATACATTTGGTATCTAACACCAGTTTCGAAACTTTCTAGACGTTCCGCAGAAAGCATACTCTTAAAAGCATGTGCGCCAAATGCACCTAATATCACTGAAAGCATTCCGTAAAACGCTCCAAATACTAATGTAAATGTTTTCATTTTTTAAATTTTATTTTGAGAAATTAATATGAATATTTTTCCTGCTGTTGTTAGGGTTCCGAGGATAATAAAGAACCATGCAAATCTTTTGCTAGGCGCAAATCCAGGATGTTTTGTTACTTTTAAAAAGATTCCAAATGCGAGTATAAAAATGGATAATCCGAGTCCGAACATTGTTAGTTGTTGTTTTAAAATTAATAAGCGGTTAGCTCAACTGTTGATTTTTCTTTGGTTTGTTGATTTTCCCAAGTACCATTTAGTGTATTTCCTTTGGCATCGAGTTCAATTTTTGCACGCTTTATCCATTGCATTGATTGTTCGTCGTGATGATCATTTTCTGTTATAGAAAGGTGATTGCCATTTTGCTTTCCATCAAGGTCGATTAATATATTGTGCTTGTTATACCAATATTTTGCACCAAAAGAAGTGTCATCAAAAATTTCATTAATAAGTAAGGTGATTGGATATTTACCAGCAATATTTCCTTTGTAAAGTCGATTCATTAAAGTCGGTTGCGGAATGGCAGTCGGATTGTCTGAAACTAAATTTTTGCCATAAGTTGTCAAATATTGATCGAGGTTTTTATAAGGAATTCTAATATAAAACTCCGCTAAATCATCTATCGCACGATTAGTATGAACAGAGCATTTGCTAGAAATTAAAACCAAATTATCTTTTTCAAAATAATAAGTCAAATAATCTATACTGCGAACGTCGATGCCTTCGAGACAATTTTGATAAAGATCAATTTGATCTTTTTCCCTTTCGTCAGGGTTTTTAGAAATCTCTTTGAGGAATTTTCCGATTTCCTTTTTTATGCTTTTCGCTGCTAAATTCTCAATTTTAGGAATTGCGCTGGGTGCGATTAAATCTTTTAGATTAACAAAATTTCCTGTTCTGATGTCAAAGCTTTTCCACTGTTCAAAATTTTCAGGATAGGCACCAGAGGCTTCACCACTGAAAAATAAACTCAAGATATTTTCCTTTGGTCGAAAATTTTTCCATTCGTAATATGAAACGTAATTCGAAAAAGAAGTCGTTCCCGTACTTACTAATTGAAAAGGATTTTTTCGTGTGTTCGGAATATTTTCTAAATCTGTAACCTGCAAAAAAAGATTTATTTTTTCGCTTGCAATTTTATTTGACGGGATTTCTACAAAGGGATAAGTTGAAGATTCTGTTTTGGGCGCCAAATTAGTGACAATGACTTTCGTCCTTTGCGAAAAGCAAAGGCTAAAAGACAAAACCAAGAAAGCAACGCCCAAATTTCTCATTATTTTTCGCGCAATTTGTTCAATTCTGCAATCACTTCGTGGTGGCTCACCGTTTTATCTTTAAAGTAAGTGACAAAATGTTGTTTCTCTTCCTCGGTTGCTCCAAACTGATTAAGAATGTTAAACAAGTGCATCTTCATGTGACCTTTTTGGATTCCTGTTGTAACCAAGGAACGTAAAGCACCAAAATTTTGTGCAAGTCCCGAAACAGCCAAAATACTCATCAATTCTTGTGCAGATGGTTTCCCTAAAAGCGCTAACGAAAATTTAACCAAAGGATGAAGATTGGTCAAACCACCAACAACACCAACTGAAATTGGCAAGTCAATCCAAAATCTAAAAATACCATTGTCTGTTGTACAATGTGTCAGCGACGAATACTTTCCATTGCGTGATGCATAAGCGTGTGCGCAAGCTTCAGTAGCACGGAAGTCGTTTCCAGTTGCAATAACCACAGCGTCGACACCATTCATGATGCCTTTGTTGTGCGTTGTTGCACGATAAGGTTCGATTTCGGCGATGTTAACAGCTTGTTTAAATTTCCAAGCAAATTCTTCGTTAGAAATGCCGCTGTCATCTTTCAGCTCATCAATCGGGCAAGAAACTTCCGCACGAACAATACAATCTGGCGTAAAGTTGGACAAGATATTCATCACAACTTGTAGGGAATCTTTTTCCGCTTGTGTAAAGTCCGCTTCGTTAGCTACTTCTTCTTTTAAAGTTTTTCCGAATTGCTCCAGACAAGAGTTGATGAAGTTAGCACCCATCGAATCTTGCGTGTCAAAACTTGCTTTTAGTTGGAAGTAATTTGGCATTTCCTCCGTCTTGTCAATCAAACGAATATTAAGAATTCCACCACCACGTTTTCTCATGTTGGCAGTAATATCTTCAGTTGCTTCGAATAATTTTTTCTTTAATTTAAAATTGAAAAAATGCTGAAGTTTATGAGGTTCAACATTTAAGATAAAATGCGTGTGTCCTAATTTTTTGGTATTGATAATGGTTGTTTTGAAACCGCCTTTATCCAACCAAAATTTTGCGGCTTTGGATGCTGCTGCAACGACCGAACTTTCTTCAACTGCCATTGGAAGCGCCAAAAGTTTGCCATCAATTAAAAAATTTGGAGCAATCCCATAAGGCATATAAAAGTTGGAAATTGTGTTTTCCGAAAACTCTTCGTGTAGTTTTTGTAAATCAGAATCGTTGTTCCAATATTGTTGTAAAATTTGTTCGTAACTTCTGTCATTCGATAGATACTCGCTGATAAGCCAATCTATCTTTCTTTGCTTGGATAATTTTGAAAATCCTTCTACTGGTTGATGATTCATTTAATACGACTTTAAGTTTCAAAGATAAGGAATTCGTTTCAGCTAAAATCTAGGAATAAGCTTTTGAAAGTCTGAAAATTGTCATTTTTTTTGATATTTTCCTATTATCGATTTTGAATCTTAAAACTTTTGTTAAGATTTGTTTTAAAACAAGAATTAATAAACTCAACAATCGTTTGTCTCAATACAAATCAATTTTAAATTTAATTAAAGAACAAAAACTCTTTTAATAAATAGCCGTATTTTTGCATTCTTTTTTAAGCAGAATATCATGTCGGAAGTTTCTAAAATGTCGTCGCCACCCATCCAATTATCACAATATCGTAGAGCCGTTTTTGGCTATTTCTTTTGTCAAGGAATTTGCTTTGCATCGTGGGCAAGCCGTATTCCGACGATTAAAGAAAATCTGCACCTTAGCGAAGGACAATTGGGAACGATGCTTTTGATGTTGCCAATGGGGCAACTTTTCACAATGGCACTTTCGGGCAAAATCAACACAAAATATGGAAGCGCAAAAGTTATCACAATTGTATCTATAATATATGCGTTGATTTTGGTGAGTATTTCTTTCGCGACCAATGTTTATATGCTGGCTGCTTCATTATTGCTTTTCGGTGTTGCAGGAAATATGGCGAGCGTCGCAGTTAACACGCAAGCAGTCGCTGTAGAGAAAATGTATGGAAAATCGATAATGACTGTTTTTCATGGTGGATGGAGCTTGGCAGGATTCTTCGGCGCTTTAATTGGACTTTTGACGATTAATCTACATATTAATACCACTTATCATTTTTTAATCATCTTAGGATTGGTAATCATTAACACGTTTTGGAATGTTAAATATCTTGTTCCAAAAATTGAACACGCAAGTTCGGCTGGTAAAAAAGTAAAGTTTCGACCAGATTCTATTTTGATACAATTAGGAATTGTCGGCTTCTTTAGTATGGCAACGGAGGGCGCGATGTTCGACTGGACGGGCGTTTACTTTAAAGATGTTATTAAATCGCCTGCGTCGTTAGTTATTCTCGGCTATACCTCATTTATGGTGATGATGGCAACAGGACGTTTTCTGGGAGGACTTCTCATAACCAAATTGGGAAACAGAAAAGTATTAATGATTAGTGGTTTGCTTATGTTTGTCGGAATGATGATGTCAGTGTTGTTTCCGTTTGTGGTGACTTCAACCATTGGCTTTATGTTGGTTGGTTTGGGCGTTGCCTGTTGTGTGCCGACAGTCTATAGTTTGGCTGGGACTCATCCGAGTATTCCGCCGAGTATGGCAATTGCTTTGGTGTCGAGTATCAGTTTCTTGGGATTCTTGATGGGACCACCTTTAATTGGTTATATTGCTGAGTTGTCAAATTTGCGTTGGTCGTTCACTTTATTTTCGTTGTTTGGATTGGCAATGGTCGTGATGATGTTTGTGAGTTCTTACTTCAAAAAATCATAAATTTTTGTTAAGTCGAACTTTTCTCAATTTTTAAATTTTTGGTTTAAATTTTTCTAAGTTATTCATTAATAAAGCTTTTCGGGTTTTTAAGCTACCAAAAGTGTATTTTTCTTAACATAGGTTAAGCTATAAAGTTATCATAAATCAATGTTTACTAAGCTGTTGCGGTGCTAGATTTGCAATAGAAATTTAAACAAACAAATAAAACAAATATTATGGCAACTAAATGGTTATTAGACCCAACACACAGCGAAGTAAATTTTAAAGTTAGACACATGATGATTTCTAATGTTAAAGGAGAGTTCAGAAACTTTAATGCAGAAATCGAAGCTAACGATGACACATTCCAAAATGCAAAAACAACTGCCTTTATCGATGTAGATTCAATTTTCACAAACAATACAGATCGTGATAATCACCTTAAATCTGCAGATTTCTTTAACGCAGAACTTAACCCAAAAATCACTTTCGTATCAGATTCACTTAACCAAGATATTACTGGTAACTTAACAATCAATGGTGTTACAAAACCAGTGAAATTGGAAGTAGAATTTGGTGGTGTTAATGTTGACCCTTGGGGGAATACAAAAGCTGGTTTCACTTTCGAAGGAAAAATTAGCAGAAAAGATTTCGGTCTTAACTGGAATGCAGCACTAGAAGCTGGTGGTGTTATGGTTGGCGATGATGTAAAAATCTCAGGTGACCTACAGTTTGTAAAACAAGCTTAAACTTATCTATCTATATATCACAGGAAGATTTAAGAAGTGTTCATTCGCTTCTTAAATTTTTCGTTTTTAAATATGAACCTAAACGATCTAAATCAAATATCCGAAGGCTTTCAGAAGACACCAAAAATGCCTGTGCTTTTTTTGGGACATGGCTCTCCAATGAATGCGATTGAGGATAATATTTTTGTGCAAGGCTTTAGAAAAATTTCGAAAGAAATCCCGACGCCTAATGCGATTTTGTGTGTTTCTGCACACTGGTTTACAGAAGGGACTTTTGTAACAGCGATGCAACATCCGAAGACCATTCATGATTTTTATGGTTTTCCAAAAGAATTATTCGAAGTTGAATATCCTGCGCCTGGCAGCCCCGAATTGGCGCTCGAAACCGTCGAACTTTTGTCGCCGACTTTGGTTGAAGAAGATCACAATTGGGGATTGGATCATGGCGCTTGGTCAGTAATTCGACACATGTATCCAGAGGCTAATATTCCTGTGATACAGTTAAGCATCGACTATACCAAGTCGCCGCAATATCATTTTGAATTGGCGCAACGTCTTAACAAATTGCGCGAAAAAGGAATTTTAATAATTGGTAGTGGTAACATTGTCCATAACCTAAGAATGGTCGATTGGCAGAATATCAACACTGTTGGTTCTGGCTGGGACTGGGCGATTGAAGCCCGCGAAAAAACAAATCATTGGTTGATGGATGGCGACTTTCAAAAATTAATTGATTATCAAAAACAAGGCACAAGTTTGCAATATGCAGTACCGACGCCTGATCATTTTTTGCCTTTAATCTATACTTTAGGATTAAAGGATAAATCAGAAAATCTTTCGCTTTTTAACGATGCATTAATCGGCGGAAGTCTAAGTATGACCAGTGTTCTGGTTCATTGATTTAGTTTTCATAGTTTTATTTTTTTAAGGTTTTGTTCCAAAAGAGCAAAACCTTTTTTGTGAATAAAATAAAATTCTTAAAATCAATTTGTTTTCGTCTACAAATAGGCTTGTGTTAAGTTAATTAAGAAAATTTCTCAGAAAATATTAACTGAATGAAAAGTTCTGTAGGAACGCGCTGTTAGTAGAAAATTGAATGTTGGAAAAGTGTGAGCTCCGTAGGAGCGACCTGTTAGGGGATTTCTCACATCTGTTTTTTTGATATTGCATTTACCGAAGGTTAAATCTGTTACTCAGCAAAAGCTTTTTTTATCACTAATATTTTAGTAATATTGAATTATGAAAGTATTTTTGAGTTTTGTGCTGCTGCTTTTTTCGATGTTAAATGTTTTCGGACAAGTTATCAAAGGCAGCGTTGTTAATGATGCGTCTCAAAGGATATCGGGCGTTTCGGTTTATATTGACGGAACGAAAATTGCGACTTCTTCTTCGCAAGATGGTAGTTTTCAATTGGATGTTTTGGGACAGAAAAATGCAATTTTGGTGTTTAAAAAAGATGACTACGAAAGTGTTTCTGTCAAAGCTTCCGATTATTTTGATAAAAGCTTAAAAGTTGTCCTTAACAAAGTCAGCGAAATCGAAGAAGTTGTTATTATTCCTTATACAGAGGAGGCTTACCGCAATTACATCAATTACTTTCTTAGTGCTTTTATTGGTGAAAATCAAAATGATGTTAAAATCAAAAATGTCCGTAGTTTAAAATTTTCTTATGATAAACAAAAGAAGTTTCTGCAAGTTAAAGCCCCCAAAACTTTAATTATCGAAAACAAAAAATTGGGTTACGAAATTCAATACAATCTTATCAATTTTAGCGTTGATTTTAATTCTAAAATTCAGAAATTTTCGGGCACAAGTTTTTTTAAAGAAACCAAAAATAGCGGTCAAACAAAAATCAATAGGATGAATGCTTACAACGGCAGTCTGATGCATTTTTTACGAAGTCTTTATTTGGAAAAGACCAGAGAAGAAGCTTTTGAAATCAACAAGATTATTAAAATCCCCAATCCGAAATATCCCACAAAAGCAGAACTCGAAAAGCTGGCTGATTTTCGTAAAATGATAAAGCAAAATAATACTATAAAACTGCCCGAAGATGTTATGGATATTGCAAAACGAAGCAAAGAGTCGCAATTTGTTTTGGCGTTGGTAGAAAGAGATTTGGCAGATTCAAAAATTTTGGAAATTTCCAATGGACAAAAGTATTTGACTTTTCCCGATATCTTGCAAGTTAAGTTCAGCAAGTATTTTTATGAGAAAAAGGGAAGTGGTTTTGTGAAAAGTCAACTTCCGATTTCGCAGTCTTCTTATATGTATGTCGAAGGTCAAAGTTTTGAAATCTATCCTGATGGCAATTGTTCGTCACCCGATGATTTGTTGACCGATGGCGATTTTGGAAGGAATAAAATTGAAAATTTGTTACCACTCGATTACAAATTTGGTGAATAAAAAAATCCCGAGCATTTCGGGATTTTATATTATTTACTTTTTGAAGGCATTTGCGGTGGCGGTGACATCGTTTTAATAGAGTCATCTTTGTCTAGATCTTCTAAAACTTTTCTTGCTATTTCCATTCCCCATTCTTGTCCAGCAGTCATGCTTTCTTGCATAATAAGTGGAAGTTCTTTAATGGTCTTTTTCCCCAAAGGCGTTTCGTAGAATTTAATCAAACCATCAATATCTTCCTCTGTGAAATGATTCGCGTAGATTATCGCCACTTTCGATTGAAGTTCTTTATAATTGACTTTTAATCGAACTTTTTCCCAGTATGCAGAAGGAACGGAAGAATATGATTTCTGATATTGATTCATCATTTGCTCAAACATCAATTTCATATTGCTGGTTGTTCCCATTAAGTCTAATAGTTTTTCGACCTTTTGTTCTTTTGTTTGTGCAAAAGATATTGCTGAAACCAAAAATGCCGATACTAGAAATATCTTTTTCATGTTAAACGATTACGTTTAGTTTTCTATTTCTAATTAAATCTGCAATTGCTAACATATCTTTTCCGATAAGTCTGTCTTCTTCTAATTTTGGAACAACCCTTCTAATGATGCTGAAATTTTCTTCAATAATTTTTGAACATTTTGCAGGTCTACGGAATTCTAATCCTTGCGCGGCAAACATCAATTCTACTGAGAGAATATTCACTAAATTATCCAAAACTTGATTGAACTTTCTTCCCGAAATACTTCCCATTGATACGTGATCTTCTTGACCTAAACTTGTCGGGATAGAATCCGCTGAAGCAGGGAAACAAAGGGTTTTGTTTTCTGTTACTAAAGCTGCTGAGGTGTATTGTGGAATCATAAATCCTGAGTTAAGTCCAGAGCTTTCTGTCAATAATCTCGGAAGTCCGAATTTTCCTTCTAATAAAAGATAACTTCTTCTGTCGGAAATATTTCCCAATTCAGCAGCTGCCAAAGTAGCGTAATCAAGAGGTAAAGCCATCAATTGTCCATGGAAATTTCCTCCTGAGATTGATTCTTCTGCGCTTAACACGATTGGATTGTCTGTTACAGAATTTAGTTCCGTTTCTGCCATCATTTTAAGATGTTCAAAAGCATTACGACTTGCGCCATGTACTTGTGGAACGCAACGCATAGAATATGGATCTTGTACACGATCACAGAATTCATGCGATTTTAGATTGTCAGAACCTTTTAGGAATTTCACCATTCTAGCAGCTACTTTTTTGCTTCCAGCAAATGGACGAATCTCGTGCAACTCTTTCTTAAAAGGACTTGCCGAACCTCTGTAAGCTTCAAGACTCATCGCTGCAGTCATATCAGCAAGGTCAAGAAGATATTCCATTTTTTCTAAACCTTTAATCGCGTGTGCTAGAATAAATTGTGTTCCGTTGATTAAGCCTAAACCCTCTTTTGGACCAAGTTTCAAGGCTTTTAGTTTATGTTTTTTAAGGGCAACTTCTGTCTCAACAATTGTATCGCCATCCCAAACTTGACCAAGACCAAGCAATGGAAGAACCAAATGTGACAAAGGCGCCAAATCTCCTGAAGCACCAACAGAACCTTGCTCTGGCACAACAGGGATAATATCTTTTTCGAGCATTAAAATCAAACGTTCGATAACATCCAAAGAAACACCGGAAAATCCTTTTGACAAGGCATGAACTTTCGCAATAATCATAATTTTTGAAAGTTCTTTATCAATCGGTTTTCCAACACCAACAGAGTGCGAAATAATAAGATTATGTTGAAGTTGTGCAGTTTCTTCTTCAGAAATTTTCACATCACAAAGTGGTCCAAAACCAGTGTTGATGCCATATACCGTATCATCCGAAGCAACAATTTTTGCAACGTTTTTTTGTGACTTTAGAATTTGATCTTTTGCCGTTTTGTTAAGTTTTGCTTTAGAAGGGTTTTTACAAATTTCTAAAACATCTGTATAAGAGAATTGGTCAATACCGTATATCATTTTTGTAAATTTTGGTTAAAAATAATGAAATTTAATGAGCTTTTGGCAGTGACATATTTAGTATTTTTGTTGTATGAACTCCGATTTAGAACTTCAGCTGAAAACCTTGGCCTCCGATCCAGGCGTTTACCGATATTATGATAAGAATAATCAATTGTTGTATGTTGGTAAAGCCAAGAATCTTAAGAAAAGGGTTTTGTCTTATTTTAATAAAAACCTGTCGAGCTACCGAACCAAAATTATGGTTGGGAAGATTTTTCGGTTAGAGACGACCATTGTTAATAGTGAGTATGAGGCACTTTTATTAGAAAATAATTTGATAAAGGAGCATCAACCGTTTTATAATGTGATGTTAAAGGACGATAAAACTTATCCTTGGATTTGTATTAAGAACGAGCCTTTTCCACGGATTTTTATGACGAGGACGGTTATTAAAGACGGTTCGGAATATTTTGGTCCTTATGCCAAGATTAGACCTGCGAAGATTCTGCTTGATACTATTAAACATATCTACAAACTTCGGACTTGTAACCTAAATCTTTCGGCGGACAAAATAGAAGCTGGGAAGTATAAAGTCTGTCTGGAATATCATATCAAAAATTGTGAAGGACCTTGCGAAGGTTTGGAGTCCGAAGAGGAATACAATGAAAAAATTGACGCGATACGAGGTATTATTAAAGGTGATTTCCGAAAAGCAAAAGAGTATTTGAGCAATCAAATGATGCGTTATGCTGCAGAACTAAAGTTCGAAAATGCGCAGATGATTAAAGAAAGAATCGATGCTTTGGAAGATTATCAAACCAGAAATACCATTGTCAATCCTAATATTGATGATGTAGATGTATTCGGGATGACCAGTGATGAGACGGCGGCTTACGTTAATTTCTTTAAAATTAGAAACGGAAACATTATCCAGAGTTTTACTACAGAGATTAAAAAGATTTTGGATGAAACCGATGAAGATATCTTGGAAGAAGCGTTAATCGAAATTCGTCAGAAATTTGGTTCGGATTCTAAGGAGATTTTGATACCATTTCATTTGTCAGTTGAGATTCCGAATGTTAAGTTAATCGTCCCAAAAGTTGGCGATAAAAAACGTATCGTAGAATTGTCGGAGAAAAATGCGCGCGAATATCGTTTAGAAAAATTGAAAGCAGTGCAAATTGTTGATCCTGATCGCCACACCAACCGAATTATGGCAGAGATGAAAACTTTGCTGAGAATGCCTGTGGAACCGCGCCATATCGAAGGTTTTGATAACTCGAATATACAAGGGACTAATCCTGTTTCGGCTTGTGTTGTTTTTAAAGATGGAAAACCTAGCAAAGCCGATTACAGAATTTTTCATCCCAAAACTGTGGAAGGTCCTAATGACTTTGCAACGATGGAAGAAGTCATCTATCGACGCTACAAAAGAATGTTGGACGAAGGTGAAGAGTTGCCACAACTAATTTTGATTGATGGTGGAAAAGGTCAACTATCTTCTTCGGTGAAGAGTCTTAAATTACTAGGTCTTTACGGTAAAATTACAATTGTAGGTATTGCAAAACGTTTGGAAGAAATATTTTTCCCGAATGATCCTATTCCGTTATATTTAGATAAAAAGTCTGAAACTTTAAAAATTTTGCAAAGAGTACGCGATGAAGCGCACAGATTTGGCGTAAGACATCATAGAACACGCCGTAAAAATTCAACTATAAAATCGGAGTTGGAAGAAATACCAGGCGTTGGGCCAAAGTCAATCGAATTGCTTCTATCAAAATTAAAATCTGTAAAAAGAATAAAAGAGGCGAGCCTCGAAACTTTGGAAGAAATCCTCGGAAAGTCCAAAGCTAAAGTCGTTTGGGAATATTTTAATTCTGGAGAATAGTGTAAAGAAGCTATTTGTTTTTTTTCGCAGATGATAACTTGTTGATTGCGCGTTGTAAACTTTGGTAGTTGAAGGCGCAAAAGAAAACGCAAACAACATGAAGCGTAAGCCAAATTGCTAATAAATGTAATCCCGAAACGCCTAACAGCAGGAGAATTGCCATGGTCACAAAACCGACAATCCAAGTAATTCCGATTGCATAAAAATAGATATTAACGACCATTGCATATTTTGCATTTTTGTAAAATCTATTGAAAGGCCAAAGCAATAAGCCAATGGCAAGCATGTACAAAATAATGCCGAAAGCAGCTACAAATACCATCGTTGCAGGTTCTACTGCAATTGTAGTAATGATTTCGCGGATATAACTATTTAACTCCATGATGTGTTATGCCTTGTCGATGTTTTTATTTTTCAAAATGTGTTTTAAGCTAAGTTGTTTTCATATTTAGTTTTGCCTTCTTTTCTTGAATTAGTTTGCTCATAATTTTATCCATTTTAGTGAAATGGAAACAACTAAAAAAGATACTCAATGTATGAAGTGTTAACCAAATTGCTGCAAGATGGAGTCCTGAAACACCTAGCAAATAAAATAAAATCTGTGTCAGCGAACCAAATAACAGTGTTATTCCGAGAGCATAGAAATATGTTTTTATTTTAGGAGATAAATTTTTGGCTTTGATAAAATTGTCAAATGGCCAAAGAACTAAACCCAAGAAAATCATATAAAAGAATACGCCAATTGTTGCGATAAGCAGCATTGTAGAAGGATTCTTTTCAATGGTGATAAGAAGATTCGTGAATATGCTAAAATTTAATTCCATCATATTTCTTTTCTTGTTCTGTTACTTCTAGCATTGTTTTTTTCTTAAACGAAAAGACTTTTGCCATAATCAGATTCGGAAATTCCTGAATACCAATATTGTAAAGGTTGACACTGTCGTTGTAATATTCTCTGCGGTCAGCGATAATGTTTTCTAGCTCTGTGAGCCTCTGCTGTAGCGCCATAAAGTTGTTGTTGGCAGTTAGCGTGGGATAATTTTCGGCAATGATTAGTATTGATTTTAAAGTTTTTTCAAACTGGTTTGTAAGCTTAACCTTATCTTCTGTTGAAGCTGTATTTTGATATTGAGAACGTAAAGTTGTCAACTTTTCCAAAGTTGTTGCTTCGTAGTTTTTTGCTTCTTTGACAACTGCAACGAGATTCGGAACTTCGTCTGTTCTTTGTTTTAGGACAACATCAATATTTGCAAAAGATTTGTCAACATTGTTTTTTAAGAATATGATTTTGTTAAATATACCAATGATGAAGGCAATTATCAATATAATGACAACTGCAATTATTATATAGAAAAGTATTTCTTCGTTCATTTTTTTAAATTACTCTGTTGCGCTTGGTTGTTCAGCATTATCTTCTTCACTAAAGTCTGTTATTGTTTTAGGCTCTTTATCTTTTTTAAAATTGAAAAAGTTGAAGTTTGGCTTTTCAATAATAAGTTTATTGCCTTTGAAATACATTGGTGTTATCAAAATTATAGCACTTAGAATCGCAAAAATTGTAGCATAAGCTTTTGCTTGCTTCAACAATGGAACCGAATTGTTGTAGAGCTCAAGTTGATTAACATCGCTTAAGCCAAAAGTTTTGTTGTAAGAATCATAGGCAACGACAGGTTTGTTGTTTTCCAAACTAACGTTACCAACTAATAAGACTTCCTGATTCGCTTTTAGCAAGTATTGCGTGAAACGCTGGCTGTTGTCATAATATTGGGTGTCTTGCTCTAACCAAACAAAAGAAATATTTGCACCTTTCACCAGAATAGATCCAGTGTCATCCATCAGCATAAAATCTTCGCAGACCGTTTTGTCTAGTTTTGTTGTGTAAGTTGTGTGACCATCTTTATCGGTGTCTTCGTCCTCGATGGTGTACCGAAATCCTATACAATCTTTCGCCATAATCGGAGATTTTGCAGTCGTCAGAGTTTGACATTTTCCTTGCAGTTCTGCCAAGCCCATTGCGACAGATCGCACTTTTGAAGTTGGTAGATTGGCTTGCGCTTTTAGAAAACGTTTGTTATTAGTTGGTGCTGCAAAACCAATCGCTAATGCTCCGACAAATAAAAGGACAATTCCGCTAGCTCCCCAAAAGTGAAATAAAAGAGCTCCTGATGCGAAAAATAAGATGACAAAGAATATTTGCTTTGCAGAGGTTTTTTCGGCTTTTTGATTGTATTTTTTATTAAAATTTCTGTTGCTAACATAATCGTCGGTATCTTCATCTTTTCGAAACAAGGAGAGAATCATTCCGATTATCGCAAATAAAATGAGTGATAAAAATAAAAGTAGAAGACTGACAATGGTGTAATGTGGCCAAATAAGCCATGTGACAATTAGTACGACGGGATCTAATATGAAAAATAGACGTGCTATTTTGGCGTTCATATTAAAAAGTGCCGACAGAAAGATATAATGAAATAATGCGATGCCAAGCGAAAAACCAACTAAAAAAATTAGCAATGGTAAAGGTGTTGGCTCGCTGGTTATTTTAGTAATTAAATCATACATTGTTAATCAAGAGATTCTTTAAATTGTTTTGTACTATCGATGTAGTTTGCTTTTGCTTCCCAACCAGCATTTATTTTTTGTTTGATAGAGTCCGATAAATATTCGAAAAATTTTGCTTTGTATGCTTCCTCTGTTTTAAAATTTTCGTAATTAAAAGATTTCGAAATTGGGATTGGCTCCAAATGTTTTTTGAACAAAAGTTTGGCGTAGTTTTTTCCTTTTAACCAAAGCATGATGTTACCATTGTTTGCGATTCCTACAAGAAATATCAAACCCTTGACATCACCATTAACATTGTACAAATCTGTAAAGTTTTTTCCTTTTTCAGCTTCCGTGAAGTGTTTTTTGATTTCGTCTGGAGATAATGCAATTCTTGTAGAATAAAATTTGTTCGCGCGATAATCGAAATAAGATAAAGCTAATTCTTTTGGTAGGCGTATTGGATGTGGCGCTTCTGGAAAGTAATAAGCATGTCCCCAATCGCTACCAAAATTGTTGACTTCGTCGGTGCTTTTGTAAAAGCTCGCTCCGATGTCGTCATTTGGATACTTAAAAAAGATTTCGTCAATATGAATAGGGTAGGACTTTGGTACTGTAACGCTGGACGCGAAATAATAACGATCCCAACTTTTGTATCGGAATAGATAGTAAATGTTAGCACCAATTAAAGCAAGGACAATTAATGCTAGTATCTTGTTAAAAATATTTAGTTTTTTCAGCATAGTCTAATGATTAAATCCTTTTGCTAATTGACTTGCATACCAGAGAAGTCCACAAAAAATTACTGAAAATATTATGAGTACAATCATCAACCAGAAGGCAATAGTTTTTTTTGAAACTTTATACACAATAACATATAAAATCTGGAAAACGGTGATTGGTATTAGTAAAAAGAAAAATGCTTCAAAAATTGCCGACTCGTCATAAGGTCCTTGTAGAGTGAAAATCATTAGGAGAACACAAATGCATACCAATAACACGACGGAAATTGATTTGTTTAGATTTTTGAGGTCTCCTTGTGACTGCATATTAATAATGACGAATTGATGTTTAAATATTTGAATTTAAGTATTTTTTCTTAAAAACTTTCTAAAAGCAAAATATTATTTTTTGAAAAAAAAAGCAGCGAGAGATTCGCTGCTTTTGGGTGGTTATTTTTTGATAAAAATTTCTTTGGAGAAAGTACCATCAGATTTTGGAATATCTATTATGATGTTTCCATTTTCTGAGTAGCCCATTGTTGGCGTGTTGTCTTGCAATGCCACATGGAAGATACCAGCTTTACTGCTTTCGGTTAATTTTGCAAACGGAACCGAACTCTGTGATGATACAAGTATAAATTGATTTTGACCCAGTTTTACCAATTGATAGGTCTGCTCACCATTAGTGTACGACAAAGCGTTGCTAACAGATTGATTGGGTAACGAAGTGGTTTTCGTTGGTTCGGTAATTTCTTTTAATACTGCCACTTCATTTTTACCTTTAATTTCCTCGAGCGTAGTTGTGGTTTTTGGATTAGACATCGAGATTTTCAGAAAGGCATTTTTCAATGCTTCAGGATAGCCTGTTTCAAAATCTTTATCATCCGAACTTCCTTTTGCTTCGGTAATTAGTTTTCCGTTACAGTCTGTAAAATCAATTTTTACTTTGTTTTTAAGAAAAGAACTGTCGTCTAGTAGATTGGCTTTTAGAACTGCACAAGACTTATTATCTTCTTGGATTACTTTATATTTTTTTGCGGTTAATTGTTGGATTAATACATTTCGCAAATTGAATTTATCCATTTTTTTTTCAAAAGAAGCAGGAACATATATATATTCGTAATCGGAAATATTTTGGGAAAATGCTATTGTTGAGCTACCTATTAGTATTGTTGCAATTAATTTTTTCATTTCATTTAAATATGTTGCGAAGATAAGAATAGTTTTTCTGTTAGTTTTCTTTTTGTGAGGTAACTTATTAATTGCCTTTTATGAAGCCTAGCCTTTGTTTTTGTAATGATTTAATATCCTTTCAGGACTATTGTTGAAAAAAATGAAAAAAAACTTTGGATGATATAAATTTATATTTACATTTGGGACACATTTCAAATCACATACACATATTTAAAATTTACCAAATTTTCAAGTTTGAAATTAGCCCCTTTTTAATTTTAAAAAGGGGTTTTATTTTTATTGTATCAGTTTAATGACTCACAGACTTTAGTCCGACAATTGATCCAATAAGTGTAGTGATGAAGAATAATCTCCAGAATGTTGCAGGTTCTTTAAAAACAAAAATCCCCACCAAAACGGTTCCGACGGCGCCAATGCCTGTCCATACAGCATAGGCTGTTCCTATTGGAAGTACTTGTGTTGCTTTAATTAGACCAAGCATGCTGATGATTAAACATACTAAAAATCCCGCGTACCAAAAATATGATTCCGTTCCAGCCGTCTCTTTAGCTTTTCCTAAGCAGGACGCAAAGGCAACTTCAAAAAGTCCTGCAATAATTAGTATAATCCAATTCATTGATAAATATTTTACGCAAAGGTCGACCATTTTCATCAAGAATCTTTTTTCAAATGTTAAAAAGTAATTTGACTTCTAATCCTACTTAAGCTAACTTGTGTAATACCGAGATATGATGCTATATGACGCAAAGCTGCCCTTTGCAAAAGATTGGGATGTTGGTGGAGTAGGTCTAGATAACGATCTTTTGCCTGCATCGAGATGCGATTAATGAGACGCAGCTCTGTAGCAACAAGTTCTGTTTCGGCAAGACGTCGACCCCAATTTGCGATTTCTTTGTTTTCAAAATAGAGGTTTTGAAGTTTTGCAATTTCTATCCTATATAATATACAGTCCTCAAGAAGTTCGATATTTTCGTAGTTCTTATTTCCAAAAACATAGCTATTCATTGGGATGATGAGATGCCCTTCAGTGCCGAACCAAAATGTAATTTCCTGACTATCGATTTCAGTATAAGCACGAACCAGTCCTTTCTTTATAAAATATAAGTGTTTTTCTACTTTGTTGGCTTCTAAAATCAAACTTTGTTTCGGAAGTTCAATCTTGTCAAACATGTCGATTAGAATACTGGTAGCTTCTGGCGAAAGTTGAAATTGAGAATTGATAATATCATAAAGGTTCATTGTTTTTTTATGCGAATCTAGTCATTATATAAATATTACAGATATGAGACTAATCTTTTTTCGGGCAATCCTCGCGCTGGGCTGAGTCTTTGCTAGCTCGGTCGGGCTATCCGCTGTATCTTGGAAGCTACGCTCGGTCGCCTATGCTTCGGTCGCTACACATCCCGAAGCACCGTCGCCTCGCTCCGCTCCAAGGATGCCGCTTCCATCCCTATTGCAGATTCGTGATAATTTTTTTGAATTACGATTGTTGATTTTAGATTTACGGAATTTCATTTAGAATTACGAATTAGGATTTTGAAATTTCCAAAACTCATAGTTGCATATCTTTTATTCCCTTTTGCGGTTAAGCTGATCTCTTCAACTAAACCTTGTCTTTCATATATAAGCTTTGCACCTTTGTTTATCTTAAAATTAGAATGACAAACAAAATACCTTTGTTTTGCTTTGCGATAAAGTTTCATTTACTTTTCTAGGTTATTATATAGAACACATTGCAAAATCTCCACTTAAATATTTAATAAACCTTTTGTTCCCTTTTGCTGTTATACTTTTATCTACACAAACAGACATTGTCTTTCATATATAAGCTTTACACCTTTGTTTCTCTTAAAAGCAGAATGAAAGATAAAAATCTTTGTTTTGCTTTGCGATAAAGTTTCATTTACTTTTCTAGGTTATTATATAGAACGCATTGCAAAATCTCCACTTCCAAGTTTCCATTAAAGCTTTTGTTTGCTTTTGTGGTTATTCCAAAACGAACAATCAAAAATAAACTGATCTGAAAACAAGCTAGTTAAAGTTAAATTAAAAAATAGTTTACAAAAAGTTTGGATTGGGAGGAGTAAAGGAGCTACTTTTGCACTCGCAAATCAGAAGTGGTAAGCAGCGCAGAAGATACTAGAAACAATAATAAAAGAAACGAGACAAATGCTTTTCGGGTTAAGAAAAAAAACTTGAAAAAACATTTGCGAGATTCGGAAAAAGTTTTTAGTTTTGCACTCGCAAATCAGAAATGACAAGCAAGCGCAGGAGATAATTAAAGACGAGTATTTAGATTTAAGGTAGATGAGTTTAGAGAATTTTTTAAAAAAAACTTTTAAAAACATTTGCGTAGGTCGGAAAAAGTTTTTACTTTTGCACTCGCAAATCGGCAGAAAGATGACAGAATAAAAGAAGCCGAGGATGCGAAAAGAAAAGAGATCATTGACATAAATATAACAACCAAG